>NZ_CP166996.1:1224000-1836000 GCF_048318575.1 Pseudoalteromonas sp. RW-H-Ap-1
AACAGATGCACCATTTGCACAAAATGTAGAGCTTAGTGCCGCTATTCGTGCATTCGACTACAGCACGTTTGGTTCTGATAATACATGGAAATTAGGTTTAACATGGAAAGCAAATGATGAATTAATGCTACGCAGCGTTGTTTCAACGGCTTTCCGTGCTCCAACGGTTTCAGAATTATACTCAGGTAACTCTCCATCATTTAATCAAGTTGAATTCCCTGGTGCACAAGAGCAGGCTGAAGTAACTGTTGGTGGTAATGATGCATTAACACCAGAAGAAGCTGATACATTTACTGCGGGTATCGTGTATGAGCCGCAGTGGTTTGATGGTTTCTCAATGACACTTGATTACTACTCAATTGAAATTGAAAACGCAATTGCAACTGTAGACAATCAATACATTGTTGATCAGTGTTTAGCTGTAGACACTAATGCAGGTTCTGCACTATGTCAGTCAGCAAATGTAAATCTAGACTCTACGGGTCGTATTACTTTTAACAACCAATTACAAAACATTGGTTCTGAAAAAACATCGGGTGTTGATTTAAATCTTGCATACAGCTTTGAAGCAGTAGGTCTTAACTGGAAAGCGGGCTTAGATACAACTTACTTAGATGAATATGTTGTAGAAGTAACTGGTTCTCCTGTTGATTACGCAGGGTTAGTAACATCTGGTTCAGGTGGTTACGCAGATCTTAAGTCAAACCTAACCATTAATGTGTCTGGCGATAACTGGGATGCACAATACCAAATGCGTTACATCGCGGGTATGGATAGCTACGCATGTCTAAATAAAGACACGTGTTATGCACCTACAACACCATCAGTTATCTATAGTGACCTAAGTGGTAGTTACCTAGTAAATGATACTGTTTCTCTTACTGCAGGTGTAAACAACTTGTTCGATAAACAGCCTCCTTATTACACTGGTAACAATGATTCAAACACTGACCCGTACACATACGATGTACTAGGTCGTCGTTTCTTTGCAAACGTAAACGTTAAATTCTAATTTTAACTAATTAGAATCACTAAAAGGCCTAGTTTTTACTAGGCCTTTTTTGTTGAACAAAATTAAAGAGGCACGTAAACTCAGACAGATAACCCAAGGAGGCATCATTGTTAAAGCAAGACGAAAATTTATCGTTTGTTATTGAACCGCAATTATCACCGCGTGCAGAGCAGCGTCTCGATCTTTATTTTTCTATCCCAAATGAAATGGGAATTAATGCACAAACACTCAGCGAAGAGTCTTACTTTAATAACCAATTTAAATCTTTTGTTGCCTATAACGCGAATAACATTCACCTTCCATTAGTGCGAAGCCGCTTTGTAAGTAAAAACAAAGGTGAGCAGCAAGACTACCGACAAAACTTAAATTTATATTGTTATCAAGTACGTCTCGCCATTGATGCTGATATTAAAGATGCGTTAAAAATTCAAGAAAGCGATGAATTTTATCAACGGGCCATGGAGCTTTGCGAGCAAAGCCAAAGCTTACTCAGAAAACTCAGACGTTACACCCCAGATAACGAAAAGCTGATCCCGTTTTATACCAATGCTGATAATTACCTAAGTTGGCAGATTGAACAAACTTTTTTAAAGCTGCTTGATGAAGGGCCGCGCAGTAGCGATCACGCAAAAGAGCGAAATGACTTATTAAACTTTTGTAAGTCAGAAAGTGAGTACCGAGCAGAGCAACAATATAATTCTGACTCAACACTTAAAGACGCCAACAGAATCACCAATAAAATGCGCCTATTGCAGCGTTTAATAGAGCATGGGGTGATTTTGCAGCGCCAAACCCGTTATCTAAATAGTTATTTAAAACGGTTGGTAAAAGGCTCTGTAACAGCCGTTATAATGGCTTTTGTGATGGTGGTTATTTTAAATGCACGTTCTACCTTTACTGAAATAACCGCTTCATTGATTTTAATTTTAGGGGTTATTTACGGTTTAAGAGAGATATTTAAAGAGGATATCACTCGTATTATTTGGCGTGCTATTGTGCGAGGGCGGCCAAAATGGCGCTTTATTTTTAAAAACAGTATTACAAAAGATAAAGTAGCGAGCCAGTTTATTTGGTTAGAATATACGCGGTTTAAAAAAATCCCCAAAGAAGTGAGGAAAATTTTCTCTAAGCGTCGTCAGCAAAATAAACAGGCGGCGCAATGGCTGCATTTTGCTAGTGAAACGCGGGTCAGTGCTAAAGAATTTTTGCCAGGCTACGATAGCTTACAACAAACATTGCAATTTAATCTTGCACCATTTGCTCGTTATTTAAAAAAGGGGGAAGGGAAGCTCTACCATTTAGAAAATAATAAAATCTCTAAGCAAGGAGTTGAAAGACGCTACCAATTAAATATGGTACTCGTTCAGACTGAATCTGATAATGCGCTGTATCAGCGCTATAAAATCACTTTAAATCGCAGTAAAATTGTTAATATAGAGCTGATTTACACCAGCGACAGCAAAAAAGAGGAATAACACAGGTTATTCCTCTTTTTTACTTAAACTAAACTAAACTAGACTATTTATCCGTTAGTCCTTTTTTGCTGTATAGCGTTACTTTGTCTGATACTAAGGTAATTTCGATATTTTTAGCGTCATTACCCCAAGTACAGCTGGTATGCAGTGTTTTTTCTACACAATTATCAGCACTACCTAACATGGCTTCAACTTCTGTTTTGTCCATACCTATTTTAATCTTTTCGTAATTTTCTAAGCTTACTTTTGAGCAAGCTGCAAGACTGAGTGCTGCAAAAATAATAAAAAGTTTCTTCATTGCTACTTCCTTTGAAATGAGTATTGTTAATGATTAAATTTTCGAATTTGTACAATCATCCCCATACGAGGGTGATCAAAGTAATGAATGTCTTCACTGAACACTCGCCTAAACTGTGAAAAGCGGGCTGACTCTAGATCGCCATTGTTACGTCTTTCATTTATATCAAAGTGTGCATTAATAAATAAATAATGGCGCAAATGTATTTTGAATAGTCCATCTAATTCCCATTTCATTTCTGGAGACTGAACTTCGTCAAACAGTGGCTCAGGCGTATTTATTAAGCTAATAAAATCAGAATCTGCGTAGCTAATCGTGGTGTTCATATTGTTTTTTAATTGGCTGCCTGCAAACAAGTGAATGCTAGGCGAACGTGATTTGCTCGCACCTTCAAATCGCCACCCAGTATGTAATAAAGGAGTTAGCCCTTTACGGTCTAGGGCTTGACGTTGTGATTCAAACTGCAACTGCTCAGGGGCTAACAGGTATGTTTGCTCCATCGTCTCTTGTGCAGGTGCTTGAGGGATCACTGGCAGTACATCGTAACTCTTGACATAATCAATGCTGTCGTTACACGCTGCTGACTGAGGGTTTGAGTTGACTAGAGTGTCAGCAAAGGTACGCTTTTGAAAACGCGGATCGCCGTTTATACATGCGTCCATTGCTTGGTTTTTATAAACAGGGCTTAGTAAATCTAAGGTGTTTTTATCTTCAATGGCGTCGTGCTTTAAGCTAAAGTCTTCTTGTAGGTATGGGGCAAAGGGTTGTTTAAATATCAACACTTCTACTTCAAACCAACGCTCTGCAAATGCAGTACTACTAAACAAGCAGCATAAAACAACCAGCGATTTTTTCAGCAACATTAATGGCTAACCTTTTTTCGAAATCTGCAATCATAGCAGTGATCATTTTTAAGCGTTCACGGGCATTCGCCTCGCTAATGGCAAAGCGTAATTTATTTGCGCCATCCATCTTATAAATATGTGGCGCACTTTGTATCAAACCAATAATGAAGCTAGGATTAACCTTAGTATTTTGACTAAACTCAAAGTAGCCCCCTTTCGGGTTAGCCTCTATTTTGGTTATGCCTAGATTACTCGCTTGCATCTTTAGTTGTTGTAAACTAAATAAGTTTTTAGCTGCATCGGGTAATAAACCAAAGCGGTCTATTAATTCTACCTGCAGCTCATCGATATCAGCAAGGTTAGCACAACTTGCTACTCGCTTGTACATACCTAAACGCGCGTTAACATCATGAATATAATCATCAGGTAACAAGGCAGGTAACTTTAAGTCTACTTCTGTTTGTTTTTGTAATAGATTTTCAAGGGTTGGCTCTTGACCATTTTTAAGTGCGTTAACGGCCTGCTCAAGCATTTCCATGTATAAATTAAAGCCAATGGTTTGCATTTGCCCTGATTGATCATCACCTAATAGCTCACCCGCACCACGAATTTCTAAATCATGAGTTGCTAAGGCAAAGCCTGCACCTAAATCTTCCAGTGAGGCAATCGCATCTAAACGTTTTTTCGCATCTTTAGAGAGTGCCTTAGGGTTACCGGTAAGTAAATAAGCATAGGCTTGGTGATGGCTTCTACCTACACGTCCGCGCAATTGGTGTAGCTGAGCAAGACCGAGTTTATCGGCTCTATCCATAATTATGGTGTTTGCTGTGGGCACATCAATACCGGTTTCAATAATCGTGGTACACACAAGGACATTGTATTTTTGATGATAAAAATCGGTCATTATTTGCTCTAGCTCTTGCTCTCGCATTTGACCATGTGCAGAAGTTACTGTTGCCTCAGGCACCCATTCGCTAATTTCTTGAGCGACACGTTCAATGGTTTCTACGTTGTTATGTAAAAAGTATACTTGGCCGCCACGTTTAATTTCACGTAGTACCGCTTCGCGAATAAGCTCTTCGTCGCGCTGGCGTACAAAGGTTTTAACCGCTAAACGTTTAGCCGGTGGAGTGGCAATAATTGATAAATCACGCATACCACTCATCGCCATATTTAATGTACGCGGAATGGGGGTTGCGGTTAGGGTAAGTATGTCAACATCAGCTCTTAGGGCTTTAATTTTTTCTTTTTGACGAACCCCAAATCGGTGCTCTTCATCAACAATTAACAGACCTAAATCTTTAAAGTTGATATCTTGTTGAATCAATTTATGAGTGCCAATAACCACATCTAGCTTGCCATCACTCATTCTTTCAAGGGTTTCTTTTTGCTCTTTGCTCGAATTAAAACGCGATAGCACACCCACTTCAATTGGAAAATCAGCAAAGCGATCTTTAAAGTTATCGTAGTGTTGTTGAGCAAGTAGGGTGGTAGGAACTAAAATAGCCACCTGCTTATTATCGTTAACCGCTACAAAGGCTGCCCGCATAGCCACTTCGGTTTTACCAAAACCCACATCACCACATACTAAACGATCCATAGCCTGTTTTGACTGCATGTCGCCAAGTACCGCTTCAATGGCGTTACGCTGGTCATCCGTTTCTTCAAACGGGAAGCTATCGCTAAATTGGCGATAAGCTTGGCCATCAAGCGTAAACTTATTACCAGGCTTAGCTTGGCGTTGTGCATAAATATCGAGTAACTCAGCAGCCACATCACGGACTTTTTCAGCGGCGCGCTTTTTCGCTTTATCCCAGGCATCAGAGCCGAGCTTATGCAGTGGCGCACTGGCCTCTTCACCGCCTGAGTAACGACTAAGCATATGAAGTGCCGATACCGGCACATAAAGCTTTGCTTCACCTGCATAAGTAATAGTTACAAATTCAGTCACCACACCGGCGGCATCAATCGTTTGCAGCCCTTGATAACGGCCCACACCATGGTCAAGGTGCACAACCGGTTGACCTTCTTTAAGCTCTGCTAAGTTACGAATTAACGCGTCTTGGCTTGCTTCATACTTGTGCTTACGACGTCTGCGTTGTGATACTTTGATCCCAAGCAATTCTTGCTCGGTAATAATGCTCAAACTTGGTTTAGTGCTAAGCACCACACTTTGCTCAAGCGGACTGACAATTAAACCAACGTCATTACTGCTGTTGGTAAACTGCTCAAAACTATCAAATTCTTTAAATTTTAAGCCGCTAGGTTTTAATATACTCAGTAATGATTCGCGTCGACCGTCCGACTCAACACTGATGACAACTCGGCCTTTTTTCTTTTTTTGTTCTGCCACATAGCTTATAAATGCATCGTAGGGCTGATGTTGTTTATGATCGATGCGTACATTGGGCAATTCATTAACTGCGAGATTTTTATTACCTGCTTTGGTGCCTAGCTTTGCTTGCGATAGGCGAATGCGGCCATAATTGCCTAAATTGGAAAACAGCTCATTAATTGGCTGATATAATTCATCGGGCGGTAATAGTGGACGCAGAGGATCTACACGGCGGTTCTCATAACGCACATTAACATCGTGCCAAAAGTTATCCGCTGCATGCTCTAAATCCCCTAACTGCATGACGGTTGTTGAGTCAGGTAAGTAGTCGAATATGGTTGCTAAGCCTTCAAAAAACAGCGGCATGTAATACTCTATACCTGCTGGCCAATTGCCTTTGCTGACCTGCATGTAGACTGAGTCTTGCTCAGCACTTGCGCCAAATTTTTCACGATAGCTTATTCTGAAACGTTCAATATCTGATTCGTTAGTAGGAAACTCATGAGCAGGTAGTAGCTCAATTTTTTCTACTTTTTCGTCTGAGCGCTGAGTTTCCACATCAAATAAACGGATGGTATCAAGCTCATCATCAAAAAAGTCGAGTCTAAATGGATGCTTACTCCCCATGGGGTATAAATCAACAATTGAGCCGCGTATAGCGTACTCGCCATGCTCCATGACTTGTTGCACATGTAAGTAACCTGCTTGCTCTAAATTGTCCCGCAGGGCATGAGTATCTAATCTGTCGCCTACTTTAAAATTCAGCGTCGAGCCGTATATAAATGATGCTGGGGCAGTGCGCAGCATCAAGGTTGATACCGGCACAATGAGCACGCTTTGTTGCTCTTTTTTCAGTGTGTTGAGTGTTGCTAAACGTGCTGAAATAATATCTTGGTGGGGAGAGAAGTGATCATAAGGCAATGTTTCCCAATCTGGAAAAACCATTACTGGGTTATCAGGCAGCAAGTACTCTAATTCTGTTTCAAGGCGCAGTGCACTTGGTGTATCAGGGGTAACAATTAACACCAAGTTATCTTGCTGTTTTACACCTTGTGCAATAGCAATGCTTAAGCCACTGCCTAAAAGTTCGCCCCATTGAATCTTATCTTTTTGAGATTTTACCCAAGGCAAGGCTGCCCATTGCTCAAACGCCATTAATTACTCCATTAAATTAGGCTCTTAACGAGTAAGAGCCACATTATTATTTAGTCACGGTAAATTTTTGTTAAATCTTGATAATGATCAATTCTACGGTCGCGCAGATACGGCCAGATACGTCTTACGTTCTCGCTGCGTTTTTGATCAAGTTTTACCATTAATATTTGTTCATTTTGGTTATCAGCCTCTGCCAATATCTCGCCTTGAGGGCCTGCAATAAACGAGTTGCCCCAAAATTGAATACCGTCACTTTGACCGCTCGGATCGCTTTCATGACCAACTCGATTACAACTAATCACCGGAACGCCATTAGCAACCGCATGCGCTCGCTGTGAAATAACCCAAGCATCTTTTTGGCGGGTTTGCTCGTCTTTATCGTCGCGTGGATCCCAGCCAATGGCCGTTGGGTAAATTAAAAGCTCAGCACCGGCCATTGCCATTAAGCGCGCGGCTTCAGGAAACCATTGATCCCAACACACCAGTACACCTAGTTTACCTACAGAGGTTTGAATAGGCTCAAAGCCTAAGTCTCCAGGGGTAAAGTAAAACTTTTCATAAAACCCAGGGTCGTCTGGAATATGCATTTTACGGTATTTACCTGCAATGCTGCCGTCTTTTTCAAGTACCACGGCGGTATTGTGGTAAAGGCCCGTAGCACGTTTCTCAAATAAAGACGCCACAATAACAATACCGAGCTCTTTGGCGAGTTCACCTAAAATATTACTACTTGGCCCTGGTATTGTTTCTGCTAAATCAAATACATCAACGTCTTCAGTTTGGCAAAAATATAAACTGCGGTGTAACTCTTGTAATACAACAAGTTGCGCGCCTTTATTAGCTGCATCGCGAATGCCCGCAATTGACTTTTCAATATTATGTTCAGCGTTGTCACTGTTGCTTTGTTGCACTAAGGCAACTGATAAATGTGCAGGGCTTGTCATTGTGCTGCTCCAGCTAAAAATCCACGAGGTAATTGCATTGTAATGCAGTGAAGACTGCCAAATTGCTCAATAATAGGTAAACAATTTACACCAATAATTGTGTGCTCAGGGTATGCTTTTTGAACTTGTGTTAAAGCACGTTGGTCGTTTACATCGTTATAAATAGGCACTAATACTACGTTATTTATAATTAAGTAATTTGCATAGGTGGCGGGTAGGCGCGTATTTTCATCGTCATACACGGCTTTTGGCCACGGTAACTCAATTAGCTTATATGGGGTGTTATCAGCAGTTTTAAAGCTTTGTAGTTGTTTCTCCATGGCATCTAGCGCGCTAAAATGCTCATCGCTTTTATCGTCACATTTTACATACACAAGGGTGTTTTTAGGCGCAAACCGCACTAGCGTATCAATGTGGCTATCGGTGTCGTCACCGGCTAAATAACCATGATCAACCCATAAAAAATCAGTAGTGCCTAAGTGCGCTTTTAATAGTACTTCTATGTCACTTGGGCTTAAATCAGGGTTACGATTTTTATTCAGTAAACATTCACTGGTTGTTAGCAATACACCGTGTTCATTAATTTCAATACCACCGCCTTCAAGCACCATATCAGGGGCTTGATACTGGTTGTTTGTATTGCTTAGCTGTTTAACTAATGTGTGGTTTATTTGATTATCAAGGGCGCTTTCAAACTTATTACCCCAGCCATTAAAGATAAAGTCGTAGACTTTTAATTGATCTGGCTTTTCTATAGCGCTACACGTAAGCGGGCCATGGTCACGCGCCCATGTGTCGTTAGTAGGAGTAACAACAAAATATACACGAGCCTGTTCAATACCAGCGTCATTTAGTAATGAGCAAATGTGGGTTTTTAATGCCTCATCATGAGCAACAATCACTAAGGCTTGTTGCGCGGTAATATGTTTTGCAAGTTCAATATAAACGGGTTCAACACGTGCTAAATTATCAGCCCAATCGGTATTTTTATGGGGCCATGTAAGCATAACAGCATCTTGCTCGGCCCATTCAGGTAAAAGTCTAAAGTTCATGGATTTTTAATACAAATAAAGATGGGGCTAGTTTAGCAGTTCAATTACAGCTAAGTCACTTTTAAATAAAAGTTTGAATTACAATTTAAAGCGATTTAAACAGGTAAATAACCACTCGTGTTACTCGTTTGAACTCTCTTTCGCTTTTTCAAGTTGTTGACGCTTTTTAAGTTGGCGTGTTTGCGCATGTAAACTGGCTCTAACAACCAACTCTTGATCGCTGTCTCTTATTGATACAAACAGCAGGGTATACTGGTAATGCTCATCGTCTTGTTTTTCTATAGCAACAACTTCGCTATAACAATACACTGCAGAGGCTTCATGCTGTAAAAACAGTTTGGTACGAAATTTCTGACCTAATGTGTACAAATGTTCACTGGTAAACTTAATTCCACCGCCGCCATAACTATCGCAATAAATTGAGTTATCTTCAGGTTGTTCAGAAGCTAAAATATGGCTCATGATCAAATCTATTTTACGCGACTGGGCTTGTAAAAACGTCGTCAGTTCTTGAGCTATATCTCCTAAATTACGCAAAGGACCTAAAGCGCTTTGATCTAGACTACTGACTTCGTTAGCAAGTTTAAATAAAGGCGGAATATCTGCGTCTAGTTCAGCCAAACTTTTTGGTACCACCGCGTCATCTACAGCAAATAGATTGACCCGATTGCTTTCTTCAATTTGAAAGTAAAGCTCAAAATCAGCTAATTTTTGATTATTCATTTTTAACTCCTAGCCTCTATCCGTTAATAGTAGCGTTGCGGTTATTAAATTACTACACAGCAACCCAATAAAAATTAAGCTAAATAAGGGTTTGGCTTCACTATAAAAACGCTAGGGGTGCTACTTTTTATACAGCTATAATGATTAAGAACATAATAAATATTAATACATTTATACTGAGTGCGTATATTCGCAACTAATAAATAACCAATAATTAACAAAATGCCTTGTAATTAACCATAAAACTCGTAATCTTACCGTAATAATAATAACAAGGGACTACCCACGTGGCTCGAGGAATTAAATTAGCCAGTACATTCTCAGATATATCCACGCAACTGCGGCGCTTTGTGTCTAAAATTGTGTTACCTGACGATGTTGATGATATTGTTCAAGAAACCTTTGTTAAAAGTTATGAAGCAGAGCTAAAACAAGATATTCAATACACCCGCAGTTATATGTTGAAAACAGCTAAACATCTCGCCCTAAATCATATAGCAAAATGGGATAATAAATTTAGTACTCCTTTAAATCACGAAACTGAACTTCCTAAATTGCTTAAATCAATGCAATTAGAAGATGAATACACCTCCAAAGAACGTTTTTTATTATTTTGTCGTGCTACTGAACAACTAAGCCCCGTAGTAAGAAAATGTTTTATATTAAAAAAAGTATATGGGATGAGCCAAAAAGAGATCGCACAGCAAATGCAGCTAAGTCAAAGTACGGTAGAAAAGCATATTGCTAAAGGATTATTAAACACCATGCTATATATGCGCGACGAAGCGCACGATGAGAATTGCCAACAAAGTGCGAGCATAGTGAGGGCTGTAAAATGAGTAACATCCATCAATTTACATCAAAAGAGTTAATCTTAGAAAAAGCATCGCAATGGATAAGCGCGATTGATCGTGGCTTAAATATACAAGAGCAAGAGCAATTTAAACTGTGGATGCTACAAAGCACCGCTCATCAAAATGCAATATATGAATTAGCACAACTGTGGGATGACTTAAGTGTGCTTAATGAACTCAGCGTATTGTTTCCTAATAAACACTCAGCTGGTATTCAAACCAAGCCTGCTTATGTATACGGTATTGCAGCAAGTATCGTTGCAGCCTTAATGATGTGTAGCTACTTTTTGCTAAACATGCAGAGCAACTTTAACCAAGATCTCGCTAAAGTAAATTACACAAAAATTTATAAAACAAAGGTTGGCGAGCAAGCAACCTATGTTTTACCAGATGGCACCATAGTTCAACTTAATACCAATAGTTCACTAGAAGTCGCTTATAGCCAAGGACGCAGACAGTTATTACTAAGTCGTGGAGAAGGGCGTTTTAATGTAGCTAAAGATGCATCACGCCCGTTTAGTGTTATGGCTGGCGATAAAAGCTTTACCGCGCTTGGTACAGTATTCAACGTGCAGCGCAATACCTCATCTGATCTTGAATTGGTAGTTACTGAAGGTAAAGTAATGATCACCGACCCTAGTGTTGCTGTTAATGCTGACGATTTTAAAGCGTATCAACAAGCTGATAACAGCAACCAAGATATTCGCCAAATCAATGCCAACATTGTGATTTCTGGTGAAAAAGCCATTATTGAACAAAGCGTTACCAAACCAATCACACAGTTATCGGTTGATGATGTACAACGTGATTTAGCTTGGCAAAATGGCATGTTGATATTTAATGGCGAAAAGTTAGTTGATGCCTTAAACGAGGTTAGCCGTTATACCGCCACGCGGTTTGAATTATCATCTGATGAATTAGCCCGCATTAAAGTGGCAGGCGTCTTTAAAGCGGGTGATGTTGCAGGGCTTTTAGAGAGCTTACAAAATAACTTTTCAATTGAACATGAGCGTTTAGGCGAGCATGTTGTTAGTTTAAAATATCAAAAAAAATCATAGGTAATGGTAATGAAAATCACGCCATTGTTAATCAATGTTACTCATAAGGGTGTAAAAAGTAATTTAAAGATTAAAAAAATGATAAAAACCTATAGAGGATTTTTGTTTGCTAACTGTTTATATAAGTTGCGCAGTAACCATATGTGTTATTTAACCCCGTTGGGACTCGTTGCACCGCTGTTTTTTAGTATCAGTGTGCATGCGAATCAAATCCAAGGGCAAATGATGCAGTTTGATATAAAAGCGCAACGAGCAGACAAAGCCTTAATTGAATTTGCCAAGCAAACTGAACAAACAGTGGTTTTTTCGTACGAACTTGCTAAACAGTACCAGGCAAATTCGTTATATGGATTTTATTCTCAACTCGATGCGTTAAACGCATTGTTAGCTGAGACTGAGCTCGATGCGGTTGTTGATCAAAATGGTTTACTGAGTATTAAACTCAAACAAATCAATAGGAAGAATAACAACATGATGAAGCTTTCAGGAGTTAGTGCTGCCGTATTACCTGCTTTACTTGCAGTTAATTCACAAGGAATAAATGCCGCTGAACAAAGCGCAGAAAAAAACATCGAAAAAATAGCTATTGTAGGTAGCCGTGTCGCTGGGCGCTCTGTTGAAGACTTACCTGTCCCCGTTGATATTTTAAGTGCAGAAGCACTCGAAAATACCGGTCAAACTGAAGTTGGCCGTATGCTTCAAGCTATCGCACCTTCTTTTAACTTTTCAAGTTCATCTATTAGTGATGGTACTGATGCATTAAGACCTGCAACATTACGTGGCCTTGGCCCTGATCAAACATTGGTATTGATCAATGGCAAGCGTCGTCACCAAGCAAGTATTATTCATATTAATACTTCTGTTGGCCGTGGTACTGCGGGTACTGACATGAATGCGATTCCAGCCTCAGCCATAAAACGTATTGAAGTACTGCGCGATGGCGCTGCGGCTCAATATGGTTCGGATGCAATTGCCGGTGTTATTAATATCGTGCTAAAAGATGGCAGCGAAGGTGGTAAAGCGGCCGTTAACTACGGTGAGTATTCAGAAGGCGATGGCGAAACCGTTAATATCGACTTTAATAAAGGCTTTGCTTTAGGTGATAACGGTTATTTAAATACAACCATCAACTACCGTGATCGTGCGCCAACTAACCGTGCGGGCCTTCATGGCTCATGCCAGTTCTATGGCTGTACTGAACTTTCTGATGGCACCTTGCTTGCAGGTGATCCACGCGAATTAACCGCACCACGTGATACATTCAGAATTGGTGACGCTGATTCACAACAATTTGGTTTAACAGTTAACACCGGCTACGAATTAGGAGCGGGTGAACTATACGGTTTTATTACCTATTCAACTCGTGATAACGAATCAGCGGCATTTTTCCGTCATAATGCCAATGCAGGTGGTAATCCGGTACTTCAAGATGGCGATGCAACTATCCCTGCTGGCTTCTTACCTAAAATAAATACCACGATTGATGATATTTCCTATAACTTTGGTTATAAAACTGAATTTGATAACGACTCAAGCTTAGATTTATCGTACACCTATGGTGAAAACAGTATTGACTACACGACCAGCGATACTATTAACGGCTCTTACGCGAATTTTTTACGTTATGATCAAGGCCTAAGTGCAGCAGATATTCGCGCCACGATTCCACGTCAAGGTTACGCTTATGGCATGGAGCTATCACTGCAAACGATCAATCTTGATTTTACTCAAAACTTTGATGACTACTCGTTAGCAATGGGTGCTGAAATTCGTACCGATGAGTACCGAATTTTAGAGGGTAGTGAATATGCATATCGTGATTACGATACCAACAATGGTGTTAATATTTACGATGGACTAAGCGGTGGTATTGGCAGCGAAAACGCATCCGGTGGCACACAAGGCTTTGGTGGTTCATCGCCAGCATCTTCGGTTGATGAGTCGCGTGATGTGATCTCATTTTACTTAGATGCTGAAGCTTACGTTATTGAAGATGTGATTATTTCAGGGGCGTTACGTTACGACAATTACAAAGGGTTTGGCGATACAGTTAACTTTAAACTAGCCGGTAACTGGTCAGTAACTGATGATATTTCACTTCGTGGTGCGCTAAGCTCAGGCTTTAGAGCACCTTCAATGCAACAGTTGTATTTTAACAACATCAGCACACAGTTTGTTGTAGGCCCTAATGGCAATTTAGTTGCTGAAGAAGTGGGGACCTTTAGAAACGATTCAACCCTTGCCCAAAGTTTAGGTATTCCTAAGCTCACAGAAGAGAAATCTCAAAACCGCAGTTTAGGTATCGTTTATAACGTAAGTGATAATATTAATGTAACCTTAGATTACTACTCAATCGATATTGACGACCGTATTGTAATTAGTAATCGCTTAGGTAAAGGCTTATCAAGCAGTCTTGATGCTGCGCTATTAAGTTCAGGTGCGGGTGCAGGGCAGTTTTTCTTAAATGGCGCTGACACTGAGACACAAGGTATCGACTTTGTGGCTACATGGAATACAGAAGGCCTTGGCGGCACGCTTGATTTTACTTTAGCGGCTAACTTTACAGAAACCGATGTCGTGTCGTTATTTACACCAGCAGGTTCTGGTCTTGAAACAGTGCCAGTTGATGATGTGTTTTCTGATCAAGAAATTTCTATTATTGAAGAATGGCAACCAGAAGATCGAATTAACTTAAGTGCACTTTATCGTCGCGACGACTGGACCGTAAACCTATCGCTTAATCGCTTTGGTGAATACACAGTGGAAGATGGCGGCCGCCAGACTTATGGTGCTGAAATTTTAACGGATATTAAAGTAAACTACTTTGTGACTGATGACTTATCGGTAAATATTGGCGCAAATAACGTATTTGATGTTTACCCGGATGAAAACACCATAGGTAACTCACGTTCAGGCACAATCGTTGATGATCAAGGTAACACTATTGTCAGCAGTGATGGAGTATTTAAATACTCACGTCGTTCAGCGCCATTTGGCTTCAACGGTGCATACTACTACGTAGGAGCAGAGTACCGCTTTTAATAAATAACTCTCCTATTGTTATTTAACAACCAAAGGGCCGTAAGGCCCTTTTATCGTTTTTATGGTTACAGTGTTTATAGTGTCATAAAAACTTCACTGTTTTTAATTTATGAAATCTTTAATAATAACTGGACTAGACCAGATTGAGTGAAATAAATTATGAACAATTATTTGCTACTAACGCCCGGCCCATTAACGACCTCTAATACTGTTAAGCAGGCGATGCTTAAAGACTGGTGTACTTGGGATGATGATTATAATCGCGACATAGTGCAAACAATACGCAATAAATTAGTATCGCTTGCGACATCACAACCTAATTATACTAGTGTATTAATGCAAGGCAGTGGCACTGCCAGTGTAGAGTCAGCGCTTGGCAGTCTTATTCCAAAAACGGGTAAGTTACTTGTTATCAATAATGGGGCATACGGGAAGCGTATTGCTGAAATTGCCGACTATTTAGCAATTGACTGTCATGTTTTAAATTATACAGAAACGGCACTGCCAAACCTTGATGAGATTGATACTGTTTTAAAAAATAATTCAGGTATTACTCACATTGCAATGGTCCATTGTGAAACGACCACAGGTATACTCAATCCTATTGAAGAGGTTGGCTCACTAGCTAAACAGTATCAAAAGGTATTTATTGTTGATGCTATGAGCAGTTTTGGCGGTATTGAGTTCGACCTTGCACAGTGGCATATAGATGTAATGATCAGCTCTGCAAATAAATGCATTCAAGGTGTCCCTGGCTTTGGCTTTGTGGTGTGTAAGCAGAGTATTATTGAGCAAAGTGAAGGCATTGCACGCTCCTTGTCATTGGATTTATATCAGCAATGGTTATGTATGGAGCAACACCATGGTAAATGGCGTTTTACCTCGCCAACTCATGTTGTGCGTGCATTTTATCAAGCCCTGCAAGAGTTAGATGAGGAAGGAGGAATAGCAGAGCGCTTTAAGCGTTACTCGCAAAACCAAAAGACCTTGGTAGCCGGTATGAAAGCGTTAGGGTTTGTACCTTTACTGAATGAGGAAGTCCATTCCCCCATCATTACCTCATTCTTATCGCCTAGCGAAGAGCATTATGATTTTAAATCTTTTTATAGTGCGTTAAAGCAAGAAGGTTTTGTTATTTACCCTGGTAAAGTTTCTAACGCCGATTGCTTTCGCATAGGTAATATTGGTGAAGTAGATGAGGCCGATATACAGCGTTTGCTTGATGCTGTGGCAAAAAACCAATATTGGAAAGCTTAAAGCTAATTTTCACCCGTGCAAGCGGTGCTTAATTTTCGTTAAACACCGCTTTTTTATTGGCCATCAACCACCATTTCAATGGCATTATGCAACCAGTACTCAATGTTATAATCAACTAACAAACCATGCTCATCAAATCGCTTTCTAATAACGTGTAAGCAGGGTGTACCGCTATTTTTTTCAAGTAGATGACTCACTTCATCAGGTAATACCGTGACATTTATTATGCTTTGCTCTTTAACGATATTCGTTGCGTACTGTTTTGCCATAATATCGGTGATAGAGGTATCTAAGGGGTGTAAGTGAAAATCAGCAAAGCGTTTAGCATCACAATAAATATGCTCAAACATTACGGCGCGATTATCTAGACTTCGTATACGTTGAAGATGATAAAGCGTTTGGGCATCTAACGCTTGGCAAATTTCATGCTTTGCCTGCTGCTGCACACTCACGAGTATCGTTTGTGCAACAAATCCTTGTTGTTTTGCCAGTTCATAAAAATTGACTTTAGTAGCAGGGTGCCACTTTAATCTTTTTGGGGTGACAAACCATCCTTTACGTTTTTGACTGAATATTAGGCCTTCAGCTTCCAACCTCAGAAGTGCTTCGCGTACAGTAATTCGGGTAGAACTAAACTTTTGTTGTAATTCTCGCTCTGAAGGCAACTTATGACCCGCTGCAATCGCGTCGGTTTTTAGTAGTGCATGAATATAATTACGGATCTCTTGATATAAAAGCATCGTTTGATTATTTATCCTAAAAATATAATAGCTTAGCTGAGTATAATGTGACTTATATTGTTTATGGTGAGCATTATATTCAGCTAGTTTATGAATCGACTTTAGCAGCATTGCCACTTAATTTAGCCAAAAAATTATCAATACTGCGAACCGCTGCATTACTATCTTCTGCGGCCTCTTTACGTCTTATTGCATTACGTACTAAATATGCACCTGCTGTTCGGATAGGTTCAATAGGAAACTGATTTAGTGATTGATTAACTAAGCCACAGTTTTGCCACTTAGGATCATTATTGAGTACCATTGCACAGAGAATTTTTGCACCCAAATAAGATTGTACAATGCCATTGCCAGAGTAGCCACCTGCGTAAAATACATTTTTTTGATTGTTAAGCTGACCAAAGAACGGAAAGCCGGAAACACTGCGATCGGAAGCGCCCGTCCACGTTCGTTCTATGGGTAAGTGATGCCTTTCAAAGAAATAATTGAGCGATGATTTTAAAATATCATGATAGCTGCTCGGCAAATCAAACTTTGGATGTACCTTATTACAATAACTAAAAAAGTTTCCTCCTTTACCTAACATTAACCGCCCGTCACTGGTGGTCCGGTAGTAATTAACAAACAGACGAGAGTCAATAATAGCACTGCCGTGATTTAAATTTAGTTGCTCTAAAACTTCTGGGATTGGCTTAGTGATGACCATATCACTAGAAACTAATACAACAGAGCGAGAAAATACTTTATGCAAACTAGGTAGCCACGCATTAACTGCAAAAATAACTGTATTGGATAATAGGTTCCCCTGATTTGTATGTACGGTTATTTGTTGATCGCCAAAGTGTTGCATATATTCACATTGCTCTATTATTGTCACTCCAAGCTGTTGCGCGACTCGCTTTAATCCTCTGACAAGCTTCGCTGGTTGTACACTGCCACCATGGGCAGAAAAATGAGCAGTGAGGTTTTGCTTTGAACCGGTTTGTTGTAATTGTTGAGTGTCACAAGAATGCCACGAATTAACTTTAAATTTATCTAAATAATCAAGCGCGTTACTTAATCGCCCAATTTGACTCGTGTTGGAGGCTGTATAAAAGCATCCATCAATTCGACAATCACAATCAATAGAATAAGTTAGCGTAAAACGCTTAATATCATGGACGGTTTGCTCAGATTGTTGTACTAAAAAAAGGGCGTTTTCTAATCCTACTAATTTAATCAGACTGGGTAATTTAGTCGACCATGTTAACATCGCACCGCCATTACGGCCCGATGCGCCCTGACCACACAACCCTTGTTCAATAATAGTCACTTTTTTTGAGGCTGCTGTTGCTTGATTTGAATGGCGGTCCAAAGTCCTGTAAACCCCCCACCGATAATACAAATATCGGTGTGATGATTTTCAGGAAGTTGAGGAGGAAATCTATCGGCATCCTCCTCTTTTATGGCGTTATCAAACCAAAAAGGTTGATAATTCATTAAGGACGCTCTCCTCGAGCGAGTCTCGCTTCAATTTGCATTAAAACAGGTTCGATATCAGCTAAAGAGTCAATCACGAAATGAGCGCCTGCTTGATATAAATGCTGGTATGCTTGATGGGTTAAAACGGCTTGTTCATCGTTTGAGCACGCTGCCCATTCTTGTTCGGTTAAACCAACTGCATTACCACTTAGGGCAACACCAACAGTCCACATTCCTGCATTTAACCCTTCAGCGATGCCAGGTGCTGAATCGTCAACTTTTACACAGTTAGCAACACCTTTAATGCCTAATGCATTCACGTTTTCAAGCGCCATCCATGGCCCTGGGCGAGAGCCAGCCGTTAGTTCATCACTACCAACGCTATGATCGGGTTTGTAACCATATTCAGCGGCTGCCACTTCAAGCACGTCCATCACTTGGCGAGGATAGCCTGAACAGCTGCCAATTTTAATACCTTGCTCTTTTAAACGCGCTATTACGGGTAATACGCCAGCAATAGGCATAGCACGATCTGCGACTTTAGCTTTTTGTAATGGCATAAAGGTATTGTAAATATGATCTATTTGCTCATTAGTCATTGAGCAGCCAAATTGTGCCTGCCAACGAGATTCAATTTCCGGTAATTTACCTAGGGTTGCAATATGGTCCCATTTTCCCATGCCCATCGGAATACGCGCTTGCGCCAGCGTAATATCAAAATCAAACGCGGCTTTAAATGCCTCCACAAAAATAGTGGTTGGCGCTACAGAGCCATGGTCTACAACTGTGCCGGCCCAGTCTAAAATGAGTGCTTCTAAATGTTTCATATTTCTTCTCTTATATATGTAGGTGTAGATACAGGGTGTAACCTGCGAACTTGTTTGAAAGGGGATAAGCGCATTACAAAGTAGCTTAGTGAGCACAACACCAAGAATGCAGCGATACAGCCGACCCAGTAACAGGCGTTTATAAAAAAGTTAAGCCAACTAATCTCAGGCATCACAAAGGTGCGATAGAGTAAGATACTCACCGAGCCCAAATAGCCAGCAGAGTCTGCTAAGTAAATTAAAAACCCGGCATTGGCGGTTGAGCCAACAGCAGAAATCATACGGTCAAATAAGAAGCAATTGTAAGGGATGTAACTAATATAAAGGCCAGCTCCAAGCAGCACCATCCATGCCTTAGCGTTTAGTAATTGGCTTTCAAACGCAACAGTACTGCCTACGAACAAGCAGGCACCAAACAAAATGAATCCGTGGTTTACATAAAAAGCGGTTTTATTATTTTTTACTAACACCATTGCACCAAGTGCAATCAAGACTATGAATGCCATACGTATACCTGCATAGGCGAATATAGCTGGCTCTTGGCCATATCCCAGTGCTTGCCAAATTTCTGCGGCAAAGTTATCGCGAAAGTCACGAAAGCCAGTAAATAATAAGAAACTCAGAATTAAACAGCTAATACCAAACCAGTATTGTTTGAAAAACTGCCAACGGGCTCTACTATTCATAGGTAAGCGTTGTTGACGCGCCTGCTGATCCTCTGGTGTTGGATTGGGTAACAAGGTTAAACACTTAACACTAAGTAACAACAAGGGTAAAAATAACGCTCCGGTTGCGGCAGGCATCCACAGCTCCGGAATATTGAGATTGTCTATCAGCCATTTACCGACACTGCGCACTAAACCTGACGCTAAGATAAAGGTGACACTGAGAATGGCACCGAGTATCTCAGAAGTTCGTCTGCCTTCTAAGAAACTAAATACAATACCCCAAATCATTCCCAACGATAAACCATTAAAAAATAGCCATACTACGTTGACTCCAACAGGGGTAACGGCAAATAAAATTAGCGATAATTCAGCTGCTGTAATCATGCCAATGATGGCAAGACCCCGTTGTTGGTGCCGCATTTCTGCAATGACCTTAACACCAATAAATTTGGCGCATAAGTAGCCAAATACTTGTGCCAGAATGAGTGCTATTTTAAAGCTAATTTGCCAACTTGGATCGTCAAACTCTGTATAGCTGTTAGCTGTAAAGGGTTTACGAAATGCATACATACAAAAGTAAGTCATAAATGCAGCGCTTGCTGCAAATAGAACAAACCCAACACCGTGTGCACGATGTAGCCACTTTGGTTGCGTAAACATAGGGTTATCCTTCGCGAGGCTTTCGCCCCGCGTAATACAATAGATTAAAATTGATAATTAATACCGACCATGCCGCGAACACCATAATACTCAACTTGCAACGGGCGATTTTCATCCCCCAAATAGTATTTAAGCGGTTCGTTGGTTAAGTTATTTAATTCAAGATAAACTAATGCATTTTCGTTAAGCTGGTATGACGTAGTAAAATCAACGCTAACATTTTCGCCATAATAGCTATCCGATTGCCGATCACTGCCATGCTCTTCGATGTACTCGCCTTTATAATTTAGGGCAACCCGCGCGGCAAAGAAGCTGTCATCGTAATATAAGGTAAAGTTATAGAGGTTATCGGCTTGACGTGGAATCGCTACTTTATCGCCACGATCTGGAATATTCATTTGTGAGTCCATAAAGGTCGCATTCACCATTACTCCAAAGCTATCTAGGGTCGGATTGATGAAGCCCAAATCGCGATTAAAGGCCATCTCAATACCTGCAAGCCATGCGCTGTCGCCATTTTCTGGGCGTACAATATTTACACCACTGTTATCATTAAACTGACCAATTGAGCTACTTTGAAAAATTGGGTCGCTAATGTCCTTGTAAAACAGGCCTGCAGAGACTAAACCAACACGTTCAAAGAAATGCTCAACCATCAAATCAACATTATTTGAGTAGGTGGGCTCGAGTTCGGGGTTACCGGTAATAAGTTCGTTATCAGCTTCTAAGTAGGTTGCGCCTGGTGTTAAAGAGCCAAAGTCAGGACGTGAGAACGAGCGGGTTAATGCTAAGCGGTAATTGGTTTGCTCGCCGCTGTGATAAGTAACATGTAATGCAGGTAACACCGATATGTAATCATTTTTAGCATGACTTGGTGTAACTCTATCTTCATCAGCCAGGTATGTATAACCATTCACTTCAGTATCGGTTTGAGTTAGACGCAAACCACCTAGTATTTCCCAGTCGTTATTAATTGTATAGGTTGCCATACCATATAGTGAGGTATGCTGTTCGTTAACATCAAAGTTACGTCCTAACGCACCGCCATTTTCAATTAAGGCAGATTCACTTTTATCAAGTACAAATTTTTCTTTATTGGTATTCCAAAACTGCGCTAGATCGCCGGTATCAACAACTTGCGAAAATTGCTGTTGGTAATCAATAGCTAATTCATTTAAAAAATCATTGCGGCCTGGCTGATCTGCCAAAGTAAAGTCACTTAAGCTTGGCGCAGCGCCATAGTTTGCTTCATCCCACGCGTAAAATTCATCGCTAAAGCGCGCGACACGTTCTTTATCACGGTATTTGGCACCTATTTTTACAGTTAAGTTTGCATCGACTTGCCATTCGAAATCGGCACTCGCGACAATTTTATCTTTTTCATTAACGAATATTTTATATAACTCTACCCATGAAAGATTAGTATTAGCAGGATCGAACGAAAAATCACTAGGTAAATGGTTACTGATTGCATTCCATGGATCGTTGCCACCATCAATCGTATTATAAGCGTAATTTTTGCCTGTGCCCCTATCTTCTAGTCCTTGAAAGCCAACCTGTTTTTGGTCAAATCTGACGACAAAATAACTGTTGTCTCCGCCATTTGGGGTATTGCCATAACGAAATTCATTTTCGTAACTTGATAACTTCCAACTCAGGGTTTTGTCATAACCAAAATAATGCTCAGCCTCCAGCTCAAGCCCAGTCATTTCGGTAATTAATTCATTGCGGATATGTTGTACTTCAGCGCGATTCTTATCAAAGCGCATACGGTGCTTATAATGTGTTTCGTCATCAATTAAAGTCCCATACATGGCTGTGGCGCTAATTGTGCCTTGTTCAAGTTGATACTCAACGGAACCATTAAGCCCATAAGTTTCGCGCGTGCCGATATAATCTCGTAACTCTAAGCGATAAATGCCTAAACCATCATTGCCACGGCGCGGCTCATAGTTATCAGTGGCCCAGTCGCGTTGCCACGCAGTCGCATTGATCAAAAAACCTAACTTGTCGTCTAGTAAGCGGTCGCCGTAAAGTAAGTTTGCTGAATAATTAGTGCCATCGGCAAGCTCATTTTGACCAATTGCAAAATTAGTATTAAACACAAAGTCATCGGGCGCTTTTTTAGTGATAAAATTAACATTACCACCAATGGCGTCACCTTCAAGGTCAGGGGTTAGCGCTTTAGACACTTCGACAAATTCAATTAATTCACTAGGAAAAAAGTCAAAAGCTGTTGCTCGACTGGTGGTTTCTTCTTCTGCCGTTGGTAAACGATCGCCGTTGATACTCGCAGAGCTCCACTGTGCCGGTAGACCGCGCACAGCAACAAAACGACCTTCACCTTGGTCACGTTCAATCGATACTCCAGGTATACGCTGTACAGCTTCAGCTGCATTTCTATCAGGTAGTTTTCCAATACCGTCAGCAGAAATAACATTTTTAATACTTTTGGCATTTTTTTGGTTATTGGCTGCCGCCATTTCACCGCGCTGAATTTGGCCGACAGCAATTATTTCTTCAATGGCGTTATTATTATTTGCAGCAAAAAGAGTGATTGGTTTTAGCTTTTTTATTTCGCCTTCATCAACAGTAATATCAACAAAATAAGGCTGATAGCCTAAATAAGTCACTTTGAGTTGGTGTTTACCAGGATTTAACTGCGGTAACTCAAATTGTCCCTGATAGTTTGTTACGGTACTTTTACCAGTACCAACTACTGTGATTAATGCGCCAGAGAGCAGTGATTTACTATCTTCTACAGTGCCTAAAAATGTAGCGTTACCGGCCACGGCATCTTGGGCAATAAATAACGGGCTAGTACACAGTAATATAGCAGTGGCTATTGCATGTCGTTTCATCATTAGTTTTACCTTAAGTTTATTTTGGTCTAGACCAGATGTTTTAACTAATAATAGTGATGAATTTTTACAAACATGTGACGAAACTAATTTTTTTGACAGGGGGGAGTTTTTTTAAGGTAACAAAAAGCCCAGCACTAAGGCTGGGCGGTTATTCTTTGTATTAAACTTAATGTTTTTGCATTTTACTCATTTCAGCATGGCAGCTCTGCATAGTAAGTAATACCTTTGATAACGCTGCTTCACAATCATGGGACTGAGGTTTTTTCAACGCTACTTTAATTTCTTCTAAGGTTTTATCTTCTACTTCTTCAAGCTCTTTAACGTAGGTTTGATCGTTATCGTTAGTAAATTTACTAATCAAAGTAGTAAATGCTCGGCGCGCTTCTACAACAAACGATGAACCATTTTCACGCTCACCTTGTTGATTAATTGCGTAAGGTTGTAAACTCTCCACACTGACTTTACGAGCGTCAATCATACGTTGAAATAGGGCACCTATTGCGGGGTCTTGTACTTTATCTTGTGCTGTTTGGTAAAAGTCGATGCCGCTATTCATTACTTGGATAATGTCGGTAATATGATTTATTTCTTGTCCTTGATGGGTGCTCATAATAATGACCTCTGTTAATTTAAAATACAGTCATTACTAAGCAAGCGCTATTCCAAGTAGGTTTTATTTTTTAAGCTTTTGTATTTTATGGTTTTTAATTTTTTAATAGTTTGGTAGGCCTGCTAACTAAGCGTTAGCAAGCAAATTTTACATAAAGGTATGTAAGAAGGTTATTTTAGCTCATCCGCTACTTCAGCTACTTTTTGGCGTAACCAAATATGACTAGCATCTCTGTGTAATAAAGGGCTCCATATCATATCAAGTTCAAATGGTGGGATAGGAAAGGGGGCTCAAGTATTTTAAGCCCAGGATCGTCTAAATAAATATTGGCTGCTTTTGAGGGCAAAGTCGCAACTAAATTTTTCTCTTTGGCTAAGTGAACAGCTACATGGTAGTTACGAGTAAAGGTGGCAATATTTCGGTGTTTACCAAAATGCGCCAGTGCTTCATCAACCCAGCCCAGCTTTTGCACATCTTTAGGGTCCATCCCCACACCAACACCAAAGCCTGTTTTACTTACCCAAATATGGCGAGCTTTTAAATAGCTGTCTAGGCTAAAGTTTTCAATAATGGGGTTATCTGATTTTACTAAACAACAAAAGCTGTCTTTCCAAATACGTTTATGGTGAAACGATTGTGGTAAATTTTCAAAGCGGTTAATCGCCATATCAACTTTACCGTTTTCAACATCGTGAAAGGTAACATCACTAGGCGTTAAAATATCTAAGGTGGTGTCGGGCGCTTCTTCGTGTAGTTTCCCTAATAAACGCGGTGCCATGGTACTGGCCGCGTAATCACTGGCCATGATCCTAAACACTCGCTTGCTTTGTTTAGCCTCAAACTCACGGTTAGGTGCCAGCGTTTCTTCAAGGGTCATCAAAATTCCACGAATCACAGGCTGTAACTCAATAGCACGCTCAGTCGGTACCATACCATCACTGGTGCGCACTAAAATAGGATCGTTAAAAAGGTTACGTAGGCGTTTAAGTCCGTTACTCATTGCCGGTTGAGTAATACTAAGCTGGTTTGCAGCACGAGTAACATTACATTCACGCAGTAATGTATCGAGGTAAACCAGTAAATTTAAATCTATTTTACTTATATTCATTGTGTGTCCTTAACGTTTACCAATAATGGATAAAACGCTGTGCTGTAGGATAGGGATAAATGTGACTCACCTTTCCATTTTTTATATTTTGTTGTGCTTGTTTCCAAAAGTTCACATCAAGTAATTCAGGGTGCGTGCTAGTTAAAAATTGTTTATATGTTGGATTGGGCATAACAAAGGTACATAGCTGCTCTGGAAATACATCTTGGGGAGCAACCGAGTAACTTTGTTCATCCATTAAATAATCGTCATAACTTTTTGCTTTAGGTAGCGCTCTAAAGTTCATGTCTGTTAAATATTGCACTTCGTCGTAATCGTAAAAAATAATCCGTTTGTGCTTACTTACACCAAAGTTTTTTAACAGCATATCGCCGGGAAAAATATTCACGGCAATCATTTCTTTAAGCGCCTGGCCGTACTCTTCAATAGCATCGGCGGCACTTTTTTCATCTGCATTTTCTAAAAACAGATTCAGCGGTGTCATCCGTCTTTCAATATATAAATGTTTTATTATTAACCAGTCACCTTCAATGACCATTGATGATCCAATGGTTTTATGCAACTGCGCTAACAAGTTACTATCAAAACGCGCTAAAGGAAATACGACGTTTGAATACTCTATGGTGTCGGCCATTCGCCCTACACGGTCGTGGCTTTTAACCAGTTGATAGCGTTTTAATACCGTATCACGACCAAATGGTTTACTTTCGCCAAATTTATCTTTAATAACTTTAAATACATAACCAAACGAGGGGAGGGTAAATACCATCATCACCATGCCGGGTGTGCCAGGTGCAATGGTAAATTGGTCATTAGAATGAGTTAAATGATTCAAAAACTCACGGTAAAACTCAGTTTTCCCTTGTTTATGAAAACCAATGGCGTTGTAAAGCTCGGCTAAGGTTTTATTCGGCATGAGTTGGTTTAAAAACCGCACTAACGCTGAGGGGGCGTGAGTTTCTACCATAAAGTAAGCTCGTGCAAAGCCAAAAATAACCCGCATTTGCGATGACTTAGTCAGTAGGGCATCAAGATATAACCCCTTATCTTCGTGGTGAAGTACCGCAATGATAAAAGGTTGAACGCCGCTTTGCGATACGACACGCCCTACAATATATGCGGCTTTATTGCGGTAAAACGGCGTGTGTAATATATCAAAACGCATTTGCCAATGCTGGTGGTGAGTATCGGGAGCTTGCTTATAAAACGCTTTTACTAATAAACGAATATCACGCTCAAGGTTGACAAAATCGGCTTTAAAATCAAAGTGGTTAATAATACGTTTAATTGTTGGTTTTAAACCATCCACGACGGGGAAGTAACTTCTATATTCAGCCTCTACTGGCACTGAGGGCGCATCTTTGAGTGTCGCTTCAACAAAAATAAAGTCGTTATGAAAATAGCGGCGGTGGTACAAGCGGCAAAATACAGAGTTATAAAATGTTTCGGCAAGCTCAGCCTGCGGGTGAAAACATAAAAAATGCTGGTAAATTTTCTTTACTTCAAGCCATAAACTTTCGTTTAGCTGGTCTGTTTGTTGGCGTTCACGTAAGGTTTTTGTGGTTTCGTTAACCCGATCATCGTAATAACTAATACGTAGGCGGCTAATATCATTAATTGCTTGCCAATCTCTTTTAGCAAACGCATGAGGCGCTTTTGCTGTTGTTCTTTGAAACAGCAGGTAATGTTTTTTAAATCCGGTTAATATTAACTCAGCAATTTGGCGTGGTTGCATCAGTACTCCTTAATTGACGCCTTTGGGTGTTTAGTAAAGTGCCGGTGGATACCATTTAATTTGTAAAAGCGGGTCAAAGGAAATTGCACCACTAAACACGCATTAGAGTTTGTACTCTATAGTTGTTAAGGGTATGTTATTTTATGTTTAAAACCAAGCAAATTAAGATGATATTTATTTAAGTTAGTTGGAGTCTGTTTGGTAGGCATCAATCTTTTTTTGTAATTTCTTAATTCGTTTTTCAATTAATTTTTTATCTTTTTTATATTGCTTATCTAAACTTTTTTGCGTTTTTTTAATATCTTTTCTAATTCGTTTTTTATCATCGGCACTTAATATATGATTCAAGCGTTGTTGTTGTTTAAAATCAGCTCTGTCTTTTTCTCGTGAAAGTATAGCGAGTTTATGCTGGTTACTGCGCAGCTCCGCCTCTAAGTTAGTAATTATGGTGTCGCGCTCAAGCTCGTTTAACTGCTTAGTGTAGTTTATTTCTTCACCTGTTTGTTTTGGCTCCGTGGCAGTTATTTTATGCATGGTTGCATTGTTACTACAGGGCAATTGTGAAAAGGTAGTTCCTTTTGGGGTTACGCATTTGTAATAGGTAGTTTGGGCTAGTGCAAGAGAGCTAAAGCATAAAAGGCAGGCAGTAATGATCAGATTAATAACGTTGAACATAATGATTATCCTTTGCGCATTCTGATCGAGTTAAAATGTTTTAATCCTAAAAACTATAACTTAGCTGAGGGGGATAGCAAGTGCAAAGGAGCAATAACAGAAACCAAGCGAGTCAGTTTTAATGGCTCGCTCATATTATGAGGTGCTATTGAGAAAACGTTTTAAGCTTTTTAATACTGTGTACTAAAAACGGAATATCAAGTCCTTGCTCAATAGAAAACCCTTCAGCCGCGGAAATGTTTCTAAAGTTTCCATCACGATCAATCAGCGTAATTCTATCTTTTTTATAAGCAATTACGACACCTTGTGAGTAATTAACGCCAATATTATTGCTTTTGCTGTATAAGTTTTCGCCTAGCATAGTTTGCTTAGCAAGCGCATTACAGTTTAAGTATTGGCCAAGGCTAGTAGCAATAATATCACTAGGCTGAATTAAGCCATTCACTTTAGAAATAAACTTATCTGAGCTATATAGCGTTGACGTGGTCACTATTTCATTGCTGTTTTGAGACACACTAAATGCAAAAAACTCAGTAGCATCATCACGAACCGTTGCATTTTCAGTCGCTTTAATCACCCTGATTGCACTGTCTTTATGTGCTTGCTCGTTAATAAAGCTCAGCTCATCAATACCAAATACTTTTACACTTCGACGTTGGCTTTGCCAAACGGGTAAGGTTTGTTGCTCAATAATGTCGGTTTTATAAAATGCAGGCAGGCCATACACCAAACCAAATAGCATGTCGCTCTGATCGGTGGGTTGTAAAAATTGTTGGTTTTTATAAATGCCTTTTTTGCTAGCAACAAATTTTGTTAACTGCTCGTCATTATCAAAAACTAAAATATCAACTTTAGCCGCATTGTGATCTTCACATTTTGCTAATGGGGTAGGTACTTGGTAATTAATACCTTGGTTATTAATTTTAACATTATGTGCTTGTTCGTAGCTTTCAACATCCAATAAGTCGTTTTTAGCGAGTAAACTTTTGGCTGTAGTAGGGTACGAAAGTGGCAGTACGTTGTCTTGCTTGGTGATATCAAACTTTAAATTTGCATCAGCCCAAATATGAATACTGTGGCTTAATGCAAAACAAATCACTAAAAAAGAACCGGCATAACGCGCAAATTTAAATTGCTTTAAGCGTGCTAGATGGTGCCAGGTAAAGTTACTAACTGTAAGCTGAAAGCCTAAAATAAGTAATACAATACTTCCTGCTAGCAAGGTAGTGAGCGCCGGTGAATTTGTTAAGCGGTGCCACAATAACGAAATAATTTCTGGCAGTGCTGAGGCATTTAAGTGATAGCCTAAGTTAAAATACACATAAGCGTCTAAAGTCAGTATTGAAGCACCTATTGTTGCTATAACTGCCGCCATGCCGCGAATATGCTGCGGATAGGGGAACACTAAACTTAAAGGAAAGACCGTCAGCACAAACGCTAAAAAGGCAATAAAGCTGGTGTGGCTTAGCCACGTAACCACCATATAAGCGATACCTATAAAAGTGGTGGGTGGCGAGTCGGCAAATAAATAGCTTAAGCTAATTAAAAGCGCCAAACCAATATTGGCAAATGTAAACCAATGGCCCCAACTTAATAATTGACTTGCTTTCGATGAAAACTGGTTATGCTGCGATAAATTCATAGAGTTTATTTAACCGACTGAGCGAGTGCTTTTGCAAAGTTCTCAGTAACAGCTTGTCTTTTCCCTGTTGGTACATGCTCTTTTAAGATATGCGTGATAGAATTTCCTAAACACATAAGACTTAAATCAACCGGCGCATTGTGTTTTGATAAAACATCAATAAGCTGATCGACGATTTGTTCTACTTCTTCATTAGAGTATTTTGATAAGATTGGCATCAGTTGGTTCAATAAAAATAGTTATATTCCCGTATTTTAACACCAGAGGCGTGAAAAACAAAGATGGCAATAGATGTTAAAAAATTAGTCGTGCACTATGTAGACAAAAAAGATGACGACACCCAAATTCACCTTCGCAACGACGAAATGATGATCAACGACAAAGTTGCTGTATTCATTGAGCAATTACACCACGCCTACAACGGCAAGCCGGGCAAAGGTTTTTGTGCTTTTAGTGGTGAAAAAAACAGTATTGTTGCCTCTACTATGCAAAGCTATCGTAATAATGAGCTTGGCTTTTGGCATATGACCGAGCAGGCATCAACGGTATTAAAAGAAGAGTTAGATAAATACGCCTTTAATGAAACTGGCTACTTAGTATTTTGTCATTATCAGTACGTGGCTACTGATTATATGTTGATTGCCATGATCAACATTAAAGAGCACTACTCCATGACTTCAGAGCTTGATTTAGCCGCATCGCGCCATTTAGATATTTCGCGTATGCAATTGGCTGCTCGCATCGATTTAACAGCATGGGATACCCAAGCAGACGACAATCGTTATATTTCGTTTATTAAAGGTCGTGCAGGGCGAAAAGTGGCTGACTTCTTTTTAGATTTCTTAGGTTGTGAAGAGGGCATTGATCCTAAGCAACAAAGCCAAGTAATGTTAAGCGCGGTAGAAGACTACTTATCAGAGCAAGAATTTGATAAGTCTGAAAAAGACGATTTACGTAAGCAAGTATTTGATTATTGTAACGACTGTGTCACTACTGGCGAAGAAGCCAATGTAAGTGAGCTTTCAGCAACGCTGACCAAAGGCGACGACAACCCGTTTGAGAGCTTTTGTAAAGAGCAAAGCTATGACCTAGAAGAGTCATTTCCAGTCGATAAGAAAACAGTAACAAGTATGGTTAAGTTTTCAGGCTTAGGTGGCGGTGTGAGTATTAGCTTTGAGCGCAAACATTTAGGTGAACGTGTAACATACAACGAAGCAACAGATACACTGGTCATAAAAGGCATACCACCAAACCTAAAAGATCAGTTACAGCGCTTTATGGAGCAAGAGCAGGATTAAACTCACAGCGGGCTACGGGTTTCGGGATTCAAGCCCGTAACCCTAACCCCATAGCCAGTTAACTTTCGATTGTAATTTTACCCTCTAAAAGCACAGCGTCTCTTAGCCCTCTTTGTGCATAATTTCTTTGCGCAACATAAAGCCCCGCCTACAATGAACCTCAATGTAAACCTTATCCGTAGGCGGGAGTTTACCTCGCGCATGTTTTAGGTGTCAGGAATAGCTGTAAACTTAGAGCATGCTCACGACAGGTTTCGAGCTACGGGGTTCGGTATTAGGCTCGAAGCCCGATCCCCGCAGCTCGTCGACCCCGTTTGCCAGTTACATAAATACCAGGCAATAAAAAACCGCGTTAAAATCAATTAACGCGGTTTTTTAGCTTTGAGCTAAACTTAGTGCTTATTCAGCATTAAGTGTTTTAGTCATTGCTGAGCTTGCACGACCAGCAGGTTTTACCGAGCCAGGGCGAAGGCCACTGTCAGGGATTAACTCACGTTTGTCATGTGCCATTGCAACTGATGTATGCTTGATTTCGCTATCAGCTACAGGTGTTGGCTGTGCCATTGGCGCACTTGCATGTCCTGCTGTAATCACTGTTTTAGCGTTTACATTAGCTGAGCTCGCTTGCGACACTGTCTCAGGCTGACTTTCAACTACAGGCGCTTCTTTAGCTTCTACAGGTGTTTCAGTAGCACTAACCGGTGCGGTTTCAGCTTCAACAGCAACTTCTTCAGTTTTAACTGGCTCTTCAGCTTTAACTGGTTCTTCAGTTTTAACTGGCTCTTCAGCTTTCACTGGTTCTTCAGTTTTAACTGGTTCTTCAGCTTTCACTGGCTCCTCAGCTTTTACTGGTTCTTCAGTTTGCACTGGCTCTTCAGTTTGCACTGGCTCTTCAGCTTTCACTGGTTCTTCAGTTTTAACTGGCTCTTCAGTTTGCACTGGTTCTTCAGCTTTCACTGGTTCTTCAGCTTTTACTGGTTCTTCAGCTTTTACTGGCTCTTCAGTTTTCGCTAATTCTTCTTCAACAATGTTTTGCTCAACTGCATCAGAGGCATCAACAGCTGTTTTATGTGCTTTTGCTTTTAGCTCTGCTTCATATTCAGCTGCAGCTTGATCAGCAACGGGTACAAACGCAGGCGCTTCATCAGAAGACTTTTCTTGAGCGTTTTCACCTTCAGGGCGACGACGACGCTGACCTGATGCACGAAGATGACGTGGTGAACGACGCGAACGAGTGCGTGTTTGCTCTTGTTCTTCGTCTTGTGTTACTGCGTTATCATTTGAATCAACAACAGCTTCTGCTTGTTCTTTAGCAGGTGTAGGTGCTTTTTCATCTGATACAGGCGTTTGCTTTTCAACAACAGGTGCTTGCTCTTTCACTTGTGGCTTTTCTTCTTTAACCACAGGTTGATCAACAGGTTGTTCTGTTGTTTGAACTTGCTCAGCACTTTCGTCTTGTACGCGAACTTTTTTACGTAAATTACGACGTTGACGACGTACCTTAGGCTTTTGCTCTTTTGGCTCAGCATTCTTATCAGATTTAGGCGCAGTATCCGCTTTTTGAGTTGCCTCTGCTTTTACTTGCGTTTTATCTTCTGTTTTATGCTCAGGACGTTTACGCGTATTTGAATTACGACGGCGCTTATTGCGGTTTTCATTCTTTTCTTGCGTATCACCTGCAGGTGCTGACTCATTTTTAGTTTCAGACTCTGTATTACGTTCGTTGCGTGGTTTATTACGTGGGTTATTATTGCGACGACGTTGGTTGTTACGACGACGATTATCATTGCCACGGTTGTTATTGGTACGCTCTTGAGATTTCTTTTCAGAAGACTCTTGTGTTGTTTGCTCATTTTCACTTGCAAATAACGACTTAATCCATTTGCCAAGTGCAGTAAATAGGCCAATTTCAGCTTTTGCTTCTACTACTGGCGCAGCTTTTGCTGCTGCTTGTGGAGCAGGGCTAGAAGGCATAACGACACCTTTAAGCTTCGGCTCTTCACGTACAGGTGCTGCTGGCGATTTAGACATTTCAAATGCTTCAGGCTCAGGCGCAACAACTTGCTCGTAGCTTACAGTTTCAAGCGTTTCATCTTTACGTAAGCGCATTACTTCGTAGTGTGGTGTTTCCATGTGTTGATTAGGAATAATCACTACGTCACATTTGTGATGCTTTTCAATGCGGTGAACGCTACGACGTTGCTCATTTAATAAATAAGCGGCAACGGCAACAGGCACTTGTGCGTTTACTTGTGCAGTGTTGTCTTTAATTGCTTCTTCTTCAATCAAGCGTAAAATTGATAGTGCAATTGACTCGTTTGAACGAATAGTACCTTGACCACTACAACGTGGACAAACACCTTGGCTTGCTTCACCTAGTGAAGGGCGTAAGCGCTGACGCGACATTTCAAGTAAACCAAAGCGCGAAATTTTGCCAATTTGTACACGGGCACGATCTGGGCGAGCAGCATCTTTTAAACGGTTTTCTACTTCACGTTGATGACGTGGAGGCGTCATATCAATAAAGTCGATAACAATTAAACCACCTAAGTCACGTAAACGAAGTTGACGTGCAATTTCATCCGCTGCTTCTAGGTTGGTGTTAAGTGCTGTTTCTTCAATATCACCGCCTTTTGTTGCTTTAGACGAGTTGATATCGATAGATGTAAGTGCTTCAGTAGGGTCAATAACAATTGAACCGCCTGATGGTAAACGCACTTCACGTTGGAACGCAGACTCAATTTGGCTTTCAATTTGGTAATGCGTAAATAATGGTGTGTCACCTTGATAAAGCTTAACGCGGCTCATAAAGTCAGGACGAAAACGCTCTATGTGCGCTTTAGCTTCTTCAAAAACACGTGGCTTATCAATTAAAATTTCACCAATGTCACGACGTAAATAATCGCGAATAGCGCGGAAAATAACGTTACTTTCTTGGTGAATTAAGAATGGCGCTTTAGCACTGTCTGCCGCTTGTTGAATGGCTTCCCAGTGGACTAATAATGCTTTTAAATCGTAATTTAGTTCTTCAAACGATTTACCAACACCCGCAGTACGTACAATTAAGCCCATACCTTTAGGTAGTTCTAAACGGCTTAGCGACTCTTTAAGTTCAGTACGCTCATCACCTTCGATTCGGCGAGAAATACCGCCAGCGCGAGGGTTGTTTGGCATAAGCACTAAGTAGCTGCCAGCAACGCTGATAAAAGTAGTTAATGCTGCACCTTTTTGGCCGCGCTCTTCTTTATCAACTTGTACTATTACTTCTTGACCTTCTTTGATCACGTCGCGAATATTCGGACGGCCATGGAAGGTGTAACCTTGTGGGAAGTAAGTACGAGCAATTTCTTTTAATGGAAGGAAACCATGACGATCAGCACCGTAGTCAACAAATGCTGCTTCTAAAGATGGTTCAATGCGTGTGATTTTGCCTTTATAAATATTGGCTTTTTTCTGTTCGTGACCTGGGCTTTCTATGTCTAAATCATATAGGCGCTGGCCGTCAACCAGTGCTACGCGCATTTCTTCTTGCTGCGTTGCATTGATTAGCATACGTTTCATAATGTTACTCTACTAGTTTATGTCGCTGACATGACGATGTTTTTCTCGCCTGTTCAGGTGTTCCTATTTTTAGAATGTGCAGCCTCACGACTGGGTCTTTAACGGAACGGCTCTGTATTTTGGTACGCAGTATTTTAAATGCCGGCAAACAATAGGGTGTTATCACACTATTAAATTCTAAAAGGATTCAAATGTGTCGGCTATTTAGCTCAATGCACATTTTATCCAGAAGTTGGCCTGTCATATCAATCTTGTTAAATGCATTCATATTAGGTGCGTAGGGCTCTTTAGGTTCAAACCATAGTTTCGATTTTAAAACTACCGTTATCTATTTTATGAGCAAAAATCGCTACCGATATTAATGAACGCTTATTTATTAGATTTTTTTAGTTCTAAATAAGCTGCTGTACGGTACTACTACAATATTTGAGCGAATTCTGAACGGCGTGTTTTTACGCCGTCACTATCAGACAAATTATCTGTTCATTGCTTTTACTATCACGTTAAAAATCAATTCATGTTCAAACTTAACCAGCAATATATTACGCGCATTGCCGTTAGTTGTGCGCACGTGTTAACTGGGTATGTATAAAAGCTTTGGAAAACTTAACTCGGATCTGTATGATCGGTTACCCAGAATGTGCATCACGAATGTTTTATTGTGTTAAAAAGCACCGTTGTTATTTGCAAATACTAAATATTTGCGCTGCTGATTATCCCACTATTATAACCGTGTTAGCAACTAAATTATTTTACTTAAATCAGTGATTAGGCAATGTCAGAAAAAACCGGCTTACAAGTAACTTTTGTCACTATCAACGAAGACCACTTAGGTCAGCGTATTGATAACTTTCTTATTACCCATTTAAAAGGGGTGCCTAAAAGCGCAGTTTACAAAATTCTTCGTAAAGGTGAGGTGCGTGTAAATAAAAAACGCATTAAGCCTGTTTATAAATTGCAGCTAGACGACGTTATTCGTATACCGCCAATTAGAGTGTCAGAGCGTGAAGAGTTTGTACCGTCAAAACTCGATAAAGTAACACGTCTCGAAGACGATATATTATTTGAAGATAAATACCTGATTGTTATTAATAAGCCCTCAGGCATGGCGGTGCATGGCGGTAGTGGCTTAAGCTACGGGCTTATTGAAGCATTACGTGTTTTACGCCCAGAAGAGCGCAGCCTTGAGCTTGTGCATCGGTTAGACCGCGATACTTCAGGTTGTTTACTTATTGCTAAGCGTCGCTCAGTGCTGACCGCTTTGCATGAGCAATTACGCGAAAAAACCATGGAAAAAAATTACTGGGCATTGGTAGAAGGCCAATGGGACTCGAAAACGAAAAATGTAACGGAAGGTTTGCGTAAAAATACCCTTAAATCGGGTGAGCGCGTAGTACGTGTTGATAACACGGAAGGTAAACCGTCGCATACCCGTTTTAAAGTGCTTGAGCGTTTTAACGATTGTTCATTAGTACAAGCATCCCCTGTAACCGGTCGTACTCACCAAATTCGTGTGCACACTCAGTGCCAAGGCCATGCCATTGCCTGTGATGACAAATACGGCGACCAAGGGTTTGACGAGTCAATGCGTAAACGTGGTTTAAACCGCTTATTTTTACACGCCCATGATTTAAGCTTCTACCATCCAAAAAACGAAACCACCATGCGAGTAGAAGCACCGCTTGATAAAGCACTATCAAGCTGTTTAGTTAAACTTAGAGCAGCAAAAGCGTGAATTTAACGCCGATTAAAAAATATAAGCTAGTAATTTTTGATTGGGACGGCACCATTATGGATTCAATTAGCAAAATCGTTAATTGCATTCGCAAAAGTGCCCAATCACTTAATATTGAGCCGCCAAGCGATACCGCCAGTAAAAATATTATTGGTTTATCGCTTGAAAACGCAATCGCAACTTTGTTTCCTGATCACAGTGAACATCACGAAGCGCTTATTGCAGGGTATAAACAGCAATATGCACTTGATACCACCCCAACACCGGTGTTTGATCACGTTGCACAGGTACTTACTGCGTTAAAAAGCCAAGGCGTAATATTGGCAGTTGCCACAGGTAAAAGCCGAGTAGGACTGGAACGTTTACTGGATAAAAGCCAACTGCGTCACTTTTTTAGTGCTACGCGTACCAGCGACGACGCTAAATCAAAGCCTGCTCCCGATATGCTTTATCAATTGCTTGAAGAGCTAGGGATAAGTGTTGATGAAGCGCTAATGATAGGCGACACCCAAATAGATATGGCAATGGCAAAAGCCGCAGGTGTGGATAGAATAGGGGTAACCATGGGCGTGCACAACGCTGCGCAATTAAACGAATTAACCCCGATTGCAACCGCTGACAACTATCAGCAGTTGCAAGATATATTACTCGGTTAATCAGTTAATTTGCGCTAGGCACTTGCGCTGCTAATACATCAATATCAAACTCAGCCAATAATTGGCTGAGTTTGATGAGTGGTAAACCAATTAAGCTGTTTGGATCATCACCACTGAGTCTTTCAAATAAACAAATACCCAAACCTTCACTTTTAAAACTTCCTGCACAGTTATAAGGTTGCTCTGCATCGCAATAAGCACCTATTTGCGCCTTTGTTAAGGTTTTAAAGGTCACATTGAATGGCTCAACAATAGTTTTGCTTTGTTTAGTATGAATATCGTACACACACAAGCCCGTTAAAAAAGTGACTGTTTGCCCGCTAAATAAGCTCAATTGCTTTATTGCGTTTTCTTTATTGTGCGGCTTACCTAATATTTGACCATCAAATACAGCAACTTGGTCGGAGCCAATCGCGAGGCCTTGGTCAAAATGATCGACGGCTGCAGCGGCTTTTAATTCGCTGAGGCGCTTAACAAGCATGGTTGGTGTTTCGTTTTTATGTGGCGTTTCGTCAACATCTGGCGAAAACGTTTCAAACGGCAGATTAAATTTTTGTAATAAAGACTGCCTAAATGGCGAGCTTGAGGCTAATATAAGGGAGTGCTTCATGGCATGTTTTCCTAACGTAAATCAGATTGAGTTAGGATAAATCAGATCCGTGAGTAAAACACGTGAAAAACAACGTAAAATTGGTTTTTTACTTTGACTAACTTACTAACTATCTATATGATGCAGCCCCTATGCAAAAGGTGAAAATTCCCATCACCCTTCATCCGGGCAAAGCAGCTCAGCATCGTTTAAAGTATGACGGCGTTGTACCGCTTGAGAAACTTCCTCGTTTACGAGGGGTTATCCAGGAAGAAGTAGGTGAAATAGCGGTAAAAATTCATTGCAAAAACGATGAGCAAGGTTTAGTTGTGATTAGTGGCAATTTGTCCACACACGTAACTGTCACTTGTCAACGTTGTAATGGTGATTTAGGGTTGGATTTGGATCAAGACTTTGTGTATTCGCCAGTCGGTTTGGATGCAGAGTCAGATGATCTTCCAGAAAGCTACGACGAAGTAGCACTTGATGAAAATGGTGAAATAGACGTATTTGAGTTAATCGAAGACGAACTTATTTTAGCAGTGCCATTAGTGCCTACCCACAACGAAGCTTCATGCAGTTATACAGCAGAGCCTGCCAGCTTTGGTGTTTTAAAGGCGGAAGATGATAAACCAAATCCATTTGATATTTTGAAACAACTTAAGAAAGATTCTTAGGAGAAGACTATGGCTGTACAAAAAAGCAAAAAGTCTCGTGCAAGACGCGGCATGCGCCGTTCACACGATGCGATCAGTGGTCCAACTTTAACTGTAGACCAAACATCTGGTGAGACTCATCGTCGTCACCATGTGACTGCAGATGGTTACTACAAAGGCGTTCAAGTAATTTCTAACTAAGAGATTGCTTATATGCTGACTAATCTAACCATAGCGTTAGATATGATGGGGGGCGATTATGGCCCCCGTTCATCTATCCCCGCAGCCGTTCGTGCGGTAAATGCTAATGCCAACTTAAAACTCATTTTATGTGGCAACGAGCAAGTAATAGCTAAACAACTAGAATCACTCGATTCACTTTCTCATCCCAGATTAATTATTCGCCATTGTAATGATGTTGTTACCAATGCCTGCGAACCCGCTGTTGCTGTACGCTCAAAAAAAGATTCTTCCATGCGAGTTGCCCTTGATTTAGTTAAATCGGGTGAAGCGCAAGCCTGTGTTAGTTCTGGTAATACAGGGGCGCTATTTTTTATGGCGCATTACGTATTAAAAATGCTTCCTGGGGTGAAACGTCCCGCTCTTATCTCTGCTGTACCTACTGAACGTAAAAATCCCGTTTACTTACTCGACTTAGGCGCTAATGTGCATTGTGATGCGCAAATGCTGTATCAGTTTGGCATTATGGGCTCTGTGGTTGCAGGCCAAGCACTTGGCTGCGATAACCCTAAAGTGAGTTTATTAAATATTGGTGCTGAAGATATAAAAGGCCATGAAGAAATTAAGCAAGCCGCACAATTAATGCAACAAAGCGAGCTGATTAATTATATTGGTTACAGTGAAGGCAGCGATATTTTTTCTGGCAAAGCCGATGTTATTGTCTGTGAAGGCTTTGTTGGTAATGTTGCACTTAAAACCTGTGAAGGCATTGCTAAACTTATCATGAAAAAGTTTACCCGTGCCCTCGAAAAGCACGTCGTTTACAAGTGTATGGCGTTTATGTTGGCGCCAATCATAAAAAAACTCTATAAAAGAGTGAACCCCGACCAGTATAACGGCGCTTCTCTGGTAGGATTGCGCGGTATTGTTGTTAAAAGCCATGGAAATGCCTCAGCTAAAGCATTTCATGCTGCAATCGACGAAGCAGTGAAAGAAGTAGAACGTCAGCTTCCAGATAAAATAGCTGCTATTTTCGAAAAAACACATTCTAAAGACACGGCGGTTGAATAACAGTTAACGTGCCGTGTTACACATTATTTATTTTGTTTAATTATAAGAGCAAATTATGGCACAAAAAATTGCACTTCTTTTTCCAGGTCAAGGCTCGCAAACTGTGGGTATGTTACAAGAGCTACTAGTGAGTTCTGACATAGTAAAAGCTACATTTGCAGAAGCTTCAACCGCACTTGGTTACGACCTAGCAGACCTTGTACTTAACGGTCCAGAAGAAAAACTAAATCAAACACACCGTACACAGCCTGCACTATTAACCGCAAGCGTTGCTATTTATCGTCATTGGTTAGCTGCAAATCCAGATGCTGACGTCGTTATGGCAGGTCACAGCCTGGGTGAGTACTCAGCTTTAGTATGTAGCGATGTGATCAGTTTAAGCGAAGCCGTAAAATTGGTTGAAAACCGCGGTTTATACATGCAAGAGGCCGTACCTGCTGGTGTAGGTTCTATGGCCGCAATCATTGGTTTAGGCGACGATGAAATTAAAGCGGCTTGTGCAGCAGCGGCACAAGGTGAGGTGGTTTCTCCAGTAAACTATAACTCGCCTGGTCAGGTTGTTATTGCCGGTCACAAAGATGCAGTTGATAGAGCCTCTGTTGCTTGTAAAGAAGCGGGAGCAAAACGTGCACTGCCATTATCGGTAAGCGTACCGTCGCATTGTGAACTAATGAAACCAGCTGCTGAGAAATTAGCCGCCGATTTAGCCGCTTTAACATTTAATACACCTAAGTGTGATGTAATCAATAATGTTGATGTAAAAGCAGAAGGTTCAGCTGATGCAATTAAAGAGGCATTAGTACGCCAGTTATATAGCCCAGTACGTTGGACTGAAACGGTACAAGCATTGGTTGCACAAGGTGTAACACAAAGTTATGAATTTGGTCCTGGTAAAGTACTAACTGGACTTGCAAAACGCATTGATAAAGCGATGGTGTGTGGCTCAGTTAACGACCTTGCATCAATCGATTCAGCTAAATAAGAGTATATAATATGAGTAATTTATTTTCTTTAGAGGGCAAAGTTGTCCTGATCACTGGCGCTAGCCGTGGTATTGGTAAAGCTATTGCAAACACATTAGTAGCACAAGGTGCAAAAGTAGCGGGCACGGCAACAAGCGAGTCGGGTGCGGCTAATATTAGTGAGTATTTAGGTGATAACGGTAAGGGTTATGCGTTAAACGTAACGGATCCTGCATCAATTGAGGCGACATTAGCGGCAATTAAAGCCGATTTAGGTGATATTGATGTATTAGTGAATAATGCCGGTATTACGCGCGATAATTTATTAATGCGCATGAAAGAAAATGAGTGGGACGATATTATCGATACCAACTTAAGCTCTATCTTCCGTTTATCTAAGGCTGTACTTCGCCCTATGATGAAGAAAAAGAACGGCCGTATCATCAATATTGGCTCTGTAGTGGGTACTATGGGTAATGCGGGTCAAGCTAACTATGCGGCCGCTAAGGCGGGTGTTATCGGCTTTTCTAAGTCACTAGCGCGTGAGGTAGCCTCTCGTGGAATTACTGTAAATGTGGTTGCACCTGGTTTTATTCAAACAGACATGACCGATGATTTGACAGATGAGCAAAAAGCAGCAACGCTTGCAAACGTACCTGCGGGTCGTTTAGGTCAGCCAGATGAGATTGCAGCTGCAGTATGTTATTTAGCATCTGACGCCGCTGCGTACGTATCAGGTGAAACTTTGCATGTAAATGGTGCGATGTATATGGTTTAAGTTCGCAATGCGAATTAAATAAACTATAAATTGCATGCGGGTTTACTAAAAAATATTGAATTTTTCGCAAACTTGCTTTAAACATACTTGAAATCGCTGTGAAAATAAGCGATAAAAGATAAAATAAACACTCAAGAGGTTTGACCAGCAAATTATTTATGGTCAAAAGATTGAATCAGAGAATTATCGGACGTAAACTACGCCGCAATCTGAAAATAACGCATTGGCGTTTTTAATAAAGGAAAGAAGAATGAGCGATATCCAAGAACGCGTAAAGAAAATTATCATCGAACAGCTAGGTGTTAAAGAAGAAGAAGTTAAAAACGAAGCTTCATTCGTTGATGACCTAGGTGCAGACTCTCTTGATACTGTTGAATTAGTAATGGCTCTTGAAGAAGAGTTCGACACTGAGATCCCAGATGAAGAAGCTGAAAAGATCACTACAGTACAATCTGCAATCGATTACGTTACAGCTCACGCTGAGTAATTAATCGCAAATTAAGGGCAGCATTCGCTGCCTTTAATCTTTATATCCAAACCACCTCAAAGTACATGATTCAATTCCAAACCCTCACTCATCATCAGCAATTAAATTGTTATTGCTTAGCGTTGGTTATTGGTTTGAGACTCGCACTTTGAGGTAGCTTGGGTATGATCATCCCCAATACTAATAACATAACTAGCAACAGCGTTAACGCTGAAATAAACTGAGCTAAGTTAATTGGTATAATAATAATTCCTTATTGGAGGCAAACCGTGGCTAAACGTCGTGTCGTCGTAACTGGCTTAGGAATGTTGACGCCGCTAGGCAATGATGTTCAATCAACCTGGCAAGGCTTATTAGATGCTAAAAGTGGTATTCAAAATATTACCCACTTTGATACATCAAAATTTGGTACTCACTTCGCTGGTTTAATCAATGATTTTGATGCATCGGCTTACATGTCACCAAAAGATGCTAAAAAAATGGATTTATTTATCCAGTATGGCATTGCAGCGGGTGTTCAAGCTTTTCAAGATTCTGGCCTCGAAGTCACTGAACAAAACGCAACACGCATAGGTGTAGCGGTGGGTTCAGGCATTGGTGGCTTAACCCTCATTGAAGAAAACCACATAAAATTATTAAACAGCGGCCCACGTAAGTTATCGCCGTTTTATGTACCGTCTACCATTATTAATATGATCTCGGGTCATTTATCTATAATGCACGGCTTACGTGGTCCTAATATTTCAATTGTAACGGCATGTACTACAGGCCTGCACAACATTGGCCATGCCGCTCGTATGATTGCCTACGGCGATGCCGATGCAATGGTTGCCGGTGGCGCAGAAAAAGCCTGTACACCAATTGGAATGGGTGGTTTTAATGCCGCACGTGCGCTTTCAACGCGTAATGACGATCCACAAGCAGCGTCTCGCCCGTGGGATAAAGACCGTGATGGTTTTGTACTTTCTGATGGTGCCGGTGTGGTGGTTGTTGAAGAATACGAACACGCGAAAGCACGTGGCGCTAAAATTTATGCAGAGCTTGTTGGTTTTGGCATGAGTGGTGATGCGTACCACATGACCTCACCACCAGAAGATGGCGCAGGTGCAGCTCTGGCTATGGAAAACGCATTAAATGATGCGCAAGTAAATGCAGAGCAAGTTGGCTACATAAACGCACATGGTACGTCTACTCATGCGGGCGACAAAGCAGAAACGTCAGCGGTTAAAACCATTTTTGGTGATTCAGCTAAAGATGTAATGGTAAGTTCATCAAAATCTATGATGGGTCACTTACTTGGAGCGGCAGGCTCTGTTGAGTCGATAGTGTCTATTTTATCGTTGACCGAGCAAAAAGTGACGCCAACGATTAACTTAGATAATCCAGACGAAGGCTGTGATTTAGATTACGTACCGCATACAGCACGTGATGCTAAACTTGATTACGCTTTGTGTAACTCATTTGGGTTTGGTGGTACTAATGGCTCGTTACTGTTTAAAAAGGTATAATCTTTTTTAACAACGAACGACAATAAGAACCCAGTTGTTTAACTGGGTTTTTTTATGTGTAAAAAAATATGCAAACAATAATAACAGCAAGTGAAACCAGTAATATAAGCACCCATGATAGAGGCTTAAATTATGGCGATGGCTTTTTTACCACCGCAATTATTACTGATGGACAGGTTGAGCATTGGGCCTATCACAAAGCACGCTTGATTGAATGTGCGCAGCGTTTAGGGTTTCCGGCGCTTGAGTTTACTGCTCTTGAGTCGCACATAACTCAGCAAGTAGCATCACATTCTCAAGCGGTCCTTAAAGTCGTGATAACACGAGGCGAGGGCGGGCGAGGCTATGCGCCACCAAGTGAATGTAATTTAAACATTATTGTGAGTGTTTTACCTTATCCAGATCATTACAACAGCTTAACAGATACAGGCATTAGTTTAGCTATTAGCCCGATTAAGCTGGCCGTTCAACCTCATTTAGCTGGACTTAAAACTTTAAATAGGCTTGAACAAGTACTGATCAAAAATGCCCTACAAACTCAGCACAGCGATGATGCGTTAGTGCTTGATTACAACAACAATGTAATTGAAACCTCAGTGGCTAATATTTTTGCAATAAAAAATAATAAAGTATTTAGCCCAAGGCTCGATGAATGCGGCATTAAAGGTGTTTTTCTGCAATCTTTATGTGATAAATTAACCGTTGAATTTAAAACTGTCAGCGTTGATGACCTAACCCAAGCAGACGCCATATTTGTATGTAACAGCTTAATGAAAATTGTGCCCGTAAAAAGTATAGGTGAGCACTGTTTTGATATTGCGTATAGTCAATCATTACTAAACGAGTTATTAGCCAAGGAGGCTTAGTGTTAAAAGTTATATTATCAGTATTACTACTGGCTTTTTTTAGCTCTGTGATTGGCTACCAGCAATTACAAGCAACCATTGAAACGCCATTAAAATTAGCTACTAATACTCAATTTAAAGTTGAAAAAGGCACCGGTTTTAATAAGTTATGTCGTCAATGGCAACAACAGCAGTGGCTTGAAGATTGCTGGCGGTTTCAAATATTAGCTAAACTCGACCCAACCTTGACCGATTTAAAAGTGGGTTTGTATGAGTTAAGCGCAGATAGCGTAATAAACAACATAAAAAAAATAAACCAAGGTGAGCAAATTAGTTTTAGCTTTACCATTATTGAAGGTCAGGCACTTAGAGATGTATTAAACACGGTAAAAATTGCTCCGCATTTACAAAACGATTTAAAACTCGAGCAGCTTGGCGAGCAAATAACCGGCAAGCAAACTCACCTTGAAGGGTGGTTGTTTCCCGATACCTACCATTATCATAGTAACGACAGCGCTAGTAGTTTATTAAAGCGTGCTGCGCAAAAAATGCAGCTAACATTGGCAGATGCATGGCAGCAACGAGCAAGTGATTTACCTTACAATACCGCCTATGAAGCTCTGATAATGGCCTCTATTATCGAAAAAGAAACTGCGCTTGCCAGTGAGCGCCCATTAATTGCTTCAGCGTTTATTAATCGCTTAAATACCAATATGCGCTTACAAACCGACCCTACCGTAATATATGGGCTAGGCGAAAGCTTTGATGGCGATATCAAACGTAAAGACCTAAGAAATTACACGCCGTATAATACCTATCGTATTAACGGATTACCGCCCACACCGATCGCCATGCCTTCCAAAGAAGCTATTTTAGCTGCGGTAAATCCGCCCAAAAGCGAGTATGTTTACTTTGTAGCCAAAGGTGATGGTAGTCATCAGTTTTCAACCACATTAAAACAACATAACGCGGCTGTTAACCGGTATATTTTAAATAAAAAGAATTAGTATTTATGAAACCAAAATTTATAGTTATAGAAGGCCTAGAAGGCGCGGGTAAATCAACCGCCATTGCTCTGTGCCAAGATTTTTTAAACCATCATCATGTTGATTTTATTAATGTGCGCGAACCCGGTGGTACACCGCTGGCTGAATCGTTACGTACTTTAGTAAAAGCAGAGCACCAAGAAGAAATAGCTTTTGAAACTGAGCTGCTAATTATGTATGCCGCGCGTTCACAACTAATGCATAATGTGATCAACCCGGCGCTTGAGCAAGGGCAGTGGGTATTAGCTGATCGTCACGATTTATCGTCACAGGCCTATCAAGGTGGCGGGCGAGGAATAAGTGCAAACACATTAGCATCGTTATCATCTATGGTTTTAAAAGGTTTAAAACCAGATTTAACCATTTACTTAGATATTGACCCTGTTATTGGCCTTGAACGTGCAAAAGGCCGTGGCGAACTAGATAGAATAGAGCAAGAAGCTATTGAGTTTTTTCAGCGCACCCGTATGCGTTATATTGAGCTTGCAAACGATGACGACAGCATAAAAACAGTTGATGCCAATCAAAGTATTGATAAAGTTCACCGTGATATTACCAATGTACTACGCACGTTTTTTTCAGGGTTAAAATAATATGGCATTGCCGTGGCTTAATGAGGTAGAGCAACGCTTAACTCAAAGCTATAAAGCACAGCGTTTTCATCATGCACAGTTGTTTTGCGGGCCTATTGGGGTTGGCAAATTTGAGCTAAGTGAACAACTAGCAAATAGTTTGTTATGCCAAAATACGCAAGCACAGTTAAGTAGCCCAAATAGTGTGTTAAGCCCGTGTGGGCAATGTAAAAGTTGTTCATTAAACTTAGCAGGTACACACCCAGACAAGCGCATTACCCAAGTGGAAGGGCAAAGCATAGGTGTTGATGATATTCGCGGCATAAGCGATTTTATGCATCAGTCTGCTGCGCAAAATGGCAATAAAGTAGCGATTATTCAAAACTGCGAAAAAATGACCACCGCAGCAGCTAATGCGTTATTAAAAACCTTAGAGGAGCCAAGTCATAGTCGGTTTTTAATTTTGACAACCAGCCAAGTGGCGCAATTACCTGCCACTATTTTAAGTCGCTGTGCTAAAACCGAGGTTAAAGTAACCAATAACCAATTAGCACAACAATGGTTGAGTAGTTTGGATGTGCCTAACTATCCGTGGTTGTCGTTATTTTATAGCCAACCATTGCAAGTGAAGCAGTGGCAACAGCAAAATCAGCTAGAAAATATTGATACGCTTTATAAATTTGCAACTGAGTTTAAACAAAGCCATAATTTCAATGCGTTAGTCGATATAATAAATAAACAGCCCGAGCTTGTTCGTATTTTTACTTTATTTTTAAGTGAGCAGCTCAAACAACAGCTTTTAAATGGCATGAGTTTTGACTCTTATCAAGTTGCTCAGCAAGCACTGAATGATTTTTTACAGAATAACATACAAATACTTGGGCTAAATTTACCGCTTGCGGTATCACGACTAGCGTATACATTACGTAACCAATAAAAAGGACTAGATATGCAAGAGCTATTAGTAGATATAGACGACCTTGACGAACTATATCGCTGTTACATGCCTTTTTTAAAAAAAGGTGGGTTATTTGTACGCACCAATATGCGTTATGAACCTGGGTATTCACTTGCCTTACGCGTTACCTTGCCTGACGCGCTAGAAGATGACGTGGTAACCGGAAAGGTTACGTGGATCACGCCACAAGGCGCTCAGAGCTCAAATCCACCAGGGATCGGTATTAGCTTTTTAGATGATAAAACCAATCTAAACGCGAAGATCGAAAAACTGCTGGGGACTATGTTAAACTCCGGCAATCCAACTTATACCATGTAGTAAAAACAGGCCTTATTTTGATTGTAGATTCTCATTGCCATTTAGACCGTCTTGATTTTGATAAACTCGATTTAAACCTAGACCAAGTACTTGATAACGCCCGCGCTAAAAAAGTAGAGCACTTTTTATGTGTCAGCGTCACACTTGATCAGTTTCCCAATATGCTAGAGCAAATTAAGCATTACGATGACGTGTCTGCGTCATGTGGCGTGCATCCGCTCGATCAAAAAGACGCACTCAACAAACAGCAATTAATTGACTTAGCTTCACACGACAAAGTAGTGGCCATAGGTGAAACTGGGCTTGATTATTACTACGCAAAAGACACCCATGCAGTGCAACAAGCAAGTTTTGTTGGCCATATTGAGGTAGCTAATGAATTACAAAAGCCACTTATTATTCATACCCGTGATGCCCGTGCCGATACCATTAATTTAATGCGTGAGCACAAAGCAGAAAATTGCGGTGGGGTACTTCACTGTTTCACCGAAGATTGGGATATGGCCAAAAAAGCCATTGATATGGGCTTTTATATCTCTATTTCAGGCATTGTGACCTTTAAAAATGCGGTAGAGCTTAAAGAGGTAGTAAAGCAAATTCCTCTCGATCGACTGCTTATTGAAACCGACTCGCCTTATTTAGCACCAGTCCCATATCGTGGTAAAACTAATCAGCCAGCGTATGTTGAAGACGTGGCTTATTACATTAGTGAACTCAAAGGCATTAGCTTTAACGAGTTGGCAAAAGCCACTACTGATAACTTTTACTCTTTATTTAAATTAGCAGCTAAAGGCTAACCTCATGACGACTCTCTCGGTGCAACACCCGCTGTTAATTATGGGGCCCATGGTGCGCCGAGCAGAAAAAGCTGCAGTTTGTATTCAGTTTGCTACTTCAAAGCCAGTAAATTGCCGTGTAGAGCTAATTGGCTACGAGTGCTATAGCGAACAAGACACCATAAGGCTAGGGGAGCATTTATTCTTACAGTTTGTGGTAATTAAACCTATAAACAGTCAGTTCCCGCGCGATACATTATTATCATACCAACTATTTTTTGATGACACCCCTGTTGATTTATCAGCATTTAGCTTTAATAGTCAGCCATTACCTGAATTTGTGATCCCCAAAAAACTAACGCAAATATTACATGGCTCTTGTCGCAATGCGCATCATCCTGCAAAAGACAGCCTAGTAAGTTCAAGCCATTGGCAAGCCGTTCAGCGAAGTAATGAACAGCAGGGGGCACAGTTATTACTACTTTCGGGCGATCAAATTTATGCTGACGATGTAGCTGGCCCCATGTTATTAGCGATACATCAGCTAATTAAGCACTTGGGTATTTATAAAGAGCAGCCACTTGATTTAGATTTACCCGCTGACATTGCAGAACAGTTGTATGGTCGCCATTACTTGTTGCCAACTACCTCATGGAAAAACCGCTCAAAACTAGGTATTGGCTATTGGTTAAAAAAGGACGAACCGCATTTTTCCAGTGTTAAAGCATATAATCACCTGATTCATTTTGAAGAGTTCGTAGCGCTGTATTTACTCAACTTTAGTAGCCAAGCATGGCAATACATTGACCTAAATAACTTAAGTTACTCAGGTGGTAACGAAAAAAATCAAGCGCTATTTAATGCAGAAAAAACCGCATTAATCGACTATGCACAAGGTTTAGCAGAGGTAGAGCGATTGTTTGCCAATGTATCTACCTTAATGATGTTTGATGACCATGATGTAACCGACGATTGGAATCTCACCGCAGGGTGGGAGCAAGCCATTAATCAAAACCCCAGTAGCAAGCGTATTGTAAATAATGGCTTAGCAAGCTATTGGCTGTTTCAAGGAATGGGTAACGACGCACTGCAAAAAACCGGATCGTTACTTAGCCCTTTTAACGATTGTTTAGCCGGTGATATGCAGTGGCAATTTAAAGCGTTTGATAAACACCTTAACGACTTTAACCATTGGCATTACGAGCTAATGACCATTCCTAAAGTGGTGGTGCTCGATACCCGTACGCATCGTTGGCGTAACGAGCAAAACTTTAACGAACCTTCAGGCTTACTTGATTGGGAACGCCTCACAGAGCTAGAAGAAAGCCTATTAAGCCATGACCAAGTAATTATTGTATCGCCTGCTCCCGTGTTTGGGGTTAAATCGATAGAGGCAATTCAAGCGGTGTTTAATATGTGTGGGCAACCACTGATGGTTGATGTAGAAAACTGGATGGCCCACGAAGGCTCAGCCAAAAAGTTACTCAACACCTTTAGGCGCACCGACACCCCAAACGAAACGCTGATTTTATCGGGCGATGTACACTATTCGTTTTGTTTTTCAGTGCAAAAGCGTTTTGGCGATCATCCCAACAGAATTTGGCAACTGACAGCCAGTGGCATTAAAAATGAGTTTCCGCGCAAGCTAATAAATATACTCGACAAGCTCGACTCTATTTTATACGGCCCCAAAAGCCCACTTAACTTTTTTACCAAACGTTGGCATATGGAAGTAGACAAACATCAAACTAAAGGCAAAGGGCAAAAGTACTTAGTAAGCGATTCTGCTATTAGTTTGGTTACGCTTGAAGCGGGTAATTTAGGCAGGTACCAGCTAATCCACGGCGACGGCCACACCACCGAATTTGATTTAGAAGAGAAGTAAATTAGAACTTGTAGCAGCGACTTCATGTCGCGTCATTTTTTAATGTCGTTAGCGACGGGCGACGGGCGACGAGTTACGGGCTAAATATCTAAAAGCGCAGCGTCTCTTAACTCTCTTTGCTAATAATTTCTTTGCGCGGCATAAAGCCCCGCCTACAATAAACCGCTATGTTACCCTTATTAGTAGGCGGGAGTTTACCGCGCGCATGTTTAAAGTATGTGGGTATTAGGCTCGTAACCCGCTCCCCGCACCCCGTTAACTTTCACTTCGTCGTTTTTTAATTCGCTTTGGTGCCGGTAACTTATTGGTTAATATAGCTAAACATAACACCACTATAAACAACATCGAGTTTGCGCCGGCTTGCAAGGAGTAATCAACCGACGAATGTAGCATCATGGCTACAATGGCCGTAGCACAACCAAACGCCACCCCCTGATAAAGCGCCGTCTTACGCGTTCGCATAGTATTAATACATAACCACAAACAATAAAGCACCAGCAGTCCTAATAACGCTGTGGCAGGAATACCTAGCTCAACTGCAAATTGTACATAATCGTTATGCGCATTGTCGTAGTAGCCAGAGTAGGGCTCAGATTGATACGCAGGAAACGCAGTATAAAAAGTACCGCCACCAGAGCCCAATAATGGGTTATCTAAAATCAGTGGAATGGAGTCACGTACAACTTCATCTCGTGTTTCTGATTGCAAGCTGGTTTCGCTAATACGTTGTTTTACTTTTTCTACATCGAAAATAGCACCAATAATGATTAAATCAATAATGAAAAAGCTCACAATCAGTAATTTAAAGGCTTTAGGCTTTTGCTTATAAACAAAAAGCGCCAATAAGCTCACTATAATTAAGGCTATAAAAAAGGCCGAATTACCCATGCGGCTACGAGTTAAAATAAGCGCCACAATAATAATAATTAACGAAATGCGTAAAATTATTTTAGAGCTCAATAATACTTCCGCCCAAGCACGTAATGTTTGCTTTAAAGTAGGTTTATAGCCGTTATTCGTGCGTTTTAACTCGCTAATTAAAACACCAATGCCTAAACATAAGCATAATGCTAAGTAATTAGCTAAAAAGTTAGAGTAGGTAAAGGTACCAATTGCACGATCTGTATGTTTGTAACCAAATAAAGGACTGACAATATCGGGAGATAAGTTTAAATAACTAGCGTACAAGGCCTGAAATACACCGGCACAAATAACAGCATAAATTAACTTTTTAATTCGCTCGGCACTATTGCAGTAGTTAAATATTAACCAGCTGAGCATGAGTAAAAAATAGGTTTTTAATAACATTTGTTTGGTTTGAAATGCATCAACACTCACGCCAAACAGCTGTATACCACAAACTAAAATAACCACACCTAGAGTAAGAAATAGTGGCCAGGAATAGCGGGGCGGAAGTAGCGCTTGGTTGTTATTTAACACACTGTGGGTAAGGTGAGTAATAAAGGTAAAGCTAGTTAAAATGCCAATAGCTAAAATTGCCCAAGGTCGGTAACTACCTAAAGGAAGAGGGAATAAAAATAGGATCAAACAAATTAAAAAAAATATAAAACGATTCAAAATAAACTCAAACAAAGTAAAAACGCAGCCAATAGGCTGCGTTTAAATATACTTATGGTAAAAACTAGTTACCGACTTCAGATATACCGTTATCACCACCTGTACCACCAGAGCCTGGAGGTGTTGGTAGTGTTGGTAAACTGCCTACTGGCGGAGCAGGCTGACCTACACCTGGGCCTGCAGCGGTCGCTTCAGAAGCGGTGGTTGCATCAACACCTGCAGTAATTGCAGCAAGTGTAATTGCATCAGAGTCTAAACCTGCAGCTGTAAGTGCAGCTAAAAAGTCAGAAATTAACGGGTTGTCTGCACCAAATTGGGCAACAACAGCTGCAACCATTGCATCAATGTCTGCAGCGCTACACGCGGCATTTAGTAATTTCTCGTCTAATTCAACTTTTTCTTTGTTTTTACAAATACGTTTAATTGCTTCTACTAAATCTTCGCGTAATTGCTCAGATGAAGTATCTGCGGTAACGTTATTAAGAATATCAATAATGTTATTTATGCTCACTTCTTGAACCACAGCATCGTTATCCGTTTGTGCATAGGTTGGAAGAGCAGTAAGAGCTGTTGCGCTAGCTACTAAGCCAGCTAAAAGTAATTTTTTCATTTCTCGTCCCTAGGTTGAGTTTTAATTGCAAAATTTTAGCGCATCGGCGCAAAAAGTAAACTCTTTATTTACGCCATTTTCATTAGATTTAATAATTTTTGATGGTGACAGTATTAAATTACCTTGTACCCCATCACATCCCAAGGATTCGAGTATCTCTAACGTTTCAGTTTTTTCAATTAAACAGGCTAAAACTTTAATACCAAAACCATGACAAATATTATTAACTGTTTGAATATAAAACTGGCTTTGTGGGTTAGTTACTAAATCTTGAATATAACTACCATCAATTTTTACATACTCAATATCAAGACCTTGTAAATACCTGAAAGACGTTAAGCTAGTGCCAAAGTGTTCAATACATACATTAATACCCAGCTCTTTAATTGCATCTATATGTAATGAAGCTACGTGCACATTATAGAGCAAACCAATTTCATGTAGTTCGAATACAAGGTTTGTTTTAATAACGGGTTTAGTGTGCGAATAAAGGGTGAGCCATTGTATAAAGTCAGTTGAGTACAACGATGCCTTGCTAATATTAAGTGCAAATACATCATTAGGGTAATGTTCTTTTATATCTACAAAGCATCGTATAATTTTTTTATCGAGTTCTTCGGTTAAATTTAACTTTTCAGCCATGGCGAATAAGTGGCCATTATTTACTTTTTCACCCTCATGAATAAAGTGGGCAAATACTTCAAAATAACATTGAGAGTCAGTTTTATTAGCTTGCTTTACGGGCTGCACTGAAAAGCTGACTTCACCCGCATTTATAATCGACTTAATTAAAGTACGCCATTGGTTAACACTAAATAATGACTCTTTATCGGTATTATCTAATGTAGCATCTTCGCCAATAGTGCAACTAGTATCAAGTAACGACAACACTTCACCCAAGGCAGCGCCTTGCTCAATGCCAACTATGGCTAAATTAGCGTAACCATTAATGTGTGAGCTATTTTCTTTTTGACTTAACTTATCACTCACATCTAAGCGAGCTTTACTTAAAAATAAAACATCATACGGGGCCAATAAAACGAACGTTCCCCCGTTGAGCCTAAATAAAGATGAATTTGGTAACTCATCAGCAAGCTGTTTCAGTATTTTTGCTGCATCAAGTACATGCTGATCGCCATCTTGATAGCTTACAACTTGGTTAATATTATTTAACGAGGGTAGGGTAAGCATCATTGCGGTAATGGGTGTATCGTCAGTAATATTATTAACAACTGAATTAAAGTGGTTTTCAAACGACTTGCGGTTACCTAGCCCCGTTAACGAGTCTATGTATACCTCTTCGGTAAGTGCTTGAGTTTGTTTTGTTAGTGAATCAAACGTACTTTGTAGGTTTAAAACCATGTTATTAATGGCTTGCGTAACAGTGCGAAGTTCTCGAGCAACCGGTATTTCTTTATTTAAGGTAAAACGCTTTCTTGTTACCAGCATAGCTTGGTTTTCTACTGCTTGTAGTGGCTTAAATACCGCACGTAATATTAAAAATGCAATTGCCAGTGATGCTGCTAATAGTAAAAACGAGCTATATAAGCTGCGCAAGGTGTGCTGCCACAAGGTTAAATAAGATTGCCCAGTATGGCTGGTTACATCAAGAGTACCGGCCATCATCCAGCCATTATTTATTTCAGAATGCATAGTTGGTGCACTTAGTTCAACAGCACCTATAAACCAGCTAGGAACAGACTCTACACGCTTAGGGTTTTGTAATTCAAAAACGATGTTGTTTTGCACGTCAGTAAATTTAATTTGGCTATAGTAACCAGAGTCAAAAATAGCGGTTGCCATCGTCTCGGCAATCATTAGGCTGTCGTCTTCTAAATAAGGAGAGATAGAAAGGCCTAAACTGGTAGCGGTGTCTTGCGCGTGGCTAGCCATTTGCGTTTGTAAGTAATTACGGGTTGTATCAACGTCGGTAATAACGCGTACACAAAACGAAATTATCGAAATTAAAATGATCAAGCCATATACTTGAGTCTTTAAACTCAATCCATATTTAAAGAGTCGAGACATAACTACTAGTTCCTTTATTGTTATCGTTGGCGGGCGCAAGCTCACCTTGTTCAATTCGCTCAAGCATGGTGTTCCAAGCAGAAACACCACGACTATTTTTAACCTTATTACCTAACCCTTTCGACTTAGCTAACCATAAACCTTGGCCATTAAAACTATATATAGGTTTTAAATCACCACGGTTACTGGCAGGTACCAATTTTGTATTAAAATTATCAAGTACTAGCGGTATTTGATTAGGTTGTTCAAAGTATATAAGTACCATGTGAGGTTGATTAACCGTACGCTGGCGTACATACATAAAGCGTATTTTGTCTTCAGGGATTCCTAAGGCTATTAAAGTAAAATACTTTGCAATAACATAATCTTCACAGTCACCCATACCCACCCCTAAGCTTTCTAGTGGCGTGGCCCAGTAATCTTTTTTTGCCAAAGCTCGTCATCGGTTTTGTACTTTATATGCTTATTAAAAAAGTCATTAACTAAATGAATTTTTTGCCATTCGCTTTTGTCGGCAGAGTCATCTATGAAACTCAGCCAGTTTTTTATTCTTTGGTGGCCAGCATCACCATAAAACTGTTTGGCACGGGTAATTATATCGCTATTACGCAAATGTAAAAGCATGTCTTGTGCACAAGCAAAAAAAGACACTAATATAATGATGCAAATTCCTACCCGCACAAAGCCCATCCCTAAAAAATTAACGCGGTAATTATATTCCCATTGAAACTAAAATGATAGGTTATAAAAAGTGCACCCACTACGTCGGTAACATTTCATTAACACAAAACAATCTAAAAGGCTGTTTTTTTGTATTGAGCGAATTTATCTGGTGTGTATAATACCCGCCCATACGGACAGTAGCACTTAAAACACATGCTTAAATTTAGCAACAGCATCAATAAGTTTCTACGAAAAATAAAAAGTTAAGAAAAAGGAATTGAAGTGAAAGTATTAAAAGCAGTCTTGCCTGTTGCAGGTTTAGGTACGCGCATGCTACCAGCCACCAAAGCAACGCCAAAGGAAATGCTTCCGCTAGTCGATAAACCTCTCATTCAATACGTTGTAAACGAAGCAGTAAAAGCCGGTATTAAAGAAATTGTACTGGTTACCCATGCCTCCAAAAACGCAATAGAAAATCACTTTGATACCAGCTTTGAGCTAGAAGCTACCCTAGAGGCCCGTGTAAAACGCAGCTTGCTAGAAGAAGTGCGTTCAATAATCCCGCGAGATGTAAGCATTATTTCGGTTCGTCAATCAGCACCGTTAGGCTTAGGCCACGCAATACTTGAAACTCGGCCAATCATTGGTAATAACCCATTCGCTATTTTGTTGCCAGATGTCATTATCGATCAATATAAGTCGAACCTAAAGGTTGATAACTTAACGCAAATGATCGGCCGATTTGAGCGCACCCAGCATAACCAAATTATGGTTGAGCCTGTCCCACATGAAGAAGTGCACAACTATGGTGTAGTTGATTTAGCGGGTAAAAATATTGCCCCAGGCGAAAATGCAGCCATTACCAACATGGTTGAAAAACCAAACAATGACGAAGCGCCAAGCAATTTAGCCATAACAGGGCGATATGTTGTATCGCCTGCTATTTGGGATTTGCTCGAATTTACGCCACCAGGCGCAGGCGGCGAAATCCAATTAACAGATGCGTTACTGCAGTTGCGTCACTTTGAAACAATTGAAGCGTACCATTTAAAAGGTAAGTCGCACGACTGTGGCTCGAAACTAGGTTATATGCTTGCAAATGTAGAGTATGCAATGCAATCAAGCCTAATGGGTGAAGAATTTACCAAGCGCGTTAAGCAATTAATGGCAAATGCATAAAGTTATGCAAAACCGGTTAGTAAAAAAATTAAAGGGAAATCATGGCTATTAAAATATTAAGTATTTTTGGTACACGACCTGAAGCAATAAAAATGGCACCGCTAGTTAAAGCACTCAATGCCGCAGAAGGTATTGACGCAAAAGTGTGTGTTACTGCTCAGCATCGCGAAATGCTTGACCAAGTTTTAGACCTTTTTGAAATTGTACCAGAGTACGATTTGAATATTATGAAGCCGGGTCAAAGTTTATACGATGTAACAACAAATATCTTGTTAGGGCTAAAACCTATTCTTGAAGAATTTAAACCAGATTTAGTGCTTGTTCATGGCGATACTAGCACTACTTTATCAGCAAGTTTAGCTGCGTTTTATCAGCAAATTCCGGTAGGGCATGTAGAAGCAGGTTTACGCACAGGCAACTTAAGTTCACCATGGCCTGAAGAGGGTAACCGCAAGCTTACTGGTGCTATTACAAAGCTGCATTTTGCACCAACGCAAACATCGCAGCAAAACTTACTCAACGAAGCTGTAAGTGCTGACGATATCGTAATTACTGGCAATACTGTTATTGATGCATTATTACAAGTGGCTGATAAAGTAAAAACCGACACCGCTTTAATTTCAACTCTAAAAGCTAAATTTCCAGAACTCGATGAAACTAAAAAGCTTATTTTAGTTACAGGGCACCGCCGTGAGAGCTTTGGTGGCGGTTTTGAGCGAATTTGTGAGGCATTGGTAGAAATTGCAACTGCGCACCCAGATACACAAATTTTGTACCCAATGCATTTAAATCCTAATGTACGCGAACCGGTAAATCGTATATTAAAAAATGTTGATAATGTGCATTTAATCGAGCCGCAAGACTACCTACCATTTGTGTACTTAATGAATCAAGCTCACATAATCGTAACCGACTCAGGTGGTGTTCAAGAAGAAGCGCCAAGCCTAGGTAAACCTGTACTTGTTATGCGTGACACCACAGAACGCCCAGAAGCGGTAGAAGCAGGTACAGTTAAACTAGTAGGCACAGATAAAGCTCGGATAGTGAGTGAAGTTAATAATTTACTCATTAACGCTCAAGAATATCAATCGATGAGCCGTGCACATAACCCTTATGGTGATGGTAAAGCGTGTGAACGCATTGTGGCTAAAATTAAGCAACACTTTAAAGATTAAAATAAAGTTTAAAACTTTTTCAAGGATTTAGTAATGACAATTAAAACAGTTTCAGTTGTTGGTTTAGGTTACATAGGTTTACCAACTGCGGCGGTTATTGCATCGCGCGGTATGAAAGTAATTGGTTTAGACGTAAGCGAAAAAGCAGTTAATACCATTAATGCCGGTGAAATACACATAGTAGAGCCTGATCTCGACATAATAGTTCGCGGCGTAGTGTCTACTGGTAACTTAAGAGCAACTACAACGCCAGAAAAAGCCGACGCGTTTATGGTTGCAGTACCTACACCGTTTATTCACAGCGAAAGTGGTAACCACAGCGCCGACTTAAGTTATATTGAATCGGCAGCAAAAATGATTGCCCCAGTACTTGAAAAAGGTAACTTAGTTATTTTAGAAAGTACCTCACCCGTAGGTGCAACAGAGCAACTAGCTGCTTGGTTAAGTGAAGCGCGCCCTGACTTAACGTTCCCACAAGATAAAGGCGATGCCGCCGACATCAACATTGCTCATTGCCCAGAGCGTGTATTACCTGGTTATGTATTGCAAGAGCTGGTATCAAACGACCGCGTAATTGGCGGTATGAGCAAAGCATGTAGTGAAAAAGCCGTTAAGTTATACGAAACTTTTGTGCGCGGCGAGTGTATTATTACCAATGCACGTACTGCTGAAATGGCTAAGTTAACCGAAAACTCATTCCGCGATGTAAACATTGCCTTTGCCAATGAATTGTCGGTAATTTGTGACAAGTTAAAAATTAACGTGTGGGAGCTTATTAAGCTTGCTAACCGTCACCCGCGCGTAAATATTTTAAATCCAGGTCCTGGTGTTGGCGGCCACTGTATTGCGGTTGATCCTTGGTTTATTGTTGCAAGTTGCCCAGACGAAGCAAAAATAATTAAACAAGCACGCTTAACTAACGATGCAAAACCGTTCTACGTAATTGAAAAAGTAGCAAAAGCCGCTGATGAATTTAAACGCCCAGTAATTGCATGTTTAGGCCTTTCATTTAAAGCCGATATTGACGATCTTCGTGAAAGTCCGGCATTAAATATTGTTGAAGAATTAGCAGCAAAAAATATTGGTGAAATACTTGCGGTAGAGCCAAATATTGCAGAGCTTCCAGCTAACCTAGCAGATAAAAATGTTAGCTTAGTATCGCTAGAAAGCGCGCTAGAGCAAGCAAATGTCGTTGTGGTATTAGTTGATCATAAACAATTTAAAGCAGCAGATAAAACAGAATTTGCATCAAAAGTTGTTATCGACACTCGTGGTATTCTTTAAAGCTTAAAAATATGAATAAAGAGTTTTGAATGTATATTAATAAGAATACCAATAATGCCTAAAAAACATATCGCTTTAATTATGCCCCTTTCTACCTATGACTGGGGCAGTAACAATTGCGGCGGCGTAGACAGTGTATGCCAAATGTTTGCAGAATATTTGGTTAACCATGATGACGCTAACTTTAGGTTTACCATTATCGGGCTTGACCCGCAAAGTAAAATTCCTTTCACTGGTGATGCTATTCGTCTATCAGATAATGTTGATTTTATTTGGCTGCCTACATCAAGTAAGCAAGTAAAATTTAAAATTCCTGGTATTATTTGGCAAAATTGGCATGTTCGCAAGTTGTTAAAAGCTTTGAATCCTGACTTAGTGCATACCCACTTTTGGAGTGCACTAATTGGCAATGGTTTTAAGGGGAAATCGGTTGTTACTGTTCATAGCTATAAAAAGATTGGGCGTCATAACTTTGGATTTTTTAATAACTTTCTATATGAAAAAATAATTCCTAAGTTTACTAGGCATTTAGGTGATAAAAAGTTTGTTGTTGGTGACATTTTAAAACAAGCACTAGCTAAAAATAATATTAAAGCAAACATAATTTATAACCCGATAGATGACAGTTTTTTTAATAGCCCCAAACAAAGTCAATTAATTGAGTACCCTCAGGAAATAAAGTTTATAACGTGTGCCTTAATTAACCCTAAAAAGAATATTGAGCAATCTATAGACATCATCCATATGCTTAATCAAAAGGGAATTGCATGCCGCTTAGATATAGTGGGGTCCAAGTCGAACAAAGAATATGCACAACAACTAGAGCGCAAAATTGAAGCGTTACAACTAGAAAAATCAGTTGCCTTTTTAGGTAGAAAAAACAAGTACGAATTAATTGAGCTTTATAACAATGCTGATTGCGGTATTTTTACTTCGAAAGAAGAAACCTTTGGCTTGGTTCCGCTGGAAATTTTAGCTACGGGGCTTCCTTTAGTCTGTACTGAAGTAGGCATACTCGCTGAGCAAAAAGAGTTTTTTCAATCAATCGGTGTTTTGTATATAACAGAGTCAACAACAGTTGATGAAATTACAGCAAACTTAAATAATTTCGATAGAGAATTATCTGTGAAAAAGTTAAAAGAGTTATTTAATACTTCACAGATAATTAAGCATTATAAGGCCGTTTATAATGAGCTTGTTTTTAAGGCTGAGCGAGAACAATAATGTTTAATGCATTACTAAAATATGCTCCAGTGCAAATTTTTGCTGCAATTAGTGTTTTTGCATTAATTAGTATTCATACCAAGTTATTAACTACAACAGAATACGGAATGTTGGCATTAATGCTATTAACGGTTGAAGTTGTAAGGGCGGTAGCTGCCCAGTGGATTAACGCTAGCATGCTGCGTTTACTTCCTAGTAAAACAGCAGACAAACATGAAAATTTTGCAGCGATTGCCAGCTCAATTATTTTTTGCAGCACATTGCCAGCTTTAGCATTAGTTAGCTTGGGGTTATATTTAACAGGTTTATTAACCTTATCTACGTTTTTAGCTACCTTTTTAGTTTTTTTAACTAAAGCTCTCTATCAGTTCTATCTTGAATTAGCCCGTATAATGGAGCGTTTAAACCAATATAGAATTGCCGTAATTACTCAATCTATTATGGCTATAGTAATTACAGGCAGCTTGCTAGTTTATTCTCCTAATATCCTTTCTGCATTATCAGCCCTTGCTTTAAGCTATTTGGTTGCAGGTTTAGTTGTTTTTAAACCGCTTAAAATCAGTATTAATAAGCTTAAAACTGCAGATGCTAAGGTTATTTTCTCTTATGGCTTACCTCTTATGGCCAGTGGCTTAGTTGCAGCAATATCAAGTCGTTTAGACCGTTATTTTATTGCCGACTCATTAGATTTAGCACAAACAGGTATATACGCCGCTATATCAAATATTTTATTAGGAATTGGCGCACTTATTTTTATGGTTGTCGCCTTGCCAAGTTATCCTGAATTAACAAAAAAAATAAACGATAAAGCTGCTTTGTACAAAGCCCATGGTGAATATTTAACTTTATTATGTTTAATTTCAATGCCTGCTTTAGTTGGGTTTTGTATTTTAGCCGAGCCGATAACGCACTTATTACTAAGTGAAGAATATTTATCACAAGGTTCTACTGTTATTTATATTTTATGCGCGGGGGTGTTTGTTTTAAATTTGAAGGCACATTATATAGATCATGGTTTACAGTTCTCTTTAAACACAAAATACCTGCCAAAAATCAGTGTTTTTTCATTAATATTAAACCTATCATTATTAGTTACTTTGATTCCTCCTTTTGGTTTGATAGGTGCAGCGAGTGCTTTTTTAATTGCTAATACTATCGCATTGGTTATGAGCTTATGGTTATCGCTAAAAAAAGGGTATAGATACGCTGTACCGTTGCAGGTTTATAAAATTCTACTTTCAACTTTGTGTATGGCTATATTTCTACCTGAATTACGTGTTTATCACTTTGTGATAATTGATATGTCCATAGTCAATATTATTATTGATGTAGTTATTGGTGTGAGCATTTTCTCATGTGTGCTTGCCATACTAAATTATAAAAAATGTAAAGCATGGGTAATAAATAAATGAAAAGTGAAAATATTTATAAAGTAATGATGTTCACTTTTTTGACGGCATTTATTTTTGGCGGCTATTTACTAGAAAACGTAGGTATAAAATACGTATCAGAAGGCGGAAATCCGTTAGTTAAAATACATATTTCGACGTATATATTAATGCTAATCGTTGCCATTTTTACGCTTAGAAGAGGGATCAATATGCCTCTAACTAGCCTGAAAGAGCTTAGAGCATCATGGCTAATAAGTTTTTTGTGTATTGTACTTGTTATATTTTACGGCTTAATTAGATTTGGTACCTCGGGGATGGCTTACTTGGTTGATACTATGGTAGCCCCGCTTTTAGCTCTATATTTATTGAGTCAGTTGAATATCACCCATAAAAATAAACTATTAACGTTGCTTGCATACTTATTATTCATAAATTCAGTTATAGCTATTTTAGAGTTTATGCTTGGTAGTTCACTGATATCTGTCCAGTTCTCTAGTTTTAGTTATTTCAGATCCGTTGCTTTACTGACTCACCCACTTAATAACGCGTTGATTACCGCTGCTTTGGCACCTTTACTAATGGGCTATACGCGAATTCCTTACTTAATCTATTTTACTGTAGTTACGTTAGCACTCTTTGCTTTTGGTGGAAGGGGAGCTACAGGGATATTTCTGCTAGGCATGTTCTTACTTGTAATGCCTAAAATTCCATCATTTGTGTCTAACGGTTTTAGAGTATCTAAAATACGATTTGCAGTAATACAAGCGCTCGCTTTTTTTGCATCTATTTTCACTGTATTAATAATAACTTTGACTCCAATTGGAGCACGTATCTTAAATAAGTTACATGTTGACTCTAGTGCTCAGGCTCGATTTGATGTGTTTATTATTTTAGACCAATTGAGTTTTAGTGAGTGGCTTCTTGGCGCACCAGCCTCGATTATGCAGAATATTGAATTTTATATTGGTATCAATACGATAGAAAATTATATTGTTGGCTGGATTGTGAGTTTTGGATTAATTTCAACGGTTTTACTTTTAATTGCTTGTTTTAGCACTGCTGGTAAATTGGCTCTCAATGGTCCAGCTCAATTAAAGGTAGCATTGTTTGTCTTATTAGGGGCTTCGGTTACCAATAACGCATTAGCAACAAAAACCCCCGTACTTCTATTTTTTATTTCTTGTTTATATTTGGTTTATTCCACTAAAGCGACTGATGATGAAAAGGTTGGGGTTAAGTGATTTATATATTACGAATTCGCTATTAAAGTTTTTTTGATAAGTGATTTAATAATTTTTTAAGAATAAGTAAGAGGTCATTAGTGAGTGCAATAATTTTAGGTTCTGGGCCCCAAGCTCTTTATGTTCTTCGGTTATTAGCAAGGCAAGGTGAAAAAGTATTGTTGGTTTCTTTAGATGAGAAAATTGCATTTCATTCGAAGTATGGTGAAAAGCTATGTGTTAAAGACCCTCAAGAATTTATAAAAAAACTAAAATTGCTGAATCGTGATTTCAATGAAATGCACATCTGTGGCGGTAAAGAGTTGCAGGCTATTGTTGACTATGGAAAAGAATTAAGTTCACTGTATGACATATATCCTAAACCGTTCGAGCTAATAGAACTCTTTGCCCATAAAGATTCAACTTACAATTTTTTTAAAGAAATAGGCATTAAATATCCAAGAAGCTACGAACCGACTACCTTATATGAAAATGGTGAATTACCAAATCCAATTTTGGTTAAATGGAATCAGGACGTATTACATAGTACTAGTGATGCTAACTTTAAAACAAAAGTTTTTAATTGCTTTAGTGATTTTCAGCACTTTTATACAAGTGTGAGCAAAAACACACTCCAATATCTAATTTTTCAAGATTATATAAGTGGAGCAGAGGATTCTAACATATCGCTACAACTTTCAATTTCAAGTGAGCATGTAGCATACCTTTTGACTAGAAAGTGCCGAATATCTAAAAACGGTTTTGGTTCTTATGTAGAAGAATTTGAAGCTCCCACTGCTTTTATGGATTCTATATACAGACCGATAGTTGAACTCTTAAAAAGTTCTAATTATGTCGGTTTAATCGAAGTAGAGTTTAAAGAATGCGATCAAACAGGAACATATTTTTTAATTGAAGCAAACTCAAGGCCATGCGGCTTAATGAGTGCGATAGGTAGCAAATATACTACCCCTTCTAAGTTGCTCTATGGAAAGGCGGAAGAGGGAGAGCGTTTAAACACAACCATAAAATGGTCATCGTTTTTGAGAGATATTCAATCTTGTATGATCTTATTTACCAAAACTAAATCATTTAAAAAGTACTTTAAAGATAACTTATCAATTTTTAGATCAAATAGTACTGATATATTCGATTTAAAAGATTTAAAACCATTTTTTATGCAGGTAAAAAAATGATTATTAAGATTTTAAAACGATGTAAGACTGACGGCTTCTACAATGTTTTTATAATGTTCTTGAAAAAAGTTACAGGTTTTTTTTATAGAAAAACAAGTACATTAGGTTTTGAATTAAACATCTCAGAACTTGAACTTGAAAAACTGAAAACAGTGGATTTAAAAGATATAGATAAACCAATAGGGATTTTGCACTTATCAAAAGCGGATGTTGCAAATAGCCTTGAAGGTGGTGGTGAATGCTTCGTTGCAAAGGTAAATGATGAAGTGGCAGGTTTCACTTTTTTATCCTTTGGTCAAAAGGAAATCGCTGGATTCGGAGAGGTTTTACTTAGTGCTAATAACTCTGCATGGATTGGCCCTGTTTTTGTTGATAAAAAGCACAGAGGTAAAGGTATAAATAAAGCAATGATATTTTTTGCAATTGAGAAATGTAAAGCAAAGGGAGTATCTAAAATTGTAACTTCTATAAATGCTCAAAATCTATCATCAATAGCCTCTTTCACTAAAACTGGGTTTAAACAGGTATCAGAAGTTAAAACTTTAATGATACTTGGCAAAAGGTATGAGCTTTCAAGGGAAACTAATGACTAATATTATAACAATTGACTATGAGTTATTTGGAAGTGGTAAGGGGTGTGTTTTTAAACATTTAATCGACCCTACTTATAAAATGTTGAAAGCGTTTGATAAACTTGGCACCAAGGCTACTTTTTTTATTGAAATACTAGAAGTTGAAAAGCTGATAGGCTTAAAAGAGTTATATCCAGAAGAGAGTAATGAATATCTGGGGGCAGTTGCAATAGAAAATCAAGTTGCTGAGCTAATAAAGCAAGGCCATGATATTCAGCTTCACTTACATCCGCAATGGTACAATGCCGAGTATGTTAACGGGCAGTGGAAATTAAACCATCAATGGTGGAGCTTTTCTGATCTTCCCGAGCGTTCAACTAAGGGGTCACCCGGGAAATATGAACTTCTAGCTTTAGGTAAAGAAATGCTTGAAAAGCGTGTTAGAGACGTAGACCCAAATTATAATTGTACTACTTTTCGTGCGGGCGGTTATAACGTAGGTAATTCATATGAAAGTGTCAATGCACTGTTAGATAATAATATTTACTGCGACTCTTCAGTTTGCCCTGGTTTTTTTCTAACAGCCTCTCTAATTATGATTTTACAATGGCGCCTAGTAACCTTCCTTATTGGCATTGTGATGACTCAATAATTGTACCAAGTGATAAAAAATCCGTTAGAAGATTGCTTGAGCTACCATTATTGACAATCAGTGTTAATAAACTACAACGATTTAGCTTGGCTAGAGTATTTTCTACCATTAAAAATCGCCAATATAAAAACGTACCATATTCTCATAATAGAGAAGATAAAAGCGCTCAAAATATTGAAATGCTTAAAAATAGTAATTTTGATATGTGTTTATCTAGTTCTATGGAAATTACTCGTTTTAAAGTTGCAATTAAACAAAGACGTATACAAGACCCTAACTACCCGCTAGTGCTAATTGCACACCCTAAGGATTTGAGCTTATTTAGCCCATTTTCAAAAGTACTTTCGCAATTCAATAGTTTTATGACGCTCAAAGAATACACTGAAAAAATGGACTTAGTGGAATGTTAAACAGCAAAATATATAAACTAGCACCAATATTTATCCAAAACAGTATTTTAACAATACGTGGATTTATTCGAGTTAAACTAAAAAGAAATAATTTTTCAGAAGAGACTCTTCGTAATATTCATAGAAATGAGCGTTCGGCGGATAATCTACAATCTTATTCCGACGCAATGCTCGAATCGTGTATTGATAATGCTCTAAAGAATGTTGATTTTTATAAGGAACAAGCATTAACAGATAAATCTATTAATGGCTTTCCTGTTATAGATAAGAGCGTGGTTCGCAATAATCCTAGCGCTTTTATTTCAGATGTTAAGCCTAAAGTAGTGATCAGTGGTGCAACAAGCGGTACAACAGGGAGCCCTCTTAATATTTATCAAGACCTCATTGCAGTGAATAGAGAGCAGGCTTTTTTTGATAGACAGCGAGAGTGGGCTGGCTATAAAAAGGGTGATAAAAGAGCATGGATTCGTGGGGATATGGTTGTGCCCTTTGCTCAAAAACAATCTCCATTTTGGCGTTATTCATATTTTGAAGATATGATTTTGTTATCTTCTTTTCATATTACTGCTATTACAATACCTGATTATATTAAAGCTATGGTCGATTTTGGTGTAGAAGTTATACAGGCATACCCATCTTCGATCGTTGCATTAGCAAGGTACTTAGAGTCTATTGATAGTTACTACCCTAGTAAAATAAAATCAATCCTCACATCTTCTGAGTCTTTATCTGAAGAAGATCGTCACTTAATTGAGACTCGGTTTAACTGTAAAGTATTTGACTGGTATGGTTTATTTGAGCGAGTAGCTGCGATAGGCCAGTGTGAACATGGAAGATACCACCTCCTAACCGATTATTCCCATGTAGAATTAATGCCCGTTGATGCGACAGGGCGACATGAAATTATTGGCACTAATTTTAATAATCATTATTTTCCTTTGATAAGATATAAAACAGGTGACTACGTTTATTTATCTAGTGAGGAGTCATGCCCTTGTGGCAGAGTTTTCCCTATTATAGAAAAAATTGAAGGTAGAGTTGGCGACTATTTAGTCGCAGAAGATAATCAGAAAATTCACATATTAAACCATATCCCAAAAGGGGTTGAAGGGTTAATTGCTTGCCAGTTTTATCAACAAAAAAAGGAGCTGTTCATATCTTTGTTATGGTAGATACAGCTGTTTTTAACGAAAATGAGCGCAACATTCTAGTTGAAAATACTAAAGAGCGTTTAGGTCAGAGCATAGCTGTAACCGTTGAAGTTGTGGACAGCATTCAACGGACTAAAAATGGTAAAATGCGACAAGCGATTTGTAAAATTAAGGATTAAAATGAAGAAAAGAATTAATTTAATGGTTGGGCCAAAACGTGAAGGACAAGGAGGAATCTCAACCGTTATTAACAGTTATTTTGAAATGGGGTTTGTTGACGAAAATAATATTAAGTTAGTTTCTGTGAACAAATCTGGCGTTAGTCATTTTTTGATGAAATTGTTCTTCTTATTATCAATTTTTAAAATTATTTTTTTACTTTTGCTTTATAAAATTGAAGTTGCTCATGTTCATATGGCATCAAGAGGAAGTTATAGTCGTAAGTCATTAATAGTAAGAATACTAAAGTTTTTTAATGTGAAAGTAATACTTCATTTGCATGGTGCTGAGTTTAGGGATTTTTATTCTAATGAATGTTCAGATGACAAACAGCAGCATATTAGAAATACGTTCATGATGGTAGATAAAGTGCTTGTCTTATCTACGCAATGGTTAGACTGGGCGGCGGATACCTTCCCAACAACTGAACATTTTCAAGTTTTGTACAACTCTGTCATTCCTATTGCAAATAATGGTAGTGATTCTCAAATAGGAAAAGTCGTTTTCCTTGGTCGTATTGGTGAGAGAAAAGGAGCAGGGGATTTAATTAGAGCTTTCCAAAAGGTTAAAGCCAAATGTCCAAATGCTAAATTAGAGTTAGCTGGTGATGGTGATATCGAAAAATTCACGGCGTTAGCTTCTGAACTTGATATTTCAGACTCGGTTATGTTCTTAGGGTGGATCAGTGGAGATAAAAAATTATCTGTTTTACGATCTGCTGATATATATTGTTTGCCTAGCTATAACGAAGGTTTCCCTATGGGGGTTATTGAGGCTATGTCTGCAAATATTTGCGTCGTTTCGACTTATGCTGGAGGTATCCCTGATGCAATTGAATCTGATAAAGATGGTTTATTAGTGAATGCAGGTGATGCTGAAGCCCTAGCACAAGCATTAATTAAAGTAATAAAGGATAGAGAGTTAAATGCTCAATTAGCTAAGTCTGGAAAGATAAAGTTTGAAAACAATTTTTCCCAACAAGCAATTCTTCCTCAGCTACAGTCTATATACGACAGCTTAACTAGAAAAGCAGAGGCTGCTTGATTATGACTGACAGCTTTTATTGCGCAAATACAATACTCAAACAAGCACAAAAATATGAATACGCTGGTCAGGATCCATTTGATGGGCTCAATAGTAAACTATTTGAATTAATTCCTCGATTTAAACAAGGCATTGTAGGGCTTGCTTGGATTCAGCTGCATAAACGTTTAGCTATTAACTTGCGACCATTATGTGCTGTGCCCAAAAAGCGTAACCCAAAGGGTATTGGTTTATTTATTTTAGGTTTATTGGAAGACTATAAAGCAACTAATGAGCAAACTTATTTAGATGAAGCGATAAAGCTAGCTGATTGGTTATTGACCCAGCAAAGTGATAAATCTATTTGGCAGTATAGCTGTTGGGGTTACCACTTTGACTGGAATGCTCGTGCTTTTTTTGTACCTAAAGGTAAGCCAAATGTAATTACTACTATTTATGTTGCTCAGGCTTTATATGCATTAAGTGAAATCACCAAAGACAAAAAATACTCAGATCCTGCAATTGATAGTGCACATTTTATTGTAAAAACATTATATAAAAAATGTGATGGTAGGCAGTTTTTTGGTTACATACCGGGTGAAACTGCATTTGTACATAATGCCAGCCTTTGGGGCGCTGCATGGGTTGCAAAAGTTGCTGTACTAACTAATAACCAACATTACAAACAGCTTGCTTTAAATGCTGCAAGGCAGTCGGTAAGCGAACAGGGAGTCGATGGCTCATGGGTATATGGTGCTCGCCATCATCATCAGTTTATTGATGGCTTTCATACCGGTTATAATCTAGAGGCACTTCGCTTACTGAGTGATGAATTACAAACTGATGAGTTTGAATCGGCAATTGCAAAAGGTCTTACTTATTATAAAACACATTTGTTTGAGCAAGATGGCACTGCAAAATATTACAATAATAATCGCTACCCACTCGATATGCACAGTGTTTCGCAAGCTGTTTTTACTTTATTAAAAGTAGGTAAAACGCCAGATGACTTTATACTGGCTGAAAAAGTAATTAACCGTGCTATTAAAACCTTATATATGCCTAAAAATCAGCGTTTTATTTATCAAAAAAATAAGTATTTTACCAATAAGGTTGACTATGTGCGTTGGACACAAGCATGGGTATATTATTCGTTTGCTTATTTTAATAGACAAAAATTGAACAGCGCTAAAAATGCAGTTATTGAACAACTTTAAAAAACGGACTCAACAATGAAACGTATTGAATTTTTAAAAGCACCCATGGATATTGCCACTATGCAAGAGACGGTGTCTTTTATTGAAAGCAGAATTGAGCAAAAGCAATTTTTACAGCATGTTGTGGTAAATGTAGCCAAAATAGTTAATATGCAAAAAGATCCTGTTTTAGCTGAGTCGGTTAAAGCGTGTGAGGTAATTAATATTGATGGTATGGGTGTAGTGTTCGGTGCGCGTTTTTTAGGGCACGATGTGCCAGAGCGTGTAGCGGGAGTTGACTTATTTCATGAATTATTAGCTATGAGTGCCAAGCGAGACTTTCCTGTGTTTTTATTGGGTGCCACCGAAGAAGTAGTGAGCAAAACAGCCGAAGTCGTTAAAGCACAAAACCCAAATTTAAACATAGCAGGTTATAACGATGGCTACTTTTGGGATGATGAAGAAGCCGTGGTCACTAAAATACGCGAATCGGGCGCTAAGTTATTATTTGTTGCTATTACCTCGCCTAAAAAAGAAAACTTCATTAATAAATGGCAAGACAAGCTTGGTGTTGACTTTGTAATGGGGGTTGGCGGTACGTTCGATGTTGTAGCAGGTAAAGTAAAGCGAGCACCACAGTGGATGCAAAAAGCTGGTTTAGAGTGGCTATACAGGGTAATTCAAGAGCCAGGTCGAATGTGGAAACGCTACTTAGTTACAAATTCAAAGTTTGCGTATCTTTTGATAAAAGACAAGTTTTTTTAATCATGACGCGTATAAATTATATTGATAACATGAAGGCAATAGGAATTATACTAGTTGTACTTGGTCATGCAGCTTGGTTGAATGAAGATGTATATACTTTAATATATTCATTTCATATGCCATTGTTCTTTTTTTATCTGGTTATTTAGTATCATCCAAGCGAGAAGTAAAACAATCATTAATTAAACTATTCCAGCGTTTAATATTGCCATTTACTTTCTTTTTTCTTATTTCCTATTTATTTTGGTTACCATTGAACATTCTTGGTGATGGCCAAGCCAGTAAAATGCAATGGTTTGATCCTTTAAGTCGTTTAGTGACATCTAAGGCTGATAGTTTTCACATTAATGGGGTTCTTTGGTTTTTCCCTTGTTTAATCGTTATTTCATTAGCTCAGATTGTATTTTTTTCTGCATTGAAGCCAATATATAGTTTCGTGATCACTTCTGGGGTGCTTGTATTAATGCTGTTAAGCAATGAGCTAATTTCGGAAAGGTGGTTTTGGTCTATAGATTCTGCTGTTATTGGTATGTTTTTTTATCAATTAGGTGTCCTAGTTAAAAGGGTTAACTTTATAAGCTATGCAATGTTTAACAATGAATTTAAAATTTACTTGATTTTGTTATTTACCATTCCAATTTTTTATTATTTAGCGCTATTAAATGGCCGTGTAGATATAAGAGAGTTAAAGTTTGGTGTTTTCCCTCTTTTGTTCCCTCTAATTGCTTGTTTAGGAATATTTATATTATTTTTGATTAGTAAAAAACTCAAACCTAGACCAATCTTCCAATGGCTGGCAATTTCTTCAATAGTGATATTTCCGCTTCATTTAATTGTTTTTAGGTTTTTACATAAAATCGAAGTTAAGATTATTCCTAATATTTGGTATTTGTTTGATTTTCTTCCTTATCTAAATACTTGTATAGCTATTTGTTGCTTGGTTTTTGTTTTTAGGTTCTTAAAATCTAAGACACCGAGACTTATTGGTTTATCAAATTAATTTAGTGGGGAGTTTAACAGCAGTAGTTTTATTCCCACCTCTATCCTTTAAAAAGAGTGAAGTATTTTCTCTTGGCGCATTCATCCTACACGCAAACCTGTTAACCTTGCATTTACATTTATTAGTTATTAAATACCAATATTTTCTTTTTTTAAAATTTAATTTTTGTAAGTTATTGATTTTAACTTTTGTTCTTTCTTTGGAATTACATAATTGGTACTTTTGTAGTGTTTTTTATTCCTTTTGATTTTGTTTGTGTATATAATGCTCACCAAGAGCTTGATGAATTAACTTTCGTTAAACAAATGACTTAAATTTGGTGCCTTTAATGCACTTTTTCATTTTGAGGGAAAAAATGACTAACTCACTACTAAAAACTAAAAAATTAAGTGCAGTGATCGCACTTGCTTTAGCCAGCTCGGCAACACAAGCTGCAGATTTAGGCGTAGCCAATAACTTTTCAGCATTTGTTTTTGACGATTTTAAATCAAATATTGGCCGTGCTGACGGCGCTATAGCGGCTGGCAAAATCGACATAAAAGGTTATAGCGTGGGCTTTTTACGCCCGTCTAACCCAAATGAGTACTACTTAATCAGTGAATCAAGTATCGATTATAAAATAGGGCGCCAGTTTGTTGGTAGTATGATTGCAGGTGGAGGTACTGATGTTAGCTGGAGTGTTCAATGGGGCATGGAACGGAACTCTAAAATAACGTCTAATCAAAACGAATCGGCCATGCCATTTGATTTTGATGAACAAGAGCAATACTACAAAGATTTAAGCGCTGAGTTAGGTAAGCTTGATACTACTGGAACAGTACAAAGCAAATGGGGTGGCCTTTACTTAGAAGGTGATGGTCGTTCAGACACGCAAGTATTTAATTTGGATGCGCGCCAATTTGCTAAAGCCCATACTTTTAAAGTGTGGGGCATACCAGCTGATGCAACAGTTATTTTTAATATTACTGGCGACGACAATGTTAATGTTAAAGGTAAAAGCTTTTGGCGTTTACGCAATCATGCAACCAAAACAGTATTCAACTTTACTAATGCAGAAAAACTAAATATTAAAGGTAACCGTTGGCAGGGGGTTGTATTAGCACCTTACGCTGACATTAGAGGTGTTTATGGTACAGCCAAAATGCCTGTTATTGGCCAAAGTTTTTATGGCTCAATGGCGCTATTAGGTGGTGAGTTTAACGGTAATTTACCGACCGTTGCAGAGCCTGTAGCCCCATTTTCAATGCAACAAAAGTGGAGCTGGAATTCAAGTGACTTTATGCCTGAGTATGTTCAAGTTGTTACTACTCCCGTTACTGCTCAACTTAACGATGATAATGGCGACGGAAATATCGACAACAACGATATTGCTGATGTAATAGTTGTGACCTATGAAGGTAAAGCATCTAGCCGACCTGGTTTGGTTCGGGCATTGAGTGGTATTGATGGAACTGAGCTATGGAATTATGAAAATGGTGGTGTTTTTAGTGACCCACGTAACTCTATTGCCACAGCTGATTTAGATGGTGATGGCATTGTTGAAATTGTTTTAAATGATTATTCATCACCAGTAGTTCAAATTGTTAACAACTTAGGACAAGTCAAGAAAGAGCTCGAGAAATCGGGCAAACCTTTAGGCGCTGTTACTTTAAGTGATATTAATAATGATGGAGTAGTTGAAATTGTAACAGGTAATAATGTACTAAGTTACGAAACCGGTTTGCTCTACACAACTAATTGGTCGGCTGCTTCAACAACTTTTGATACTGATAACAACGATACTCAAGAAGTACTAGCTGGTGGAGGCTTATACGATGTTAATGGTGCACAATTATGGCAATATGGTGAGCCAGGAGCTACGTGGTTTAGCTCAGTTGCTAATTTAGATAACGATCTTAACCCTGAAGTTGTAATTAGTAATCCAAGTAACAAGCTCGAAGATAGTGTATTTGCTGTACTTGAGCATAATGGTAATGTTAAGTGGCAAATAACTAACCCTAATAACTTAGGCGGAGGTGTGCAAGCGATATCTACATTCTTAGGAACAAAAGATTTAGGTATTGTTTACGCAGGTTACACAGCGGTTGATATGTATAACACAAACGGTGATTTAGTATGGACTGTTGCCAATGATGATGAATGGAGCGGTAAAATTGGCGTGAGTGCTTATGACTTTAATGGTGATGGTATTGATGAAGTAATTGTTCAAGATCACTACAAAGTAAGAGTGTTAAATGGTGTTAATGGTGAAGTATTATCGACAGTAGCTAACTCATCAGGAACGCTTTGGGAATACCCAATTGTGGTTGACCTAGAGGGTGATGATAATGCAGAGCTTGTTGTTGTATCAAATAATACTGATTCTAGATATAGCATTAATAATGGTGTGACTGTGTATGGTGCTGCTGATAGTAGCAAGCCTTGGAAAAATGCAACACGTATTTGGAACCAACACTCTTATCACCAAACCAATATTAACCAAAATGGTACAGTGCCAACTGTAGAGTTACCAAGTTGGTTAAATAACAATAGCTATCGCTCTAGTACACTTAAATAAAAAGTACTTTTAGCAAATAAAAAGCCAATTATTTATAATTGGCTTTTTATTATTGGGTAGTTGTTTAAAATAACTGAAATGTATTATTCACACTTTAATTGAGGTTTTTTTGTCAAACCTACAGAATGATCCCGCTATTAGAAGCTTATTAGAGCGAATGCCTAAAAACATCCAAACGACCTTTACCGAAGAACAATTAGCCCATTTAAAAGTAGCAATTGGTGCTAGGCAGTGGGGTAACCACGCTGTTGACTGCAGAGGTGTAGTTAAACTTTTTAAATACCGATATTACTATGTTTTTTTGGCGGGTCGAAACAGGCGAGAACTAAGTGTAAAAGAGCAAAAAATAGCGAGGTTTACTCAAGCTATTATCTTAAGTTTGGCAGCTACGTTTACTATTTTACTTACATTGCTGGTTTTATATTTGATTAAATCCGCATTGGGCATTGATATTTTTGAAGGGTATTCGTTTGGAGTTTGGGGATGGTTTAAGGGGTTATTTAATTAAGATTAAGTAAACTGCGAGTATTCTCTTTTAATACTTAACAAGCAAAGCAAGAGTTAGCTAAAAGACAAAAACATGAATTTTAGTACTTTTGTCGGAATCAGCAATTGAACAAAATTAGCTAATACTATATCATCCCCGTGGATTTTGTGAGGTGCCACTCACACTGAATTAGCTATAAGGAATTAAGCGAAATGACATCTCCAAGGACTTTTAAACCTTCAGGTTCCTCTGATGCCAATTTTTACCGATTATTTGATATATTTGCATTGTTTTTAGCGTTTCAGTGCGCAGCCCTACTTTACAATTTTAAACTCACTCCTATTTATGCCGCTTCTGCGCTTACAGTTGCGCTCAGCTATTTATACAGTGCTGAGCTCTTTTCTACCTATCGCTCTTGGCGCGCTGGCAAGTTTAGAACAATGGTAATGTGTGCATGGGGCAGCGTTCTAATTGCCTTTGCGTTTTTACTGATTATTTCTTTTTTATTTAAGTTTACCGAGTCGCTCTCTCGAGTGGGAATAGCTATTTGGTTTACGCTAAGTGTTACGTTTTTATATATGTGGCGCTTGGGTGTTTATTTGTATAAGCGTAGTCGCCGTAAATTAGGCTTATCTCAACGTAATGTTGCCATTATTGGCGCAACAGAATCTGCTGCATACTTACATACTGAAATTGTTAAACACGATGAGTTAGGTTTTAACTTTAAAGGTTTTTATGACGATAGAAACCCTGAACGCTTGTTTGAACAACTGGAACACCAAGGTGTTGAAGGAACAATACAAAGCGCTGTAGATGCAGCTCGACAGGGTGAAATAGACATTCTTTATATTGCACTGCCTATGAAAGCGCAAAAACGCATTGCTGATATTTTATTGCAGCTAGGTAATACCACGGTAGATGTGCACGTAGTGCCCGACTTTTTACTCTCAAACTTAATACATGCTCGTATTGAACACGTGGGTGATGTAGACACACTAAGTGTATTTGAAGCACCATGCATTGGCGCCCATGAATTTATTAAACGCACAGAAGATATAGTAGTTTCAGCCATTATTGTTACCTTAATAACCCCGGTTTTATTAGCGATTGCAGCTGCAATAAAGCTGACATCTAAAGGGCCCATAATTTTTAAGCAAGACCGCTACGGTTTAGATGGGCAAAAAATAAAAGTGTGGAAGTTTCGCTCTATGACAGTGACCGAAAACAGCGATGTGGTGACTCAGGCAACTAAAAACGATGCTCGCATAACACCGTTAGGTGGCTTTTTGCGCCGCACTAGCCTTGATGAGCTACCACAGTTTATAAATGTTTTAAAAGGCGATATGTCTATTGTTGGCCCTCGCCCCCATGCGGTTGCGCATAATGAAGAGTATCGCCAAAAAGTAGAATTTTATATGTTTAGGCATAAAACTAAACCGGGTATTACCGGTTGGGCACAAATTAATGGCTGGCGCGGCGAAACCGATACACTTGATAAAATGGCTAAGCGAGTTGAATACGACTTACATTACATTAAACATTGGTCTTTGTGGTTTGATGTGAAAATAATTTTTATGACAATTTTTAAGGGATTTAAAAGTGAAAATGCGTACTAATACAATTACCGCTTTACTCATTGCGTTAGGGGTTTCTGCACCTGTATCGGCAGTAGAACTACAGCCTGGCAGTGTAATGACTAAAGATGGCGCTGAAGTTACGCCAATGCTGCAGCTTGGTGTAAGTAGTAACGATAACTTCTTCAGCACTCCAGAAAACACCGAGTCGCGTTTAATATGGAACATAGCGCCAAGTTTAAATGCCTTAATTGAAGATGGCCCCGACAGCTATAAACTTGATATAGCGTCAAGCACGTCGTTTCATAATAAAGACACTACTGATAATTTTACTCAAGTTAATGTTGGTGCGGGTGTACACAAAGAATTTACTAGCCAACACCGCTTAGATGTAACTGGTAATGCTGACTGGTTATACGAGCCACGCGGTGCGGGTTTAACTGAAGGTCAAGGTAATGTTGTTGATGAGCTCGTTCATTACCAGCAGCAAAACCTAACAGCTCGCTATGAATACGGTGCTGTTAGCTCTAAAGCAATGTTTGCTTTAACCGCAGGTTATTATAATAAAAATTACCAAAACTTTACGGCCATATCGCAATTTCGTGATTACGATAAGCCTATGCTAGGCATTACAGGTTATTATAATACTCAAGCAGGTACGCGTGCCTTTTTAGAGGTAAAGCAAGAAAACTATCAATACGATGTAATTGACTCAAACGGTATTTCCCGTGATTCAAATGACGTTAAAGTATTATTAGGTATGGAGTGGGAAGCAACAGCGGTTACTACTGGCTCGTTTAAAGTGGGTTACCAAAATAAAGATTTTGAGTCGAACCAGCGTGATAACTTTAGTGGCTTAAGTTGGGAAGCTGCTGCAGTTTGGAAGCCGTTGAGTTATTCAACCTTGCAACTAGTTACCAGCCGTGCAGCCAAAGACCCTTTAGTGCAAGGCGATTACATTCGTGAAAGTGTTTACGGTGCAACATGGCAGCATGATTGGAGCGAATATTTAAGCTCTGTAGTAAGCGCTAATTATGTTGACCAACAGTACTCAGGTAACTTTAACCGAAAAGATAAAGTTAAAAATGCCCGCCTAGGCTTAAATTATTTAGCTAATAACTTTGGCATGCTAACAGGTTATGTTGAATTTATTGATCGTAATTCAACTCAAGCTGATATTGAGTTTGATCGTGTTATTGTTGGTCTTAACTTTACATTTGCATTAAAGGGTAATGAATGAAGGTTAAAATTTTAGTTTGCCTAATATTATTATTCAGCTTTGGTAGTTTTGCGAGTGATTCGCAAAACTACATATTAGGCGCAGGTGACAAAATAGAAATTAAAGTGTTTGGTCAGCCAGACTTAAATGTAACCTCACTGCTTGGTAATAGCGGTGAGATTAACTACCCGTTTTTAGGTAAGGTTAAACTAGTTGGCTTAAGCGTTTCGCAAGTTGAACAAACAATAATTAGTGGTTTACAGCCTGATTATTTAGTTAACCCTAATGTGTACGCGCAAGTGGTAGAATACCGCCCTTTTTACATACATGGTGAAGTTAAAAAGCCAGGTGGTTACCCTTACCAACCTGCTATGACGGTAAACCAAGCGATAGCTCTTGCCGGTGGATTAACCGAGCGTGCCTCGGTTGATAAAATATTTATTTTTAAAGAGCAAACCAAACAGCAGCAACAAAAAGGTAGTTTAAATAGCCAAATTGCAGCGGGTGACACCATAAAAATAGAGCAACGCTTGTTTTAAGCGGTTTAAGGCAGTAATAACAAAATGAATACACACTCTGAAAAACCTAGCAACAACGAGGAAGTTATTGATTTAGGTGCTTATCTTAATGTAATTAAGCAAAGTAAATGGAAAATTTTAGGTTTTGCTATTGTAGTTACATTACTGACTATAATGGTTGCTTTAACTTTGGTGCCTAAGTATGTAGCCACAGCTACTTTATTAATTGAGTCGGAGCAAACTAAGGCTGTAAGCTTTGATGAAATATATGGCTTAGACTCTACAAAAAAAGAATATTACTTAACCCAGTTTGAAGTAATTAAGTCAAACAGCATTGCTCGTGAGGTAATTACTAAGCTTAATTTAAAACAGCATACTGACTTTATTGCTAAGCCTTCGCTTACAGGTGAGTTAAAAGGTATGGCTAAGCAGCTGTTACCTTTTTTGAATAAAAAAGAAGGCTCTGTTCTTAGCGAAGAAGAGCAAGCAGAGCGAGAAATGTTAGGTTTGCTTGCTGCATTCAAATCGCGTTTGAGTGTCTCTCCTATAATGAAAACGCAATTAGTGCGTGTAAGTTTTGAGTCGAGCGATCCTAAGTTAGCCGCTTTGGTGGCAAATACGGTCGGCGAAGTTTACATAGAAAGCCAAATGCGCGCTAAAATGGGTATAACCCAGCAAGCATCAAGCTGGTTAAACACGCGTTTATCTGAATTGCGTATACAACTAGATAGCTCTGAAGTGCGTTTACAAGCTTACCGAGAAGCGCAAAAGCTGGTTGATATAGAAGGTATTGCAGGGCTTGTTACTCAAGAGCTTGAGCAAACTTCAAAGCAGTTAGTTGATGCGCGTGCGGCTAAAAATAACCTTGAAAGTATTAACCGTGTTATTAACGAATATGGCAACGACAACATAGAACTACTTGGTAGCATGCCCGAAATTACCTCACACCGCGTTGTACAAGATGTTAAACGCGAAGTTGTATTGGTTGAGCGAAAAGTAAGTGAGCTTAGTGAAGTTTACGGCCCTAAACATCCAAAAATGATTTCAGCTAAATCTGAACTTGCTACAGTTAAAACTAACCTTAATAAGCAAATTAAAGGCTTAATTACCGGTATTGAAAAAGAGCTAAATAGAACAACGCGAACTGTAAATGCGCTTGAGCGCGATTTAGCTAAAATTCGTGCTGAATATCAAGATATTACTCGCAAAGAAACCCAATATAACCAACTTAAGCGAGAAGTTGAAACAAACCGTAATATTTTTAATACTTTTTTGTCACGCTCTAAAGAAACCGAAGTAACCAGTGACTTTAGCTCAGCAGCAGCTCGTTTTACAGACCGAGCTTACGCTCCACGAAACCCAAGTAAACCTAACAAAAAGCTGATTGTTATTTTAGCCTTTGTTGCTAGTTTTGGTTTTGCGGTAGTAATGACTTTTGTTTTTGATGCCTTAAACGACACAGTTAAGAATAAAAATGATGTAGAAAATAAACTCGCTCAACGTATGTTAGGGTTATTACCGCATGTTGTGGTTCCTAAAAAGAGCTATTTTCCGATCCATGCTTATTTAGAGGATACCTATCGTCGTTTTGCCGAATCGGTACGTACCTTCCGCACTAGTTTGTTGTTAACTCATCTTGACCGAGCGCATCAAGTTATTGCGGTTACCTCTACCTCACCAGGAGAGGGTAAAACGACCACCTCTGCCAATTTAGCGATGTCGTTGGCACAAATGGGTAAAGTATTATTAATTGATGCTGATTTACGTAAACCAACGTTAGCTAAACGATTTGATATACCGGTATTTCATCCTGGTTTAAGTAATTTAATGATAGGCACTGAGCAATTAGCGGAATGTATTCATGTTGATGCGCAATCGGGTGTTACAATTATGCCAAGCGGGCAAATACCGTCGAATCCACTTGAGCTGTTATCAAATCCACGATTTGCTGAGTTACTTAGCGATTTAAAAGTGCAGTACGACCATATTATTGTTGATACACCGCCTACACAAGCCGTAAGCGATGCATTGGTAATTGCGCAAAGTGTTGACTCGGTAGTTTATGTTGTTAAATCTGATATTACTCGTATTAAACCAATTACAGCGGGCCTTGAGCGTTTATTTGAAGTAAAAGCCCACGTTGCTGGTGTGGTACTTAATAAGGTTGATATGAGTAAATCTAAAGATGAGCATAGCCATGGCTACTATGATTATTACGATTACTCACAGCAACCTGAAAAGCCACAAGTGTAGCTAAGTTAGTTTATGATTGATATTCATACGCATATTTTGCCGAGTATTGATGATGGCGCTAAAGATTTAACAGAATCTTTAGCGCTTTTAAAATTGGCTGAAAACGATGGCATTACGCATATGGTAGCAACGCCGCATATACATGTAGGCCGCTTTAATAATTCGATGTCTGTTATTAATGATAATTTGGCAAACTTACAACAAAATGCAAAAAATGAAGGGATTAATGTAAAATTAGCTGCCGCTGCTGAAGTACGTTTAGACGTAGAACTTATGGCAATGGTGATGGCTAATAAACTACCTTTTATTGGTAAAATAGCAGGCAAAAACGTATTGTTATTGGAGCTACCGCATTCACACATGCCACAAGGTTACGATAAGTTTATTCAGTGGCTCGCCAAACAAAATATACGCGTCATTATTCCGCATCCTGAGCGTAACCGCGATATTCAGTCAAACCTTTATTACATTGAACACTTAAAGCAGTTAGGCTGTGATTTTCAGCTAACGGCATCGAGTATTGAAGGTGAGTGGGGCGAAAGCGCTCAAGCAATTTCTTTGCAAATGCTCAAAGATGGTTTAGTTAGCTATGTTGCCTCTGACGCTCATTCAGTCAAACGTCGACCGCCTATTTTAAGCCAAGCTAGAAAAACAGTAGCGCAATTATTAGGTGAAGAGCAGGCCACAGCGCTTTTTGTAACTAACCCGTTGCAACTAACCGAGTGTTTATTTAATGACTAAATTAAACATGTTCAAGGTAGTGCCTGCTGTTATTTTAGCCATGATGGTACTTGTTATTGCTTATACAAGTATGCAAAGTATGCGCGCAAATGCGTGGTACTTTAATGCGCTAAATATTGTGCAAGAGTCAGGTGGCGCTTTGTCTGGCTCATCGCTTCAGGCGGCAGAAAATGCGATTACCTTGGCTACTAATATGGATCCTGAGCATCCTCATTATTGGCACTTTTTAGCCCATATAAAAATGCTAGGTTTAGCCGGTACTGATACAACATCAATTGAGCAAACCGAACATACTCAGCAAACATATCAACACGCTGAGCAAGCGTTGTTAAAGTCGGTTGAGTTAAGACAAACTTGGGCACTAACCTGGATAAGTTTGGCGCAAGTTGTCAGCTATCAAGAGGGGCCAACAGAGCGAGTATATAATTATATTCAGCAAGCTAAAAAAGTTGGCCCATATAAGCTGGATGTTCATTTAGGTATTATTCAAATTGCGTTAATGCACTGGAATGAACTACCACCCACCTACAAAGCCCTTTATGTGAACGAGCTTAAATTAGCCTCTAAATATGGTTATAAATTTAATAAAATTTTTAGTATGGCTAAAGAAATGAACCGTTTGCCAATTGTGTGTTTATCGCTTCAATTTGGCACTCATTTTGAGGCGGTTAGAGGCAGTTGGATGTTTAATAAATACTGTGGTTAAAACGCGAGCTACGGGTTGCGAGCTTCGAGTAACAGGCATCGAGTAACGGGGGTCGGGTAACGGGCCTTGAACCTCGTTAATTCTAAACTTTAACCTTTTTTGAACCACAGAGAATACCGAGGCGCTTCGCACTACACGCAGAGAAAGCTTCGATTTTGGAAATCTAAGTACTAACAACAGTTCTTTAACCTTTGTCTTTAATTACTTTCTTTGTGTGCTCCTATCCTCTGTGGTAAATAAATCACTAAGCTCTTATTGTAATATAGGGTTGGGAGAGTGATTAAGCTCGTAACCCGATCCCCGACGCCCGTTAACTTTCACCTAGACAAAAAAAGACCCAGAGCTATAAGGAACTCTGGGTTATAGAGGGGCTCATATGTGAGCCCTGCGCTAACTAAAGACACTTTCAGATTCTTAGGGAGAAGAAGAAAGTTATTTAAGTATAGTCAAAAGCTTCAAAAATACACATTTTTGCTCATTTTTTATACTGCAATAATTACAGTGGGTTACAATTGTTATGCACACTTAAGTTAGAGTTTACTCCCAGTTTATTAACTGCGTGTTTTGCACCAAATCTCTAGGTAGTGAGTTTTTTACCTTATTTTTTTGCCACTTTCCTAAACCAATAGGGCAACCACATAAGGTCAGGATCACTTCGCCAGTTGCCTTAACAACCTCATCCAAACGAATGTCTTTGCCATTAAAGTAATCACTGGCCTGCTGATTGGTTAGTTCCAGTACATTGCTTTTACATTGCTTACCAAATACGGTGGCAAATTCATGGGCGAGGCGCACGCCGTTTTTATGAATAACACCTACCTGAATACCTAACCGCGCGTATTTAATTTTGTTTTGTATTGCTTCAAATTCATCTGGGAACAGCCAAAGCTCTTTGTCGCGTTGCATTAAAGTGCCTGGCAGGCTTGTTAAACCAAATTGCTTTTTGAGAGAGCTCATAAACGCACTTTGCTGTTTACTATCAAAATCAGTAAAGGGGAATGCGCCTTTTTTTACTTTTAGATTTTGGTTTTCGCAGCTGCTGTGCTTTTTAAATTTAGCAATAAAAAAGCCTTCGCTGTCGAAGGTTTGCGGCCAAACATGTAAGTAACCCTCGTCTGTAGTGGCTTTTTCGGCGCCAGGGAAAAGGTCATTTAAAGGCTCTGGCGCGATGTATTCGCCAAATTCTTCTAGCAATGCATCACACACTTGCTGGTTTTCGAGAGGGGTTAATGTACAGGTTGAATACACCAGCGTGCCGCCAGGTTTAAGTGCATAAAATGCACTTTTAATCAGATCTTTTTGTACTTGGGCAATGGTAATGTTTGATTCAATAGACCAATTTTTTAGTGCATCGCTGTCTTTACGAACTGTGCCTTCACCCGAGCAGGGCGCATCAAGCAAAATACTATCAAAGCATTCAAACATATAATTACCAAATACCACGCCATCAAAATGCGATAACGCACAATTACCAACACCCATGCGCTTTAGCGTGGCACTAAGTACTTTTAAGCGCGATGACGACAACTCATTTGCAACCAATACACCTTGATTGTTCATTAGTGCAGCCAGTTGTGAGGTTTTAGAACCCGGTGCCGAGGCCATATCGAGTACTGTGTTACTGGTTTTAATACTTTGCTTTAGTGCCATTGGCGGCAACATTGAGCTTGCTTCTTGTACGTACATTGCGCCGCTTAAATGTAAGTCGGTATTACCTAGCGCTAAATTTTGCTCTTCATCGTTTGGGCGCTCTAGCCAAAAACCTTCATCGCACCAGGGAATGGCAGTGAGTTGCCAATTTTTTTGAGCTGCATGGCGTTTAAATTCTTCAACACTCATTTTTAATGTATTAACGCGAACAGACTTACGTAAAGGCCGACGACAGGCATTTAAAAAATCATCTAATGTAAGGTGATCAGGCAGATAAGTTTTTACGTCATCAATAAATTGCTCTGGAATATAAGTGTTAGCGTCCACGATTTGGCTCATACAATAAAATTTAAAGCCGGATAATAGCATTTTTGACGATTTTTTTCAGTGATAAAAACGAAATAGCAGCGCTTTGAAAGTGTCGACATCTTATTGTGTAAAACGCATTCAATGCTAATTTTTATTATACTTTTAGCTAATGCTGTCGACAATTTGATGGTTTTTTACTCATTCTTAGTGCTTTTAGGGTTGACACTGTTAGCTAATAAGCACATAGTTAACCCATAAATTGTCGACAATATAAAAATACTTTATGACACAGCACTTTTTAAACGACACCGCAGTTACAACCGCTTCCGATAAAGTGTTTGTAGATATGCGCCGCGAAATTGTAGAAGGCAGCATTGCACAAGGCAGTAAAATATCAGAGCCAGAACTGGCAAAGCGTTATGGTGTAAGCCGTGCAACCCTCAGAGAGGCATTAAACCGTTTAGAAAGTTGTTACTTAGTTGAGCGCAAAGCCAATATAGGTTGTCGCGTTGTGGCATTAACCGCAGAGCGTTTAATTGAAGTGTATCAAGTACGCAGTGCCCTTGAAGGACTTGCTTGTAGGTTAGCTGCCGACAATATGGAACCTGATGAAGTTCAAGGGTTGAAACAATTACTGAATCAGCATTTGCACACTCAGCGTGTTAAAGAAGGTGAGTCGTACTATCAAGAAGCCGGCGACTTAGACTTTCATTATCGAATAATCAAAGGCAGTAAAAACGCTCACTTAATTCATTTGTTATGCCACGACCTATACCAGTTAATAAGAATGTACCGTGTTCAAATGGGCATGGTTGGGCCACGCGTATCGAAAGCGTTTGACGAACATTTAGCGATTATAAACGCCATAGAGAATCATGATGGGGAGCTGGCCGAAATGCTAATGAAGCGCCATATCAGTGCTTCCCAAGCAAATATACAAACAAAATTTGATGGATATCAATCAGTACAAGCCACTCAAAATGAAGTGGCTAACTAGATTCTGTTGACCTTTGCGGATTAAACCTTGAAAGGTCAATAGACCCTAGTACAGATGTAACATTATTAAAAATACTAAGCTGCCAAAGAGCAGCCCCGTTCAAAGTTAGGAGAAGGTAATGTCAGCAGGATTAAAATTTAAACAGGCAATTGCAAATAACCACCCGTTACAAGTTGTGGGTACTATTAACGCGTATACCGCAATGATGGCAGAAAAAATGGGCCATCAAGCTATTTACTTATCGGGTGCAGGTGTGGCTAATGCCTCATTTGGTATGCCAGATTTAGGCATGACCAGCCTTGATAACGTACTTGAAGATATTCGCCGTATTACCGGTGCTAGCGATTTACCTTTGTTAGTAGATGCCGATACAGGCTGGGGCGGAGCCTTTAATATTGCCCGTACCGTTAAAGAAATGACCAAAGCGGGTGCAGCAGGCTTTCATATTGAAGACCAAGTAGCGCAAAAGCGTTGTGGTCACCGTCCTAATAAAGAAATAGTTACCCAAGCTGAAATGGTTGACCGCATTAAAGCCGCAGTAGATGCAAAAACTGATAGCGATTTTTACATTATGGCGCGTACTGATGCATTTCAAAAAGAAGGCTTAAATGCAGCAATAGACCGTGCCGCTGCCTGTGTTGAAGCGGGTGCCGATGCCATTTTTGCAGAAGCCGTTCATGACCTTGCTGATTACCAAGCATTTAGCAAAGCGATTAATGTGCCGATTTTAGCCAACATTACCGAGTTTGGCCAAACCCCTATTTACACTAAAGAGCAGTTAAGCGATGTCGGTGTAGAAATGGTGCTTTACCCATTGAGTGCCTTTAGAGCAATGAACAAAGCGGCACTCAATGTTTACTCGGCTATTTTGAATGAAGGGTCGCAACAAAGCCAAATTGAAAACATGCAAACGCGTGCAGAGCTTTACGACTTTTTAGATTATCACTCGTACGAAAACACGCTCGATAACCTTTTTTCAGCAAAATCTGACAAATAATAAAAAATTCAACAGGAGACAAATCATGGTAGATAAAGCATTAGGTGGCGCAGGCTTACGTGGCCAAGTAGCAGGACAAACAGCATTATGTACAGTAGGACAAACAGGCTCAGGTTTAACTTACTGTGGTTACGACATTAGCGAACTGGCCGAAAAAGCGCAGTTTGAAGAAGTGTCGTTTTTACTTTCACGCGGCGAGCTACCAACCACAACAGAGCTGGCTGATTATAAAGCTAAACTTAAGAGCTTACGTGGTTTACCAGAGGCACTAAAAACAGTGCTTGAGAACATTCCTAAAGACGCACACCCAATGGATGTAATGCGTACTGGGTGTTCTATGCTAGGTAACCTTGAAATGGAAAACGACTTTAGCGAAGCAAATGATGCGATTGACCGCATGGTGGCAATTTTCCCAAGTATTATTTGTTACTGGTATCGTTTTACTCATGACGGTGTTCGTATTGAAACCCAAACGGATGATGACTCAGTTGGCGCACACTTTTTAACGCTATTACACGATAAAGCACCAAGTGAATTATTTGCACAAGTGATGAATGTATCACTAATTTTGTACGCAGAGCATGAGTTTAATGCCTCTACCTTTACCGGTCGCGTATGTGCATCAACGCTTTCAGATATCCATTCTTGTGTAACTGGTGCAATTGGTACCTTACGTGGTCCACTGCATGGTGGTGCTAATGAAGCGGCAATGGATATGATTGAAGGCTTTAGCAGTGCTGATCAAGCTGAAGACGCGCTTATGGGCATGCTTGAGCGTAAAGATAAAATTATGGGCTTTGGCCACGCTATTTACCGTGAGTCGGATCCGCGTAATGTAATTATTAAAAAATGGTCTGAAAAATTAGCCGCAGAAGTGGGTGACGATGTGCTTTACCCAGTATCAGTTCGCTGTGAAGAAGTAATGTGGCGTGAGAAGAAGTTATTCTGTAATGCCGATTTCTTCCATGCATCGGCGTACCACTTTATGGGTATTCCTACTAAGTTGTTCACGCCTATCTTTGTAATGAGCCGAGTAACCGGTTGGACAGCTCACGTAAAAGAACAGCGCGCAAATAACCGTATTATTCGCCCAAGTGCGGATTACACAGGGCCAGATGCGCGCAGCTACACGCCAATTGAATCAAGATAAATATATAGTCCATACAAAGGTGAGTTACCAACTCACCTTTTACGGCTTTAGCAAATTATGCAAACAATACACCTTCAAATCTAAAGCCTGTCTTGGTTAACCCCGTCACCAAATTAGCGAATTTATTATGACCATTATTAATAACACTCAATACCGTAAGCCATTACTAGGCTCAAATGTAGATTACTATGATACTCAAGCAGCAGTTGATGCCATTAAACCAGGCGCATACGCTACTCTCCCTTATAGCTCGCGTGTATTTGCCGAAAACTTAGTGCGCCGCTGTGAGCCTGATATGTTAACCGATGCGCTTAGCCAAATTATTGAGCGCAAGCAAGACCTAGATTTTCCGTGGTATCCGGCACGCGTTGTATGTCACGATATTTTAGGGCAAACCGCTCTAGTTGATTTAGCAGGCCTGCGCGACGCTATTGCTGCGAAAGGCGGCGATCCTGCAAAAGTAAACCCGGTTGTGCCAACACAATTAATTGTCGATCACTCGTTAGCGGTAGAGCATGCAGGCTTTGACCCTGAAGCATTTGAGAAAAACCGCGCCATTGAAGACCGACGCAACGATGACCGTTTTCACTTTATAAACTGGACAAAAACTGCGTTTAAAAATATTGATGTGATCCCGCCGGGCAATGGCATCATGCATCAAATTAACCTTGAAAAAATGTCGCCGGTCATTCAAAACCGCGACGGTATAGCCTTTCCAGATACCTTAGTTGGTACCGACAGCCATACACCACATGTTGATGCGTTAGGTGTTATTGCTGTGGGCGTAGGCGGTCTTGAGGCAGAAAGCGTAATGCTAGGACGCGCATCGTACATTCGTTTACCCGATATTGTGGGTGTAGAACTTACTGGTAAACGCCAACCAGGCATTACTGCAACCGATATTGTATTGGCTATTACCGAATTTTTACGCGAGCAACGTGTGGTATCGACTTACCTAGAATTTTACGGTGAAGGGGCAGATGCACTAACTCTTGGCGATAGAGCGACTATTTCGAACATGACCCCAGAATTTGGCGCAACCGCGGCTATGTTCTACATTGACGATAAAACCATTGATTACTTACGTTTGACAGGTCGCGATGAAGAGCAAATTGCACTAGTAGAAAACTACGCTAAAACAGCAGGGTTATGGAGCGATAGCTTAAAAACAGCGCATTACGATCGTGTACTTAAGTTTGACCTATCAAGTGTAGGGCGCAACATTGCAGGACCTTCAAATCCGCACCGTCGTGTATCTACTAGCGATTTAGCTAAAGAAGGTATTTCGGGCGTTGTTGAAAACGAAGAAGGCTTAATGCCAGATGGCGCGTGTATTATTGCCGCTATTACTAGTTGTACTAATACCAGTAACCCACGCAATGTGATTGCGGCAGGTTTATTGGCGCGTAACGCCAATGCAAAAGGTTTAATGCGTAAACCTTGGGTTAAAACCTCATTGGCACCGGGCTCTAAAGCAGTGCAATCTTACCTTGAGGACGCAAATTTATTACCAGAGCTTGAGCAACTTGGTTTTGGTATTGTTGGTTTTGCCTGTACCACCTGTAACGGTATGAGTGGTGCACTGGACCCTAAAATTCAACAAGAAGTCATTGATCGCGATTTATACGCAACAGCGGTGCTTTCGGGTAACCGTAACTTTGATGGTCGTATTCATCCGTATGCTAAGCAAGCGTTTTTAGCGTCTCCACCGCTTGTGGTTGCGTATGCAATTGCCGGTACCATCCGCTTTGATATAGAAAAAGATATCCTTGGTAAAGATCAGCAAGGTAACGATGTAACCTTAAAAGATTTATGGCCATCTGATGAAGAAATAGATGCGGTCATCAAGCAAAGCGTTAAGCCTGAGCAGTTTAGAAAAGTATACGAGCCTATGTTTAACTTAACCGTTGATTACGGAGAAGATAACGACCCACTATACGATTGGCGCCCAGAAAGTACTTACATTCGCCGTCCTCCTTATTGGGAAGGGGCATTAGCAGGCGAGCGCAGTATGAGTGGTATGCGTGCATTAGCGGTACTTGGCGATAACATTACAACCGATCATTTATCACCCTCTAATGCGATTATGGCAAGCAGTGCTGCAGGTGAATACTTGACTAAAATGAATGTGCCAGAAGAAGATTTTAACTCGTACGCAACGCACCGAGGCGATCACTTAACCGCGCAGCGCGCCACGTTTGCAAACCCTAAACTATTGAATGAAATGGTATTGGATGAAAACGGTGAAGTGAAGCAAGGTTCGTACGCGCGCATAGAGCCAGAAGGTGAAAACACGCGTATGTGGGAAGCCATCGAAACCTACATGCAACGTAAGCAACCGCTTATAATTGTTGCCGGTGCTGACTATGGTCAAGGTTCGTCGCGCGATTGGGCAGCAAAAGGCGTAAGGCTTGCTGGTGTTCAGGTTATTGCAGCTGAAGGGTTTGAGCGTATTCACCGTACTAACCTTATTGGTATGGGTGTGCTACCACTGGAATTTGCTGCAGGTACAACCCGCAAAACACTTAGCCTAGATGGCAGCGAAAGCTATGATGTTAAAGGCGAACCAGCACCAGGGGCAACTTTAGAATTAGTAATTACCCGTAAAAATGGTGAAGTAGTCACTGTGCCAATGAAATGCCGATTAGATACGCAAGAAGAGCTTTCTATTTATGCCGCGGGCGGTGTATTACAACGCTTTGCGCAAGACTTTTTAGAAGCAACACAAGCATCATAAGGACATAAAAAAGATGTTTAAACCACAAATTAAAGTGCCAGCGACCTATATGCGTGGCGGCACCAGTAAAGGCGTGTTTTTTAATTTAACTGATTTACCCGAGCCTGCCCAAGTGGCAGGTGAGGCGCGCGATAACTTGTTATTGCGCGTTATTGGTAGTCCCGATCCTTATGGTAAACAAACTGATGGTATGGGTGGCGCAACATCAAGCACCAGTAAAACCGTTATTTTAAGTAAAAGTGAACAGCCCGATCACGATGTTGATTACTTATTTGGTCAAGTCGCGATTGATAAAGCGTTTGTAGATTGGAGCGGTAACTGTGGCAATTTAACCTCTGCTGTAGGCGCGTTTGCCATCAGCAATGGTTTAGTTGATAAAAGCAGGGTGCCTGATAATGGCATTGCTATTGTGCGTGTATGGCAGGCTAACATTAAAAAAAGTATTTTAGTGCATGTACCCATGACGAATGGTGAAGTACAAGAAACCGGTGACTTTGAGTTAGATGGTGTTACCTTTCCTGCTGCTGAAGTAAAGCTGGAATTTATTGACCCTGCTGATGGTGATGGTGCGTTATTCCCAACAGGCAATGTGGTGGACGATTTAGAAGTGCCAGGCGTAGGCATATTAAAAGCAACCATGATCAATGCTGGTATTCCGACTATTTTTGTAAATGCAGCGGATATTGGTTACACCGGTACAGAGTTGCAAGATGACATCAATAGCGATAATGCGGCGTTAACTATGCTTGAAAGCATTCGTGCCCATGGTGCAGTGAAAATGGGCTTAATTAATAATATTAATGAAGCACAAGCACGTCAACACACACCTAAAGTGGCATTTGTTGCTCCAGCAAAAGACTATACAGCCTCAAGTGGTAAGCACATAAATGCCAGCGACATAAGTATATTGGTTCGCGCGATGTCGATGGGCAAGTTACATCATGCAATGATGGGGACAGCAGCCGTTGCTATTGGCACAGCAGCCGCGATAAAAGGCACCTTAGTTAATGTAGCCGCTGGTGGTGGAGCTATTAATGAAGTTAACTTTGGCCACCCTTCGGGCACATTAAAAGTGGGTGCAGAGGCGATTTTGACAGATGGCCAATGGCAGGTTAGCAAAGCAAGTATGAGCCGCAGTGCCCGTGTGTTAATGGAAGGTATGGTAAGAGTGCCTTTTAATTAAGTCGGATGCCAATTTCAGTCATATAAAGCACAGAGCTGATAACTTAATGGTTATCAGCTTTTTTTAGTTTTATATTTCTAGGGTCTGTTGACCTTTGCGGATTAAAATTTGTTCAAACTAGGGGCGGTTTAATCGCGGCGCGAGGTTTGTAACCTAGTGGGCTCGATAACTGCTCCTGCGTTATTCTACTGGCTTACATCCATGTAAGAATAAGTAAAAACTGAGCAAAGCTTCCGCGTCCTGCTCACGCCCCTTACCTACATCCATGTAGGCAACAAAGAGTAAATCGCCCCTAGGCAGAACCCTTCGGGCAGCGCCTGTTTGGCATTGATGCTGCGTTATCGCCTATTTATGGGGAATAACCACACCACATAGGCTCTGCCTTGCCTAAATACCAAACAGCCTGCTGCAAATTCAACCTTGAAAGATCAACAGACCCTAAGAAGAAAGGATCATTTTTTCTGTTATAACAGTAAATATTCACATATATTAAAAGTGCTATACCAAATTTATAGCTATTTATTAGAAGTATGTGTTTACGGAGTTGTTAATGGATTTATCTAGGCTTAATGCAGAAAAATTAGTTAAAAATTTGCATGCGGGAGTGGTTGTACATGCTCCAGATAGCAGCATTGTTTATGCAAATCCTGCTGCATTAACTATTTTACGTATGACTCAAAAGCAAGCCTTAGGGTATGACGCTTTTGATAACCAATGGAACTTAATTGATGAACTTCGTAAACCTCTCAGTGTTGATAAATATCCAGTTAATTTAGTTATTAATAGTAAAAAACCGATCAGTAATATTGAACTAGGTATTTGTGATAGCTCATGCGAAGACATAACTTGGGTATTGTGCAACGCCTATCCAGAGTTTGATGAAAATAATAACCTCACAGAAGTAGTAACTACCTTTATTGATATTACTTACCAGAAACAAATGATCCCATTTAAAGAAATAGTTGAACTTGCCAATGATGTTATTTTGGTTACTGAGGCTGATACTATTACTGAAAATGGACCTAAAATTGTTTATGCAAACCAGTCATTTACTAAAGTAACTGGTTATCATTTAGGTGAAGTTAAAGGAAAAACGCCGCGTATTTTACAAGGTCCTAAAACTAAACAATCAACACGCGATAAAATAAGGCATGCACTAGAAAATAAACAGCAAATTTCAGAGCAAATACTTAATTACAAAAAGAATGGTGAGCCTTATTGGATTGATATGAATATTTTTCCACTTAAAAATAGCTTGGGCGAAGTGGCTTATTATGCGGCTATTGAGCGCGATATTACTAAAATGAAACAGTATCAAGCGCAGTTAAAAGATTTAACGATTAAAGATCCTCTTACAAATTTACTTAACCGTAGAGGTTTTATTGAATTGAGTAAACTTGCACTTGATACCTGTTTTAAAAATGAACAGCATTTAACGCTAACTATGATAGATATTGATCATTTTAAGCGTATAAACGACCAATTTGGCCATGAAGGTGGTGACTTGGTCTTACAAAGTATTGCTGCAACGTTCAAATTATTTTGTGACAATAATGACATTGTAGCGCGTTTGGGCGGTGAGGAGTTTTGCATTGTTTCACAGGATAAATGTGTTACTACTGTAGTTAAAACATTAGCAAAGCTTCAGGATTTTTTAAAAGATAATCCGGTAGAGTTACCCTGTGGTGAGTTTGTGAATTACACAGTGAGTAACGGGGTATCGAGCTTAACTTCTGAGTGTTGCACTTTGCAAGGCTTATTAAAAAATGCCGACAAAGCGCTCTATAGAGCAAAAAGCATAGGCCGTGACCAAACTGTGGTGTTTAATTAAAACTTATATGGTATGGACATAAAACAAGCAGGCTAAGGTAATTATACTCAGCTTGTTAAGGGTTACCCTAGGTTATAGCACTGTTGTTTTTTATGAGCGATAAAACGTTCAAAAGTATTGTTTTTACGCATAATGGCAATTTCAGCGTTGATGTCAGCTAATATAGATTGCCAATTAGATGTATCTTTACTTACTGAAAAATGCAGATTTTTGTACTCAATACTTGGTGATAATGCAACGAGGGCATTTAGCATCACTTTTTTATCTCTATTTGATAAAGGTGACTTGTAAACGCTGGCTTTAAGTACTTCTAAATCGGCAACAATAAGCTCAACGCGACCGTTTAAAAGCAAGTGAATGAGCTGATATTCACTGTTTGCAACAATGGTTTTTACTTTGCCTTGGCGAATCAGTTCATCGAGTTCGTCACTATTTTTATATGAGCGGACTACGCCCATAACCCGATTTTTTACAGAATTAATACTGCCATCGTAGTCAATGGTGTGATCTTTAAGTGCAACAAACGATAAGTCGCCACCTGGAATAGGTTCTGATAGCGCTAATAATTGATTGCGTGTTTTGGTTAAAATATTTTCAGATATGATGTCGTCGGCAATATAGTACTCAGGGAATAATATATCGGCTTTGCCTAGCTCTGCTTCACGAACTGCACGCGCCCAAGGGTAAAACTCAATATGAACACCATAACCACGCTTAACCAGCATGCTAACTGTAAGCTGGTAAAGCCAGCCTTTATTGCATAGGTTATCGTCTATATAAGGAGGCCAGTTAAGTGTAACTAAACGAAGTACGGTATTAGCATTTAGATTATAGCCATAACCACTTTTATATTTTTTACCTGGAAGAGTAATATTTTTATCGTCAACATTGTAGGTTACAGGCGCAGGATCTGCGTAAGTGAAGAAGGATAAAAGTAAGGCAACGACTAAAAATATTCTCATAAGGATAATGCATTTTTATATGTGCACTTAAGTTTAGTGGGTTATCTGGAATAAACAACTTAAATGTTCTCAGTATTCAAACAATATAAGTATAGCCTTAAAAAGCGATAGCTATTAATATACAAAAATAAGTAACTTAACTTAAATATGACACAATACCGATTTTTAAAAATGATCATTCTATCGTATTAAATGGCACCCTTACTGCGTAAAGTTATTTATATAGAATAACTATATGTTATAGCTTTCGTCTTGTTATTACGTTATTTTCAGGCGCCATAATAGAACACTAATTTAATGCAATTGGTATGATAATTATAGGTGTTTTTACTAGAGGGAACTTTTATGGCTAATAAGCCAATAAGTGAAGATAATCCGTTTGCTAATTTATCTGATGTGCAGTGTGAGCACATCCAAAATTGGTATCAAAAACATATTTCTTTAACTTTAACCAACTTGCTAAAAGGTAGTAAGTCTGGCCAAGTAATAGAAAGTAAATTAGAGCAGGCGTTAAACGAAGCATTAATAAACAGTAAACAAACCATAACCTATACAGGTGATGATAGTTCGCCTATAAAATTACAAAATGCCAGTGTATTGGCAGAGCTCAAAGATACACGTAATTTGTTTCATGGTGCGCAAGTAAAAATAAATAAATTAGAACAAAAAATAACAACAAGTGCTGACGAAATACAATTACTAGAGGCTCAAAAAAGCGAACTTCAACTAGAAGTACGCAGTTTAAAGCAACGATTAAACCATGTTTTATCCAGATTAGAGTCACAAGGCGTCTCGTTTCAAAAAAGCCATTATGTTGGTCGTATATTGGTGCATGCTTTACGGGCAAGCTTTGAAAATTGGCAACAAACGCCTTCTGGCGAGTCTTTCAAAAATCATGACTTTTACAAGCTGTTTCCTCGGGTTTTGTACTCAAGTTTACTAAAAGAGATAGAAAAACTGCTAGGTGGGCATGATTATAATGAAATAGAACGCTCGTTGAGTGATTTTGTATTTCAACAAAAGGGTTTTCCAGTTGAGAATTGGCCGGATGAAGACCCGATATACGAGACACGATTAATTAACCAAAAACAGTCAGAACTATTAATTAAGCTACAAAGCCAACATCAGCAGAGAAAGAACTTTACCGCCTATTTAGAAAAACGTCTTGCTAATACTGGGTTTACTCATAAGCACAGTGATTTACTGATGACTTTAGTTGAGTTTGCGACAAATGATGAGAATAGTAAGTTTTCTAGTTACTGCCATTAATTAGCAGTATTTGTTTGGCTATTCTGCAGTAAAGGTGTAATTAGAGGGGCTGTTGAAGCCCAAGTTGCTTTAGCCTAGCTGCAATATTGTCTTGCGTGAGTGCTTGCGTTACCCATTTATACAAGGTGCTTATATCTAGCGTGTGGTTTGGGCGAAGTAATAACTGATGATTATAGGTTTGTGCCACTCGCTCAGACACAAGTAGCAAACGCTTGCTTTTTGGATACTTGCTAAAGTATTGATTTAGGTAAGAACGAGTAACAATAGCGCTATCGCTGCGTTTTTTTAATACTAATTCAATACTTCTTTTATGGCTGCTTAATAAGGTCATTTTATATTCGTTTTCAAGAACTGAGGGGCTACTTTCGAAATTAGCTAACGGATAATGGTAGCCTAAAATACCCACCAAGGTTTTATCTGCTAAGTTATCAAACCAGGCTTGAGACTTGGCAAATTGCTTTAAAGCAATAAATACCTCAGTATCTATGGCTACAACAGGGGAGTTACTAATTACATTGTTTCCCTGTAGCCATCCCCAATCTGGGTTCTCAAAAAAATCGAATCGAATAGGCCATTTTGGTAATCTTTAAAGCGACGAATGGGTGTGGTTAGTACTAATTTAAAATGATAAGAAGGCTGTATTTTATTTAGCTCGCTTATTAATTCAACGGTAAGACCAGAAGCACGCCCATCAACAATTTCTATATAAGGAGGGAACTCATAGCCACCTACTTTTACCACAGTTTTTGCATGAGCTTCTTCAATTGTAAAACCAAGTAAGGCTAGTAAAATGAGCGTAACAAACTTCATAGTTAAATCCTTCCTTAGCGTGCTTTTGATATATTAATTTATAAGATAGTCTATTTGTTAACATAGTATGAATTATCAAGCAATAAATTCTAACTTTGCAGGGTGATTAAATGGATGTTACTTGATATTTATTAAGCAAGTGTAGATCGAGTGCCCTTTTTTGGAGTGTTCCCAAAAATTAACGTAGGTTGGATAAGCCGAAGGCGTCATCCGACGATGTTTAGCCGTTTATTATAAGGAGATTTTTGTGAGATATCGTCGAAATTATCAACCAGGAGGAACGTATTTTTTTACGGTTAATTTGCAGGATCGTAAAAAGTCATTATTGGTTGAGCATATTGATTTATTGCGAGGGTCTGTGCGCTGGGTAAAAATGCATAAACCATTTTATATTGATGCGTGGGTGGTGTTGCCCGATCATATGCATGCAGTATTAACTTTACCCAAAGGTGATAGCGATTATTCTGGCCGCTGGCGCGAAATAAAAAAACGTTTTTCTAAAGGCTTGCCTAAAAACGAACATTTATCACTCGCACGCGTTAATAAAAATGAACGAGGGATTTGGCAACGTCGCTTTTGGGAGCATACTATTGTTGATGAACGTGATTATTGGCACCACGTAAATTATGTGCATTTTAACCCGCTTAAACATGGTTTGGTTGAACGGGTTATTGATTGGCCTCATTCAAGCTTTCATAAAGCGGTCGCATCAGGAATGTACAGCCGCAATTGATGTGGGGAATAATTAATACCTTATATGTGGGTGTTTCCCATACGTCCCCAATAATTAACGTAGGTTGGATAAGCCAGAGGCGTCATCCGACGATGTTGGATAATTCGAAGGCGTCATCCGACGATGTTGGATATTAATCATTACCGGTGCAGGTTTTGCTTTATGTCGGGTGGTGTTTGATGTTTGAGTGTTAACCAATGTCGGGTGTTTACCCAATGTCGGGTGGCGTGGCTTCGCCACTTAACCGACCTACGGTGTTTTTGATTTGGTACGACTGAGTGGATTCGAGCTATCGATCCTTGGAGCGGGTGATTAAGAGAGGGTAGTGCTTTTTATTGAGGTGTTTTTGAATTGGTACGACTGAGTGGATTCGAGCTATCGACCTTGGAGCGGGTGATTAAGAGTAGGTAGTGCTTTTTCTTGAGATGTTTTTTGAATTGGTACGACTGAGTGGATTCGAGCTATCGACCTTGGAGCGGGTGATTAAGAGTAGGTAGTGCTTTTTCTTGAGGTGTTTTTTGAATTGGTACGACTGAGTGGATTCGAACCACCGACCCTTGGAGCGGGTGATTAAGAGTAGGTAGTGCTTTTTCTTGAGGTGTTTTTTGAATTGGTACGACTGAGTGGATTCGAACCACCGACCCCTACCATGTCAAGGTAGTGCTCTAACCAACTGAGCTACAGTCGTACAATTTTAAATACATTTTTACTAATTTTGGTACGACTGAGTGGATTCGAACCACTGACCTCTGGACCGGGTGATCATGAGTAGGTAGTGCTCTTTCCTTCAACGTACTTTAAATACATTATTTACTAATTTTGGTACGACTAAATGGATTCAAACCACTGACCTCTGGACCGGGTGATCAAGAGTAGGTAGTGCTCTTTCCTTCAACGCACTTTAAATATGCTAATTTTGGTACGACTGAGTGGATTCGAACCACCGACCCCTACCATGTCAAGGTAGTGCTCTAACCAACTGAGCTACAGTCGTATTGCATGTATTTAAGAGTTGTTAATTGCTTAACAACGGTCGCTAATATATAGCGTGATGGGGAGTGAATCAAGCATGTTTATGTTATTTGAGTTTATTTGCCGTTTTTTTATTCATATTGGACTGATTTCACACGTTTTATAAAACTTTTGCCACCATATAACATGCTCTTTTGCTGACGACTTTAGCTGAGTAAGTAAATTGTTAGCGCTTGGGTCAAGTAGGGCATTTATCTCTTCACTACTTACTGCTTGATTAAACCACAGCTTCAAATACATTGGCTGCAATGTTTCTAAATAGCCACTTAATTGCGCCTGATAAGGCTGAATTTGTTTTAAATAATATTTATTGAATATATTACTGACAATTTTAGCTTGCTGCTTGTTTTTACCCTTTGGGCATATATCTTCAAGCGTTAAGGTATTTACAAACTGGGTGGCTGCATGATTTAAGCTAATTTGTTCACGTGCGGCTTGAATAAGTTGTTGGTTAAATTTGTATCTGTTAAGCGGCTCAAGCGCTGACAAAATATCATCACTGTTTATTGCCATACTATTTTGGTTTTCTATTAGCTGTTTTATGGTAGTTAGCTTTTTAAGCCCCTCAACTGTGTCGCTAAACCCAGCCGGTTGAGTGTTGAGCTCTTGGCCGGTTAATTGCCAACTGCTGTTGAGCTCGGGTTCACTAAATAACATATTGTTGAAAAACTGAGTGAGCTGAGCTTGTTTTTGAGTTTTTGCCGCAGCAATTTTGTTGTAAATCTTGCTTTGTTTATCCAAGCTATTTAAACAGTTTTGCGCGCTTTGAATAAAATCTATTTGGTACTTCAATTGACTAGCAGCGGTGGCTGTTTTACCTAACTGATTATTATGCTCGCTTATTAAAACGTTCAGTTTACATTGGCTAATACCAGCAAGTTCAGTTATGCCAATTTTAATTGCTGGTTGTAAAGCTTTAACAGGCTCAATTAAAGTAAGTTGTTGTAGTGAATTTGTGTTTGGCTCGGGAACTTGCAAGGTACTACTCAAGCGAGACAAATACGTTTTATTTGCCTCACTGGGCTGCTCTGAGCAGCCAAAAAGAAATACACAGCACACTGCCTGTAACCAACTAAGTGGCAGTGTGTTATTTATAGATTGTTTAAGAGAGAATAAATGGTTCACGTTTAAATCGCCTATGCACTGTCAGCATTAGCAGTACAGCTGCTACTGATAAGCCAACGATGATACCTATCCAGAATCCATGCGGGCCCATTGCTGGCACTATTAAGTCTGTTCTTGCTAATACGTAGCCTAAACTAAAGCCGATTAACCAATAAGAGATAAAAGTGATATAAGAAATAGGCGCGGTATGCTTTAACCCTCTTAGTATACCATTTGCAGCCACTTGTAATGCATCAGGAAGTTGATAAATACAGGCTAAAATCATAATTGATGAAGCAAGTGCAAGTACTGCAGGGCTATCGCTATAAAGCTCGCTAATCACATCGCGACCTATAAAAGTAATAAAAGCAATAAATAGAGCGATAATTGCCGCTAAAATATAACTTGTAGACACGGCTACTTTTAATTGATCTAAATGATTTTGCCCAAATAAATTACCAATTCGTATGCTAATTGCAATTGAGAGACTAAGAGGCATCATAAATAATAGTGCCGTAACACTGGCTGCAATTTGATGGCCAGACACGGCCACCGCACCTAAGTGCGCAATAAATAAAGGTATACAGGCAAACAAGGTTACTTCAAAAAAAGTGGCTAGTGATATAGGAATACCTAGTTTGGTAATAATACCTATGGTTTTAAAGTTAGGTTTTTCAAAGCCAGTTAATAAGCCTTTAGCGTCTACTTTTTTGCTGAGCTGGCAATAAGTTACCTGCGCAATGGCCATAACAGTAAATACGAGTGCAGTAGCAATACCACAACCGGCTCCGCCAAACGCTGGTAGGCCAAATAAGCCATTGATAAAAATATAATTGAGTGGAATATTTACTGCAAGCCCCAGTAGGCTAATATAAAATGCGGGCTTGGTCATGCCCATGCCTTCGGTCATATTTCTGTAAACGGTAAAAATCAAAAATCCAAACACCCCCCATTTAACAAAATGGATGTAGTCAAAAGCAAGTCCAGCAATTGCAGGGGTGGTATCTAGCTGTAAAATAACAGTATTGGCAAGCTGCGCCGCACTAAAACCAGCAATACTTAAAAGGAGCGTTAAATAAAGGGCTTGCTGAAAATAATGGCTGATGCCGTTACGATCTTTAGCACCAGCGAATTGTGCAATAACGCCCGTTAATGCTAATAAAATCCCTTGTATTGCTAATAAAATTGGGTTCCATATCCCCGTTGCAATTGACAGTGCAGCTAAATCGGTAGGGCTCACTTGTCCGGCCATAATGGTGTCAACCACCGACATTAATACTAAAGTTACTTGTGCTAAAAAAACCGGAACGGCAAGAGAAAGTAAACGTTTGGCTTCCCAACTACAAAAAGTCATAAAAAACAGCTATTCAGAAAAACATAGTCGCATTGTAATCTATTGTGATCTGCCAAGCTATGCTGGTGGTCGGTGTTTGTATTTAATTCATCTTGGTGGTGAAAATAACCATGAATAAGTGCTATTAAGTGAATGATTTTGTCTTTTGATACGTTAAACTAGCACTTTGTAAGAAATAGAAGCGATTTTTATGTTTACCGGAATTATTCAAACTCAAGCAACGGTAGTTTCTAAAATCCATTCACAGGGCGTGTTACGCTTGGTAGTTTCTGTCAATGAGCAGTACGTGAAGCATTTAGACCTAGGCGCCAGCATCGCTATAAACGGCTGCTGTTTGACTGTGGTAAAAGTAGAACTAAGTAACCATGATGTGGTTGCTCAAGTGCATTTTGATGTGATTGACGAAACCTTGCAGCTTACTAATCTTGGGCAACTGGAATTGGGTAGCTTAGTTAATTATGAGCGTTCAGTGTCATTTGGTACTGAATTGGGTGGACATATTGTATCTGGACATATTCATTGCACTGCAAAAATAGCGCAAATAGTTAAGTTAGAAAACAACTACAAAATACAGCTCAGCCTGCCAAAAAAATGGCAAAAATATGTGCTATACAAAGGGTTTGTATCTGTTAATGGCGCAAGTTTAACGGTGGGTAATATTGATGAGTTTGGCTTTTGGTTGCATTTAATACCAGAAACACTCGATATAACTAATTTAGGTGAAGCCGTTGTGGGTGATGAGTTCAATATTGAAGTCGACCAGCAAACCTACACAATCATAAACACCGTTGAAAACTACATGCGCCAACATAGCTAAAATATTTGTTCGTCATCGCTGTCCACATGTAATTCTAACTTGTTACGTGCATAGTCTATATGCATGTTCAAGTGTATAAGGTTACAACAGGCACTACATTCTTCATAGTAGTCTTGATCGCCCATACTGGCATCGAGATCTAAATGAATATGATGTCCACAATGTGGACAGGCGATACGTTGTGATAAAAAGTCTTTCATAATAACACCTCATAAAAACTAAGTTTTTTTACGTGGGTAGCACACAACGGGCTTACACTAAATATAGTGCTTATATCTTGTTTACTGCATTTATTTTAGTTTACGAGTTTAGTCTAGTAAGTTTATTAGTTTATCAACGTGCTCTTTAGCCTGATTTAGATAATGACCCGCAAAAATGTTAGCGTTGTTTAAAACAGGGTAAAGCTGGTAAACAAGCTTACGTTGCTCATAACCCTGTGCTAAAGGGTAGTGGTGCTTGTAGGTATCATAAAAATCTTCTGGAAGGGGAGCATAGAGCTCGCTCATAGCAATATCGACTTCCCGATCACCGTAATAGCAGGCAGGGTCAAACAAGGTCGGAATGTTATTTACAAAGCCCAGGTTACCACGCCAAAAATCGCCATGTAATAATGAGGGTAAAACATGATGATTATGCAGTGTCTCTTTTACTAAATTTATTAGTTGTTCGGGGTCTGAAAGTACAATGTCTTTTTCAGCTAATAATTGTAATTGCCAACCAATACGTTCTTCTGCAAAAAATACATCCCATTTTTTATGCCACTGATTAGGCTGAAGCGTTGAGCTTAAATAATTGTCGGTATCAAAACCAAACATCGCTTGCTGGTGTTTTTGATGTAACATGGCAAGATGCTCCCCCATAGTTGACCAATGAGTGTGGGGAAGCTCGTCAAATGTAAGCCACTCTAATACAATGAAGGCGTATTCTATATTGGCCCCAGTTGTAATGCAGTCGGGAACCATAAATACACTGTTTTGAGTAAGCTGTTTTAAGCCTTGAGCTTGAGCCTCAAAGCGCTCTAGCTCATGTTTTTGCCCAATTTTAACTAAGTAATTGTGCTTGCCATCGCTTAAATGAAATAACTTATCGGTGGATGTGTTTTGCAATTGACGTTTATGGGTGTGTTTAAAATCATAATGGATAGCCTGGCTGATCTCTTGATTGATTGTTTTCCACATAACAATAGTCACCTTTTAAACCTATAAATAAACTATGGCAAAAAGGGATTAAATAAACAAATTAATCGGTGTAAAATTAAGGCTATCAATTTCTGATACAAATCACTGAAATGGAATAAAAATGAATAAAAGTTTTATCACTAACTTATTAGCAGCGTGTTGTGTTGTTATTGGTTTTGTATTTGAACAAACCATTGTACTTTCGGTGGGCTTATTTGCACTCTCCGGTGCAGTTACAAACTTACTCGCTATTCATATGCTGTTTGAAAAAGTGCCGTTTTTATATGGTTCGGGTGTAATTGCACTTAAGTTTGAAAGTTTTAAAGTGGCTATAAGAAACTTAATACTTACGGAGTTCTTTTCTGAGCATAAAATAGACAAGCTTCTAAGTAAGGCTCAACCAACGATAGACTTTGAGTCAGTTATTTATAAGGTGGATTTAAATCCTGCATTCGATAATTTGTTAGTGGTTATTGAACAATCACAATTTGGTAGCATGCTTGCAATGTTTGGCGGCACTGAAGCCGTTGAGCCGATGCGAGAAAAGTTTATTGAAAAAATGCAGTCATCACTAGTGCAAATTAGCGATACCGACGATTTTAAAACATTATTAACCGACATGTTAACCCAAGGTAATAACGCGGAAAGTTTGCATAATACGGTGCTTAAGTTAGTGGATGAACGCTTAGATGAACTCACCCCTAAAATGGTAAAAGAAATAATTCAAACCATGATACGCGAACACTTAGGCTGGCTCGTTGTGTGGGGTGGGGTATTTGGTGGCTTATTTGGTTTGTTGGCAGCGCTTATTTGATAATAAATACACGTTAAGCAGGTACTTAGCCCCTGCTTAACGTGTTTGAATCGAGTAAATTAAACGCATTTAAAACCTGTAATATTATTTAGACCCCGCCATAATAACCACAAGCGGTTTGTTTGCCCTTGCTAAGTCTTTTATTGACGTACTAGTAGACGCTTCAATATTTAAAAAGCGTGCTGATTTATTTAAATCATACAGCGCTACAAAATCATCCATTGATAAATCATTACAGAGTAATTTTTTGCCAATTACATGTTTACTAATTCGCAGATCTTTCATGGCTCTGTGAAGTGTCAGTCTTTTGTTAGATGCAACGGCCATGCAAGCTTGCGTACCGGGTGATGAATCAGCGGCAACAAAGGTGGTTGCCATTACCGGTGTCGTTAATGTTGCTGCGCCCAATAATACCGTTGAATACAGGGATGCTTTAAAAGAAATCATAGTATTTGCCTCTTTGTTTATGTGCAACTTAAGTATTGCCTAATGTAGCAGGAATGTTGTTAACTGAATGGGGTAAGCTGTAAGAAGATGTGTATATAAATCGTGCAATTTTGTAGGTGTATGAAAAGTTGTTCATAAATAATTTATTTTTGACACACTTTAGCGTTTTCCTACTGAAATATTTTTTCAGGCTGTTATTATCGCGCCCTAAATTTGTAGCATTTTATATTTTTGGAGCGCAATTGTGAATAAAACGTTAGCAAGTTACTACCAGCAAGCTTATGCGTGTGAGCAACAGCATTTTAACCAATGTTTTTATTGCGGCTGTGAAGCAACAGAGCGCGATCATTGTCCGCCATTGCACATGCTACAAAGTATTATTGATTTAGGCGAAGAAGCTGACTTTGTTGCTATTGCAGCTTGTTATGAATGCCATGCATTACTTCATAATGAACGATTAATGACCATTGATGAGCGATTCAGTAAACTTAAAAAGAAGTTATCTAATAAGTACGCAAAGCCTTTGCGTGTTTATAATATGTGGGAAGAAAATGAACTCGCTGATATGAGTGATGAATTTGCTCATAGCATTCAAGCAGGTATGAAGCTGGGTAAAGAAGCGGCTGAGCGACTCGCCTTTACGGGGTTTAGTTATGCCACTGAGGAAGCACGTGTCACAGTGCGTGAAAAAACCAAAGAGTTTGATGTTGAAGGCACTGTATTTACCGATTTCAAAGAAGCGCTTAACTATTGCATTACTGTATTAAAGGTGCAAAAAAGTGATTTTTATAAAATTTTAGTGGAAGACTATCAAGGTGATTTTAATAAGGCATTGAGCCAATACAGGCATCGTCATGATAAAGTTACAGCCGCAAAAGATGGTAATACATTGATAAAAGATTTTTCAAAATTACATAAGCAAAATTCGGATTTTGTAACCCGAACGGTTAAACACTTTATAAGTAAAGATCCATCGCTTACCACAGAAGGGGCATTGGATAAGCTTTATAACAATTATATAAAAAAATAATTACAGAAATTCACCTTAAATAACCGCCTTTTCACCTGTTTTTTTAGCTTTATGCGTTTGCTTTCGCTAAAGTAGTAAAAAAACAGGAGAACCTAAAAACATGCAAAAATTTGCTCCCTCATTGTTAGCTGTTGGTTTAGCAGCAGCACTTGTTGGTTGCCAAGAAAGCGGTCCACAAGATGACAAAGTAACCATTAATAAAAACCCATACCCAAGTACTTACCAACCGGTAGCGACATCAAGCACGTTAATCACCAATGCGACTGTATTAACAGGTACGGGTGAACGTTTAGATGAAGCCGATGTATTAATTGTCGACGGTAAAGTGCAGCAAATTGGTAAAGATTTAACCGCTGATGCGAATACCACCATCGACGCACAAGGTAAATGGGTAACACCAGGCATTATTGACGTTCATTCACATTTAGGTGCTTATCCAAATCCATCGGTTGAATCTCATCAAGATGGCAACGAAATGACCAGTCCAAATACTGCAGAAGTATGGGTTGAACATTCAATTTGGCCACAAGATCCAGGTTTCAATCGCGCACGTGAAGGCGGTATTACGTCATTACAAATTTTACCTGGTTCAGCTAATTTATTCGGTGGACGTGGTGTTACCCTTAAAAATGTACCGGCTCACACCATGCAAGGGATGAAATTTCCTGACGCACCATACGGTTTAAAAATGGCGTGTGGTGAGAATCCTAAACGTGTTTACGGTCGCAAAGGTGTATTACCGATGACACGTATGGGTAATATGGCAGGATATCGCACAGCATGGATTGGCGCTCAAGAATATAAGCGTGAGTGGGATAAATACGATGCTGATTACGCTGCGGGTAAAAACCCAGAAGCTCCACATCGTGATATTAAATACGATACATTACGTGGTGTTTTAGAAGGTGACGTTCGTATTCACAATCACTGCTACAAAGCAGAAGAAATGGCGATGATGATCGACCTTTCTAAAGAGTTTAATTACCATGCCGGCACATTCCACCACGGAATTGAAGCCTATAAGATTGCTGATTTATTAGCTGAAAATGGCTCGTGTGCAGCACTTTGGCCAGACTGGTGGGGCTTTAAAATGGAAGCCTACGATATGGTGCAAGAGAACGTAGCTATTGTTGATGCAGTTAAAAACTCATGTGCTGTTGTGCACTCAGATTCTGATACGACGATTCAACGCTTGAACCAAGAAGCCGCAAAAGTAATGTACAGTGCAAACCAAAATGGGTTTGATATTTCTGAGCAACACGCGATTAAATGGATCACGTCTAACGCCGCTAAATCATTAGGCATTGAAGATAAAACAGGCTCACTTGAAACAGGTAAACAAGCTGATGTTGTTATTTGGAATCAAAGCCCGTTTAGTGTTTATGCAAAAGCAGAGCAAGTGTTTGTTGATGGCGCAAAAGTTTACGATAGAAACGATAGCGCATTCCAAGCACAAAGTGATTTTATGTTAGGTCAACAATAAGGAGCACCCAGAATGAAAAAATTATCACGTTCGTTTTCGCTTTCTCTGGTTGCTGCAGGGCTACTAGCATCGGGTGCCGTAAGCGCCCAGTCATTAGCAATCATTAATGCAACTTTGCATACATCTTCAGATCAAGGTGTATTAGAAGGAGCTAGCATTGTAATGAATGATGGCAAAATCACTGCCATTAACCCTAGCGATGTTGAAGCTGACAAAGTTATTGATGCTAAAGGTCAAATAGTGACGGCTGGTTTTATCGCCAGTGTAAACCAGCTTGGCTTAGTTGAAGTAGGTGCAGTTGCCGGTTCTCGCGATGCAGGAGAAGACAAAGCGGGTATCGATTTTGATGCAAGCTTAGCATTCAATCCTCGTTCAAGCTTAATTCCTTATGCACGTAAAGGCGGTATCACTCGCGATTTGATCACCCCATACGGTGGTGACAGCATATTTGCAGGCCTAGCAAGTGTTGTTGATTTAAGTGGTAGCTTTGAAAGCGTAGATAAAAAGCAAGCTGCACTAGTGGTTCATTTAGGTGAGCGTAGTAAAGGCTCTCGTGCATTTACCTTGCAAACACTTATCAATAAGTTAGATGAGCATCAAACCAAAGCAAGTAAAGACGCTAAAAAAGACGACGCTAAGCCAAGTGCTGAAGACACCATAATGGCTAAAGTACTAAAAGGCGATATGCCATTACTAATTAGTGTGTCGCGTTCGGCTGATATTGTTGAACTAATAAAAGTGAAACAGCAGTTTGGCGTAAACATTGTCCTTAATGGCGCTCAAGATGCCGTTGTAGTTAAAGATCGCATCGCTAAAGCAGGCATTCCTGTGATCATTAGTGCAATGGATAACTTACCAGGCAGCTTTGATTCGTTGCATGCAAGCTTGAATAATGCCGGAATACTAGAAAAAGCCGGTGTTAAAGTGCTATTAACTGTGGGTGGTGACGCAAGTCACAATGTTTACCAGCTTCGCTACGATGCCGGTAACGCAGTGTCTTACGGTATGAGCCAGCAAGGCGCATTAAGGGCCATGACCTCGAATGTAGCTGATGTATTTGGTATTAATGCCGGTAGCCTAGAAGTAGGAAAAGCCGCTGATGTTGTTATGTGGAGTAACGACCCGTTTGAGCTGAGCAGCCACGTGAATAAAATGTTTATCAATGGAGTTGAGGTTAGTACTGAATCTCGCCAAGATAAACTGCGTGAGCGCTATACAACAGAATCGAACATGCCACGCGCATACACAAAATAAACTTTTTAAGTTGAATTTAAAAGGCCGCATTAGCGGCCTTTTTTACGAACACCTTTCGCCTAAGCACAAAAAAGGCGCTCTGTGAGCGCCTTTTCATTCATTTAATTGATTTATACTAGTTTAGATAAAATCTCGTTAAATGTTGTGCTTGGACGCATTGCTTTAAAGGCTGCATCGTCATTTGGCTGGAAGTATCCGCCAATGTTCATTGCAGGACCCTGTGCGTCGTTTAGCTCGTTAACAATTTGCTCTTTATTGGTTTCAAGGTCGCTAGCAATTTGTGTAAATTGCGCTTTAAGCTCGCTATCTTCATTTTGCTTAGCAAGTTCTTGAGCCCAGAATAAAGATAAGAAGAAATGAGAACCACGGTTATCAATTTCTTTTACTTTACGTGAAGGCGATTTGTTTTCAGCTAGGAATGTGCCCGTTGCTTTATCAAGTGTATCAGCAAGTACTTGTGCCTTGTTGTTACCCGTTGTTGTGCTTAGGTGTTCAAGTGATGCAGCAAGTGCTAAGAACTCACCTAAAGAATCCCAACGTAAGTGGTTTTCTTTTTCAAACTGTTGAACGTGCTTAGGGGCAGAACCACCAGCACCTGTTTCAAATAAACCACCGCCATTCATTAGTGGCACAATTGAAAGCATTTTAGCACTAGTACCCAATTCTAAAATTGGGAATAAATCTGTTAGGTAATCACGTAATACGTTACCTGTTACAGAAATCGTGTCTTTACCTTCTTTGATGCGTGCTAGTGAGAACAAGGTTGCATCCATTGGCGATAAAATTTGAATATCTAGGCCAGCAGTATCATGTTCTGGCAAGTATTTGTTCACTTTTTTGATTAGCTCAGCATCGTGTGCACGTTCTGCATCTAACCAGAAAATAGCCGGATTACCTGTTGCGCGAGCGCGGTTTACTGCAAGCTTAACCCAATCTTGGATTGGTGCATCTTTAACCTGACACATACGCCAGATATCACCTTGCTCAACACTGTGCTCAAGTAGGGTGTTGCCGTTTGTGTCAACAACACGAATAGTACCATCAGCTTTTGCTTCAAATGTTTTGTCATGTGAGCCGTATTCTTCCGCTTTTTGAGCCATAAGGCCAACGTTTGGTACGCTACCCATAGTTGTAGGATCAAAAGCACCGTGCTCTTTACAAAAATCAATGGTTGCTTGGTAAACGCCAGAGTAACAACGATCTGGAATTACAAAGCTTGTGTCTTGTAATTTATCGTCTTTATTCCACATTTGACCGCTTGAACGAATTGCAGCAGGCATAGAAGCATCGATGATCACATCACTTGGTACGTGTAAGTTTGTAATACCACGATGAGAATCAACCATGGCGATAGCAGGGCGGTTAGCGTAAACCGCTTGAATGTCTGCTTCAATTTCTTCGCGCTTAGCGTCATCTAATGTTTGAATTTTAGAGTACACATCGCCTAAACCGTTATTTACATCAACACCTAGCTCTTCAAAAAGTGCACCGTGTTTTGCAAAAACGTCTTTGTAGAATACTTTTACAGCGTGACCAAAGATAATTGGATCAGATACTTTCATCATGGTTGCTTTCATATGAAGCGAAAATAACACGCCTTTTTCTTTAGCAGCATTAATTTCAGCTTCTAGGAATGCTTGTAATTTCGCAGCACTAATACGTGATGCATCAATTACTTCACCAGCAAGTAATGGCGTGCTTTGTTTAAGTACAGTGATATCGCCATTAGCCGCTACGTGTTCAATACGAACATCCGTTGCTTCATCAACAGTTAGTGATTGCTCAGAACCAAAGAAGTCACCTTCTTCCATGCTTGCAACGTAAGATTGTGAATCTTTGCTCCACGCGCCCATTGAATGTGGGTTATTACGTGCATACTCTTTCACTGAACCTGGTGCGCGACGGTCAGAGTTACCTTCACGAAGTACAGGGTTTACTGCGCTGCCTTTAATTTTATCGTAGGCAGCTTGAATCGCTTTCTCTTCATCGTTTTTAGGTTCAACCGGGTATTCTGGAAGTGCATAACCTTTTTCTTGAAGCTCTTTAATTACAGCGCGAAGTTGTGGAACTGATGCACTAATGTTCGGTAATTTAATGATGTTAGCTTCTGGTGTTTTTGCCATTTCGCCAAGTTCTGCAAGTGCATCACCAATGCGTTGTTCTTCTGTTAGGTAATCCGGGAAGCTCGCAATTACACGACCAGCTAATGAGATGTCGCGTGTTTCAACTTCAACACCTGCCGCATTTGTGTATGCTTGGATAATAGGTAACAACGAATAAGTTGCTAGTGCCGGAGCTTCGTCCGTTTTTGTATAGATAATTTTTGATGTCATCATCATTCCTAGATAGTAGGCCGCATTGGCCAAATTCAACAATGCAAAGAAATCATCGCTTAATACTTTTAAATAAAGCATTAGTACATGCAATGAGTAGTCTGTTAGGTGTTGGTACTCGTATAACCTAAACAAGGTGAGAATAATCACACCTGACGGACTAATGTCTTTTATAACTAAAATTTATGTAAATACAAACTAGCCATTAGGCTAAAGTAATTACGTTTTACAGGATAAAGAGTGTAACAAGCTTGGCTAAAAAGGGCTAGGATTACACGCCAGACGCCAGCAGTTAAACATCTAATACTGAAATTATTGGGGTAGATAAAATAAAATCAAGGAGTGGGGTTGAATTAACAAACAATGAGGCAATTTATATTGGAGTGGTTAGGGATTTTTAAGAAATTAAGCGAGGATCTAAACAGGTCACTCGCTTTAGTCTCATAATTACAATCACTCTATAATATCGCCATTAGGCGCTATATTAGTAGCGTGTAGACCTTTAGGGCCCTGTTGTAATTCGAAGGTAACATCTTGACCAGCTTTAAGCGTCTTGTATCCGTCCATTACAATAGTGGAGTAATGAGCAAAAATGTCGTTCTCGCAACCGTCTTCTACGATGAAACCAAAACCTTTGGCGTTGTTGAACCATTTGACTTTACCACAAGCCATACTTCTACATCCTTCTATAAGTTGACTAATTTAGTTATCCTAAACTGTATTGTTTGCTAGACTGACTAAGGTTTAATCAATCACCATTTGACTGTAGTTTATTTAAGCAACCAGTCAAGTGTTTTAGGTTATTTTTTAACATTTTATTTATTTTTTTATTCAAGTTTGCTTGAGTTACAAAGACAAGACTATATTTAATTATGAGTGGTATGAAAGATTCTGGTGTTATCGACACCGTTCGCGATAGTGAAAAGCAAAAGTTGCAGCCACCGCGAAAATATAAAGTTGTGTTAAACAACGATGATTACACGCCGATGGATTTTGTAATAGAGATCTTAATGACGTTTTTTAATATGGATAGCGATAGAGCAACTGATGTGATGCTGCAAATACATCAGCAAGGTAAGGGCATATGTGGTGTTTATAGCGCCGACGTAGCACATACTAAGGCTGAGCAAGTTAACCGCTACTCAAGGGATAACGAGCATCCACTGCTATGTAGTTGTGAGCAGGAATAAATACCACAAAGGTGAACTTTCATCTTTGAAGTGCGGTATAAAATTATTATCTCTGTAAGGGGTTGCCAATGCTAAATAAAGACTTAGAACTAACTTTGAACACTGCGTTTCGTGAAGCGCGTACACGTCGTCATGAGTTTATGACCGTAGAGCACCTTTTATTAGCTCTACTCGACAACCCATCAGCTGGAGAAGCGCTTAATGCGTGTGGTGTTGACGTTTCTGGATTAAAAACAGAGTTACTTGAATTTATTGATGAAACCACACCGGTTATTCCTGATTTAGAAGAAGAGCGCGAAACTCAACCAACACTTGGTTTTCAGCGAGTATTACAGCGCGCGGTATTTCATGTGCAATCTTCTGGCAAAAATGAAGTGACAGGCGTTAATGTGCTGGTCGCTATTTTTTCTGAGCAAGAAAGCCAAGCCGTGTACTTACTTAAAAAGAACGATATTTCTCGACTTGATATTGTTAACTTTATTTCTCATGGGATTGCCAAAGGTGACGACGAATTAGGCGATGATACCGACGATATTCATGAAGAGGTGCAAGAAGTAGCAAGCGAAGAAGCGAGTAAGCTCGACAGCTTTACAACTAACCTTAATATACACGCTAAAGAGGGTAATATTGACCCGCTTGTTGGCCGTGATAGTGAAGTAGAGCGCACAGTGCAAGTGCTGTGTCGTCGTAAAAAGAATAACCCATTACTGGTTGGTGAAGCCGGCGTAGGTAAAACTGCCATTGCTGAGGGCTTAGCCTATCGTATTGTTAACGAACAAGTGCCTGAAGTCATTGCAGATGCGGTTGTGTACTCTTTAGATATGGGCGCGTTACTTGCCGGTACCAAATACCGAGGCGATTTTGAAAAACGCTTTAAAAGTTTATTAAAAGAGTTACAAGCAAAACCAAGTTCAATTTTATTTATTGATGAAATTCACACCATTATTGGTGCAGGTGCTGCCTCAGGTGGGGTAATGGATGCCTCAAACTTAATTAAGCCGTTACTCTCAAGTGGGCAATTACGTTGTATGGGTTCTACCACTTACGGTGAGTACAAGAATATTTTTGAAAAAGATCGCGCCCTTGTCCGTCGCTTTCAAAAAATTGATGTGCTTGAACCTAGCGTTGAAGATACCACTAAAATTCTTAACGGCTTAAAAGATCGTTACGAAGCACACCATGGTATTCGTTATACGCAAAAAGCGTTAAAAGCAGCCGCTGAGCTAAGTGCCAAGTATATTAATGAGCGTCACTTACCTGATAAAGCGATTGACGTTATTGATGAAGCAGGCGCAAGCCAACGGCTACTGCCTACGTCCAAGCGTAAAAAAACCATTGGTGTATCTGATATTGAGATGATTGTGTCTAAAATGGCGCGTATTCCGCCACAAAATGTGTCGTCGTCTGATAAAGAAACGCTGAAAAACTTAGACCGTAATTTAAAAATGTTGGTGTTTGGACAAGATCAATCCATTGATGCATTAACTTCTGCTATTCGCTTATCGCGCTCAGGTTTAGCAAACGAGAACAAACCGGTTGGTTCGTTCTTATTTGCAGGCCCAACAGGGGTAGGTAAAACAGAGGTTACCAAGCAATTAGCTAAATGCATGGGTGTTGAGTTTATTCGTTTTGATATGTCTGAATACGTTGAGCGCCATGCGGTGAGCCGTTTAATCGGTGCGCCTCCGGGTTATGTAGGTTTTGAACAAGGCGGCTTATTAACAGAAGCGGTGATCAAAAACCCACATGCAGTGGTATTGCTGGATGAAATTGAAAAAGCGCATCCTGATATCTACAACATTTTATTACAAGTTATGGATCACGGTACGCTAACAGATAATAACGGCCGAAAAGCCGACTTTAGAAACGTCGTGGTAGTGATGACCACCAATGCCGGCGTACAAGAAACCACACGTAAGTCGATTGGCTTTAGTGAGCAAGATCATACTCACGATGCAATGGGTGAAATTAATAAAGTATTTTCACCTGAATTTAGAAACCGCTTAGATAACATTATTTGGTTTAATCACCTCGAGAAAGAGGTTATTTTGCAAGTGGTTGATAAATTTGTTGTTGAGTTACAAGCGCAACTGGATAAGAAGTCAGTTAACCTTGAGCTTACTTCTAAAGCACGTGAGTGGTTGGCTGATAAAGGCTATGACAAAGCAATGGGCGCGCGTCCTATGGCGCGTGTTATCCAAGAAGATCTTAAAAAGCAATTAGCAAACGAAATACTGTTTGGTGAGCTAATTTCTGGCGGTACGGTAAAAGTATCGGTTAAAGATAAAAAGCTGCGTTTTGATTACGAGAGTAACTTAACGCCAGCCTAACCTAAAAGGTTAGCGATTTTAAAAAGCCTGCTTTGTGCAGGCTTTTTTATTTGCCAAAGAAATAGGCAACAAAAAACCCAGCAAAAGCTGGGTTTTTTGTTTATTAAATGTAATTACTGGCTACTAGGGTCTGTTGACCTTTCAAGGTTAAATTTGCAGCAGTCTGTTTGGTATTTAGGCAAGGCAGAGCCTATGTGGTGTGGTTATTCCCCATAAATAGGCGATAACGCAGCATCAATGCCAAACAGGCGCTGCCCGAAGGGTTCTGCCTAGGGGCGATTTACTCTTTGTTGCTCGGTTTTTACTTAGCCCACTAGGTTACAAACCTCGCGCCGCGATTAAACCGCCCTTAGTTTGAACAAATTTTAATCCGCAAAGGCCAACAGACCCTAGCATTAATTACATTTAATAAACGCTTAAAGCTAGTTTTCACTAGCCAAAAACTAAATCTCGTTTACGCACTTACTTAGCGAGCACGGAATACGATACGACCTTTCGATAAATCGTAAGGAGTCATTTCTACCGTTACTTTATCGCCGGTTAAAATACGGATATAGTTTTTGCGCATTTTACCTGAAATATGAGCCACAACTACGTGACCATTTTCTAGCTCAACTCGGAACATTGTATTTGGTAAAGTATCAAGGACTGTCCCTTGCATTTCGATTACGTCTTCTTTCGCCATGTTTAGCGTAACACCTCTTTAATAGTTAAACGCTGCAGATTTTGCCCAAAATACGCCAATAAGTAAAGGCGCAGGGGCTATTTTTGTAAATTAAATAGCCACCCACTGGTCATTGAGCTGTTTTTGGGCGGGTAAAAACTGGGTTTTATACTTCATTTTGTCACATTCATCTATTTGATAGCCTAAATAAACAAACTGTTTGTGTTGCTGTTTAGCAAATTTAAGCTGCTGTAATATCATTACAGTGCCTAAACTAAAGTGTTCGTAGTCAGGGTCAAAAAATGTATAAATAGCCGAAATAGCGTTGTCCATACAATCAGTTACAGCAACGGCCACTAAGTTATCTTGATCCCAAAGCTCTATAAAGGTGATGGTTAACCAGCTACAAAACAAAAAGCTTTGAAATTGTGATTTATCAGGTGGATACATAGAACCGTCTTGGTGGCGCAAGCTAATGTATTTACTGTAAAGTGGATAGTATTGTTCGCGTTCAACTTGAGAATATTTTACCTCAAAGCGGTTTTTTGCTTTGTTAAGTTTACGTTTTTGCGATTTTGTCGGCATAAATTCATCAGCTAAAACGCGCACAGAACTACACGCGCTGCAAATAGGGCAGTGCGGACGGTAAATTTGGTTACCACTGCGACGAAAGCCCAATCCTAATAACGACTCAAACTTATTGCTGCTGTAACAACTTGGATCGAGTATCACCAGCAATTGCTCTTGGCGATCTGGCAAGTAACTGCATTCAAATGGTTGGCTTAGGCCAATACGAGCCGGAAGTTGTTCATTCATATATCGCGATTAGCTCCTGTGGCTGCCACATACTGGCAGCTGGGGTGTAACACTGTGCTTTATTAAGTTTAGTTAAAAATTCTTCACGTGGAATCACGCTGGCACCTAACGACATTAAATAAGGATTTTCTAATTGGCAATCAATAAAATGCGCATCATGGCGCTTAAGCCAATTAACCAGCGCCCACATCGCCAGTTTGGAGCAATTTGTTTGATGATGAAACATTGATTCACCACAAAAAACACCTGTTTGCATAATCCCATATAAGCCGCCTGCAAGCTCTCCCTCGCGCCATACCTCTAAACTATGGGCCAAGCCATTGTGATGGGCATTAATGTACGCCTGTTGCATTTGCGGGGTGATCCAAGTGCCATCGGTATCAAGACGTTGATCGCGGCACGCTTCTATCACTTCTTCAAAGGCATGGTTAATAGTTACGGTGACCGGGTACTTTTTTAAATGTTTTCGTAAGCTTTTACTAACATGAAAGTCATCAAGCTCAACAATACCGCGTTCACTCGGTGACCACCACATAATTGGCTCGTGTTCACTAAACCACGGAAAAATACCAGATAAATAGGCATTTTTTAATCGCGTTACCGATAAGCATCCACCAATGGCAAGTAAACCATCTGGATCATCTAATGCATGGCTGGGATCAGGAAAAGCAAAGTGGCTTTGAGCGAGTTGATAAAGTTGTTTAGTCATAACACCGATTGAATAACTGCATGGTCAAGACAAAGTGTAACCTGTTGCTTTAAAATCACAAATCACAAACCACAAATTATTGTGTTGTCCATAGTGTTGAGCAGGGCTTAAATTGCTGTTAGGTAAATTTTAGGCATAAAAAAAGCGCGTTAAAAAACGCGCTTAATTAAATGGTAAACTAATCGAATTAGCTAACCACTTTTACTGGTACAGCTTCACCTGCGTTGAACTTAGTTGTCATTGCTTCTTCAACAGGTGTAAACGATGTAAGGTCAATACCTTCAACCGCAGACTTATACTCTTCCATAGTCGGGAAACGACCAAGAACAGAAGATAGAACTACAACTGGCGTAGAACCTAGTAGTGATTCACCTTTTTTCTCAGATGTATCGGCTACTACACGGCCTTGGAAAAGACGTGTTGATGTTGCGATAACAGTATCACCTGGTTCTGCTTTTTCTTGGTTACCCATACATAGGTTACAACCAGGACGTTCTAGGTATAAGATATTTTCATACTTAGTACGTGCAGCCGTTTTTGGTTTTGCATCGTCAAATTCAAAACCTGCGTATTTAGCAAGAATATCCCAATCGCCTTCCGCTTTAAGCTCATCAACAATGTTGTATGTTGGTGGCGCAACAACTAATGGCGCTTTGAATGAGATAGAACCGTTTTTCTTCTCAAGGTTACGTAGCATGTGAGCAATAATTTTCATATCGCCTTTGTGAACCATACACGAACCAACAAAACCTAAATCAACAGGCTTGTCGTTGTAAAAAGAAACAGGGCGGATCACATCGTGAGTATAACGCTTAGAAACATCATCGTTATTAACGTCTGGATCGGCAATCATTGGCTCAACGATTTGGTCTAAATCAACCACAACTTCTGCGTGGTATTTAGCGTTGTCGTCTGGAGAAAGTGCTGGCTCTTCACCAGATTGAATACCTGCAATACGCTTGTCGGCTAAATCGATTAGACCTTGTAGCGTTTGTGCTTCGTTTTCCATACCTTTGTTGATCATGATTTGGATACGTGACTTAGCAAGTTCAATTGACTTAATTAATGTTTCATCATTTGAAATACAGATTGACGCTTTCGCTTTCATTTCTGCAGTCCAGTCAGTGAAGGTAAACGCTTGGTCAGCCATTAGGGTACCAATATGAACTTCAATGATACGACCTTGGAACACGTTTTCGCCACCAAATTGCTTAAGCATTTGCGCTTGCGTTGCATGTACAACGTCGCGGAAATCCATGTGCTTAGCCATTTTGCCTTTGAACGTCACTTTAACTGAATCAGGAATTGGCATCGCTGATTCACCCGTTGCAAGTGCAACAGCAACAGTACCTGAATCGGCACCAAAGGCAACGCCTTTAGACATACGTGTATGCGAGTCACCACCAATGATGATAGCGCGATCATCAATTGTAATGTCGTTCAATACTTTGTGAATAACGTCAGTCATTGCATGGTAAACGCCTTTCGGGTCACGTGCAGTGATCAAACCAAACTTATTCATAAACGCCATTAGTTTAGGAATGTTTGCTTGTGCTTTGCTATCCCATACTGATGCTGTATGACAACCAGATTGATAGGCACCATCAACAAGAGGAGAAATCGTTGAAGCAGCCATTGCTTCTAATTCTTGTGCAGTCATTGGACCGGTTGTATCTTGCGAACCAACGATGTTCACTTTAACACGAACATTTGAGCCAGCGTGAAGTGGCGTATCTGATAGTACACCTACCGCGTTACGGTTAAAGATTTTTTCAACCGCTGTTAAGCCTTGGCCTTCGTGTGAAATTTCTTTTGAAGGTGCATAAACAAGCGGCGTTTCAATGCCAAGAGTTTCAGCAGCAAACGTTTGTAGTTTTTTACCGAATACAACTGCGTAAGAACCGCCAGCTCTCATGAATTCAACTTTTTGCGGTGTGAATGCTGATGAAATATCAACAAGCTCTTTATCACCGTTATAAAGCTTCTTCTCTTTAGTATTGATTGTTAGCACAGTACCAGTAGCAACAGAGTAGGCTTCTTCAAGCACAGCGTCACCATTTGCATCAGTTACTGTATTGCCGTCTGCATCTACTTTTTTAACCCAGTTTTTAAGGTCAAGACCAATACCGCCAGTTACATCAACCGTTGTTAAGAAGATTGGTGCAATACCGTTAGTACCTGCAACAACAGGTGCAATGTTGATGAAAGGAACGTATGGACTTGCTTGTTTACCAGCCCAAAGTGCTACGTTATTCACACCAGACATACGTGATGAACCAACGCCCATGGTGCCTTTTTCAGCAATAAGCATTACTTTAGCGTTAGGGTGTTTCTTTTGAAGGGCAACAATTTCTTGTTGTGCTTCTTCAGTGATCATGCACTTACCGTGTAATTCACGGTCAGCACGCGAGTGTGCTTGGTTACCTGGAGACAGTAAATCAGTTGAGATGTCGCCTTCACCAGCAATGTAAGTTACTACTTCGATTTTTTCTTCGATGTCAGGTAGTTTTGTGAAGAATTCAGCTTTTGAGAAGCTCTCTAGTAATTCTTTAGCAATTACATTACCTGATTCGTAGGCCGCTTTAATGCGCTCCATATCTGCATCGTATAAGAATACCTGAGTTTTCAGTACTTCTGCAGCTTGTGCTGCGATTTTTGCGTCATCAGCAAAGGCTAAATCAATTAGCATTTCAATCGATGGGCCGCCTTTCATGTGTGAAAGTAGTTCGAATGCAAATTCTGGAGTGATCTCTGCAACGTGCTCTTCACCTAAAATGATTTCTTTTAGAAACTGTGCTTTAACGCCCGCAGCACTGGTTGTTCCAGGTAAAGTATTAAAAATAAAGAAATGCAGTGAATCTTTACGGTGCTCGTTATTAGTATCTTTAATTTGATTAATTATTTCTGATACTAGTTCAGCGCTATCGATTGGTTGTGGGCTTAATCCAAGCTCCGTTTTACGGGTTTGGATTTCTTCCATATATTTTGTATACAAACTCATAGAAAACTCTCGGTAATTTACTTGATATGAAGTTAAGCATTTTAACTGATTTTACAGTTTCTAGTAATGCCTAAATGAATAAAGCTTTTATTCCTGACGATAATTATAGCTAGTTTTACTTATATAATTTGACGGTATTTGTTGCTCACCCTTAGATCCTATCGTACCTGAGCCATTAATTGTATAAATAAGACTAATTTTAACTATAAATATAGTGAATACTGGTGCGAGTGCAATTATCTCGGGCGTAATGTTTGGGCACAAAAAAGGGCTGAAAATTCAGCCCCAAAAGTATGCTATGTATGCTTATAGGTTATCTAAAAAGCGTTCTGCATCAAGTGCAGCCATACAGCCAGTACCGGCAGAGGTAATTGCTTGACGGTAAATATGGTCAGACACATCACCAGCAGCAAATACACCTGGCACACTAGTTTGTGTTGCGTTACCGTTAAGACCAGATTCAACCACTAGGTAGCCGTCTTTCATTTCTAACTGACCTTCAAACATATCGGTGTTTGGCTTATGGCCTATGGCAATAAACACACCCGCTAAATCAAGTTCTTCAGTAGCATCTGACGCCACATCTTTAATGCGAACGCCGGTCACGCCCATTTGATCACCAAGCACTTCATCAAGTGTACGGTTGTAGTGCATTACAACGTTACCGTTCGCTGCTTTTTCAGCAAGGCGGTCAGCAAGAATTTTCTCACTACGGAAACTGTCACGACGGTGGATAACATGAACTTCATCAGCAATGTTAGACAGGTATAACGCTTCTTCAACCGCTGTATTACCACCACCAACAACCGCAACTTTCTGACCTTTATAGAAAAAGCCGTCACAGGTTGCACAAGCAGAAACACCACGGCCTTGGAAATTAGTCTCAGATTCCAAGCCTAAATATTTCGCAGAGGCACCTGTTGCAATAATTAAAGCATCACATGTATAAGTACCTTGGTCACCGGTTAGTGTGAAAGGGCGCTTAGATACGTCAACTTTGTTGATGTGGTCGAACACAATTTCAGTTTCAAAGCGTTCTGCATGCTCTTTCATACGATCCATTAATGCAGGGCCGGTTAAACCGTGTGCATCGCCAGGCCAGTTTTCAACTTCAGTGGTGGTTGTTAGCTGGCCACCTTGTTGAATACCTGTAATTAAAACAGGGTTTAAATTAGCACGTGCAGCGTAAACTGCGGCTGTGTAGCCTGCAGGGCCCGAACCTAAAATAAGTAACTTACAATGTTTTGCTTCAGTCATGATCTTTTCCTAAACGTTTAATACGGTTTTAATGCGCCCGATTCTAAGAAAAACAAGCAGGAAGTAAATAAAAGATGAGATTATTTTTTTCGCAAATTGCGAAGCTGTTCATTAATGTGTACTAGCAAATGACTTACAAGCAGTGCTCGACTAATAAATAGACTGTTAGCCAATAAAACGACGTTAATTCATGACCAGCCTGATTTTTTTGTTATCTTTTAACTAATTTTGATTTGTCACTGCTTAATTATGTGACCTAAGTGAATAGGCAACTATGTTATTTTGGCAAGAGAAACCCGCATTTGGGTTGACTTCAAAAGACGTTAACGTCTTAACCAATGCGCAAGAATACCGTACGCAATTGTTAGATTTAATTGCCAACGCAAAAAAACGAATCTATATCACCACACTTTACTTACAAGATGATGAAGCGGGTCGTGAAATCTTAGCCGCACTACACAGTGCATCGTTAGCTAACCCTTCACTTGAAATAAAAGTATTGGTTGATTTTCATCGCGCGCAACGCGGTTTAATTGGTGCAGAAAAGTCAGAGGGTAATGCAAGCTTATATTGCGACAGCTTAGAGAAGTTTAATTCAAACGTTCAAGTGTATGGTGTTCCCGTAAAGGCAAAAGAACTGTTTGGGGTGTTGCATTTAAAAGGCTTTGTTATTGACGACACACTGCTCTACAGCGGTGCCAGTTTAAATAATGTGTATTTGCAATATAGCGACCGATACCGACTCGATCGCTACTTTTTAGTCTCGCAAAACGAATTATGTGACTCAGTAGTCGATTTTATCGAATCAACTTTATTGAGCTCTGAAGCAGTTCCAAGAATTGATCAACGACCGCTTAAGCGCATGGCTGACTTTAAGCTTGAACAAAAGCAACTTATGCGTGAGCTTAAATCGGCAAGCTATAAAAGTGCGCAACAATTGAATACTCATGCAATGGGCATTCGTTTGTTTTTGGGTTTAGGCCGTCGTAATAACGAACTTAATCGCTTAATCAAAGCGCTGTTTGATACTACCGAGCAAGAGTTGGTGTTATACACGCCGTATTTTAATTTTCCGGCTCCTTTAATGCGCTCTTTGCGTCGCTTATTAAAGCAAGGTAAACAAGTCACTATTGTGGTGGGCGATAAAACCGCAAACGATTTTTACCTACCACCTAGCGAGCCATTTAGTAAAATTGGTGCATTACCGTATTTATACGAAACTATTTTGCACAAGTTTATTAAATCGCAAAAACGCCACATAGATAATGGCAACTTAAACGTTTACCTGTGGAAACACGAGAGTAACTCGTTTCATTTAAAAGGGATTTGTTGTGACCGTAAAGTGCATTTACTTAGCGGGCATAATTTAAATCCGCGTGCATGGGGGCTAGATATCGAAAATGGTATTCTAATAGAAGACCCTGAGCAAACGATAATGCGCGATATTGATAATGAACGCCAAGAGATTTTAAAGCATTGTCGTCGTTTAACCGGTCCAGATGATTTAGAAACCATGAGCGATTACCCGCAGCCAGTGAAAAAGCTACTTGGTCAAGCTAAGCGTGTCAAAGTCGATTTTATTATTAAACGATTTATATAACACTTGGGTCTGTTGACCGCAGACTCTAAGATTTAGACACAAAAAAAGCAGCTAATTAGCTGCTTTTTTAATGCTTATACCTAATGATGACTTAGGTATTAAACGGTAACAATAATAGTTACGCGTTTTCTACTGCAGTGCGTGGGTCAACATATTCCATGTTGAACGCTTCAGCTACTTCTTTGTAAGTTACTTGGCCTTTAAGTACGTTTAAGCCTTTTAAGAAGTGAGCGTCATCTAGTAATGCCTTTTTGTAACCTTTGTTTGCAAGGTTAATGATGAACGGCAATGTTGCATTGTTAAGTGCAAACGTAGATGTACGTGGAACAGCACCTGGCATGTTAGCAACACAGTAGTGAACAACTTCATCAACAATGTATGTAGGATCAGCGTGCGTCGTTGCTTTAGACGTAGCAATACAACCACCTTGGTCGATTGCAACGTCAACAATTGCAGCACCAGGCTTCATTGCTTTAATGTGTTCAGCAGTCACTAGTTTAGGTGCAGCTGCACCTGGGATAAGTACACCACCAATTACTAGATCAGCTTCAAGTACGTGCTTTTCAAGCGCGTCAGCTGTTGAGTAAATAGCTTTAACTTTGTTACCAAACTGTGCGTCTAGTGCACGTAATACGTCGATGTTGCGGTCAAGTACAACAACCTCAGCACCTAGGCCAACGGCCATTTGTGCTGCGCTACGACCAACCATGCCGCCGCCAATAACAACTACTTTAGCCGGCTCAACACCTGGTACACCACCTAGTAACATACCACGACCGTGGTTAGCTTTTTCTAGCGCTTGTGCACCTGCTTGAATAGACATACGGCCAGCTACTTCACTCATTGGCGCTAAAAGTGGTAAACCACCGCGTGAATCAGTTACTGTTTCATACGCAATACAGATTGCTTTACTTTTAACAAGGTCTTCAGTTTGTGGAAGATCCGGTGCAAGGTGAAGGTAAGTGAAAAGAATTTGGTCTTCACGTAGCATTGCACGCTCAACAGCTTGTGGCTCTTTTACCTTGATGATCATTTCTGCTTTTGCAAAAACGTCAGCAGCTGTTTCTAAAATTTCAGCGCCTGCTTGAACATAATCATCATTTGTAAAACCAATGCCCATACCAGCATTCGTTTCAACAATCACTTGGTGGCCGTGATTTACAAGTTCGCGAACACTCGCAGGAACCATACCTACACGGTACTCGTGGTTTTTAATTTCTTTAGGTACACCAATAATCATAATTTTGCCTTGTTAGAACGGGATAAAAATTTTCCACTATTATATTCATGCTAGGGTAGTGTGTCTCACCTTTTTTTAAGCTCTTTGTAGTGTTAGTATCTGTAAAATTAATTTTATTAGAATAAAAAACTAAAAAGCCATGCATAACTTATTAGACCGTATTGATCGCAAAATTTTAGTCGAATTACAACTTGATGGCCGCCTGTCAAATGTTGAACTGGCCCGACGAGTTGGCCTGAGCGCCACGCCCTGTCTAGAGCGAGTGAAAAAGCTAGAGCGAGAAGGGTATATTTTAGGCTATAAAGCAGTGGTTGATCCCGCCAAGCTTGGCCAAGGGCTTTCTGTGTACGTGGAAGTAACCATTACCAAAACATCGCCCGACGTATTTGAAGAATTTAGTGCTGCTGTTAGAAAACACGAAGAAATTATAGAATGTCATTTGGTTTCGGGTAATTTCGACTTTTTATTAAAAACCCGGGTTAACGATATGTCAGAATACCGAGGCGTACTCGGTGATATATTATTAAAGTTGCCCAATGTGAGTGAAAGCCGCACCTATGTAGTAATGGAAGAAGTAAAGGGTGAAGAAGGCGTGGTGATCCGTCCTTTTGTTGCTTAATGATAGAGTAACAGCCTTTAAAATACTTTTATTGTTGCAGCCAATTTTGCTTTGCTTAAGAAAATAATAAAAACTTGTTCATAATCAGGCCATCATGGTTAAGATAAAGTGCATCAAAATACATTTCCTGCTAAGGTATTCTATTGCCAAGTGAGTGTAAAAAATAATAATGAGGGATAGGTAATTATGCGCCTAAACGGTGTACAAAGACTATTAGAAACGGGGCTCATCGTCAGCACCTTTGCAGCGGTATTTATTTTATGTGCTTTAATTAGTTTTCATCCTGCCGATCCTTCTTGGTCGCAAACGGGTGAGTTTACCAATGTACAAAACATTACGGGTACAGCGGGCGCGTGGGTGGCCGACATACTATTACTTACCTTTGGTTGGCTTGCCTATTTTGTGCCAGCGGCTATTCAGCTGCTTGGCTATTTAGTGTTTAAGCAGCCACACCGTATTTTACAACTCGATTACACCACACTTGGATTACGCATTATTGGTTTTGCGCTGTTTATTACCTCAGCCACCGCTATTAGCAGTATTAATTTTGACGATATTTATAATTTTTCATCCGGTGGGGTGGTGGGCGATGTGATTGCATCGGCGATGATGCCAGCGTTTAATTTTACCGGTACCTCTATTTTACTGCTGTGTTTCTTTTTTGCAGGGTTAACGCTATTAACAGGCGTGTCGTGGGTACAATTTGTTGATTACTTGGGTGATTTAATAGTTAGGTTATACCGCTTTTTGGTGACCTATGCTCGAGGTTGGATGCAGCGCGAGCGCATTGCAGGTAAAGTACAAGACGAGCAACCTGATGCTTATTTTGAAGATGATACACGCCAACAAGAACCTGAGCTTGCTAATAAAACAGCAGACAAACCAAAAGCACTCGACAAACCAAAAACTAAAGTAAACGCACCGCAAGACGACGAGTTTATGCCGTTTGACGAGCTTGACCAAATACTCGATCAAGAAATTAGCTTTAGCGCCATAGACGATGAACCTATGGACACAGAAGCAGCACTTAATGCGCTCGATCAAAGCCCAGTGGTTGAACCTGAAAAACCAGCCACAACGGTGGTTTCACCAGCAAGGCCAATTAACAAGCCAAAATCAGGGTTTCAACCGCCGCCAACTGCCAAAGAGAAGTTTGAGCAATTATTAGAGCAAGAACCACCACCGGGGCCATTGCCATCACTGGATTTACTCGACAGACCCGACAAAGCTAAAAACCCAATTTCGCAAGAAGAGCTCGATAGTGTATCGCGCCTTGTAGAAACAAAACTACTCGACTTTAACGTGCAAGCCACTGTGGTAGGGGTTTACCCTGGGCCTGTTGTTACTCGTTTTGAGCTTGATTTAGCACCGGGTATTAAAGTGTCTAAAATTACTGGGCTGTCAAAAGATTTAGCGCGCTCGCTATCGGCAATTAGTGTGCGCGTGGTTGAAGTTATTCCGGGTAAAACCTATATCGGTATTGAGCTGCCTAATAAATACCGTGAAATTGTACGTTTATCAGAAGTCATAAACGCACCTAAGTTTGAGCAAAACCCATCGCCATTAACTATGGTGCTTGGTAAAGACATTGCAGGGCAACCTGTGTGTGCCGACTTAGGTAAAATGCCGCATTTATTAGTTGCCGGTACAACGGGTTCAGGTAAGTCAGTGGGCGTTAATGTAATGATATTAAGCTTACTGTATAAATCGGGCCCTGAAGATGTTCGTATGATCATGATTGACCCGAAAATGCTTGAGCTTTCAGTTTACGAAGGTATTCCGCATTTATTGTGTGAAGTTGTAACCGACATGAAAGAAGCCGCTAACGCGCTGCGTTGGTGTGTAGGTGAAATGGAACGCCGCTATAAGCTGATGTCGGCTTTAGGTGTGCGTAACTTAAAAGGGTACAACCAAAAAGTAATGGAAGCCAAAGAAGCGGGCTACCCAATTATGGATCCATTATTTAAAGACACCGATGGTATGAAAGACGGCCCAGATGAGCTAGATAAATTACCTAGCATTGTGGTGGTTATTGACGAATTTGCCGACATGATGATGATTGTAGGTAAAAAAGTTGAAGAGTTAATTGCCCGTATAGCGCAAAAAGCGCGTGCTGCGGGTATTCATTTAATATTAGCAACCCAGCGTCCGTCGGTTGATGTAATAACCGGTTTAATTAAAGCGAATATACCTACACGTATGGCGTTTCAGGTATCAAGTAAAATAGACTCGCGCACCATACTTGATCAACAAGGCGCAGAAAACTTATTAGGCATGGGTGACATGCTTTATTTACCGCCAGGCACCAGTGTGCCAGAGCGTGTGCATGGCGCGTTTGTAGACGACCATGAAGTACATGCCGTGGTAAACGATTGGAAAGCCCGTGCTAAACCAAATTACATAGACGAAATTTTAAATGGTGATGCCACTGAAGATATTTTGTTACCAGGTGAAGCTAGCGAAAATGGCGATGAAGAATCAGATCCGTTATACGACGAAGCGGTCGCCTTTGTAATAGAAACCGGTAAAGTATCAGTATCATCAGTGCAACGTAAATTACGTGTAGGCTATAACCGTGCTGCACGTTTAGTAGAACAAATGGAAACATCAGGTATCGTGAGTGCACCAGGACACAACGGCGCGCGCGATGTATTAGTACCTAATGGAGCAAATTAATGAAAAAATTAAGTAGTTTATTATTAGTACTGGGCAGTTTAGTTGCTATGCCCAGCTTTGCTGACGACAGCCAAGCATTACAAGATAAGTTATCGACCTTAAAAAGCTTTAAAGCACAATTTAAACAAAACGTAACCGACGGTGAAGGCCAACTGGTAATGCAAGGCCAAGGCAATATTGCGCTGCAACAGCCATTGATGATCCGCTGGCAGCAAACTAACCCAGACGACACATTATTTGTGTCAAACGGCGATAAAACCTATTACTTTGATAGCTTTGCTGAGCAAGTCACTATTATGAAAACCAGCGGTTTAATTGACTCTACACCGTTTATATTGCTCACCTCTAAAGACCCTGCGCAATGGGAAAAATACAGCGTGTTTACCACCGATTTAGGCTTTAGCATTACCCCAAATAAAGGCGTAGAAAGCCAAGTAGAGCAGCTTGATATTACTTTTGCTGATAACGAGCAAGGGCTGGCAAAACTGGTGGTTAAAGATAACTCAGGCCAGCTATCTGCGTTTACATTTAGCAATGCACAGGTTAATACTGAGCTCGATAAAACAACTTTTGAATTTACCCCGCCAGCGGGTGTAGAAATAGACGATCAGAGTAACGGTGAGTAATTTAGGTTTTAACTTTGGGCCCGATGTACGCCCACTTGCTGCGCGGATGCGCCCTTTATCGCTTAACGATTACATAGGGCAACAGCATTTACTAAGTAGCGACAAGCCGCTGCATCAAGCTATTGTTGCAGGGCGCTGCCATAGTTTAATTTTATGGGGGCCGCCAGGGGTGGGTAAAACCACGCTCGCGCAAATTATTGCCAACCATGCCGACGCTGAACTAATTCAAATGTCGGCAGTAACGGCGGGCGTAAAAGATATACGCGATAGCGTAACCCAAGCGCGCGATAACTTACAAAGCCGCGGCCAGCGTACTTTAATGTTTGTTGACGAAGTACACCGCTTCAATAAATCTCAGCAAGATGCGTTTTTACCGCATATTGAAGATGGCACTTTTATATTTGTTGGTGCCACCACCGAAAACCCCTCGTTTGCGCTTAATAATGCGATTTTGTCTCGTGCAAGGGTGTATGTTTTAAAATCCTTGCAAGAAAGCGATTTATACACGGTAATTGAGCGTGCACTTAAACAAGACGAGCAATTAAGCCAAAAACACATCGTGATTGCAGAGAACGCCAAACAGGCGCTATGCCAAGCAAGTGGTGGCGATGCTCGTAAAGTACTTAATTTACTCGAGCAAGCAGTCGATTTAACCACTGAGCAAAACGGCCAATTTCATGTTGATGAACAGGTACTCAGCCAAATACTCCCCACGCATTTAGCCAAGTATGATAAAGGCGGCGATGAATTTTACGATTTAATTTCGGCGTTTCATAAATCAGTGCGAGGCAGTTCGCCCGATGGCGCGCTTTATTGGTACTGCAGAATATTAGCCGGTGGCGGCGACCCGCTGTATGTTGCAAGGCGTTTATTAGCGATTGCTACAGAAGATATAGGCAACGCCGATCCGCGCGCTATGGAAGTGGCTTTAAACGCATGGGATATATTCCAACGAGTTGGCCCAAGCGAAGGTGAGCGCGCAATTGCACAGGCCACCTTATACTTAGCCAGTGCGCCTAAAAGCAATGCGGTTTATATGGCGTTTAATCAAGCCAAAGACGATGCTAAAAATCAGCCAAGTTACCCAGTGCCAGAGCATTTACGCAATGCCCCCACCAATTTAATGAAAGACTTAGGGTATGGCGCAGAGTATCGATATGCGCATAACGAAGAAGGCGCATTTGCTGCTGGCGAAAAATACCTACCGCCAGAAATGGATGGCAAACAATACTATCAGCCAAGTGATCGTGGACTTGAGCAAAAAATTAAACAAAAGCTCGATTATTTAAAAGAGCGCGACGCACAAAGTCCAATAAAACGTTATGAGCATGATTAAACTTTACATGATGATAGCCCTTGGCGGAGCCTCAGGAGCCTGTTTACGGTTTTTTATTAGCGAAACCATGCTAAAACTCCTCGGTAGGGGATTCCCTTTTGGTACGTTGACGGTTAATATTCTGGGTTCATTGTTGATGGGCATTTTGTACGGTTTAATCGATAAGCAGGTTATTGCCGTTAGTCCCGCTAAAACCCTCATCGGAATTGGCTTTTTAGGTGCGTTAACCACCTTTTCAACATTCTCAATGGATTCGTTGTTGTTATTACAACAAGGTCACTTTATTAAAATGGCCCTCAATATCATCTTAAACGTGATGGTGTGTATTTTTATGGCTTGGCTGGGCCTTCAGCTAGTAATGCAAAAAGGTTAAAAAACTAACATGTTAGATTCTAAATATTTACGTCAAGATGTCGAACAAACTGCAGCACGTTTAGCCGCACGTGGTTATGAACTAGATGTAGCGGTAGTGACTGAACTTGAAGAAAAACGCAAAACATTACAAGTAAAAACGCAAGAACTTCAAAGTCAACGTAACGCCAGTGCTAAAGCCATTGGTCAGGCAAAAGCAAAAGGCGAAGACGCACAGCCATTGCTAGACGCAGTTGCTAACTTAGGCAGCGAATTAGACGCAGCTAAAGCAGAGCAAGATGAAGTGCTAGAAGCAATTAAACAAATTGCTTTAGCAATTCCAAATTTACCGGACGAATCGGTACCTGAAGGGGCTGACGAAGACGACAACGTAGAAATTTTAACGTGGGGCACCCCTAAAAAGTACGATTTTGAAGTTAAAGACCACGTTGACGTAGGGCAAGACCTAAACGGCCTAGACTTTGAAATGGGCGTTAAAATTAGTGGCGCACGTTTTACCGTAATGCGCGGCCAAGTAGCGCGTATGCACCGTGCTCTTACCCAATACATGCTAGACACCCACACAGATAAAAACGGCTACACAGAAATGTATGTACCGTACTTAGTGAATAGCGCAAGCCTATACGGTACTAGCCAATTACCTAAGTTTGCCGGCGATTTATTCCACACACTAGGCCTAGTGAACGATGATGGTGAGCAACAAGCTGGCTTTAGCCTTATTCCTACGGCAGAAGTACCGCTTACAAACAGCGCTCGTGATGAAATTTACGAAGAAAGCGATTTACCTGTTCGCCTAACTGCGCACACGCCATGTTTTAGAAGTGAAGCAGGCAGCTATGGTCGCGATACACGCGGTCTAATCCGTCAGCACCAGTTTGATAAAGTTGAACTAGTACAACTTGTAAAACCAGAAGATTCAATGCAAGCATTGGAAGAGCTAACAGGCCACGCTGAGCAAATACTACAAGCACTAGAATTGCCATACCGCAAAGTAATTTTATGTATGGGCGATATGGGCTTTGGCGCAGCAAAAACATACGATTTAGAAGTATGGTTACCAGCGCAAGACACGTACCGCGAAATTTCCTCTTGTTCAAACATGGTCGATTTCCAAGCACGCCGTATGCAAGCACGTTTTCGTCGTGAAGGCGCTAAAAAACCAGAGCTTTTACACACACTAAACGGCTCAGGTTTAGCGGTTGGCCGTACGCTTGTAGCCATACTAGAAAACTACCAACAAGCCGACGGTTCAGTAGTAGTACCAGAAGTATTACGCCCATACATGGGTGGACTGGAAGTGATTGGTAAAGCTTAAAGTACTAGCTGTCAGTTTTTAGCTATAAGCTTTAAGAGAGAAAGCCGCTGTTTTAACGAACAGTGGCTTTTTTGTTGTAGGGAGAAGGTAGGTTGGTTAAGCCGAAGGCGCCACCCAACAGAGTTTTAACTCTCTTTGTCAATTAATTTGCTTTAAACTACATCATCTTTGCCTCTTTTCCATCCGTTAATATGGCCACATTACCTTCCGCGGTAACAAACACATCTCTGAGCCTGCCAATGGCTTCAGAAAAAATATGCGACTGAGTGAATTTACCATTTGCTAAATTAACACTGTAGAGCTTTTTATCGACTAGAGTAGTAATAAGCACATGGCGTTGCAGAAATAGATGACATTTTAATGGTTAAAAAGGGGCGAAAAGAGAAAAACTTACCACGCTGGTTTGCATATAAAATTATGCCAAGATTTAACGGGCTTAAATTTACAGGTATTAGCAGATATTTTTAACGTTACACATTATTCGACGATATCAAAATCTGTCGGTAGGTTGAATGCATTAATGAGTGACGATAAAAAGATTAAATTACAATTGGAAAGGCTTCGAGGATGTTTGATGTCTGAAGTCAAGATTTGATCCTCTCGCGATATATCTCGAAACTTTAGCATTTCTACTCTTTATTAACACTTTTACTTACAAAATATATTTTTATTCACTGGGCGTACCCATTATGATGAAGAAAAACAATAACGAAGAGTTACTATGTCATTAACCATTTCTCACTTAGAAAAACATTATGCCACCGTAAATGCAGTAGACAGACTGTCATTTGAAGTTCAGCGAGGTGAAATTTTTGCTCTGCTTGGTCCAAATGGAGCTGGTAAATCCTCATTGGTTAAAATGCTGGTTGGTTTTACTTACCCAGATGCCGGTGAAATTGAGCTTTTTGACGATAACCAACACTACTCATCAATCCCTTCCCAATTATTGGGCTACTTACCTGAAGACCGAGGGTTATACCCTGAAAAAACATTAAAACAAAACTTACAGTTTTTTGCGCTACTACATGGCGTGTCGAATCAAGATTTTGAACAGCGATGCCAACATTGGTTGAAGAAGTTTAGCCTATACGATCGTTTAAACGACCCGTTGAAGTCTTTATCAAAAGGCAACCAGCAAAAAGTTCAGCTTATTACAGCCATACTGCATGAACCTAAATGGGTAATACTTGATGAGCCTTTTTCTGGATTGGATCCCATTAACCAAGAGTTGGTGGTAGAGTTTTTAGCTGAGCTCAAGCAACAAGGTATGACTTTAATACTGAGTGCGCACCAAATGGCTATGGTAGAAAAACTAGCTGACAGAGTACTGCTGCTTAATAAAGGCCAAAGCGTGCTGTACGGTAAGCTAAGTGAGATCTTTGCTCAATATAACAGCAATATAATTGATGTCAGCTTTGGCCAATCTATCGATAAAGTACAGCTTGAAGAACTTAACGTCACCTGCACCATCAAGCAGCTCTCTTTAACGCGATTAACTATTACGTTAACTGAGCAACAATCACTGAATGAGGTACTGCCACAGCTGCTTAAGTTGGGCGATATTACTGAATTTAAAAATCAATCACAATCATTACATGCTATTTATCTTCAGGCCGTTGCCGAACATAATTCGCACGCTCATCAGGAGCAAAATTATGAAAAATAAAAACGTATCAGCACCACGGCAAGTTTGGACTGTGGCTAAATGGGAGTTCATGCACTTCTTTAAATTAAAGCAAGAAATTATTTCCAAACTCATTATGTTGCTAATCGCAGCTATTATCTATTTTTTTGCCGCTAGTGGAACTGACCTAAATAAACAGTACACCTTGGCGACTAATGCAGAGCAACAACTTTTCAACCAATTAAACCCAAGGTTCAAGTTTAAAAGCGTTGAAGATATTAATTCGGTAGTTAAAAACTTAGGCCAAAATGAATTTGATGGAGCACTTAAATATGACGACGTAGCCAACACATTCACATTAATAACCTATGAAAAAGAAGCATGGCAAACGTCTTTAACCTCAAATATTAACGCTGCATTACAACAACAGCGATTCAACGCGTTGAATTTGACTCAACAGCAACAGGATAGTTTGACTAAAAACATTAATATTGAACATACAGTACTTGATGAGCTATTAAAAAACCAGGCTGATAAAGGGCAAACTTACACAGCATTTGGGGTATTGATCTTATTGTTTGTTGCAATGTTTGGTGTATTCGGTCAACTGTTTGTCAGTATTACAGGCGAAAAGCAAAACCGCGTGACAGAGCAACTAATGGCTACTATGACGCCACAAAATTGGATTGATGGCAAACTAGTAGGACAGATATTACTTGCAGTAAAAACAATGCTTGGGACGCTTATATCAATTGTGCTTTCCATGCTGTTTTTTACCGTAATAATAAAACAACAACCCCTGAGTTTAAGTTTTGTTAATTGGTCAATGCTACCATGGTTTGTAGCGTTTGCGGTATTCGGCCTAGCCATTTGTGCTGCTTTTATGGCAGCCATTGCAGCAGGAATTGATGATCCAAACCACAGTAGTAAAAGTGCATTAATGATGCTGCCAATAGCGCCTATTGTCATTGCATTTTTCACTATGGATGAGCCTAATAGCCTAATCAGTATTGTGTTAAGTTACCTGCCTTTCACCGCTTTTGCTGTTATGCCTGTAAGAATGTCACTTGTTGATTTACCTTTTTGGCAACCGCTTTTATCGTTATTACTTAGTGCAGGCTGTTTTTATTACTTACGCATATTTGCAGCACGTATATTTAAAATGGGAATGAATATGTATGGTAAGGAGCCTAGCTTAAAAGCAATGTTGCTAGCTATTTTTAGATGATTTAAGATATGTGGGTAGGCTTTGCAGTTAGCTACCTGATAAATTTAATTTTAGATACAGCGGCGGGTGCATCTGTTTTAGATAGGTCATGTATTAAAAAGCTTGGAATACAAGAGAAACTAAGTGAATAAAATGCCGCAGGTTTAGGTACAGCCGACCACGAAATGGGCTTAATAGATGTTTTGAAATTTGAATTAGCAGGGCAGTTGTTTGAAAGTACAGAGTTTGTATCACTAAACCTAGACGATGTTCAGCCCGCTGGTGGTGACGATATAATACATGGATTATTAGGCTCTCCATTTTTTAGAAAATACCAAGCTGTATTAGATTTTGGTACTGATACACTGACAATTAGAGAGCCGTTAGCAGGTGGTGAGTAATTAAAGCCACTTATCAGACCTACGTTAAAAGCTAGGTTGGTTAAGCCAAAGGCGCCACCCAACAGAGTTCTATGGTTCTGTCGAGCTTGGTCTATACATTGTACTTATATTATTCGACTGCTTTTAAGCGTTTTGTTATGGCTTGTAATTTTTCTTCTAGCGTAAAAGACAGGACTAAGGTTTCTTCTACAATTTCTTTCGTCTCATCAACTAACCCGACTAGCTCCGACTCTTGCTCTTCATCCAAACCTAGAGTGATCATTTTTGATTGTATAGCTTGAGATAAGTCATTAACGAGTATTTTTACTTGCTTATCTTGCTCTGAGCATAGTTTATTTATGGTACTAAAATCATCAGCGAGTTGGCTTTTAAGGGTATTTAAAGCTTGTTGACGTATCGTCGCTTTTTCTAATTGCTGCTCAATAAATTCCATTCGGCTTTCTATAATAGTAAGTAAAATAGCAAAATTATCTCGAAGCCGTCCGAGTAAGCCTTCGTCTTTTGCATTTATTCCTTTTACAAGTATTGAGCAAGCAGGTGCGTTAAATAATAAGTTAGAGCTAAATGGCACTATCCGTTTTGCTCTTCTGCCTAGTTCTAGAATTTCTTTTTCTAGTTCAGAAATAGTTTGTTTTGGAAATTGGTGATATTGGTCTGCTACTCTAAACTCTACACAGCAGCTGGCGCCTGCATTGTTAAAGTACTGTTGTACGTTAGCAAATAATGCATCTAGATCGGTTACGTCAAGGTTGTCAGTAAAGAATGAAACTAACTCTCCGAGTTCACTTGCTTGTTGCATTGAGGTAAAAGCAGTTGTAGAGGCCACATCGTACATTTCTTTTAGATTATTTCGCTCTGTAATACGCAGTTCAACACGCTTTAATTTTTCGTTTAGTTCCTTAAAGTCTACTGGCTTGGCAATATAATCATCGCCGCCATACCCATATGCTGTGAGTTTGTCTTCACTTGATGTTAAAGCAGATATAAATATAATTTCGCAATCATCGTATTCACCTGATTGTTTTATTTGTTCAACTAAATCGTAACCAGTAAGGCCATTACTAAGTAAAATATCCATCAGCACGACTTGTGGCTGGTGCTGTTCCATTAGCGCTAATATTGCTTCGGTTCCATCAGATGAAGTAATATCGTGTTGCTTGGAAAGCGCAATTTCCATGATGTTTCTATTTTGGGGGTTATCGTCAACGGACAATATTTTCACTTTGGCTCCTTAATTTAGTTATTGTCGTCCTATCTTAAATGATATTAGTCATGGAATTGGCTACCCGCAAATAATAAATTTATGTACATTTTTATAGGTTATTTAAGTAATATCAGATAAAAAGTTAATTATGGTAGATACCTAATTCATCTCGTTTATCACCTTATAAAAGCAGCGAAATTGTTATGAATGTCATTAGTAATACTACAATAATCACTGACTCATTAGCATCGTGGCATAAGAGTCAATCGACGTTTGAATTTCAAGGTCATGAGATTGCATATCATGTGCAAGGCAAACAGGACGCGCCGTGTTTATTACTGATCCATGGCTACCCAACCGCAAGTTGGGATTGGCATAATCAATGGGCTGCGCTGGCTCAACACTTTAAGGTATTTACCCTAGATATGCTGGGTTTTGGTTTTAGTGACAAACCTCAAAATGTTACTTACACCATAAATATGCAAGCGGATTTACTGACATATTTATTAAAGGTGTTTAATGTAAAGGCAACGCATATTTTAAGCCACGATTATGGTGATACGGTAGCGCAAGAGCTACTTGCTAGAAGCAATTTAAATGAGCCGCATGCCATAAAAATACAGAGCGTTTGCTTTCTTAACGGTGGGTTATTTCCAGAAACACATAAACCGGTATTATTGCAAAAGTTGTTACTTAGCCCTATAGGTGCTTTAGTGTCGCGACTTGCAAACTATAAAAGCTTTAAGCGTAATTTTGATAATATATGCGCTACACCACTTGCTGAGAAAGAGCTCAAGGAGTTGTGGCAGTTAATTGCATATAAACAGGGCAAGCCAGTTATGGCAAAACTGATTTATTACATCACAGAGCGTAAATTACATCGCGCTCGTTGGGTGAGCGCTTTACAACAAGCAGATATACCCATGCGGTTAATTTGCGGTATGGACGACCCTGTTTCGGGCCGTCATATGGTTAAACGATATCGCGAATTAATCATTAATCCAGATATTATTGAATTGGAAGGGGTAGGACATTACCCGCAATTAGAACAACCAATTCAAATAACTCAGTTCTTTTTTGAATTTCATACATTAAAATAAAGACTAATTTGGCGTTACCAGCATTAACTTTGCCTCTTTGCCATCGGTTAATATCGCTACATTACCTTCAGCTGTAACAAACACATCTCTGAGCCTGCCTTTAGCCTCTGGGAAAATATGCGATTGGGTGAACTCACCATTTGCTAAATTAACACTGTAGAGCTTTTTATCGACCAGTGTTGTGATAAGAACGTGGCGTTGCAGTGAAGGGAAGGCTGTATGCTTAGTCCCATAATACACCATGCCTGATGGGGCAATTGAGGGCGTCCAATCTACGACTGGTTTAGTCATTCCAGGGTAGCCTCTAAAGGGTGAAATACGCGCTTGTGAATAATCGTTGCCGTTAGTTATTACGGGCCAGCCGTAATTAGTGCCAGCTGTTAAATAGTTGAGCTCATCGCCGCCTGCGGGGCCATGTTCATGGCTAACAATTTGCTTGGTATCATAGTCGTACACTAAGCCTTGAAGGTTACGATGACCAAATGAATAAATAGCATGCGCGTTAGGGTTTTTATGCTTAATAAACGGGTTATCGCTTGGAATAGTGCTATTTAAATTAATTCGTAGCACTTTTCCTAACTGGCTGGTTATAACCTGTGCTTGCTCGCGGTAGTCAAAACCATCACCACTTGAAAACAATAAGCTATTATCGGGCAATACAAGTGCGCGGCCAGAATAATGCTGTGGTGTGTCTTTATCGGTGGCAACTTTATAAATAATTTTTGGCGTTGAAAATTGCGCACCATCAAACCTAGCCTTGGCAACAACAAGCCTATTTGCATCAAGGTCACCTTGAGCGTATGTGAATATAAGTTCTTTTGATTCACTGTAATTTGGCGAAAGCACTATGTCGAGCAAACCGCCTTGTCCCGCAACGTATAAGCCCTCGAAATCTAGTTTAACTCGGGTTTGTTGATTGTTTTTAATGATAACAACATGGCCATCACGCTCTGTAACTAACCAGGTGTCGTTTGGGAGCTTGACCATGCTCCATGGTGAATTGAGGTCTGCTGCTAAGGTACTAGCAGTATATTGCTGTGTTGGGAGCTCGGCACTGGCGTTACACGAAAACACTAAAAGCGAGAGTAGCGTAATACAACGCAAAAATTGTTTACACTGCAAGCCTTTGCTAGTGTAAGGAAAAAGTTTAATTTTAAGTTGAGATAACCATGCAGTTTTTAACACGTATACTCCCGTCATTTTTAGTTTCTTGGTTGCTTACATTCACTCTTGCTAGCTTGTTTCATAGCCAATACGTTGTCAATCAATTAGTTAATGTAGGTGTCGTGGTGGGCTTTAATGATCGTGTTAATTTAACCCTTGAAGACTGGCTTGGCTTGCTCCCCACATACGGCGTTATTATTGCTATTGCATTGACCATTGCATTTTTTGTGACTTGGTTTATCGCGAAAAAGCTTAAAAATCAGGGGGTAAAATTATTTGTAATTGCGGGTATTGTAGCGTTTGCAACAGCGTTAATTGCTATTGAATCAATTATGAATATTACTATTATTGCGGGTGCAAGAGGCTGGGGGTTTTATGCGCAATTACTTGCTGGTGCAGTAGGGGGTTATGTATTTGCAAAACTCATTAAGGCAAATAAGTACAATGCAGAGCATCACGGTTTTTAAGTGAGTATTGGTCTGCAATGAAAAAGCCACTGCAAATGATGCAGCGGCTTTTGTGTATGAATTGCGTGGTGAAATTAAAAAATCAAACTAAAAAGTTTATAACCACTTAAGCCAAAAATAAGCACTAATACCGGTAAAGTAAATAGGTTTACCAACACTGAGTTAGTGTATTTACCCATTACAGAGCGTTGATTTACTAGCCAAACAAGGTAGGCAGTTACAATTGGCAATAATAAACCATTAGCGGCTTGGGCAAAAATTATCACGGCGACAGGGTCTAAACCCAGAGATGCTACGGCAGCACCAAATAATAAAATAACAATGGCAACGCTTTTAAAGCGAATGTTATCCATTTTATTTGACCAACCTAACATGCCACATACCGCGTAAGCGCCGGCAAGAGGAGCGGTTATAGCGCTGGTTAAGCCTGCGGCAAATAAACCAATAGCAAAAAAGTAATGGGCGGCATCACCTAGTAAGGGTTCAAGCTGTACCGCCATATTTGCAGCACTTATTTGCCCTGCATCGGTGCCATAAAACGCTACTGATGCAGTTGATAAAATAGCTAGCGTGATCACACCACCTAAAGTGATAGACACGCCCGTATCTATATTGGTTTCTTTAATTACTTTTTGTTTGTCACTCTTGCTGTTGTGGCGAGCAGCCAGTACCCCTGAGTGTAAAAATAAGTTGTATGGCACTATGGTCGTACCTACCAATGCTAATACTGTGGTAACTGAGCCTTCTGGCATGCTAGGAACAAAACCAGCAAATATGTCACTGAGCGAGGGAGCCGCCATAACAAGCGTAGAGATAAACACTAGGCTCATTAAAATCACTAGTAAAATAAGCGCATTTTCAACAACTTTGTGTTTACCGCTATACAGTAATACGGCACTTAAAAATGCAATGAGTGGCGTCCAAAGTTGGGCATTTACCTGAGGGAATATTTCAATTAATCCCATGCTGGCACCGCTTAAGTTACCAGCTTCGTAGGCGGCACTGCCTACACCTATGGCGCTGATCACTAAAAATATAGCAAGAGATTTAAATAGAGGGGTTTCAATATGGGCTCTTAGTGCTTGTGCTAAGTCTTGCCCGGTGGCTACGCCTAGGCGCGCCGCCATAGATTGTAATAATATGGTGGCAATTACTGAAAATAGTAATGTCCATATGAGTGCAAAACCAAAGTTTGCACCCGCTACGCTAGCGGTAGTAATAGTCCCTGGTCCAATGAAGGCAGCGGTGACGAGTAGTCCTGGTCCTAATCGCATAATTTGACCTTAATAGTGCTTTTTATATTGCTATTTAAAGTTACACCTAACGTTTTTAACGTGATGCCTGTAATATTGCTGCCACTTGTAGTAAGTCCCTTGCAGCGTTAGCCGCCCCTTGGCTTTGCCTTTTTTGATAACCATATGTTAAAAAAGGTCGCGTAGCATACCAACTTGTATATAAATTTAAAGGGGATACGGTGCGTTTGCTCAAACTTTGCACGATTTGATGAGTGTTAATTATTATCAAGCTTTGGTAGCAAGCAAAAATCTTATATGATGTTGACCATAGCACACAATATAAACTTTCAAAGGCGACCATTATTAGTGACTGTAATACATCCCCTTTAGCTGATAACTCAGAACAACCCCCGGAGATGATAATAACTAATTCAACATTAAAAATAGCCACTTTTAACCTGTTTAATTATCTTGAACCACCTAATGCTTATTATGAGTTTGAGCGGATATATACCGCAGAGCAATGGGCTAAAAAACAGCGCTGGATTATTGATTATTTAATAGAGCATCAGCCCGATGTAATCGGTTTTCAGGAAGTGTTTAGCATTGAGTCACTTAAAGAGTTACTAAAGCAGCAAGGGTATGCGTACTTTGCTGTGGTAGATGAGCCGCAGGTAATAGATGATTTTATTTATAAACGCCCCGTTGTAGCAATAGCTACAAAATATCCCATTGTTGAAGTAGCAAGCGTTAAGCATGACCATGAGCTTGCCAGTACTTTAGGGTTAACTAAAGATTTTGCTTTTAGCCGTAGAGTACTTAGAGCCACAATAAGTTTGCCGCATATAGGCAATACCGATTGTTATGTGGTGCACTTTAAATCTAAACGGCCATCAATTGAAATTGATGAAAATAATAAAGAACTAACCGCTGAAAAAAACATTATTGAAATTTTAAAAGCGAATGTAGCGGGTGGCTGGGGCTCAACAATTCAGCGTGGTAGTGAAGCAACATTGCTTATGATAGAAATGATAAGCCGTCGTGAAGCCACGCAACAGCCTATGATATTAATGGGAGATTTTAATAACGACCTAGCTGATGGTGTTTTAAGTCATTTACTAACCAATACACTGCGTTTTGCCCCTACATTTGATAGCAAAACCTACCTTGCAAAATATTGCCTTAACGATGCGTGGCAGTTATTTACAAAGTTAAACGATGATTGTGAGCCTGATGAAGTAGCTAATGAGCCAATAAAAGGTGTTACCGATAAAGATAGCCAAGGTTTAAAACTACCACGAAAAGCAACGCATTACTTTGGTGCAAGCAGCTCTGTGCTTGATTATATTTTGCTGTCTTGTGAGTTTGATTCTGGCTATGACGACAGTTTTTTTGAAGTAAGCGATTATCATACTTACGATCGTCATTTAATTAACCCCGAGTTTGAGCGCGACGATTTAAGTACCGATCACGGCGTTGTATGTATCACGCTTAAACTGCGGGAGTAATGCTTAACTCACCACTGTTTAGTTACCAAGCCAAACAGTGGCGAGTCGCTATTTACTGACGAGGGTTAATCTCTAAAGGTGATAAGGTAATGGTGGCATTACTACTTGCGCCTTTGTAACCTTGATACTCTTTGTTTTCAAACAGCGTGTAAAAAACATCGACATAATCATCGTTATTTACAAACCACTCATCAGGCATTGCTTTAAGTAACTCATTAGTGAGTTTAGGAATAATAGTATAGCCCTGTGCTTGTAAATCAGGAATGCTTGCCATTACTTGCTCTGATATTTCTAATAATTTCATTGCTAAGGTTTTATAATTAGTGTTGTCATCTTGCTCCATTAAAAGCAAATCGACAGCTTGCCAACGATAACGCTGCCAATGAATTAAAACCTGATTAGGGCTGTAATTGGTTTTATCATGATCTAAATAAGGTAAATCAACAATATCTAATATTGGTTCATCCCTGCTAGGATCGATCCCCGTTACGATGGCATAGACTTCTGCTTTTCCTGAAATCCAAGGTTCTTTATCATCCTCTAAATGTATTTTTTTCAGCACGCTAGTTTGTAATGGCTGATCATTATTTATTTGATTTTGTGGGCTAACCATGTTTTTGCTGAATTTGTTAGCTGACAAAATTCCTTTCATTACTGCAATACCCGCATCCTGTACTTTTTGCTGATCTAATTCGACAATAAAAACAGGTTGAGTTGGCATTTGGTCGACACTTAGATAATGAATGTTACCAAACTGATCGAACGCTTCAATCTCGCTCCATTGGCTATCGTCACCAGCGGGTGCAAATGCGAATAAAGGGTTTTCACCTTGTTGCCAATCAGTTAGCATAGTCTCGCTAGCTAAGCGCACTTGTAACAAGCTTCCTGTATTGTTAGGTAAGCCTTTAAGCTGTTGTAAGGCACTATTTGCCTGACTTATATTACGTTGTGTATGCCGTGCTACTGTTGATAACTGATCAGCATTTAAAACTAAGTTATATTTATTTACTGATTGTTTTAAATCAGCATTCAACAATGGATAATTAAGCGCTACTTGCTTTGCGAAATTACGCTTAATAGTTGCTACGTTTTTGTATTGAGCTTGCTGTATCAAGCTTTCTGCATTTTCAATATGATCTTGAGCTGAAAAAGCAGGTACTGATATAAAGTTCAATAATGCCGCCGCAGTTAAAGATTTGGTTATTTTATTTTTCATAAAAATTCCGCCGTTCCATTTTTAGTAACATCTATAAAACAACAATTAGAATAAATGCTCAAGTTAAATTTATAAAATACGTAATTAGTATTAATATTGTTTTAAGGTTTAATATACATTACATAAACACCGTAATTTTTATATAAAGCAGGAATCTATTACAAAAAATGTATATTTTATAAAATAATTTATATACATATCAGTTGGTTAAATTTGGCTTAATAGTTGCTTTAACTATTATTCTAATAACAACACAAAGGAAAAAACAATGACCGATATAGCACATTCTGCGTTTGTAGCATTTTACCTATACTTAATTATGATGTTAGTTCAGTGGGCAGTTGCGACGTTTAGTAAGGCTAAACAACCTGGTGCAGTGCCTGGGAAAATTGATAAAGAGCTATCTCATGGGAGCTTTATATTTAGAGCGCATCGTACTTTTCATAACACCCTAGAAAACAGTGCACTATTTATAGGAACGGTTTTATTTGCTTTTGTAATGAATTATCACAGCTCGGTATTTGCAATTTGTATTTGGGTATATGTGATTGCACGTTTAATTCATATGGCACTGTATTACGCAATTGCCACCGAGAAAAACCCCAGCCCGCGTAGTTACTTCTTTTTAATCAGTGTGATTGCAAACATTGTGATGTTAGTGCTATTGGGACTGCGATTAGCAAGCTAATTAAATGGTTAAAGCGAAAAGCTAATCGGCTTTTCGCTTTAAAAAATATTTATACTATCGGCAACCAGTACTATTAAAGTCAACCACTAGACTTGCGCCCTCACTGTTTCCAGAGACTTTTAGGTACCCCCAAAACTGCTCCTGATCACGAATGAAAATACACTCGTTATTCGCACTATTAGTAGAGTTTGCAATCTCGTTACTACCATTTGGCCAAGTACTATTCGAGTAACTTAAGTCAATATTACCGCTACCATTTGCTGATGTTATTGAAATACCTGACTGACTATTTACATCTGCAATGGCAAACCACATTGGACCACTGTTACTTAAACATATGACTTCACCATCGTTAAGGCGGCCTTCACTTTGCCCTGATGACGTTGCACATGCATCAGGCAGTGAACTATGCGTTTCTTTATATGATGCAGTGAGCTTTACATTATCATAGTTATTATAACCGTTTACCATTACATAATAGTTTCCTACGCGGGCAGGATTGAAAATACATTGTTCGTTATTTCCTTCAAGGTATGGGCGACAGTCATAGCGAGATAAGGTTGGCTCTGAGTCAAAACTGACGTATAAATCAGCATCCCCTGTGCCATCATTTAGACTAAATGTTAATTCGCTAGCGCCAAAAGGGACGTCAAAATTAAACTGTAACTGGGTGTTTTGCTTTTGAGAAATAAAAAGGGGTTGACCATTTATGAGCGTTTGTTTATTACCTTGAGTATTTTCAGTTACGGTTGCGATAATTGTTTTCATATCAATGTCGCCATCGTTATCAGTGACGGTTAATGATACGGTATATTCACCTGACTGCGTGAAAGTATGTGTTGGATTGGCATCTGTGCTGCTAATACCGTCGCCAAAGAGCCAAGTATAACTTACGATATTTCCGTCGCTATCGCTACTACCAACACTTGAGAACGTAATAGGGGTATTTTCTAGGCCTGCATATGGGCCATTTATATTGGCACTCGGTGCAATATTTAACGGCGAACCATATACTAGCTGATCGCACCATTGCACAAATTCATTTTCATAGTTATTAGCCCATTGCTGGGTTTTATTTTTGTACGCACGCCAATTTCCTTGACGTGTGTCTGTGAGCATGGCGTTGAGTTGTTCTTTGTAGCGCTCAAACATAAAGCGTACACCTAAATAGCCCCAACGATAAATTCTATCTTGATCAAAACCATCGTAGTTAGTGGCAAATATTTGCTGCAGGGTAAAACGCTGTCCATTTTTTATGGTATTTATTGCCGCTTCATTATCATTTTGATTCGCGATGTATTCTGCGGCCCCCTCAGACCACCATACAATTTCTTCGGTTGGTGAGTTGAAGTTACCATATAAGTTAAAACGACCGTCTAAGTAATGAACATATTCGTGCTCTAAATTCCATACAAAATGATCCGCTTGTGCATAGCTTGCTTCATAAGCTACAAAGTTGGCTTCGTTATCAATATCAGAAGGATCGCCCTCTAAATACATTCCGCCATTATTAGTATTAATACCAAAAATGGCTTTAGCATACTTGCTATAGTCATCACTACTATCAAAAATATTTACGTATAAAAAACGGTTATAATCATCCGCGACAGGCATATTTTCTGTGGCTAATTTAGCATGAAATAACCCTTCTTCAGCCTGCATTGCATCACATGCTGCAGCGTGTTGACCTGCTGTCATCGCCTGTGAACGGATTTTTATGGTGTTGCTACAATTATACTGCTGGGAAAGTACTTGTTGAGTGAGTGTATCTACAAAATTACAAACACCAAACTTACTGCAATCAGTGTAATAATTTACAATGTCTGCAGCGCCAAGCCACACGGCATCACCATAGCCATAACTTTGATAGGTATTAAAAATATTAGTTAAGCCTGCGTCTACATCAGGTTGAATACTTGCTTTAGAATATTTTTTTAGGCGCGCAAGCTCACTTGCTGCATTTACTATTAAAAACTCTCCGTCAGATCCAATTAACCATTGTTTTTGCGTAAACTCACTTAATTTTATTGCTAAAGCTTTATCGTTTGCTATTAACGTTACAAATTCTTCATTCCACTGCCCGCGAAATAGCAACGTAAAAATTCCATTAACTGCATTACGCATATTCCAACTGCTCGCATAACTTTTATCAAAACGCGTTAGCCATTGCTTAACAACTTCAAGATAACGATGTTGTTGTTCAGCACTATCCATTGTAATAATGACTTCTGACAGTGTTTTACCATGGCCATCGTTGTTATCATAAAAATGTTGATTGTTTACAAAGGCATCAATAGCAGCTGCAACGCTAGGAGTTACCAATGCAGGAAAGTCGATAGAGTCATTATAAAACTCTGCATAAAAGCCGGTTCGCAAATATAAAAATAAAGCTTCGATCTGCTCATTGCCACCACCAGTGTAACTTTGTGAAAGTGAGTTAGCATGGTTAGCTACAGCAATCATATTATCGGTGGTAAAAATCTGTGGTTGAAGATCGGTTGCAGCGAATAACTCGTTGATACACCGTGTACCTTGGCGCTTTACTTCGTCAATAATCGTCACGGGATTTGCAACAGCAAGGGCATTCAAATCACAACTAACGACCATTACCTGACTTAACATTCTCTGCGTTCTAATATGTTGCTGTATTGGCGTTTGTTGAGGTAGCTGTTGCGGCTTTTGTTGTGATCGTGCCACAGGTGCATTGCTATTACTGTATTGGTTTACGCCGTGATGCATGACGCGTTCTACAATAGCAGGCTGCGGTTTAAACGTTCGTTCTTGCTGGGAATGTGCAGTTGCAAAGCCGGTGATACCTAATAGTGGTAAGGCCAAAATAAATGTATATATTTTCATAACTTTCCTTTGATAATGATTATCTCAATCTGTAGTACACAATTGAGGTACAGGGTTGTATCATTTTTCTTCCTGTGTAATCAATAAGTTTTGCTTTTACCTTTAAAAATAATACTTTAGTTTGCTTGGTGTTAAGCTTTAGAGGCAATAAAGTCACATTAGATGCGAAGCACTTGTAGACTTAAAGATTTAAGCAGACTCATAATATTTTTAATTCAATAGCTATTGTCTTTAGTGAGCAAGGGCTTATTAAACGGGTGAGTTTTGTTGACTTATATAAAGTTATTTGAGGAGATGACTAAATACTTATTCTTTAATGGCGTTTTATTTAAAGCGAACCTTACAGTTAATTCATCACATAGCTTTGAAATACGATGCGCGTCTGAGGGGAATTCGGTTCGCGCAATTATTCCTTGATTTTATTTGGCTTTGTTTTTCGGGTCACAATAAAACACATTAATGAGCCTAATGTAACTAAAACAACGCCTTGCCAGAATGCGCTGGTAAGCGATATTGATAAATAAATCGAGGCAAATAGCGTCGATAATACAGGAATAAAGTAAGACAAGGTGCCTAACAACACTAGGTTACCGCCAATTATTGCTTGGTTCCATAGTGCGTAACCTCCACCAATAACCACGCCTGCCAATACTAAGGTAAAGCTAGAATCTAGGCTAAACTCAAAGCTGGGTTCATTACTCAATCCGTAGCTTATCCATAAACAGATTGCCGTGGCTGCAAAAAATAAACTAATGGCATTTTTACCCTCGCTAAGTTTAACCGTTACACTGCAATACACAGCCCAAATAAACGCCGCTGCAAATGCCATAGAATAGGGCAATGGGTTGTCACTAATATTAGCGGTTAATATTTTCACAGATAAACCACTATTGCCTGCAATGCACCATACAACACCAAAAAACGCAATCAGTATGCTGGGGTAGACTAATACGCTTACTTTAGTGCGGTTAACAATAATCGATAATAAAATGGTTAACGCTGGCCAAAGGTAGTTAATAATCGCCATTTCCAACGCTTGCTGGCGACTATTTGCAAAGCCAAGCGATAAAGCCAAACACATTTCGTAAATCACAAATAAGCTGCCACCAAAGACTAAATAGCGCTTTGGACAATTGTTTAGCTTTGGTACACCCATGACAAGCATTAAAAAAATCGCACTGACGCTATAAATCAAAGCAGCACCGCCAATTGGGCTAAATAACTCCGATAAATCACGAACAAAAGCAGTTAAACTGCTCCAAAGTAAAATAGCGAGCACCCCATAGAGGGTGTATTTATGTTTGATTAAAAAAGACATGGTGAACAACTTAATGAAAAACAAAAGTAACACTTTAATATATATATCAAGGGGTAGGGCATTAGTTTTACTAACTTTTAGTCTGATAGGTAGTAGCAGCATGTAGGGTCTTTTTAATCGTGGCGCGAGGTTTGTAACCTCGTGAGCAATTGGTAACTGCTCACGCGTTATTCTACTGGCTTACATCCATGTAAGAATAAGTAAGTCCGAGCAAAGTTTTCGCGTCTTGCTAACGCTCCTTACCTACATTCAGTGGGCAACAAAGAGTAAATCCACCCTAGGGAAGAGCTCGATGGGCAGCGCCTGTTTGGCATTGATGCAGCGTTATTGCCTAAATGCCAAACAGATTACTACAAATCTAACCTTAAAAGACCAACAGACCCTAGTTAAATAATTTAAATAGCATCCACAAATATAGAAGGGTTATTTATTCAATATTTACCTGAACGCTGCTTACTTGATTATCGTAGGTCGCTGAAACAATAAAACTACCAGCGCTATTCGTTTTACTGGTTAATCTATAAACCGCATTCTCTGTACCTGCGCTAATTAATTTTGTAGTTACCAAACTGCTTCCATTAATGCTCCAATCAGCAAATTCAGTTACATTCACACTTGAAGTTTCATCACTGCTATTAGCCGTCAGTGTGAGATTAATTGAACCAAGAGGGGTCATAGTTAATACTGAACTGCCATCATTTATTTGAAGATCATTTAAATCATCAGAACCATCGACTGTTACTGTAATAATTTTCTGCTTGTTGCCACAGCTGCCAATTAATTGAGTTTCACCAGATTTGAGCGCAACAAGCGTTCCTTTGTTTTCGCCTTCATCTGTTATACCAATATAACGGGTTCCTACTTGCGACCAAGTAATAGTGTCATTAATAGTCTTAGCTTCTTGAGCTACCAAAGAGGCAATTGCACTAACTTGAATACGATCGCCAATATTAAGATTGATCTCTTCAGTTGGCTCATCATTAACTAAAATATCGATAGACTCTAAATTTTTAGGATCTGCTTTCACTGTCAGCTTACCAAGAACGTTGTCTATTTTAGCTGTAATAGTTGTATCTTCAACATCAGGAGCGGATGTAAACAATAAGCCGTCAGAGTTGATTGTTGCAGTACTGCCGTTATCAACAGCAAAACTTAAACCTCTAATGGTATTTAAAGATGTATATCCATCAGCATAGGTAAGATCGGCTGATAATTGCGCAGGTATACATGTATTAATGTAATCAATGTTAGAAGCGGCTGTTTTTAAGTTAATTTCAGTTACTGCGACATCACTTACTGAAACCTCACCTTCACCTGAGATATCATTGATGGTAGTTCCTATGATAGATACAGCCCCTTGGTTTGCTGTAGTACTCGAAACCGCATTTACAACACCATTGCTATTTACAGTTGCAATAGTCGGATCGTTAGACTCCCAGGTTACCTCACTAGTAATGTCGCGCGTGTCACCATTACTATCTATACCCGTAGCACTTAATTGTAATGTCTCACCTGGCTTTAAGCGTTGTTGATCTCCAACTATCTTAACAGATTCAATAATGGTGCCTTCAGAACGAAGTTTGTCTAACTGTATTGCTTTTGCAAGATCCGTTGTATCACTTTCAGAACCGCAACCCGTAACGCTGATAATAAATAATGCGGTTACAGATAATTTAAAAAAACTGTGTATATTAATCATATTTCAATTGCTTCCTTTCATACATTACTAAAAGTGATAAACAAAGCCTAAGGTATAACCAGCTATTTCGATATCATCACCTTTGAAAAGGGATTGATAACCAAGTCTTATTTGAGTGTTTTCTAAATAAGGAATTTGCTGGTGCATTGCGACTCCCCAAGAAAAACCATCATATTTATAATCACCATTTATTGATGTGGAAGGATTAGACACAACAACTTGATTTTTTGCATAACCCAATGAAACGTCCAGACCAAAGCCATTTACTACATCAGATTGCATAACAAAATAAAGGGCTAAGCTTTTGTCTAAATTTAACTCTGTATTATAAATATTATCACTCGTGTTTGATGCTAGGTAATGCGCTTCAAAAGCCATGTTATTGTTACTGATACCAGCACGTATCAATGCACCTTTAGGGGTCGCGTTTTCATTACTTATTTTGATATCACTCATCATGTAGTCAACACCAATATAAGGGGTATCTGCAAAACTACTGAATGATGCGCTAAGTAAAAGTAGAGTAAGAACTTTTTCCATAAATTTAAACTTTTAATCCATCTATATTTTGGAGCGTATATTATAAGAGCACTTTGTATTAATCAAGCCGAGCAATTCACTCAATACGTAATTAATAATACTGTTACCAATACAGCATTCTTATTTAAAATTTTATCGAACTAAGAACATAATTAAGTGTGTAAGGCATCTTAAGTAGCACCTTACACATTATTGTTTATTCAATACCAATAAAGCCGCCGGTTTGATGTGCCCACAGTGCAGCATAAATGCCGCCTTTGGTAATTAATTCATCGTGACTGCCTTGCTCTACAACGCCACCTTTATCAAGCACAATAAGCCTGTCCATTTGTGCAATGGTTGATAATCGGTGTGCAATGGCAATGACCGTTTTGCCTGTCATTAAATCATCTAAGCTGGCTTGAATAGCTGCTTCTACCTCTGAGTCTAAAGCGCTGGTGGCTTCATCAAGTATAAGAATAGGCGCATTTTTAAGTAACACCCGAGCAATAGCAATCCGTTGACGTTGCCCGCCCGAGAGGGTTACCCCTCGTTCGCCCACTTGTGCATCAAAGCCTTTATTGCCTTTGCTGTCTTCTAAATCGGTTATAAAATCGAGCGCTTTGGCTTGTTTGGTCGCATCGAGCATTTCGGCTTCTGTGGCGTCGGGTCTGCCGTATAAAATGTTATCTTTTACTGAGCGATGTAGTAGGGATGTATCTTGGGTAACCATAGCAATATAACGGCGGAGACTTTCTTGGCTAACATCGGTTATATTTTGACCGTCAATACTAATGCTACCCCTGTCTGTATCGTAAAAACGTAGCAACAAGTTAACTAATGTGGATTTACCTGCGCCAGAGCGACCTACTAAGCCAATTTTTTCGCCCGGTTTAATATTTAAGTTTAAACCGTTAATTACTGGACCTCGGTTATTTTCATTAGCGGCTTTACCATAATTAAAGTGTACATCGTTAAAGTCGATTGCCCCTTGAGTTACTTTTAAGCTATCGGCTTTTGGCTTGTCATCAACTGCAATTGGGTTTGACAGGGTGCGCATACCATCGGCTACGGTACCAATATTTTCAAATAAGCTGCTAATTTCCCACATGATCCATTGAGCCATACCATTAAGCCTTAGCGATAAACTCAATGCCACGGCAATAGCCCCCGCGCTAATGGCACTTAACGACCATAAATACAAAGACACCGCTGCCACCGAAAATACCAGTAAATAGTTCAAGCTTTGAATAACCACATTAAGGCTTGTTACCAAACGCATTTGTTTATAAACAGGCTGTAAAAATACATCCATGCTTTGTTTAGCATATTGCTCTTCGCGTTGAGTATAAGAAAACAGCTTAATGGTTGAAATATTGGTGTAGCTGTCAACAATACGGCCGGTCATTTCTGAGCGTGCATCAGCTTGTGAGCTAGCAATGCTTTTTAACCGTGGTACAAAGTAAATTTGCACGCAAATATATAGTGCTAACCACACTAATAACGGCAGCATTAAGCGCCAATCTGAGGCGGCTACTAAAAACACCATTGAGCCAAAATAAACGGCAATGTACATCAATACATCAAGTAACTTAGTGACCGACTCACGCACGGCCAATGAGGTTTGCAATACTTTAGTGGCTATTCTTCCGGCAAATTCATTTTGATAAAAGCTAACACTTTGGCGTAACAAATAACGGTGCGCTAGCCAGCGAATCGACATTGGATAGTTGCCCAACAGTGCTTGATGTAAAATAGCCGACCTAAAAATACCACTATGGGCATCACGACCAAAAGCATTAACCCCATCTTTATTAATTCGGATTGATGCTGTGAAAACAGCTCTTCAGGGGTGTACTCGCCTAACCAGTCAACTAGTTGCCCCATGTAACTAAATAAAGACACTTCTAAAATAGCTAATAATGCGGCACTGAGCGACATAAGCACCAACGACAGTTCCATGCCTTTGGTGTAATGGCGGCAAAATGCAAATAAGGTATTAGGAGGTTGAGATGGAGAACGCTCCGGAAACGGTTTAGTCATCCGTTCAAATAATCGATACATATTAGAAGCTTATTAAGTATTTATAGAGGTGTCCCACTATACCATTGTAAAGCACAAAGGCGCAGTGGGAATGAGATGTATAAGTGTTATCTTAAGTTGAGTTAACGCTTTAAAGTTTTGTGTGACCGGTTTTATTTTTTACCAGCCAGTAAGATATACCTAAGGCTATTGTTACCAATGCAAGGCCAACAATTTGCTCTGAGGTCACTAATTTTAAATCTAAAACAATAATTTTACGTGCCACAGCCATTAGTGCGGTGGCAATAACCAGTTCAACCGGCAGTGAGCTTGAACCTAAATATAAACGAATGTTGGTAAATATTTCTACTGCTATAAGCACCACCATAAAAGCACCAAAGGTTTGTAGAATGTCTTCAATGTTTAATAAAAAGTAAGGGGGAGAGCTCAATCGCATATATAAAACATAAACTACATCAGCAATACTCCAAAAAATAACCAACACCATGAGTACCGCTAATATTTTAATAGCAAAGCGAATCGCATGATGTAAATACTGCATAAGGGGATCAACATGATCCTCAGGTAATTCTTCATGTTTCTTCATATTTTTACAGCACCTTATTATTTTAAACAGGGTATATAAAATGATAGCTGATTAATCGTGTTTCTTTCTTTAGTATACGTACAAATCAGCATAAGTGATTATTTTTATTAAACTAGCGTATTTATAAGTTGCAATGAACCAAGCCGAGCAAGCTAGCTAATGTTAATTAAATGTAATTTAACCTGAGGTTTTTAACGTCTATCTCAAAAGCATTGCTGTATAACTGTAGAGCTGTCATTTTAAAAACATCAACAATGAGGATTAAACTGCTATGTCAATTTCACCTTTAAAGTTAGTTATTCGGCTTATTAAGTATAGTGCGGTTGCATCTGTTTGTAGCGCACCATTTTATAGTGTGGCGGCACAAACCACACAACAAGCATCATTACACACTATTGCAGGGCAAATTTCAGCGCAACGTATTGGAGATGATATTCAAACGTTGGTGGATTTTGGGACTCGCCATACTTTATCTGAAACTAAATCGGATACTCGTGGTATTGGTGCGGCAAGGCGTTGGATAAAAAAAGAATTTGAAGCAATTTCTGCACAGTGTGGTGGCTGTTTAGAAATACTAGAAGTAAAGCAAACCATTTCGGGAGAAAAGCGTATTCCTAACCCTGTGGAAGTGGTTAATATAATTGCGATTCAGCGCGGTAATACCGATCCTAACCGTATGGTGATGATGTCGGGAGATATAGACTCGCGGGTTAGTGATGTTATGGACTTTACTAGCGATTCACCGGGGGCAAACGATAATGCATCAGGGGTTGCCGGTGTTATTGAAGCTGCACGGGTGTTATCGCAATATACATTTAATGGCTCAGTGGTATACGCCGCACTCTCAGGTGAAGAGCAAGGTTTATTTGGTGGTAAAATTTTAACTGCTTACGCACAAAAAAATAACTGGCAAGTGCATGGTGTTTTAAATAACGACATGATTGGCAATATTACTGGCATTAATGGCGTAACCGATAACACCACTGCACGTATTTTTTCTGAAGGCACGCGCGTCGTTGAAACTAAAGAACAAGCCCGCACTCGTCGTTTTACTGGCGGCGAAGTTGACTCAGCGAGCCGTAATTTAGCACGTTACATAGACACCATTGCTGATAAATATATTGAAAACTTAGATACCATGCTGGTATACAGGCTCGACCGCTTTGCTCGAGGCGGGCATCACCGTCCGTTTAATGATGCGGGCTTTGCGGCTGTGCGTATTATGGAAACCAACGAGCATTATGATCGCCAACATCAAGACCTGCGCACAGAAAATGGGGTTGTGTACGGTGATACCATTGATGGGGTTGATTTTGATTACGCCGCAAAGCTAACTTCATTAAATGCGGTTAGTCTTGCGTCAATGGCATGGGCTCCTGCGCCTCCAAAAGAGGTGAAAATTAGCGGTGCTGTGCGCGCCAGTACCACACTTACTTGGCAGCCAACAGAAGATGAAAATGTAGCGGGCTACCGTATATACTGGCGCTACACCAGTGAGCCACAATGGCAATATAGCCAATGGGTTGATAATGTCAGTGAATTTACACTAAAAAATGTGGTTATTGATAACTACTATTTTGGGGTTGCTAGCGTGAATAAACAGGGGGTGGAATCACCAGTGGTATTCCCAGGTGCTGTAGGCTCGTTTGATCACAACATAAAGTAAGTGTGCTTTGCTTGAAAATTCAGCAAACAGCTGCGAATAAGGTGTTAAGCACGCTATTTATGCTTGCGCCTTATTTGTTATGCCCTTAAAGTGTAAACAAAGAAGTAAAAAGGTTATTAAAATGCAGCAACAAGAACAACAACCATTAACACCAGAGCAGCAAGCTGAACTTCAGCAACAAGAAATTAAATGGCAGCGCGAGTGTTTTCAAAATGCACAACAACATTTAGCTGAAAAAGGCATTATGCCTAAAACCTTGCTTGAAAAAGAAAGTCGTTTTTTAGCGCCTTTATGTGCGCTTTGGAAATTTAAAGCGCAAAATGGTAAAAGCTACTGGGTGATCACCGGTCGTTTACCAACCGATCATGCTGAAGCGTCTGCAGCAAAAGATGCACGTGATGCCATGCGTTATTTTTCATTGCAGTGGCAGTTAAAAGCCGACCAAATTATTACAGCGGGTGCGCGTGATAAAACCCAAGCCGATTTTGCAAACTTACTTATAAATCGTGCTCACGGCTTATATGAAATGCATGAAAATGAGCAGCTTTGGGCAAAAGAACCAGCTTAAAATAAAGGTAATTACCCTTTAAAAAAACCTAACTTAGTGACCTAAGTTAGGTTTTTTACTTTTCAGCTATCGCCTTGCAAGAGGCTTAATACGCGCTATCTACTCGTACTGTGTTATTAGTTAAGTAAATAAGGCGAACATTATCCCCTTGATGAAAACGCATAGCGGGATCGCTGTCTTGTACCACCATAAATTGCTCACCACTTTCTACTTGTATCAATAATTCAACGAGTTGAGTGTGTTCATAGCGTTGTGTTTGCTGCTGATTATGGGCAACGTTACCACCAATCACCGATCCTAAAATAGTCGCTACAGTACGACCACTGCCGCCGCCAAACTGGTTACCAATAACACCGCCTAATAAGGCACCGCCAAAGGTCTTCCAGCCGTTACTTTTGTCTTGTACTAATTGTTGCTCAGTAATAGTGCGCACCGACTTTACTTTCCCAAATAGTACTTGCTGTACAGGAACGGCTTTATTGCGTTCATACTTGGCAAACGTTGGGGTACTCACTACTAATAAAGCGCATAAAATTAAGCTAAGCGTTTTCATAGTTCGCTCCTATTGTTACCAACCAAATGTTGATTTTTCACGCGTTTTACGAATTTCAGTTTCGTCAGCCCACTCAACAAGGCCGCTTTGCATATCCATTAAACGCATTGTAAATTTGTAGTACACATCGGCTTTATCGGCATTAGATTTAACAATGCTTGATAGGTTACCGTACAGCATATATTGCGCACCAATTTGCTTACCAAAAGCCACCGCAGTACTTGGGTTGACTAGAGCGTCTTCGTTTTGAAATGAAATTTGCTCACGAACTGCTTCTACACGGGTCATATCAACAAATCTAAATTTGCCGCTACGCAGTAATTGAGTAGAGATTGAGTCGGTGATTGATTCAGTATCTATATGTTCACTAGTTTTATTTTTAATACGCTCTACAAATACCACTGGACGTGTGTTGGCGGTCATAGTACCAACTACAGGCGAACTAAGCAGAGAGTCGGTCATTTGTGAGGCGACTTTTTGTAAGTCGGTAGAGCCAAAGTTTATATCTGTGGTTTCTACGGCTTGAGCATCACCATAGCTGACAACTGCTTTATTGGCACAGCCTGAAAGTGTCAATGCTGCTAAGCCTAAAATTGCATAACTAGACAGTGTTTTAAATTGTTTATTGATCATCATGATTTCCTTTAATCTTTAAATTCTTGTGCGTCGGTTGATACTTCTCTCACAGCTAATGAGAAGGTAACGGCATCAGAGCTAGGCGCAAGCCCTGCAAGCTGAGTTTTAGCAAAGCCAAATAGCGTTAGGGCCTGCCACGGTGAGTGGTTGCCTTTAATAGCAAAGCCATCTTTATCAAACCAGTTAAATTGATACTGTAAGTATTGCGACTTTTTATAGGTACTCGCTAAAGTAACTACCACATCGGTAAGGTTATTTGTTTGACGCGTTTTTACATCACTGATTAAAAGCTTTTTAGCTAATTGTGGATTATTAACATTGAGCTGCTCTTTGTAAGCGTTGGCAGTTTGCTCAACCCCAATACCTGAGGTTACAGGTCGGCTGCTACATGCGCTAAGCATAAACAGCGCAATAACGGGAAGTATGTATTTCATGATGGCTCCTAAAGTTGCACTACATGGGAGTTAAAATAGTTATTAACAGAGGTTAGGTAGATTAACGTTAACCCTTGCTTACTAACGGTAAAATTTATTGGCGGTTGTGAGCCAACGTTTAAAGTATGCTCGCCTGCTTTAACTGCACTGCGGGCAAGGCTGATCTGATTAGGTAGGGTAAGCCAACTGCGCGTATCTGCTTGCTCAGATGCAAGGTTATACAAGTTTGCCAAAATGTTCCCTACATCGCCGGCACTGCGCGCAAGCTCTGCACGCATTTTTTCTTTAGCGACAAGGCGTAATATTTGCCTTGAAACACGCCCAGCGACTTGCTGCTCTAACGTTTTAGCAGCCAGTGCCTCTAAATGTACTAACGGGCTTAATGCTAATTTTTGGTCATCAACTTTTAAATTATTAACGGCACTGCTGTAGGCATTATTAATATAAACAGGCATTGCTAGGCTATAAAAGCGGGCATCCCCCTGCGAAGTATAAATAGGCAATCGCAATTTAAACTCATGCTGTTTTGGTATAAGGCCTTGTTCAAACAATATAACTACTTCGCCTTGATTTTTATCTATGGCGTTTACTTCACCAAACTGTCGCTTAAATTGCTGGTAGTCATCCGCAAAACCTTGCTGCTTAGCAAGGCGTAGTAAATCTTGCTGTAAATACGGATTGTTAGGTTGTATTTCGAGTGCTTTTTTATAGTCTATGTAGGCATCATCGCCTTGCTTTGCTTTTTCATATAACAACCCGGATAAGTAAAACGTGTACGCATTTTGAAAGCCATTTTTTACCGAGCGAGTTAAATTATCCATGTCTGGGTAGTGTTGCTGTGCTTGGGCAATGGCATTATCAAACTCGCTTTGATTATCAAGTAGTGCATCAACTTGTACTTTATTAGCGCGGCGTATTTCAACTAACGCGCTCTCAATATCGCGTTTATAAACATAATTAAGTGCTTTGTAGCTATGCAACATACTCATTTCGTAAGCAGGGGGGATATAACCTATTGCTGAGTCGTTGGTTAACAGCGCATTGCTTTGCTCAAGCCCTGCACTTACTTGTATTTTGGCTGCTTGGCGTTTAGCTTGCATTTGTTGATAGACATTTTCAAAATATGTTTGCGCACTGTCTGGATTATTAGCTAAATCAGCAATACGTCCTTGCTCTAATTGGTTCAGTAAATAATTACTGTGCGCTTTACTATTGGTTTTTATAAGGGCGCGTGCATTTTCAATATTATTATTGCTAATAGCTTGTCTAACAGGAGTGGTGTTTGTGGCATAATCATTAAATAGATCGTTAAAACCAATGGTGCTGCAACCACTTATGATAAAGCAAAAACTGAAAATTAAAATGTGACGCACACGCACTCCTCTTATCTATTTTATAAGGTTAACACATGGCCGATAAATGCAGGTGTGAAAGATTGTAAAAAAGCGTAGCGTATAAACATAGACTAAAAACCCTTAATATCATTTAAAAAATATCCATGTTAACGTTTACAACAATGGACGCTAATTTAACCTGTATATAAACACGGTACATATTTATCAACACATTAGGAATTCATTTGAAAGCCACTCTGTTCACTATTATCGCGTTAGTTGCCTTTGCTGCCAATTCATTATTGTGTCGTTTAGCGTTGGCACAAGGTTATATTGATGCGTGGAATTTCACTGTTATAAGGATACTCAGCGGGGCGGTGTGTTTGGCCATTATTATGCTGCTCTATACAAGGCAGTTAAATAAAAAATCACAATTAAGTAGTTCTGTTACTAACGATACCGGAAGCTGGCGAAGCAGTGCGAGCTTGTTGATATATGCGCTGTGTTTTTCTGTTGCTTATATAGAGCTAGATACCGGCATGGGTGCGCTTATTTTGTTTTCTGCGGTGCAATTTACCATGATCGGTTGGGGCATCTATAAACAAGAGCGCTTAACCGCTGTGCAATGGCTTGCATTTATTGTGGCGTTTGTGGCTTTTGTTTACCTAATGCTACCATCGCAAACAGCGCCACCGCTAATGGCGGCAATATTAATGAGTATAAGTGGCGTGGCATGGGGAATTTATAGTATTAGAGGCAAAGCGTGTGTATCACCACTTAGAGCCACCACTTATAACTTTATTCGCAGCTTATTAGTGCTACCTGTTTTAATAGTGGTGGGTATGAGCCAGCTTAAAGATATTCGTATGGAAGGAGTGTTACTTGCCATTGGCTCAGGTGCGATAGCATCGGGTGTTGGTTACAGTATTTGGTATGTGGCTATGCCATTATTAAAAAGCACGCATGCAGCTATAGTGCAGTTATGCGTGCCCGTTTTGGCAGCTATTGCAGGAGCGGTGTTTTTATCAGAAACATTAACTGTGCAATTTATGCTCTCCAGCAGTATTATTTTACTAGCGGTATTGGTTTTTACGTTAAATAAAAAAACTAACACCGCTTAGCAGGTGGGCTCACATTAAGCACAAAGCGTTCATACAATGCTGGTAAGTGGGTTAAAATAGCGTCTTTACCGAATAAATTACTCTCTTTAATACAATTGTGTAATACCTCTAGTGATAAATGGCTCATAAGCTGCTCTGACTGCGCAATGTGGCTAATGTGCCAAAGTTCTGGGGCAACACCGCCTAAATCGTGCTGATAAGGCCGATAAAATCCAAACTCCTCTAGGTGAGTGTCTAGCCATTGACTTAGTTTGGCAAAAGGTCCGCCATGCTGATACTCATCGGGGGTTAGTTGCAACACATAATCGCCACTCACTGCGCTTTTATCAAAAATATCTAAGTCAGTGCCTAAATGATGGCGGCTTGCCCCTGGCAGTGCAGAATACAGCATTATGGCGGTACATTTTTCAATATCACTCAGTGAATTTAGTTCAACGGCTTGTTGCGCTTTATCTAACACCACGCGCTTATTTGAAAATTTAGCATTCCAAATAGCTGATTGACGATTAAAATCCCGAAAACTTGATGCAATACATAAATCAAAGCCAGCGGATGCGGCCGCTGATTGCAGTGCAATAAAGTCGTTAACAATATTGGCATGCAAATAATGGTTTTGTATGGCGACTAAGTGTGCATCACTTTGACCGGTTATGCATTGTATGAGTTCTTTATTTGCAGTCATTAAGTTAACAGTTGTTCTAATATTTGTTCATAAATATCCGCAAGCGCGATCAGGTCGTCTGTACTGACACACTCATCAACTTTATGAATTGTGGCGTTACGTGGTCCCAGCTCGATTACTTTAGCGCCGGTTTGGGCAATAAAGCGGCCATCTGATGTCCCACCTGTTGTTTCTAAATTAGTGGTTAAGCCAGTTACTGATTTAATGGCAGCGACGGTAGCGTCAACTAACGGACCGTGATCGGTTAAAAACGGTAGGCCATTTACAATCCAATTTAGTTCGTAATTCAAATTATGTTTTTGTAAAATCGCGTTCACTTTTTGTTGCAGCTGCTGATGAGTAACTTCGGTGCTAAACCTAAAGTTAAATTGTACTTCAAGCTCACCCGGGATCACATTACCAGCACCTGTGCCACCATTAATGTTAGAGATTTGAAAGCTGGTGGCTGGGAAAAAGTCATTACCCATATCCCATACAGTTTGGCTTAGCTCGGTTAAAGCTGGCGTAGCTAAATGAATTGGGTTTTGCGCTAAATGTGGGTAAGCCACATGCCCTTGCACGCCTTTTATTGTTAAAAAACCAGTGAGTGAACCACGACGGCCATTTTTAACCACATCACCGAGCACATCGCGTGATGAGGGCTCACCAACAAGACACATATCAATTTTTTCACCGCGCGCTTCTAAAGTATCTATTACGCGGGTGGTACCGTTGATAAAAGGGCCTTCTTCATCTGAGGTAATTAAAAACGAAATAGAGCCTTTATGATCAGGGTGCTTGGTTACAAAACGCTCTGTGGCTACAACCATGGCTGCCAGTGAGCCTTTCATGTCGGCAGCGCCACGCCCATGTAATAAACCGTCTTCAATTAATCCTGCAAAAGGCGGGTGCTGCCAATTCTTTTCAGGCCCTGTGGGCACTACATCGGTATGCCCAGCAAAACAAAAGTGTGGTGATTGCGTGCCTTTTCGTGCCCAGGTATTGAGGGTGTCGGTAAAAAATAGCGATTCTATGTCAAAGCCAATTGCACTTAGACGCTCATTCATCATATGTTGGCAGCCTGCATCTTCAGGGGTAACTGACTCTCGCTGAATTAAAGCTTGGGCTAGGGTGATTACTGGGTGAGTCATTATTTAAAGATCTCATCGTACTGGGCTGCTTTAAAGCCTAAATGGTATTGCCCGTTATTAATAAGAACAGGGCGTTTAATCATTGCAGGTTGTTCAACCAATATATCGATTGCAGTTTGCTTCGTTAAGCTTTGCTTTTGCTCATCCGACAGCGCTCTGTAGGTTGTGCCACGTTTATTAACAAGTTGTTCCCAGTCAATATGCTCTGCAAAATCGCTAACCATATTATGATTAACGCCATCTTTACGATAGTCATGGAAAGTGAATGCGATGTCATTATCGCTTAGGTATTTTTTTGCTTTTTTGATTGTGTCGCAGTTGCTAATGCCATAGAGAGTGATCATAAACCTACTTCTTTTTGATAATAGTTAATAAGGTATCTACACCGGCATTGACCTGCGGGTGAGAATAATGAAAAGTGCCTAAGTCGTGGCCATTGAGTATGATAAGGCTAGCTAAAATAGACGTATCGAGTTCACGCAAATCAAAGTAAGCGAGGCGCTGTCCTTTGGTTATTTTGCTGCCATTAAGCTGAGCAATATGAGTATGCGTGAGAGTTTGAGAATCAGGAACGGCTAAGTTTATTAATACTTTTAAGCCATTTTTAGCTTTTAAAATAAACTCGCACCCACCGCTTTTAACTTGCAACAAAGTCCCATTAAATGGCGCTAACACTTTATGGCTAGTTAAGCTGACAATAATCCCTGGTCCTAAAGTTCCAAAGCGGAAAAAAGCTTCAGGATGCGCGTCCATTTGCAAAACTTTGCCACTGAATGGGCTGGTTATTTGTATTGCGCTTCGGCCAATTTTATTTTTAGTTAAATAGCTAACGTCTTCAGATTTCATTATTAATTAAGTTACCACGTTGTAGCCATCGGCTTTGAGAGCAGCCATCGCTTTGTTGACTGTTTGCTTTTTTACTAAGATATAGTCGGTGTCGTAGGTTGAAATTGAAAAAATTGACACGCCAGCTCTTGCTAATACCCCTGAAATATTTGCCATGATACCGGTTAACGAAAATCCTAATGGGCCAATTACTTCTAATGCTTGCCAATTCGATTCTGTATCTTGGCTATCAATTATAAAGTCATCAGGGCAAACGACCGAGAGTTCATCGTGCGTTTTTGAAATAAAAAATAATGGTTGCTTTAACAGGGCAGGAGGGATGTCGGCATCAAGCGCTAAACTATGAATTGATAAAACAGTGCTGTGTAATTGTAGTGTTTGTTTTGACATAAAACCCATCCCTAGCAGCAAGATAATAGCTTTATAGTATAGAGTATTGAATCTAAGTTAAAGGCCCAAACGGAGTCGTTGTTAAAGTTTTTATTAATTAAAAAATAATTGTCCACAATTTCTGTGGATAAGCTTGGGGGTTGTAAGGTATAAATAACCTAACCTATTAATAATTAATTAAAAATTGGCTAGGCTATAAAAGGGGCATGTTAGTCAAATGAGTTAATTAAGTGCCTCAGCTTGCGCTGCTTGAATGGCAGTTAAAGCGATGGTGTACACTATGTCGTCAACTAATGCGCCACGGCTTAAGTCGTTAACTGGTTTACGCATCCCTTGCAGCATCGGACCGATACTGATCAAATCAGCGCTTCGTTGTACCGCTTTATAGGTGGTGTTGCCAGTATTTAAATCAGGGAATATAAATACCGTTGCTTTACCTGCAACAGGGCTGTTAGGTGCTTTTTTAATCGCTACACTTTCCATAATTGCCGCATCATACTGTAGTGGTCCATCTATAATTAGATCTGGGCGCTTTTGCTGGGCCAGTTTAGTTGCCGCTCGCACTTTTTCTACATCAGCCCCACTGCCTGAATCACCAGTACTGTAACTTATCATGGCTACGCGAGGTTCAATACCAAATGCTGCTGCTGAGTCGGCAGATTGAATTGCAATGTCGGCCAGTTGTTCGGCATTAGGATCGGGATTAATAGCGCAATCACCATAAACTAGAACCTGATCCGGTAATAGCATAAAGAACACAGATGACACTAATGATGAACCTGGCGCAGTTTTAATTAATTGTAACGGTGGTCGAATGGTATTGGCAGTGGTGTTTACCGCACCCGATACCAGACCATCGACTTTGCCTTGCTCTAGCATCATGGTGCCAAGTACTACGTGATCTTGTAGTTGCTCTTGGGCGACTACTTCAGTAAGACCTTTATTCTTACGGATTTCCACCATAGGTGCTACGTAGTCATTTATGATACTGCTTGGCTCAATTACAGTTACATGCTCGTTAAGCTCAATGCCTTGCTGCTCGGCGATACGTAATATTTCATCACGATCACCTAATAAAATTGTTTTAGCAATGCCCCGCTGGCCACAAATAGCGGCTGCTTTAATGGTTCTAGGTTCGTTACCCTCAGGCAGTACAATTGTTTTTTCGGCTTTACGAGCTTTTTCAGTCAATAAATACCTAAAGGCAGGAGGGGATAGTTTTCGGGTTTTCCCCACACTTTTAGCTAAGGTATCTAACCAATCAGAATCTATATACTCTGCGTTATGATCTTTTACCTTTTCAATGCGCTGTTCATCATCGCTTGGTACTTCTAGGTTAAAGTTATGCAGTAATAACGAGGTGCGCCAAGTGTCGCCTTCGGTTGCTAAAATAGGCAGCCCTGTTTGCATGGCTTGTTCGCACAGCGCCATGATGCGCGGCTCAGGCTCAAAGCCACCGGTGAGCAAAATAGCGCCTAGTTTAGTACCATTCATAGCAGACAAGCAGGCTGCAACCAATATATCTGAACGATCGCCTGGGGTGACCAATAACGCACCTGGGGTAAAATAATTTAGAATATTTGATACTGTACGGGCACAAAAAGTAATGCGTCTTAGTCGGCGATGCACCATGTCGCCTTCATTAATAATAGTGGCTTTTAAATAGGCACTTAAATCTTTAACGCGTGGCGCTACCAGCTCAAAATCCCACGGAATGGCACCAAGTAACATAAAAGGGTTTTTTCTAAAAATTGGTAAAGAAGCTAGGCGGTTAAGCTCGTTATCAAGCGCTTCTGGCTTGTAAGTATCGACTAAATCAGCGCGAGCACGGCCTTCTTCATCTAGAGGGGCATTTACTTTATTGAAAATACAACCCAGCACACGAGGGTGATCTATGCCACCGTAATTTCCGGCAGCAATTTCAAGGCGATCTTCAATTTGGGTAATACTGTAATTCCCAGGGGTAAGCACAAATACAATATCGGCCCCTAAGGTTTGTGCTATTTCACGGTTTATGCGTCCCGCATAAGGTTGGCGACGAGTAGGCACCATTCCTTCGATTATGGCCACTTCGTCATCGTTTATTTTACTTTGAAAACGCTCAACAATTTCTTCTAATAAGTCATCACCTTTACCATCACCAATCATTTGCTCTGCGTAATCGAGCGCAAACGGTGTTGGCGGGTTAATTGGTGAGCCTTGAGTGACAATTTGAGTAGATTTTTCAGGGCCAGTTTCACCTGCACGTGGCTGGGCGATAGGTTTGAAAAAGTTAACCTTAACCGTCTTTTGTTCCAGCGCCCTTACTAAACCAACAGATACTGAGGTTAAACCCACCCCTGTAGAGATAGGAACCAACATAATACGACGAGCCATATTATAACTCCTTGGTGATGTTTGCGGCGTCGAGTGCAATAACCCATTCTTCGTTGGTAGGCATAACTACCGCTTTGCTTGTTGAATTAGAAGCGCTAATTAATCCAGCTTGGCCGAACCGTGCATCAAGGTTTGCTTGAGGATCTAAATTGATACCCAAAAATGCTAACTGTGTGAGTACTTTTTCTCGAATGATATCGGAATTCTCGCCAATCCCACCGGTAAAAATAACTGCATCTAATTTTTGTAGCGGTACCATATAGGCGGCTATTTGTTTTGCTAAGCGATAGCAAAACATATTAAGTGCCAGCATGGCTTGAGAGTTGCCAGCAATAGCAGCCTCTTCAATAGTACGGCAATCGTTTGATAGCTCGCTTATTCCTAATAAGCCACTCTTTTGATTTAGCAGGTCATCAATTTGCTGCGCAGTGTAATCAAGTTGCGTAGTTAAAAAGTTAAATAACCCTGGGTCAATGTCACCACAACGGGTACCCATTACAAGTCCTTCAAGCGGGGTTAAGCCCATGCTGGTATCGACACTTTTACCGTTTTTGATTGCACACACCGAGCAGCCATTGCCTAAGTGGGCGCTGATAAAGTTACTTTCTTCAACAGGTAAAGCCAGCATTTTAGCGGTTTGACCTGCTACATAAAAATGGCTAGTGCCATGAAACCCATAGCGTCTAACCCCAAAGTCCTTATAAAGTTGATAAGGAAGGGCATATAGATAAGCAACCTCATCCATAGTTTGATGAAATGCGGTATCAAACACGGCTATTTGTGGTAAATCTTTAAATGATGCTTGTGCTGATGAGATGCCCAGTAAATTAGCGTGACCATGTAAAGGGGCCAGTGTGGCTGCTTGGGTAATACCTGCAATGACGTTATCGTCAATTAAAACTGATTGAGTAAAATGCTCGCCACCATGCACAACACGATGACCCACTGCTACTAATTGCTCGTCTAAATTGTGATCTTTTATTAAATCAACCAGCGTATCAATTGCTTGGGCATGTGCTTGGGCATGTGCTTGGTTAGCAGCAAGCTTAATAGTGGTTTTTTCTCCCTGAAACTTATATTTGATTGAGGGAGCATTATCACCTAGGCGCTCAGCTAAACCTGATATAATGTCGTTTCCTGTGTTTGCATCAATAATTGCAAACTTTAGACTTGAGCTTCCACAATTGAGTACCAAAACATGGTTCGGATTATTTGGGAGTGTTGGCATAGATTCATTTTCCATTTAAGTATTAATCAGTACACTTGGTTGATGTATAAGCCTTTGTGGCTTAGATAAGCCTAGACTAAAGTGTAGTAGACTTTATTAAAAGGGCTTTGTGAGATTCTTTCGATAATTTATGCTTTTTGTGAGTTTTACTTATGAAATTAAGCATTTTTACCGATAAAGTGAAAGCAGCTATAATTGTGTTACACTTTTATAAGTACTACGTTTGTTGAAATGTTACAAACCGAGACTATGAGGATTTATTAATGCAAAAAAGTGTGATATCGCAAGTTCAATTAGGGCGTTCTTATGCTAAAACATGGCCAATGCGTAAAGAGGTCGCGCCATTATTTGCAGAATTTAAAGTGATCAGAGCCACTGAGCTTGCAATCACAGTAATGCCAATATTAGCCATGCTGACCCTGTTTTTTCAGATTAATTATTTAGGCTCAGATTTTCTGCCCCAAGCGATTGCCAGTAGTCTGTTTTTTATCTCGTTGCCATTACAAGGGCTTTTATGGTTGGGTAAACGTGCGCAAACTGAATTAGAGCCTGCTATGCAGCAATGGTATAACGAGTTATTTGCAAAAATGGTTGCTAACGGTTACGACGCGCAAATGGGAAAAAACAAGCCCCGCTATTTGGAGCTTGCCGAATTACTAAAAGATATGTTCGATAAAATGGATAAAACGTTTACTAAAGAGCAGTTTTAGTAAATTGCGTAATGTAAAATGACAATGTGACGCTATGCTGTTGTTTTTGCTCAAGTGCTTGCCAATGTTCTGGTCTAAACTTCCACGCAAATGGCGTCATCATAATTAAGTTCTTAACATCGTTAAATGTAAGCGATACCTGCTCTGTGATTAATTGTTGCGATGTATTTTCAAAGCCCGCAGGTGCTGCTATTTGTGTGTGCTCGTTTACGTTGCTATAAATATAATCTTTTAGTTCTTTCAAATGAGTTGGGCCTGGGCTTGCCACAATTAAGCAACCATTATCTTTGACCAGACGTGCAAGTTCACTGTCAAATAAAGGCGCAAATACACTAACCAAAACGTCAGCAAGGTGATCATCAAAAGGCGCTTGGCTAATTGAAGCAACGCTAAAGTGGCATTGTTTGTAACGTTTTGCCGCATACTTTACTGCCGACTTTGATATATCAACACCGTATACGTTAGCCTGGCTGTTATTAGCAATAGCGTGAGTATAAAATCCTTCACCACACCCCAAATCAATCATTATGTCGGCATTAAGTGGCTTAACAATATTGGCTAAAGCCGTTTGTAAAAAGCCATAATAACCTTGTTCTAAAAATGAACGCCTAGCTTGTACCATTTCCAACGAATCGCCAGGCTGTTTAGAATTTTTGTTTTGTACAGGCAGTAAGTTTACATAGCCTTCTTTGGCAAAATCGAAGCTGTGATTATTATCGCATCGTAATGTTTTATCATTGAGTGCTAGTGGCTGTTTACAAATAGGGCAATGGTAATGAAGACTCATGAGCCTAAATAGTCCTTATCAAAAAAAGTTTTTACCCAATGTGGGCGATAGGTGATCAGTACAGTGATTGCCATACCGTTTAGCATAGCTTCAGGAAAGGCCAAAATAGGACTTAGATAAATATAATTCTCGCTTAGCTGATGCCAACTATATTCACCTATTGCGTAATAAAAAGCACCACCGAGTATAATGTTAATACAGGCAACAACACCCGCTGTTAAAAAGCTACAAACAAATATATAGATAAAAAAGTGCCGTGCTAAATAGTGATAACAGACAATAAAAACTAAATAGCTCAATAACACCGGTATAAAGGCACTAATAATGAGTTTTAATGCTACTAATTCTAGTGCTATTTGTCCAAAAGCAGTTAAAAGTGCTGTTGCGAGTACACAACTTAAAATAGCAAGGCGCCACCCCAGTGTTAGGGTTACAGCGGTTATACCTAATATATGCAGATCGAGACCGGGCAAAATACCGGCCTTGATACGCCATAATAAAGCGAGCACCAGCGCACAAGCAAATACACCTGTTTGTCTTGCTGGAGTATTAAATAAGTGACTGTATGTTGACTTGTTAATGCTTAAAAAGCCGATAACGATGACAACAATCCACAGTAACCCTTGTAATTGCGCGCTCAACATAATCGTTAATTAAACTCTGACCAAATAGGCGCATGATCTGAAGGTTTATCGATAGCACGCAGTTCATAATCTATGCCTGTGTCGATACAACGAGCCGCTAAGTCATGCGTTGCCAGTACCACATCAATTCGTAGACCGCGGTTATCAACAAATCCTTTTGAACGATAGTCAAACCAGGAGTATTGGTCGTTAATTTCTGGGTTTTGTTCTCTAAAGGTGTCTTTAAAGCCCCAATTTAATAAGGTAGCAAGCCACTCACGTTCAACAGGTTGAAATGAACATTTACCCGTTTTTAACCAACGTTTTGCGTTTACTTCACCAATACCAATATCTAAATCGGTAGGGGAGATATTAATGTCACCCATAACAATTACATCTTGGTCAGGAGTGAAATGGCTATTTAGATGAGTCATTAAATCTTGATAAAATTGACGTTTGTAGGGGAACTTAGTTTCGTGATTAATGTTATCGCCTTGTGGGAAATAGCCATTCATTACATGTAAGTCACGGCGATTTTCTTGTTCTACAGTGACGCTAATCATCCGCTTTTGCGACTCATCGGTGTCGGTAGTGAAGCCTTTTAATACCGATTTAGGCTCTTTTTTGCATAACATTGCCACACCGTAATGGGCTTTTTGCCCATGAAAATAAACGTGGTAACCCATCTTTTGTACATCATCTAGCGGAAACGCTTCATCGTGTACCTTGATCTCTTGAAGACCGATAATATCTGGCTGGTGTTTATCAATAATAGCTTGTAACTGGTGTAGACGAGCGCGCAGGCCATTGATATTAAAAGAAATCACTTTCATAAAGTTAACCTTCAAACTTATTTTCATTGTTAGCTAAATTGTATCAGCATTTAGAGCGACATAACATGACTGAAATGAGAAAATAACTGCACAATTGTTGCTCAATTACTGCTTAATGTTTAAACATTGTAAATGCATTATTAAATAACAAAATAAATAAAATATTCAATTGATATGTTAAAAGTTGTCTATATAATGCGCAGAAATCGTTTGTTTAACTCGTTCAAATAGGACTACCCCTGATGAAAACTCAATTACTTTTAGCTGCCTCTCTTTTTGTTTCTGTTACTGCTTCTGCACAAAGCAATACATACTTTAGCAAAGACAACAAATTAGAGTCTAACTTGTGTGTAGTAAGCGCCAATGAAGGTTTTTCAGCTGCACGTAAAATGGCTGCAAAGCATGGTATGTACTTATCGCGTTATTCAAAAAGTATCCTATGTAATGGTCAAGATATCCGCGATATAGCTAAAAAAGAATCAGCGGTTCAAGTCGCTTCATCTAAAGTTGAAGTATTTGCAAAAGATTCACATCAAGAAACACAGTTATGTATGACTGCATTAAAGCAAGGCTTACAACCAGTACGTAAGCAAATTGGCAACTTAAACACATTAAAGTGTAATGGCCAAAACGTAACTGATTTTGTAAAGCGTTACCAAGACGCTGCAATCTAAATTACCGTATTTGATATAAATAGCTCGGTTCTTACCGAGCTTTTTTTTGCAAAAATTACCACAGTAGTTTGCAAAAATTGCATTATCGAATATCGCAGCACAAGAGTGTTTTTTAAGTTGTTGTTTTTATTGGGTTATAATTCTGGCATCGTATTTGTATCATTTGAGTTGAAATTTATTAATTTACAAGGATACGTCTAATGAAAAAATTAACGATAGCTTCTACTATTTTAGCCGCATTGAGCTTAGCTGCATGTTCTTCAAATCAGGGTTTAGAAAAAATTGACAGTGATTTTGCAAGCTTAGATAACGATAGCGATGGTTTTATCTCAAAAACTGAAGCTGACGATGATAGTATTTGGCAACACTTTTCAAATATAGATACAAATATAGATAATCAAATAAGTCGTACTGAATATGACGCTTATATGCAGCTAAATGCTGGTAAAGTTGCAACTGATAGTGAAGTAAGTGAGTCTGCATTTAAAGCTGATATTGCGAAGTTTGATAAAATAGAAAATGACTTCAAAAGCTTAGATAATGACAGCAACGGCTTTATTTCAGTTACTGAAGCTGACGATGATGATATTTCAAATCACTTTGGCTACATGGACAGCAATAAAGATAAACGAGTAAGTAAAAAAGAGTTTAATAGCTATATCCAAAAGCATGGTGATTCTGTTGCAGAAGACGATGCACTTGAGCAATTTAAAAATAGCTAAATCACATTATTAAATACACTTGATACCAAGCCAGTGTTTTTCACTGGCTTTTTTTATACCTATAAAATGTTATTTTATTAATATGTTTTCCTAGTTTGCCGTTGTTCTGTCATAATAGATGGCTGTGTGTTTTTATTAACTTTAGAGTGATTATGGTTGGTCGGCGAATTAGTGATGAACAATTAATTGAAATCATTGAAGCGGCGATTTTCGTGGCAGACAAGCCCGTATCAAAACGTCATCTTAAGGACATGGTTTTAAACGACTTAGCAATTTCTATGGCGCGCATTAATGATGCTGTAGAGGCCATTCAAATTCACTATCAGACGCGTGGAATACGTTTAGTTGAGGTAGGGAGTGGCTATCGTTTTCAAGCGTGCAGTAGTTTAAGCCCATGGTTGAGTAATTTATGGCAAGAACGTGCGCCTAAGTACTCGAGAGCTTTACTCGAAACCCTGTCGCTAATTGCCTATAAACAACCCATTACTCGTGGTGAAATTGAGCAAGTACGGGGTGTAGCAACTGGCTCAAATATTATTAAAACCCTGCTTGAAAGAGAGTGGGTTAAAGTAGTTGGGCATAAAGAAGTACCCGGTAAACCGGCACTTTATGCAACGACTAAACAATTTTTAGATTATTTTTCGATAACGGGACTTCATGATTTACCCGCATTGCCAGAGCAACAGCAAAGTAAAATTACCCAGTTATTAAGTGATCCTTCTGTGAGAGAACCATCCAAATGAGTATACAAGGTGAAAAGTTACAAAAAGTCCTAGCCCGTGCAGGGGTAGGTTCACGCCGTGAAATGGAAAAATACATCGACGCTAACCGCGTGAGTGTAAATGGTAAAGTGGCGAAATTAGGTGACAGGGTTGAAGAAACCGATTTGATTCGTGTGGACGGTCACACTGTTAAAATTGAAGAAAAAGCTGACAGAATTTGTCGTGTGATTATGTACAACAAGCCTGAAGGTGAACTAAGCACCCGTAAAGATCCTGAAGGGCGTAGAACTGTATTTGATCGTTTACCCCGTATTGATGGTGACCGCTGGATAGCGGTAGGGCGATTAGATGTGAATACGTCAGGGCTAATGCTTTTTACTAATGACGGTGAATTAGCGAATCGCTTAATGCACCCGAGTTACGAAGTTGAACGCGAATACTCAGCTCGTGTATTTGGTGAAGTGACTGACGAAACGATGAAAAACTTACTTCGCGGTGTAGAGCTTGAAGATGGTCCGGCTAAATTTACCGGCATAAAGCCTATGGGCGGTGAAGGAATTAACCGCTGGTACAACGTAACACTTAATGAAGGTCGTAATCGAGAAGTTCGTCGTCTATGGCAATCACAAGATGTGGAAGTATCACGCCTAATTCGTATACGCTACGGTAAATTAGAGCTTGATAAGCGTGTACCACAAGGTGGTTGGATTGAGTACGATTTAGACACAGTTAACTATTTACGTAAAACAGTTAAACTTGGTAAAGAAACGCAAACTAAGCTGTCGGTTATCCCTGAAAAACGCAAAGATAAGCGCGCTAAAATAAATCAAATTCGTAAGGCGGTTAAAAAGCATAATCAACGTGTAAAACCGACTAAACGTAAGTAATCAAAGCATAAAACAACAAAGCCGCTTTTTACAGCGGCTTTTTACGTTTAAAACTAAATATTACTTTTTAGCTTGTGCATCTAACGATTGGCCATTTATATCTTTTGAGTCATCGCTCATTAAGTACAGATAAGTTGGCATTAGATCTTCAGGTGTCGCCAGTAAATCTCGATCTTCGCCCGGGAATGCGCTTGCTCGCATTGACGTACGGGTTGCACCTGGGTTGATACAGTTTACACGAATCGGCGTTTTTTCAACTTCACACGCCCATGTTTGCATCATACCTTCTACTGCAAATTTAGAAATTGCATAAGGTCCCCAAAACTCTCTTCCTTTGCGACCCACACCCGAAGAAGTAAATACTACAGAGGCATTCTTTGACTTTCGCATTACAGGGAATAGTGCTTTAGTGATCATCGCTTGTGCGGTGACGTTTACTTTCATCACATTTTCAAATGTTGATGAACAAAAATGTTCTAACGGCCCTAAAGTACCTAAAATACCTGCGTTATTTAATAGTCCATCTAAGCGGCCAAATTGGCTCTCGATAGTTGCAGCTAAATCACGATAGTTTTGTTTAGTTGCACCTTTTATGTCCATAGGCACAATAGCGGGCTGCGGGTAGCCAGCATTAATGATTTCGTCATACACACATTCTAATTTATTAGTTGTTTTTCCTAATAAAATAACGGTTGCACCATGTTTTGCATAGGTAATAGCTGCGACACGGCCAATCCCATCACCTGCGCCTGTGATCAAAATTATTTTGTCTTTAAGTGCGTTTTCAGTTGCTTGATAGGTATGCATAAAAGTACCAATGTTTAAATTTTTATTGATTTTAACATAGCAAATCGACAAGTAATCGAATTTATTGCAAATTTAGGTGGCGAAACCAGAAACTTTAAGTTAGATTTAACTGGTCTAATGTCTCATTAATATACTAGCTACATTAAATTAACTTAATTACACTGACTATAAACACACTATAAAAATAAGATTTGTGCGGAGAACACTATGAAAAAAATGCTACTCTCGCTCTCAGTTGCAGCTGCATTAGCAGGCTGTGGCGGCGGAGAAACGTTAGAAGATGTTAAAAACAATTCAGTTACAGTTATTCCCAAAGCGACGGTAAAATTTGACCCTGCAAATGGTGTTATTTCGGTTCCTAATGATTTATTAATGAGTGGCACCCTAGATGGTACTATAAATATTCCAGGGGAGTTAAATAGCGAAAATGTTTCTATCCCTAGAACTGCCTATGCAGATCCGCAACTAGCAATAGGAGCACTTGATGGCTGGTCTACTCAAGTGCCATTCAAAATTGATCTAACCTTTCCACCGGGCATTAGCCTTGATGAAACGTCTGCAGCTTCACCAGGCTCTGTACGTATTTTTGAAGTTATCATGGGTGCAAGCCTAACTGATGCCGAATGTTCGCAAGCACCAGCCGGTGCAGCATGTAAATTAGTAGGCGAATTGACCTTTGGCGTGGACTTTGTAACCCAAGCTTCTGGTGACGCAGTAGCTATTGTCCCACTTAAGCCTTTTAAAGCCGGTAGTTCATACATTAATGTGTTAACGACTGGACTGAAAGATTCAGAAGGTCGCTCGATTGAACCATCTTCAACTTATGCCACTGTTAAACAAGAAGCGCCTTTAGTAACGCCATCACAACTTGCGCTGCAAGGGGCTGTTAATAGCTACGAAAACGTAGTGGTTAGCTCTGGTGATATTACCAAAGACGATATTATTTTTTCTGCTGCCATGACAATGCAATCAGCAGGACCAGTGCTTGGCACGATTAAAAAGGTTTTAGCAGCAAGCCTAACAGAGCCAACAATTCCAACCCCTGCGTTGCAAATTCCAACTCAGCCAATGGCTAACGTACAACAAGCTTTTGCATTGCAGGGTGTTACCGTGCCCGATATATTCCAAGTTGCACAATATCAAAAAGGCAGCATCCAGCTACCTATGTATTTAGGTACACCTACGGGTAAAGAGATCAGTGATCTAAATGATACTTACTGGCAAGGTATGTGTGACAGTGCCGTTGCTATTTTAGGTTACAAAGCGCAAGCTGGTGAAGCGTTCCCAACCGATCCCATTAGCACTAACGATGCGATGTGTGCTGCTTTGAGTGATGGACAGCTTCGTGATTTAGGGCTTGATAGCACTAAACACTTAACTAAATATAACTCACTTCCTAAAATGCAAAGCATGGCGAATGTGCCAGTACAAATTACCAAGCCGATTTTACCGGTTGTTAATGCATACCGTTCAGGTTTAGGTTTAGAGCCATTTACTGCTATGCCAGCAGGTGGTTGGCCTGTAGTTATTATGCAACATGGTATTACCACGCAAAAAGAAAGCATGTTGACACTAACAGCGCAGCTTTCATTACAGGGTTTTGCCACAGTTGCAATTGATCATCCTCGTCATGGTGAGCGTGGTGTAGATGTTGATGTAGACGGTAACGATGATTTTAACGCAACAACAGGCTCTGTACTTAGCTACATGAACTTGAGCTCTTTACTGGTCGCCAGAGATAGTTTACGCCAGTCAAGTGCTGACTTACTTGGTCTACGTTTAGGCTTAAATTTCAGTGGTGACAGTTCACTAAATTCTACTGATGTATCTTACATTGGCCATTCACTAGGCTCAATTGTAGCACCTGCATTTATTGCACAAACGAATAGCCCATTAGCCGAACAAGTAGATCCATTATTTAAGGTTAACGCTGTAGCATTAGCAAGCGGCGGCGGTGGTATTGCTAGCTTCTTGTTAGAATCAGCAGCATTTGGACCATTTATTCAAGGTTCTGTGCTTTCTCAAGCAGGAACTGCTGAAGCTGATGAGTTTAATGCATTCTTAAACGCTGATGCTTTATCAAACTGTGGTGCTTTGTTACCAGACATGCAGGACTTCTTGAGCTGTGGCTTTAATGAGTTTGCAGCATCGCTAACTATGGCGGGTGAAACTGATAAACTAGCTAATATAAAGGGCGTAATGACGCAGTTTGTATTTGCAGCACAAACAGCATTAGATAGTGGCGATCCTACTAACTATGCTGCAACGGTTAAAGCACTAGAAACACCTGTTTACATGAATGTTGTGGTAGGTGATGGCACAGAGAATAACAAGCCAGACCAAGTTATTCCGCCGATGACTGCCAGCAATCCAATTGCAGGTACTGTTCCTCTAGCTAACTTTATGGGGTTAGAAACGGTGAGTACAACTCAAGCGCCAACAGAGATGGGCTCTAGCTATTTAGTTAAATTTAACACAGGTCATCATGGCTCTGTGTTAACACCGGCGCAAGATGAAAGACAGTCGACTACAGTAGCGGGTAGCGCAGCAGCAAATGCAGAAATGCAATTGCAAATTGCAACTTACCTAGTATCACGTGGACGTTTATTATCTGTATCAGATACTGATATTGTGACTAATTAGTAGCCAACCACTCAATTAAGTCTAAAAAGCCACTGTTAAGTGGCTTTTTTTGCTTTAAAGCATGCTAAATTGACTGAAATTTATAAACGGAGAATACAGTTGGAATTTTTATACGAGTACGGTTTGTTTTTTGCTAAAACCATTACCTTTGTTATTGCTATCGCTGTCATTTTAACCTTAATTGTAAGCTCGGCTGTTAAGCCAAAAGCAAAAAAAGGTGAGATTGAAATTGATGATTTATCGGAGCAACTTACCAATATAAAAGAAAGTTTTTTAAATAATACGCTAGGTAAAAAAGAGTTAAAAGCCTATCAAAAGCAACAAAAACTAGAGCAAAAAAAAGCTGAAAAAGATGAGCCTAAATCACGACTCTACGTTATTGATTTTAATGGTAGTATGGATGCGCATGAAGTAGAAAGTTTGCGCGAAGAAGTGACTGCGATTATTTCAATCGCGGACCCTAAAAAAGATAAAGTGCTAGTTCGTCTTGAAAGTGGTGGTGGCGTGGTACATGGCTACGGGTTAGCTGCATCACAACTACAACGTTTTAAGTCAGCTGGTATTGAGTTAACCGTATCAATAGACAAAGTTGCTGCTAGTGGTGGCTACATGATGGCCTGTGTGGCAGATCATATTATTGCCGCGCCGTTTGCAATTGTTGGCTCTATTGGTGTGATTGCACAAATTCCAAACTTTAATAAAATCTTGAAGAAAAATGATATTGATTTTGAACAAATTACGGCGGGCGAATTTAAACGTACGCTAACACTTTTTGGTGAAAATACCGATAAAGCCCGTGAAAAATTTCGCGAAGAGATAGAGCAAACCCATGTGTTATTTAAAACCTTTGTGAGCACACAGCGTCCCAGTTTGAATATGGACTTAGTGGCAACGGGTGAACATTGGTTTGCAACCCAAGCGATTGAAAAAGGCTTAGTTGATACCATTAAAACCAGTGATGATGCCTTACTAGAGCAGCAACATCAGCATCAAATATACAAGGTGCAATATAAAATTAAAAAAGGGCTAAGTGATAAGCTTGCAATAGGGCTCAGCCATGGTGTGAATAAGGCAGGAGTGAGTTTAATGTCAAAATTTAAGGCGTTAAACCCTTAATAATTTCATAGCTTATACATAATAAAAAAGCCTTGTTACTTAATGAAGTAGCAAGGCTTTTTTTATAACTTAAGATAGAAGCTGTTAATCAATTGATTTGTGATAGTCTTCTAAATCTTTAGCTGCATTAGGGTCGTTGAAAATACTTTCATCTAGTTCACCCTCACTTTTAGCCACAACACAGGTTACCATACAGTCGCCTGTTACATTTACTGCGGTTCGGGTCATATCAAGTAGTCTATCAACACCTATTATAATTGCGATTCCTTCAACCGGTAGGCCTACTTGGTTAAGTACCATGGCCAGCATAATTAAACCAACGCCAGGAACACCCGCTGTGCCAACCGAGGCAAGCGTTGCTGTTAGTATTACCATTAAGTAATCAGAAATAGTTAAATCAACACTAAATACTTGAGCAATAAATACCGTAGCCACACCTTGCATAATTGCAGTGCCATCCATATTAATGGTTGCGCCTAAAGGTATAGTAAATGAAGCGACAGAGTTATTAGCCCCTAGCTTCTTCGTTGCAGTCTCAAGGGTGATAGGCATAGTTGCGCTGGAACTTGAGGTACTAAAAGCAAATAAACAGGTGTGTTTCATTTTAGCTAAGAAAGTAAGCGGGTTTAGGCCTGTAAGTATTTTTAGCAGCAGAGTGTAGTTTACGAATGCATGTAATAACAGGGCTAAAACAACCACGCCAAAGTACTTAGCTAAGCTCACAATTAAGTTAAGTTCGATGGTAGTAAATAACTTAGCCATTAAGAAAAATACGCCGTAAGGAGCAATATTCATTAATAAAGTAACTAGTTTTAAGATAACGGTGTTCAAGTCTTCAAATACTGTTGCTACACGTTTGCCTGCTTTACCGCTAAGTGCCATTGCAATACCAAATAATAAAGCAAACACAATAACTTGTAGCATATTTCCTTTGGCCATTGCTTCAAATGGATTGGTTGGGAACATATCAATAATAACGCGAGCTAAAGTAGGCGCTTCTTTTGCGTCGTAGCTTGCTTGCGAAGGTAGCCCAATCCCTTCACCTGGGTTAAATAGTAACGCCAGTGAAATTGCTACTGTGATTGCGATCGCTGTGGTAACCAAATATAGACTAATCGATTTTCCACCTAAACGACCTAATTTTTTAGGATCGCTTAAACTACAAGTACCGCACACAAGCGACACAAAGACGAGGGGAACAACTAGCATTTTTAAGCTAGCTATAAATATTTGTCCACCTACATGGAAAAGGCCATCAACAAAAAAGGCTTTAATTGGCAAAGAGAATAACCCAAGAGGGATTAGGTAATCGTCTTCACCAGCTAATATAGCCTGAAATATAAAGCCTACTGCAACACCAAGAACCATACCAATCATGATGCGAGTAGTTAAACTCATCGAACGGATTTTAGACATATTTCCAATCTATTTTTTATAAATTTGGCATAGACTAACAGCATGTAATTTTTTTTACAGAAAAAACGTCAACTTTTTTAAAAATTTTTATCGCAAAAAGAAGTAAAAAACTGAGATTTTAGACTAAGTTATAGGTTAACATTAAGTAAATAAGTTTAACTTAGTAATAGCGCATTGGAGAAACATATGCCTTTAACCCGTTTGCTTAGCATTATATTGCTCAGCTCATTACTCATCGCTTGTGGCGGTGGTGGCTCACTTGAGAAGACAGGAACCGTTGGTGGGGATACTGGAGGCGACAATGCCGTACTAGATACCCAAGTTGAACTTAATTTTGAAGATCGTATCGTTACCGCTAACAATCCGCTTGAGGTCGTTGCGACTGTAACTGACAGTGATGGACAACCCGTTGTTCGTCAAGAAGTTAGTTTTACTACAACACTTGGTTCTTTCATACCTGCTACAGCAAGCGCATTAACAAATACAAGTGGTGTTGCAACTATAGAGCTCAGTGCAGGCAGTGTTGAAGGAGCAGGAACCATTGTTGCAAGCTACGAAGGCTCAACAAGCAAGCTCGGTTTTTATACCGCCGGTGACGAGCCGCAATCTAACGACGATGCTGCAAATATTGACATTAAAATCTTACAAAACTGTCCTGATAGTTGGTTAAATATAGATAGAGATTCTTTTGAACTTGATCCATCAGATTGTTCGCAAAATAGTAATTTACTGGGTCAGCAAGCGATTGTTTATGCAAAAATCACAAAACCTGGTAGTAATAAGCCAGCCAGCAATGTGTTAGTTCAAGCGACAACCACGCTAGGCATTTTATTACCTGAAAGCTTAACGGCTAAAACTGATGCGTTTGGTGTGGCTATTTTGAATTTATTGCCTGGCAGTAGCTCAGGTGTTGGCCAAGTTGAATTAACCGCACAGGGCGGAGTTGCGAGTGCTTTATTTGAAATTAACGCTGTTCAAGTAAATGTAAATCTAAGCGCAGGTATTGCTACCGGTGATGTACTATCTGCCGGCTCTACCACGATTATTACGGCTCAGATTGTAGACGGTAGTAATAATGTATTTACTACCCCGCTGGAAGTGCAATTTACTTCTGCTTGCGCAGAAGAATCTACCCCCAGAGCCACTATCGATAATGTGGTAACGAGTATCGGTGGTACGGCAAGTGCAACATACAAAGCTGATGGCTGTAATGGTATAGATACGATTACCGCGACCGTAGTTACAGGTGGTAATGTTGCAACAAAAACCATAAACATCAATGTAGCTGCGGCTCAAACAGGTTCAATTGCGTTTATGGGGGGGACTAATCAAGTATTAGCTATTAAAGGAGCGGGCGGTCAAACCTTGACTGAAAATTCAGAGCTCACCTTTAAGCTCTTAGATGTAAATGGAAATCCAGTGGGTCAAAAGCAAATTGATTTTGCACTTTCACAAAACCCCGGTGGTGCTTTATTAGATAGCGCATTTCAATTTACTAACAATGAAGGTTTAGTGACTGTAAACGTTCGCTCAGGAAAAGCTGCTGGTATTTTATCTGTGATTGCCTCACATCAGATTGACAGTAGCGATACCTCACAAAATAGTGTGATCTCTATTGTCTCTAATGACATTACTATTACGACTGGTGTTCCAGATCAGGATAGTTTCACGCTTGCAGTGCAAACCTTTAATACCGAGTCATTAAACGAAGCTGGGGTGACTACAGACTTAACCGTATTTGCAGCCGATCATTTTAATAATTTTGTACCAGATAACACGGCAATTTATATTGCCAGTGAAGGTGGTGCAGTTGGCACTATTGATGATGAACAATTTACACCTTTATTACTTTGTCGCACCATAGACGGTGTGTGTAAAGCTCAGTGGCGTAGTCAAAACCCAATTCCATACCATTACAGCATTTACAATAATTCTGTTGCAGATAAATGCGACCGTTATTTTGGACAATCTGCACCTTGTACTTTAGGTATCAGAGAATCACAACTCGACGCAAATGGTAACTTAATTAATTATTTAGATAGCAATGGCGATCCAATTGCGCTAACTGATGCGCCTAATAACGCGCCAATTGATTATCCACTTGGTGGGCGTGTTAGTTTGCTTGCTTATTCTGTGGGTGAAGAGTCATTTAATGATGTATCTGCCAACGGTGAATTTAATCAAAACGAGTTTGACTCAACTTTACAAGATTTACCTGAAGCTTTTATAGATTTTAATGAAAATGGGGTGTTTGATGGGAATTTACCAGCCCCAACAAATCCTGTGGATTCTAATGGTGGTGAAGATGAGTGGTACGTGGAACGCTCAGGTGCACAAGATAATGGCCAGTATGACAGTGGTGATGGTATATACAATGGCTTATTATGTAGTGATGAAGCCCTAGCTGCAAATGCATGTACCCGCGAAACAGTAAATGTGCGCGCTCGTTCAGAGTTAGTTATGTCAGGTAGTACACCTTACATAAGAGCTGTAACGGCTTTAAATAACTGTAGTTTAAGTGATGGTATTCGCTTAGAAGCTTCTGATATGGCAGGTATGTGCGACATAAACCTTATTGATATCAGCAATTCAACACCTTACAGCGCGATTTCAGTGACTATTTTCTTCAGTGACATTCATAATAATCCACTGCCTGCGGGTACTACAGTGAGCGTTACTGCCGACAATGGTGTATTAAGAGGGTTAACAGATTACACCGTGGTTAATACTGCACAAAAAACGCCAATCTCTGTCTCAGTTAATATTACTAAAGAGGCTGAGCCAAATGATGTTGATTCTGGGTTTTTATACATTGAGTTTGAAACGCCTGGTGGTGTAAAAACACAATATACCGTGATGTCGATTTTAGACGAATCTAAGGTTTAAAATATGTGAAGGATAAAAAATGCCAACCAATAAGGTTGGCATTTTTGTTTCTATTCTATATATTCCACATCAATTATTCAAAAAACGCTGGTTTGTTTAAATTAACAACAGAAATTGTTTGTTTATTCAGTAAATACTGAAAAGTTTGTATTAAAAGCTTGTAAGAACTAGTGTTTGTAGATATACCTATAAATATTCGCGCCGCATGAGTCGGCTAAACACATTTAAAAAACTAGGTTAGAAATAGGCAACTATGGGCAAATCGCTAGTAATTGTAGAGTCACCTGCTAAGGCTAAAACAATTAATAAATACTTAGGTAATGATTTTATCGTGAAGTCCAGTATTGGGCACGTACGAGATTTACCTACATCAGGATCAGGCAAAAACAAAGTACCAGCAAGCAAAACACCTGCTGAGGTTCGTAAAATGCCACCTGATGAGAAAGCAGCGTATAAACAGCAACGTGACTATTCTAACTTAGTCGCGCGTATGGGCATTGATCCCGAAAAAGGGTGGGAGCCACATTACGAAGTATTGCCGGGTAAAGAAAAGGTTGTTCAAGAATTACAAAAGCTTGCCCAAAATGCTGATCAAATCTATCTCGCAACGGATTTGGATAGAGAAGGGGAAGCAATTGCTTGGCATCTTCAAGAAATCATTGGTGGCGAACCTGAAAAGTATAAGCGCGTTGTGTTTAACGAAATCACTAAAAATGCAATACAACAAGCGTTTGAAACTCCGGGTGAATTAAACACCGATATGGTTTTTGCACAGCAGACTCGTCGTTTCTTAGACCGCGTTGTTGGTTTTATGGTCTCGCCTTTATTGTGGGCCAAAGTTGCACGAGGTTTATCTGCAGGACGAGTTCAATCTGTTGCAGTGCGTTTATTGGTAGAACGCGAACGTGAAATTAAAGCGTTTATTCCTGAAGAGTTCTGGGATATTCATGCAGACGTTAAAAATAGCGAGTCAGACTTACGTTTAGAAGTCACTAAACAAGCAGACAAGCCATTTAAGCCTGTAAATGAGGCACAAGCTACAGCAGCAGTTAAAAGCCTTGAGAATGCCGAATATAAAGTTGTAAGCGTTGAAGAAAAACCAAGTAAGAGTCGCCCAAGTGCGCCATTTATTACTTCAACCATGCAACAAGCCGCCAGTACTCGACTCGGTTATGGCGTTAAAAAGACCATGATGCTTGCGCAGCGCCTATATGAAGGTGGTTATATTACCTATATGCGTACCGATTCAACTAATCTATCAAAAGATGCGGTTGAGATGTGTCGTGAGTATGTAACCAATGAGTTTGGTGCAAAATATTTACCTGCTGATCCAATTAACTATAGCTCAAAAGGCAATGCACAAGAGGCGCACGAAGCGATTCGTCCTTCTAGCGTATCGGTACTTTCAGGGCATGTTGAAGGTGTTGATGCCGATGCTAAAAAGCTTTATGAGCTTATCTGGCGTCAGTTCGTGGCTTGTCAAATGGTGCCTGCTGAATACGACTTAACCACATTAACCGTTGCCGCCAATGATTTCACATTAAAGGCAAAAGGCCGTGTGCTTCGCTTTGACGGTTGGACAAAAGTACAGCCAGCAGTGCGTAAAAAGAACGAAGAAGATCAATCACTTCCTGCTGTTAAGCAAGGTGAAGTTCTCACCTTAGTTGAGCTTGATCCTAAGCAGCATTTTACCAAGCCGCCAGCACGTTTTAGTGAAGCGAGCTTAGTTAAAGAACTTGAAAAACGTGGCATTGGCCGTCCTTCAACTTACGCGTCTATTATTTCGACAATACAAGATCGTGGTTATGTACGAGTAGAGAATCGTCGCTTTTTTGCTGAAAAAATGGGTGAAATTGTTACCGATCGCCTAGTTGAAAACTTTACAGATTTAATGAACTTTGACTTTACCGCTAAAATGGAAGGTCGTTTAGATGATATCGCCGAAGGCGAGCGTGTTTGGACGCAAGTTCTCGATAAGTTTTATGCCGATTTTTCAACCCAGTTAAACATTGCTAAAGGCGAACCAGATGAAGGCGGCATGCGTCTTAATCAAATGGTAGAAACCGATATTGACTGTCCAACCTGTGGCAGAAAAATGGGCATTCGTACTGCTTCAACGGGCGTATTCTTAGGCTGTACAGGTTATAACCTGCCACCTAAAGAGCGCTGTACTACCACTATGAATTTAGTGTCGGGTGATGAAGCGGTTGCAGCTGATGTTGAAGACGTTGAGACAGAAACATTAATGCAAATGAAGCGCTGTCCTATTTGTGAAACAGCGATGGATTCATACCTTATCGATGAAACCCGTAAATTGCATGTGTGTGGTAATAACCCAGCATGTCAGGGGCATGTTGTTGAAGAGGGTACCTTTAAAATTAAAGGCTACGACGGCCCTATTATCGAATGTGATAAATGTGGCGCTGATATGGAATTAAAATCAGGCCGATTTGGTAAGTATTTTGGTTGTAACAACGATGAATGTAAAAATACACGTAAGTTGTTAAAAAATGGTGAAGCTGCGCCACCAAAAGAAGATCCAGTTCATATTCCTGAATTAGAATGTGAAAAGTCTGAAGCGTATTTTGTATTACGTGATGGCGCGGCTGGTATTTTCTTAGCAGCAAATACGTTCCCTAAATCACGAGAAACACGTGCTCCTAAAGTAGAAGAGTTACAACGCTTTAGAGATCGTATTTCGCCTAAGTTTTACTACCTAGCTGATGCACCAGCCAAAGATCCTGATGGCAACCTTGCTGTTGTGCGTTACAGTCGTAAAAACAAAGTCCAATATGTGATGACTGAAGTTGATGGTAAAGCAACTGGTTGGACGGCCCATTACGAGGGTGGTAAATGGGTAGAAGAGGCTAAGAAAAAAGCTGCGCCTAAAAAGAAAGCTGCAGCTAAAAAAGCGCCAGCTAAAAGTAAAGCTAAAGCCAAACCAAAAAAAGATGATGAATAATTAATTATTCATCGCTTTAATAATAAAAACCCGGAACGCACAGCCTGTGACAGTTCCGGTTTTTTTTGCATTATCAAACCTATGCAATGGCATTTTTAATCTGACTTTTTATTTTACAGAGTTAAAATGTAACCAATTTAGGTTTGAACTGCTCAATTATTCATTAAATCTTAACAGCAGTGACTTTGTTATAGCCTTCAGATGTTAGTTCATCATTCACACACTTTAAAACATAGTTATAAATTGCTTCATCGCTTACGTCGTCTTCTTTAGCCCAGCTAATACACATTTCTGTGAACTCTTGAATCGTTTCGGCTGAAGCGTCTGTAGTATCGCTTGTAACTGCATTTGCAGCTGATAAAACGAAAAATGGTGCAACGATTAACGCGAGTAATGCTTTATTCATTTTCTTATTCCTAAAAATGGAGTAACAATCGAATTATGCATTCAAATAATGCCTACATAAAACAAGTGTAACCAAGCCAGAACATCTCTGTTGGTAAACTGATTTTTAATCACAATTCACACAAAGGAAAACGAAATATTTTTATCGTCAGGATAAGCATATTGCGTACCTACTTTTAGGCTGAAGTGATTGTGTTAGCGTTTAATTTAAGCTAATGTCGCGTTTTAATTTTTAGGTGCCCCTATGTCAGAGCCACACACAAATAATACAAATAAAAAAATACATCCTGTTCATAAAGTAGAGCATGCGCTTGAGTCGTTTATATTTAAAGGACGCTGGTTACTTGCCCCATTTTTTGTAGGCTTATTATTTGCTGTGGTTTTATTACTTATAAAGTTTTTTAAACAGCTATATTTGATGGGGATAGCGACGTTTACTGCTAGTAATCAAGAGTTGTTGGTTGGTATATTAACGTTAGTTGATACTGCTTTGTTAGCAGGTTTGCTGTTGATTATTATTTTTAGCGGCTACGAAAACTTTGTCTCTAAGCTTAATATCGAGAATCATGAAGACCGCCCAGTATGGATGGGCAAGGTCGGGTTTTCTGGTTTAAAAATGAAGCTGATCAGTGCAATAGTGGCCATTTCAGCCGTTGAGCTGTTAAAGGTCTTTATAAGTTCTGCGTCTCATTCTAATGATGAACTACTCTGGAAAGTGCTGATCCATGTAACGTTTGTGGTATCAGGTGTACTATTTGCTTTTACTGATTATTTAAATAGTAAAACAATTAACCACTAAAAATTTGCTATAAAAAACCCGAGCAATGCTCGGGTTTTTTTACTTATAAATGCTAACAATTAACTGCAGCGGGCGTAGTAGCAGCCAAAAGGTTCAATAGTTAGTGTTGCATTGTTAAGCTGTGCATTGTGATGAGAAAGCGTGTTATGTTCTTTTTCAACACTAACATCAATAACAAGCTCTGCTTTTGCCCCGCTTAAATTGAATACACACAACATCTTTTCTTCGTTTAATGTGCGGTAAAACGCCAAAATTGGCTCGGCGGTTTGTATAAACTCAATATCACCTTTAAGTAGTACCGGCTGGTTTTTACGCCAAGCCATAAATTCACGGTACGCGTTTAATATTGAGTTTACATCATTCTCTTGTTCAGCAACTGCTTGTAGCCTGTGTTGTTGATCAACAGGTAACCACGGTTTTACCTCACTAAATCCTGCATTGTGTGGATTGCTTTGTGAGTTATCTAGGTTCTCCCAAGGCATTGGGGTACGACATCCATCACGACCTTTAAAGTTTGGCCAAAAAGTTATGCCGTATGGGTCTTGTAAATCTTCAAACGCAACGCTGGCTTCACCGAGTCCGAGTTCTTCACCTTGATACATACACACGCTGCCACGAAGTGAAGCGAGTAGAGCAGTCAACATTTTACATTGCGCTGGGTTTACCTCTCCCGTTTCACTCCAACGGCTAGCAACACGTTCTACGTCATGGTTGCTAAATGCCCAGCAAGGCCAGCCTTCAGTCATGCGTTGCTCAAGTGTAGTAACGGTGTTTCTTATATACTCGCTCGAGTAATCATCCGTTAATAGCTCAAAGCTGTAACCCATGTGCAGTTTATCGCCACCTTGGGTGTATTCTGCCATTGTGGCTAATGAATCTTCAGATGAAATTTCACCCAGTGATACGGTACCAGGGTACTTGTTGAGTAAAGTACGAATATCACGCATAAACTCTATGTTTTCAGGCTGGGTATTATTGTAGTAATGGTACTGAAATGCATACGGATTATCTTCGCTAAAGCCACGGCCTTGACGTTTTTCTTTTGGTTTAGCTGGGTTATCACGAAGCAAAGCGTCATGGTAGCAAAAGTTAATTGCGTCTAACCTAAAGCCATCCACGCCTTTTTTAAGCCAGAATTCAACATTATCTAGAACGGCTTGACGAACTTCAGGGTTATGAAAGTTAAGATCAGGCTGTTCAGTAAAAAAGTTATGCAAGTAGTATTGTCCACGACGCGGCTCCCATTGCCATGCACCACCACCAAAAATAGACAACCAATTATTAGGTGCTGTGCCATCTTCTTTAGCATCGGCCCATACATACCAGTCGGCTTTGTCGTTAGTTAAGTCTTCACGGCTATCAATAAACCATTGATGTTGATCTGAGGTGTGGCTTAGCACTTGGTCAATAATAATTTTAATGTCGCGTTGATGTGCTTGTGCAATTAACTCATCAAAATCAGCTAAATTACCAAAAAGCGGGTCAATATCACGGTAGTCGCTAATATCATAACCAAAATCTTTCATAGGCGATTTAAAGAAAGGTGAGATCCAAATAGCATCTACCCCTAAGCTTTTAATGTAATCAATACGATTTATTATTCCTTTTAAGTCACCAATGCCATCGTTGTTGCTATCTTGAAAGCTACGCGGATAAACCTGATAAATAACCGCACCTTTATACCATTGCTTTTGGGCCATGCTTTTCTCCGTTTTCACACTGTCTTTGTGTTGTTCTTTTTTAGAGGTAATAATCCTCGTTTATTTGAAAAAGCATACTTGAAGCCTGTCATGCTGTAAAAATCCTGCATACGTATGCACCTATTTGAAGGCATTAAAACAAGGTGTACAAATCATTAAGACAAGCGTTTTGGGTCGTGGATTATTCTTATTTTACTTTACCAATTCTAATATTGAGTTGTTAATTTATTGTTTGCGCCATGTAGGTGCGTAAAAACAAAGGTGTGCACTGAGTTGGTGTTTTTTAGTATTGGTCTTACCAATTTAATTTGAATAGATAGTGTGTTTAATAATAAATTAAAAAATAAAATTACTTTGTTTCACTTTATTATCGTTTTATGAATGGCTTATTTCCTAAAAAAATAAATAAAGGTTATCGTCAATCTCATAAAGTATAATTGCATCAAAATAATCTATTGTAAAACAGTTGCTTACATATTTGGTTGTAAATTTAATGTTAACTTTGGCTGTGTAATGCTATTTTGAATACGTATGCATAAAGTTGTTAATAAAATAATACGAGCGTTAATATTCATCCTGACAACAAAATAAGCTCGCATGTTTAACTATCACTTAAACAAGTAAGCGGGTATCACATTATGGGTAACGGGAAAACATTATGGCTATGTTCAAACCAAGTATATTAACGCTAGCATTAACTGCTGCCGGACTATCAAGCTTTGCCACCACCGCGGCACAAGAAGAAACGATAAAAAATGATGATGTAGAAATCATCGAAGTAAAAGGTTTTCGCGGTAGTGTTGTTGAATCAATTAATACTAAGCGTTTTTCAACACAGGTTGTTGAGTCAATCTCTGCAGAAGACATTGGTAAACTTCCAGACTCATCTATTGCAGAGTCAATCGCACGTTTACCAGGTTTAACAGCCCAGCGTCTTGATGGTCGTGCTAGCCGTGTAAGTGTTCGTGGTTTTAGCGAAAACGAAAGCGCAACAACCTTTAATGGCCGTGAGCAGGTATCTATTGGTGACAACCGTGGTGTTGAGTTTGACCTTTACCCATCAGAAATAATGAGCGGTGTTACTGTTTATAAAACGCCAAGTGCTAGCATTGAAGCTGAAGGCATTGCCGGTGTTATCGACATGCAAACGGTAAAGCCTTTAAGTAAAGGTGAACAAGTGATCATGTTTAATGGTCAGTATGAGCAAACTAGCTTTGATAAATTAAACCCGGATGGCGATGACAAAGGCTTTCGTGGCACCGTTTCATACATAGACCAGTTTGCAGATGACACTATAGGTGTAGCATTTGCTTACAACACAATGAGTTCTCCAAACCAAGAAAAACGCTGGAATTCTTGGGGTTACCCTGAGTTTACAGGGAATGATGGCCAAAACTATTCAATTTTAGGCGGCGCTAAACCTTTCGTACGCTCATCAACACTTGAACGTGATTCAGCGATGCTAGTAGTGGAAGCTGCACCAAATGATCGTTTAAACATGACGTTTGATGCGCTATATGTAGATTTTAATGATGAAAAAATCTTACGTGGTATTGAAGTTCCTTTCGCCTGGGGTCAAGGTAGCATCGACCCAAATAGTGTTACTGTAGATGAGCAGTCTGGCTTTATTACCAGTGCAGTAACCGAAGGTCAACGTGTTGTTGTTCGAAACGACTATGAAGAGCGAAAAGCAGAGCTATCACAATTTGGTTTTAATGCAAAATACGATATTAACGATGATTGGTCTGTTGAGTTTGATGCAAGCCGCTCAAAAGTAGATCGTACTATTTGGAGTATTGAAAGTTATTCAGGTACTGGCCGTGGCGATGCAAACGGTATTGCTGATAACATAGGGTATGCATTTGATGGTGGAAATACGGGTGCACAATTTACTCATCAGCTTGATTACAGCGACTACGACTTAATTCAGTTAGGTGGCCCCTTATCTTGGGGTGGCAGTGCTGCGCTAAATAACAAGTACGGCTTAAATGACACGGCTTATCAAAATACCGCACAAGATGGTTTTATTAATGCACCAGAGATTAGCGATGAGCTTTCAACGCTTAAGTTAGCGGCCAGTAAAGTACTTGAAAACGAATACTTTAGCCGTATTAATTTTGGTTTATCTTACCGCGACCGTGAGAAAGTAAAACAGTCTGAAGGCTACTTCATGACTTTAAAAGATTTCTCTTTAGATAATCCAGGCATGGTATCAGTACCAGAGCAATACCGTCTAGGTTCGGCAAGTTTAGACTTTATTGGCATGGGTGACATGATTGCTTATGACACTAACGGCCTAGTAAATGATGGTTATTACGATCTACTGCCAGAAAGCTTAACGGATCAAAAGCACTTAACCCGTTCGTGGACAGTTCAAGAAGAAGTTACCGCTGCATTTATTCAAGCAGACATTAACGCTGAAATTGGTGGCATACCGGTAACAGGTAATGTAGGTATACGTTATGTTCGCACTGAGCAGTCATCACAAGGCTTTGAAGCATCAAATATTAATGGTTTAGTTATTGCGTCACCTACTGATATTAGCCACGACTATTCAAATGTATTACCAAGCTTAAACTTATCTTTTGCAATTGACCAAGAGCAAACAATTCGTTTTGGTGCGGCTAAAACAATTTCTCGTGCTCGCCTTGATGAAATGCATGCATCGATTGAAACAAGTTATAACAGCGAAAAGCCAGACGAAAATGGTAACTACTGGTCTATTTCTGGTGGTAATGCAGAGCTTGAACCAAAAGAAGCAACAGGCTTTGATTTAACATACGAAAACTACTTTGATGCAGAAGGTTACTTTTCAGCAGCGTTATTTTATAAAGACATTGACCAATGGATTTTTGATGAGCGTTACGATGTTGATGTAACAGGTAAAGAAGACCCTGCAACAGGCGAGTTGCCTCCAGCAGACAGAAATACAGCTACTCGTTCAAGTAAAGTGAATGGTGGCGACGGAAGTTTATGGGGCTATGAGCTTTCATTATCATTCCCGTTCAGTGTATTACATGAGTCGTTAGAAGGTTTTGGTTTAATTGCGAGCCACACCAGCGTTGAGCAAGACTTGCAAGATCAAAACGGAAATGATTACGAACTACCAGGTTTGTCAGATAAAATTGATAGCCTAACTGTGTACTTCGAACGCAATGGTTTCCAAGCACGTACCAGTATGCGTAAACGTAGTGACTTTAAAGGTGATATCTACGGTTCAGGTTTTGCAACACAACAAGTTGATATACTTGGCGAAACTATTTGGGATGCGCAAGTAGGCTATGACTTTGCTGATTCAGGTATTGCTGGTTTTGAGAACTTATCAATGACGTTCCAAATTCAAAACATTACCGAAGAAGCGTTCACATCATTGCAAGGCGATAATGCACTGCAAGTGCGTGACTACCAAGACTATGGCCGTACATACTTACTCGGTGTAAGCTACAAGCTATAATAAGTTTTGTATTAAGAAGCCCTTGTAATTAGTTTTACAAGGGCTTTTTTATAGCTACTTTACCTAAGTTTTATCAACCTTTATGAACGTGAGCAATAATATGAAACCAATAAAGCATGTCGTCATTGCAGGCGGTGGAACAGCCGGTTGGATAACCGCAGCACTACTTAATAAAGTGTTAGGTAAAGTAATTAATATTACCCTTATTGAATCAAGTAGCATTGGTACTATAGGCGTTGGTGAAGCGACCATTCCGCCTATTATTGGGCTTAATAATGCGCTCGGTATTAATGAGCAAGATTTTATAAATGCCACTAATGCGTCTATTAAACTGGGTATAGAGTTCGAAAATTGGAAAACACCAGGGCATAGCTACATGCATGCATTTGGCTCGTTTGGTAAAGATTTTCCCTTTTGTGACTTTTATAATTTTTGGGTGAAAGGACAGATTAATGGCAACGAGGACTCTTTATGGGATTTTTCTCTTAACTATCAAGCTGCTAAACAAAACAAATTTACGCTACTAAATGCTATTCCTAATACTCAATTACCAGGGCTTAGTTATGCGTTTCATTTTGACGCTACTTTATATGCTGAATATTTAAAAAATCTTGCATTGTCACGCGGCGTTGAACACATTGATGCAAAAATAGAACACGTTGAGCAATGCCCAGACACAGGTAATATCACCAACTTAATGCTTGACGATAATAGCCAAATCCAAGGCGATTTATTTATAGATTGTACTGGCCAGCGCGCACTTTTAATTGAACAAACTCTCAATACGGGGTTTGTTGATTGGTCGCATTATTTACCATGCGATAGGGCTGTTGCAGTGCAATCAATAGGCAACAACGAATTAAAGCCCTATACGCGCTCCATAGCACATGACGCAGGTTGGCAGTGGCAAATTCCGCTACAAAACCGAACAGGAAATGGCTTAGTGTATTGCAGCCGTTATTTATCAGATAAGTCAGCAACCGCGCTTTTATTAAATAACTTACCTGGTGAGCCAACAACAAGCCCGCGTTTAATAAAATTCAAAACAGGTCGTCGTTTAAAGCAGTGGCATAAAAATGTAGTCGCAGTAGGGCTCTCTAGTGGATTTTTAGAGCCCTTAGAGTCTACTAGTATTCACTTAATACAAAGTGCGGTCATACGTTTAATTAAGTTGTTTCCTCATAATGGGGTTAGTGATGCGTTAGTAACTGAATTTAATAAGCAAAGCATCAGTGAAATCGAGCATATTCGTGACTTCATTATTTTGCACTATAAATTAACTGAGCGAGAAGACACCCCATTTTGGCGTCAATGTAAGCAAATGGAAATTCCTCAATCGTTAGCGCATAAAATGGATTTATTTAAACAAACGGGCAAAGTCATGCGCGAAAACGACGAGTTATTTGCAGAAGTAGCTTGGCAGCAAGTGTTTATAGGTCAAGGCCTAATACCAAATGACTATAACAGTATTGTTGACTCATTAAGCAGTGAACAACTAACGGATTTATTCATAACGTTAAAAACCCTAATAAATTCAACGGTAGATAAACTACCTACTCATAAAGAGTTTTTAGCTAAGTTAAAAACAAACTAAGTGGCGTGACGTGGTGCTTTGGTTGCGGGTTAATTGTCACTGAATATGGCTGTGAATACGTATGCAGCAACTGTAACCAAGCCTTACTTAGCTTTAGTATAAACCTATAACAACACTGAAATAAAAATGACACACAATGAAAAAAAGATTTTACACGCCGTTGCTTATATGCAGCGCATTGCTGGTGCACGGTTGCAGTGATGACAAAGAGACAAAAACAGATTTGTTAGTTAAGCAAACAGACCCAGTTAAGCCTGTGGTATATCAAGTATTTACTCGTTTATTTGGAAACACCCAAACCGCTAATGTGCCATGGGGAACCAAAGAGCAAAATGGAGTTGGTAAGTTTGCTGATTTTAACGACGCGGCATTAAAAGGCATTAAAGAGCTAGGTACCACGCATGTGTGGTACACCGGCGTTTTGCATCATGCCTTGGTGGGTGATTACACTGAGTACGGTATAAAACAAGACGATCCTGATGTGGTAAAAGGGCGTGCAGGTTCGCCTTACGCAATAAAAGATTATTACGATGTAAACCCTGATTTGGCAATTAATGTTACTAATAGACTCGAAGAGTTCAGCGCGCTAATTGAGCGTACTCATGAGCATGACATGAAAGTAATTATTGATATTGTTCCTAATCATGTGGCTCGAGATTATCACTCAATCGCAAAGCCTAACGGCGTGAAAGACTTTGGTGAGGACGATGATACTAGCAAGGCGTATGCTAAAAATAATAATTTTTACTATGTACCGGGTGAATCATTTAAAGTACCAACAAGCGACAGCTACCAAGTATTAGGTGGCAACAAACACCCTTTAGCCGATGGTCAATTTAGTGAAATCCCAGCAAAATGGACTGGCAATGGTGCACGTGCTCCAAAGCCTGATATAAACGACTGGTACGAAACGGTAAAAGTTAACTACGGTGTTAAACCCGATGGCAGCCTAGACTTTCCAACTTTACCTAAATCGCTTGAAAACCAAGATTACCGTGCACATTATGAATTTTGGCAAGATAAAGAACTGCCAAATAGTTGGTATAAATTTAGAAATATTGCCCTTTATTGGTTAGATAAAGGGGTTGATGGCTTTCGCTATGATATGGCTGAAATGGTACCCGTTGAATTTTGGAGCTTTTTAAATTCATCAATAAAAACACATAAACCCGATGCGTTTTTACTCGCCGAAGTATATAACCCATTGATGTACCGCACCTATATTCACCAAGGTAAAATGGACTACTTGTATGACAAGGTCGGTTTTTACGACACCCTAAAAGGGATTATGCAAGGTAAGCAACCCGCTAACACGTTATTTAAAGCACAAGCTGAAGTGGCAGATATTGAACAGCACATGCTGCACTTTTTAGAAAACCATGACGAACAACGTATCGCAAGTCCTGACTTTGCTGGCGACGCTGCATGGGGTAAACCGGCTATGGTGGTTTCTAACTTAATTAGTCGTTCGCCAACCTTGCTTTATTTTGGCCAAGACGTAGGTGAAGATGGATCAGAAAACGCAGGCTTTGGTTCGCCTACACGCACTAGTATTTTTGATTACATTGGCGTACCAGCGCACCAAGCATGGATGAATAATGGCAAGTTTGATGGCGCAAATTTAACTCCTGAGCAAGCACAGTTACGTCAATACTATATCGCAATTATGGCACTTAATGGTTTACCTGCTGTTGTTGCCGGTGATATGGCACCCTTGATGGTAACAGGCAGTGATAGAGTGGTGGGTTTTGTACGCACCTTAGGCCAGCAATCATTATGGGTGCTGAGCAACTTTAGCCAGCAATCCCAAACAGTCACTATTACGCTCACGCCGAATCAAGCAACTATGCTCAAACCAAACTCAACGCTATACGACCTACTAGAGTCGCATAGCAGTATTTTGGTGAGCGATGAGAAACAAAATACAACCTTTACGCTGACCCTTGATGCACTCAGCAGTGCCGTTTTAACAAATAAGGCTGATCATGAATTATAACAACAAACCAACCTTAAGCTTTTGGCAAATATGGAATATGTGCTTTGGCTTTTTAGGCATTCAATTTGGCTTTGCACTGCAAAACGGTAACGTAAGCCGTATATTTCAAACACTTGGCGCTAATGTCGACGATATTCCTATTTTATGGGTTGCAGCGCCGCTCACGGGCTTAATTGTGCAACCAATTATTGGTTATTGGAGTGATAAAACTTGGGGCAAATTAGGCCGCCGTCGTCCTTTCTTTTTATACGGCGCTATATTAACCACGTTATCGCTTTTTATTATGCCAAATTCTCCCACGCTTTGGATTGCTGCGGGTATGCTGTGGATTATGGATGCCTCAATTAACGTTACCATGGAACCGTTTCGTGCATTAGTAGGCGACAACTTGCCAAACAAGCAGCGCGCCACAGGCTATGCCATGCAAAGCTTTTTTATAGGTGTGGGAGCGGTGGTTGCATCAGCACTGCCTTGGATGATGACCAACTGGTTTGATATTGCTAATACTGCACCGATTGGTCAAATTCCTGATTCTGTAAAGTATTCGTTTTACTTTGGTGGGGTTATTTTATTTATTGCAGTTGGCTGGACTATTGTCACCACAAAAGAGTACTCACCTGAGCAGCTCGCACAATTTAATCAACAAGAATCACAAACAACACAAACCAATATTACTAATAGCGTTAATTTTACCAAAGGCGGCGTTATTTTTAGCGGCTTAGGTTTGCTTGTTTTAGCCACAGTATTAGGGCTGGATCTGGAAAAAGAACTTTACTTGCTGGCTGCTGGGTTAGTTAGTTTTGGTGTTATTCAATTTATTGCAGCGGCATTAAAAGCTAAACAGCACACTAGCGGCGGTTTTTATAATGTAGTGAATGATGTTTTCACTATGCCTGAGGCGATGAAGCAATTGGCATGGGTACAATTTTTTAGTTGGTTTGCGTTATTTGCTATGTGGATTTACAGCACCTCAGCGGTTACTAGCTTTCATTACGGTAGTACCGACACCAGCTCGTTAGCCTACAACAACGGTGCAGATTGGGTGGGTATATTATTCGCTGCATACAACGGCTTTGCCGCGATTGCTGCTTTATGTATCCCGATCATCGTTAAACGCGTGGGATTAAAAATAGCACATGCACTTAACCTTATTTTAGGTGCGCTGGGCCTAGCGAGCTTTATGTTTATAAAAGATCCAAGCTTACTTATTTGGCCAATGATAGGCGTAGGTTTTGCGTGGGCGTCTATTTTGTCATTACCCTATGCAATGTTAAGTACTTCGGTACCGAGTCATAAAATGGGCGTTTACATGGGCATTTTCAACTTTTTCATTGTGATCCCACAATTATTAGCTGCCAGCGTATTGGGGTTAATATTACGCCACTTTTTTGAAAACCAACCTATTTACGCATTAGTACTGGGCGCTGTGTCGTTTGTACTTGCAGCAGTTGCGGTATTGCGTGTTAAGCACACTCAATAAAGTAACGAGTAAACTGAAATTAATTAAGGCTTTAAAATGAAAAAATTAAATACAATTACCACCAGTTTATTAATGCTTGGTTTAACAGCTTGTGGCGCGCAGCAAGAGCCTTCAAACAGCGCTGTAATGCAGGTATCGGCACCAGGTGCCCCTGGGGCAGAGCCATTTTGGGCTTATGCAGGTAAAACTGGTATTGGCACATCTTTTGAGCAATATCAAAATGGCCACTACAGTGATGAGGCCCCTACAGGAGCGGTTTCAAAAGTATGGTTTTCAATTGCTAAAGGTATGATCACCGAAACAATGTTTGGGCTTATTCACCAAGCGCAAATTAAAGACATGCAATTTGTGGTAGTAGGAAAGGATTTTACAGTCACAGAAGCTGACGATTTAGACGTTACCATTGACTACTTATACAAAGACGATAAAGGCCGCCCGTTATCATTAGCTTACAAAGTAGTAAGCAAAGATAAGCAAGGCCGCTTTAGCCTCGAAAAACACATATTTACCGATCCTGATGGGCAAAGCTTATTTGTACGCAGTATTTTTAATACCGAGCTTGAAGGCGTTAAGGCATACGTAAGCGTTAACCCGTATGTTGATAATAACGGCCTTGATGATTTTGCTAAAACCACAGAACAAGGACTGCTTGCATGGCAAGACAACAGCTACCTTTCATTGCAAGGTGCTCAGCCATTTAAACAAACAAGTGTTGGTTTTACAGGTGTGAGCGATGGTTTAAGCCAGCTTAAAACAACTCAGCAGCTTACTCAGGTTTATAAAAATACCGGTGAACAATCGGGTAATGTTAGCCTACTAGCAGAGCTGGGTGAAATTGGTGAAAACAGCCAGTTCGATTTAACCCTAAGCTTTGGTAATAGCGAACAAACCAGCTTTAAACAAGGCCAAGCTACGTTAGCCAAAGGTTACCAAGCGGTGCTTGATAATTACAACGGTAAAGGCGAAGCGCTTGGTTGGCAAGATTACCTGCAAAGCCTTGCACCGCTAAATAACATGAGCGAACAAACCGCAGATAACGGCAAGTTACTTTACACCAGTGCAATGGTACTTAAAGCGCAAGAAGATAAAACTCATGCAGGCGCACTTATTGCCTCATTATCTAACCCATGGGGCGAAACCGTATCGGCTAAAACCGGCTCAACTGGCTACAAAGCGGTATGGGTGCGCGACTTTTATCAAGTTGCCATGGCGTTTATGGCCATGGGCGATAATGCGACCGCTAAAACCGCATTCGAATACCTTGAAAAAGTTCAAGTAAACAGCAAAACCCCTGGCAATAAAGGCGATACAGGGTGGTTTTTACAAAAAACACATGTTGATGGTGAACTAGAATGGGTAGGTGTACAGCTTGACCAAACAGCAATGCCACTTATGCTTGCTTGGAAACTCCATCAGGCAGGTGTATTAAGTGATGCAGAGCTCAGCGATTGGTATAGCCGTATGTTAAAACCTGCGGCAGACTTTTTAGTTGAGGGTGGCCGTGCAAACATTCTATGGAACGACACACAAATAACGCCGCCAGCTACTCAGCAAGAACGCTGGGAAGAGCAAGAAGGGTATTCGCCATCAACCACCGCCGCGGTTGTTGCCGGTTTAATTACTGCAGCCGATATCGCTAAACTAGCAGGTGATGATGCCAATGCAACACGTTACCTAAATACAGCTAAGCGTTATAACAATGATATTGAAAAATTAATGTTTACAACGGCTGGTAATTTAGAGTCGAGCGCTTCTGATGGTGAATATTTTATTCGTATTGGCCAAGATAAAGACGCCAATTCAAATACTAAAATTAACGCTAATAATGGCCGTGAAGGCTTTAATAAAAAGCAAATACTCGATGGTGGATTTTTAGAGTTGGTTCGCTATGGCGTACGTGATGCGCTAGCGCCTAGCATAGTAAAAACACTGCCAGAATATGATGACGAAACCCTAACCGATAACCTACAAGTTAAATACAGCTTTGAGTTTACTGACGGCAGCGGCACATTTGCAGGCTACCGCCGCTATGGTAACGACGGGTACGGTGAAGACGAAGTAACGGGCGCTAACTATGCGCAAGGTGGAAAAAACAGCCCAGGGCAACGTGGGCGAGTTTGGCCATTTTTTACCGGTGAACGTGGTCATTATGAAATTGCCGCCGCAAATGCCAATAATAGTTTAGATACAACAAAACAGCAGGCTATTAAAAATAGCTACGTAAAAGGGCTAGAGCAATTTGCCAATCAAGGCATGATGCTACCTGAACAAGTATGGGATGGTGTAGGCATTAATAAAGCGGGTTACACGTTAGGCGAGGGTACAAACTCGGCCACACCACTGGCGTGGACACATGCGGAATACGTAAAGCTAGTGCGCTCATTAAGCGACAAACAAGTATGGGATCATTACCCGGTGGTAACTAAAGCACTAAAATAACCGCAAACTAATTAACATATCCGTAGTAAAATACGGCTATGTTATTTGTTACAATAATAACGAGGCTGAAATGAAAACATTTACCTTGAGCGCATTAGCATTAGCAATCATGCTAACAGGCTGCCAAAGCGCACCATCATTAAATAACAAAACGAATAACACCGAAACATCGCCACTAAATACTGAACAACAAGCAAACCCTTGGTGGGAAAGCGCCATTTTTTACCAAATTTGGCCACGCAGTTTTTACGACAGCAATGCTGATGGCCATGGCGATTTTAATGGTATGACCCAAAAGCTACCGTATCTACAAGAGCTCGGCGTAAATGCACTGTGGTTAACCCCGATGTTTGAAGCACCGTCGTATCATGGCTATGATTTTACTGAATTTTACCAAGTAGAAAACGACTACGGCAGCATGGCCGAGTTTGAAGCCTTTATAAAAGCTGCTGACGACAAAGGCATGAAAGTCATACTTGATTTAGTTATAAATCATATATCAAGTAACCATGAATGGTTTCAACGTTCAGCAAATAATGAAGCCCCTTATGCAGATTACTTTATTTGGCGCGACGATATGCCAAAAGCCGGAAGTGGTTGGGGACATGCTTGGAGTAATAACGACAAACCCGATGCTGTATGGCATTGGAATGAAACACGCCAGCAGTATTACTATGGTGCGTTTGGAGCGAGCCAACCTGACTTGAATTTACGCCACCCTGATGTTGTTTCCGAAATGGAAAAAATGGCTAAGTTTTGGCTTGATAAAGGCGTTGCAGGGTTTAGATTAGACGCAGTTCGTTTTGCCATGGAAGGTTGCGCAGATGCGCAAGCCGATACCGACGAAACCATTGCATATTGGCAGCACTTTAACCAATACGTAAAAAGCGTTGATCCAGAGGCCTATTTAGTGGGTGAAGCATGGGCTGACATTCCCGTTGCAGCAAAATACTTTGGCGAAGGTAAAGGCCTCGACCAAGGCTTTGATTTTGAAGTGGGCTATAAAATACTGGGCTTATTAAAACCCGATGCCAGTGGTGAAGCGCAATTTGGCACCATGCAATCTAACCAACAAGCGAGCACAGTTGATGCCAATGTGCTCAAACAAAATTTACAGCAGCGTATTGATTCAACTGCGCCGCTTGATTTTTTTGCACCGTTTTTAACTAATCACGACCAAGAACGTGTGGCTTATCAACTTGCAGAGCACGACGATAAAGCAAAACTTGCTGCCGCCATGTTATTTAGCTCTCCGGGTACACCGTATATTTATTACGGCGAAGAGGTTGGTTTAACACAAGGTGGAACAGGTCACGATGTGTATAAACGCGCGCCAATGCAGTGGAATAACAGCAACCAAGCTGGTTTTACTCAAGCTCAAACAAGTTGGGTTGAGCAGGCTGAACTGTTTGGTGATAACTACACCCAGTGGTGGCCTGAATATTTAGCACAGCAAATTAATGCAGCTGATCGCAATGTAAAAACGCAACAAGCACAACCTGATTCACTATGGCGTTTATACCAGCACTTAATCGCACTAAAAAAACAGCGCCCAGAACTGGGTATTAAAGGCCGTTATGAATTAACACAGCATAACAACGGCCTTGTTGAAATAACCCGCGAGTTAAACGGCAGTAAAAGTATGTTTATACTTAATTTAACCGCTAACCCACAAACCATCAGTAGTATTAAACGCGATGGGTTAACGCCTAACTGGCAACACGACCTCAATGACGAGCAACTCGCTGGCTATGGTTTGTTGTTACTGAATAACACACTGTAATAAAATTACAAAAAGGGGCTAACATACGTTAGCCCCTTTTTGTAAAAATGTTTTTATTGCATTGCCCTAAGTTATAGCGCATTTTAATGAATCATAATTAGCTTAACTTCATCTGGCGCCATGGCGCTTATCAGGAAAATCACTATAAAATGCAACCCATCACAGGTAGGTATTTACGGTACGTAATGAATACTGACGTACCAACATAGATTCAGCGATGTAATTTTAAAATGGTGAACGCGTTTTCATATCATTACCAATGTCGGTGGCTGTATAAACATACAGTATGGTTGTTTTTCTCTCATATTCAAGAAAATGAGCGCCGAGTGCACTTTCTTTTTTTATTATATTTAGTAGCAAGAAATAATTATAGCTAGCAATGAGTTAAGTTATTTGTTAAAAAGTAATTAATGAATATATTAGCGTGACGTTGGCAGAAATATACGCGACGAGCGCACTATAAAATTGTTATGCGCCAATTAGCCATGGAGCACGAAATTGAGTAAAGAGTTCTCTTCGAGAAAAATAAAATTTGTCAAAGCCCTTCATGAGCTTTCAAGTAGTTCAAAGAAAGTGCTATGTGGAATCGTGGCTGTATTACTTGTTATCCATATCTTTTTATCAATCTACTTAGCCGACTTTACTTGGTTTGCAGCATTCGGCGCATTGCTTTCTATTTTTGGCTTGCTGGCTTCATTCAGTTATGCGTTGCCTATCGAGGAAATTGATCCCAAGGATTTAGAGTCCACGCTAGAGGGGGAGCATTATGCAGTTGGTGGCTCACCAATGGCAGAACTTGTAACAGATCGAGAAAGTATAGATCGAATTAAGCAGTCGAATATAGATAGCGTGCTCAAAAAGTATGAGAATATTTCCACCTATATCATATTCACCATTCTAGGAACTTTAATTTGGGCGTATGCAGGTTTTTTAAACGTGGTGTTTGCTAGTTCATGCGCATAACAATCAGCTCAAACCGACCTCCACTGCGTTACTCGTTTTGTGCTTTTTCGCTACGCTCGCACAAAACCATCAACTCCGTTCCGGCGGCTTAGCTGGGCGTTATATGCTTTGAGTCTTCATGGAGTTTTAGTGCATGAAAAGAGAGCCACGAAATTCAGATATTAAATTTAAGCCAGCAGTGGTTTCTTGGTTTAAAAATAGACCCGATGCACAAGCTCATTTTGATCCTGTGAAAGAGTTTTTGGTTAGTTGTTACTCGGGATCAAATTATGGCTTTATTAATAAAAAAGCTTACCCCGAATACAGATTTAATTCAGTAGGTAATAACGAGGTTTACGTTGTTATTCGAGCGTCACAAAATCACACTCTAGTAAGAGTTCGGGTTGACTCTTTGAAAGTCAAAATTGAGTTTGATGATTACTATAAAACTATTGCCAACAAACATGGTGAAAGAATTGATGTTTATGACTTTGTAGTGTCAAAAACAAGCGATTTAAAAATAATAAGTGATTTTTTTAGAAAACATGAAATTCATAATTTTACAGCACAAACTAAACGAGACACCCATCTTTAATTTTGTGCTTACAATGGTTTCAAACTATGCTTTAGGCAGTATGAATAAATAGGCAGGGTGTTCTATGGCAATTGCAAGAAAGCGTCAGGTTAGTTTGGCTGATACGCGATATTATCACTGTATTTCACGTTGTGTACGCCGAGCCTTTTTATGCGGAGAAGACCATTTTACAGGTCAATCGTATGAGCACCGCAGAAGCTGGGTTGAAGATAGGTTACTTGCACTAGCGAAAGTATTTTGCATAGATGTGTGTGCTTATGCTGTAATGAGTAATCACACTCATTTAGTACTGTATGTAGATGATAAAAAGGCCAATAGGCTAAATGACAAAGCCATTATTATTCGTTGGCATAAAGTGTGTAAAGGCACGTTATTAACGCAAAAATACCTGCAAGGTGAAAAACTCACTAAAGCAGAGCTTATCTTTTTCAATCAAACAGTAAAACAATACCGAGAGCGGCTATCTAGCATCAGTTGGTTTATGCGCTTGTTAAATGAAGATATTGCGCGCAAAGCAAATAAAGAAGACAACTGCACTGGTCGATTCTGGGAAGGGCGCTTTAAATCACAAGCCTTGCTAGATGAAGCCGCACTAGCTGCTTGCATGGCGTATGTAGATTTAAATCCAATTAGAGCAAAGATAGCCAGCAGCCCCGAAGAATCAAATCATACCAGCGTGAAAAAGCGATTAGAAAGTGCAGCAACAGGCAAGCAGCCTAAAAGTTTATTACGTTTTGCAGGCTTACCACGCCAAATCATGCCAAAAGGCCTACCTTTTGAACTTAAATCCTATCTTGAACTCGTTGAATTAACAGGCCGTGTTATAAGAGAAGATAAGCGGGGACACATTGACAACATATACCTACCTTTACTAGAGCGAGTCAATATTAGCCCTGAAAACTGGCTGAAATTGACGACACAATTTACGCGTGTGTTCCATGGTGCAGTCGGTAGACCTTCTTCACATGAAAGCTATTGTGAAAATCTAGGAAGAAAGCGGCGAGCAAACATGAGTAACTGCGAAAAATTACTCGCATAGAGTCTAATCAAATAAGTACTTTAACTGCATAGAGCAGGTATTTTCATGTCTGTCATTTAAGTTTTACAACGGTATTTACTTACTTAAAGCTGAAACTAGCCTTTTAAAGTTGCAAGAAACTAAATGCAGAGCTTAATAGTGAATTTTGTGCCACAGGTTAAATAGCAGTTAGAATGGGTGTCATTATATGATCTTCTATCATTTTCATTCTTGATAAACTTAACCGTTTAACTTATTTAAATATAATGAGATGTTTACTTTTTCTGGCCTTAGTCTTTGTTATAAAGGACGGTCGCTTATTTTCTTTTAATATTTTTTCACTCGATAGTGCAAAGTACTTATTGTGGAAGTACCTTGGCGTACTTTACTTTTCTATATGTGTTGTAACTATTGACTATCTTATGGTTAAAAATAAGCAATAGTAAGGCATGTTTCTGTCGTGCTTATTAAATTTTTTGATAAGTGTGATTGTTGTGAATTGAATATTAGGTTTACTGTGTACATTGTTGGTTCAATAAAAATAAAGCTTACACCCATCTTAATTTTTTAGTGATGGGTTTCACGTTAGAGGTGCTGGGTTTGAATTAAGCTAACACCGTGTGTGAGTTATTATGTCTTGTGGTTCATGGAGGGTGTATGTTTTCAAAAAGTGATGTGGAAAAACTTGAAAAAGACTATAGGCGGGCTAAGGAGGCGTTACCGGATATAGAATACTTAGGTGGTTATCCTAAATATCCTGAAGTTATTTATAAATTTATGAATGCTCTATGTGCTCCTCCATGGTTTAAAATTGATTATGACCCACGTGAAGTAAAAAAGATCATGTCCAATATAGATATTGCTTCCCATGATAATTTACGTAATGTACTAACAAATGCGAATCGTATTGAACGTTTTGGTGATGGACAATGGGCTGTACTTTTAGAAGAAGATTTTTTTCCTTTAGTTATATCCCGTGCATACGTACTTACGAAAACCTAAAAAATAATTAACACAACTAAACAAGACACCCATCTTTAATTTTGTTTTTTAATTTAGGTAGTAAGTCGATATGCAAGATTTAGTATACAAATATGGACAAAGAGTTATTTCTTTTCTGATCGTTTTTACATTGCTCGTTAATTGGGAAATGTTTTCAATCATAGGGGCGGTTGGATTGACGCTTGCAAATAACTTGCTAATAATTATATGGATTATTCTTTTATTTACTTCTGCCATAGGGTTATATCTAAAGACAAACTGGGGATTCTTATTCTTTTATCCTGGGGTATTACTGACAACAATTGGTTTCTCTATCCCTCTTATTCCTTTTGTTATTAGTGTTTTTGCATTTGAGTTGAGGCCTTGGATAATGATCGGCATAAACTCGATGCTTTTAATGTTTGCTTTATGGACACATTGGTTAAAGCATGTAATTAATAAACCACCAAAACAAATACACTAGATTTAATAAAATATTTTTAGTCGCGCTGCAATATCCATATGACTAAATATCAGAATCTAAACCACAGTTAAATAGCAACCCATTTTTAGTTAAAAATAAATCATTGACATAATATGTCGTAATGGTTACTTTTAATACATAATATTAAAAGGAAAACTAAAATGGAAATTTGGAGTTTATTTACTGATTTTATTGTGCAATCAATCACCTTTTTTACTCAAGAAGTGGGCGTAAGCCAAGCGGCTGCTATTATTTTGTTTACCATTATTGGACGATTAGTTTTAATGCCGATTAACCTTGTTGCTATGGTTAACATGGTTAGAAATAAAAAAGCAATTGCCGCACTAAAACCTGAGCTAGATAGCATAAAAAGCAACTATAAAGACCAGCCCAGTGAAATCGCAAAATTAACTATGGCACTGTATAAAAAGCATAACATTAAGTTTATTGATAAAAAAAGTGTGATTAATATGGCAAGCCAAGGCGTATTTGGCCTAGGAACTTTTCAAGCTTTGCAACAAATTGTATTTACTAGTAAGTTTGCTTGGATTTCCAGTATTGCAAAGCCTGATATTGCGCTTTCGTTACTAGTGGGGGTTATTACATATTTATCTATGATGATGATGCCTGGTAGCGCAGAGCAAACCAGCACCTTATTGTTCCTAATTCCCGCAATTATTTGTATTGTTACTCTCGTTAATTTCCCTTCTGCAATTGGCTTATACTGGGCTACATCAAGTAGTACTAGCTTGTTGCAGTCATTATTAGTAAATAAATATTTTAAAAACCAGCAGCCGCAGCATGCTTTGTAAAAGTCGCTAAACAAAGGAATGACAATAATGAATATGTGTTATCAACCCACAGCCGATTTAATGGCTTCTGCACAGTTAACCTATACCAATATGCGTGGATATTATGAGCATTATGGTGTTGATTGGCAGCAACTTAAAATATGTGAGCAAATTTCAGACCTTGAAAATTGGGATGTTTTGTTAAATGGCGATGTAGTGGGTGCAATGCGCTTGGCTTTTGATAATGAGGGTTGCTATATACGTGACCTACAAGTAGATGCTGCGTTTCAAAATATGGGGTTTGGTGCAGCAGCAATTAATGAGTGTGCTCGTTTAGCTGTGCTCCGAGGTGCTATGCAACTTAGGCTTCGCGTTTTTAAAATCAGCCCAGCGCACAAGCTTTACACACGCTCGGGTTTCAACATAGTTAAAGAAGATGACAGATTTTATTATATGTCTAAAAGCTTAGTTTAATGACTGTGACTTTTATTTTAAAAAATTAATGTTGCTCAGTCACTGTGGATTAATATTCGCTCATTCAAACTGCTATTACGACAATTTAATAAAATATTTATGGATAGATTATGCGCTTTTTTACAAATAAAACAGCCACATTAAGTGTTTGCTTTTTATTGCTTGGCATGGGTTTTATGCTGATAGAAAACAGTGTGTATCAATATATTGATCATAATGGTGTTCTACATGAAAGCTTGTTTATGCCCTTGAGCATAGTGTGTTTAGCGGCAGGGCTTGTTTTAGGCTTGGCATTTATAGCCCAAAAACTGATTGGGCTATTTTATCGCGATAAAGCAAGCCGTTAATTACTGCTGGTTTTATTGCTCATTGTTTAAATTAGCGGGCTCTAATAAATTAAATGTTGGTAAGCGCCATTTAAAGCGTACCGACGCCATACGAATTAAATAGCCTACCACTAAACTTGCAACCACGCTGATATTGTCATCAATGTTGTAGTGGTGTAGTGCTAAGTATAAACACGCAACAATAAGCGCTACGCTTGCGTAAAGTTCATGATGAAGTACTAATGGCGCTTGGCGACAAATTAAATCACGCAATAATCCACCAAATACACCTGTCACTATGGCTGCGACAACACAAATTCCATAGTGCAAACCCATATTTAGCCCAACTTGGCAGCCAATTATACTAAACGCTGCAAGCCCTAAGGCATCTAGACGCATAAATATGCCTTTAAATTTAACCACCCATTTGGCCAACCAAGTGGTAACAATACCGGCTAGGCAAGTGATCAGTAAATATTCTGGGTGTTTTACCCAAGTCAGTGGGTAGTTACCTAATAAAATGTCTCGCACGCTACCACCACCAATAGCTGTGGCACTGGCTACCAACATAACACCAAACCAATCCATATTTCTGCGTCCAGCGCTAAGAGCACCGGTCATGGCTTCTGCTGTAATACCTATAATATAAACGATGGTTAATAGCATGAGATGATCACTTGAAAATTTAACATGAAAATAAAAGCAGGATTGTAGTGATAAAAACGTGCATTGACGAGTGAAAAATTACATCAAAAACAGCCAGTTTCAGATTAAAAAAACTAATGTGATAGCGAGGTGTGAATAGCCTGTTAATGCAACGAAAGCGCTTGCTCTACTAATAAAAACAAAAAGGACAAATGACCGTAAATAAGCAATAAAACCTGATAAATTTAAGGGCGTCAGGGCGCTATTGCCCTTAATTTTACTACTTTTAAAAAATGGTTTAACTCAATGAATTAACTTGAGCCACGTGCAATTAAACGCGGTGGTAGTAGGGTGCTTTGCACTTGTTCGCCACGGATGAGTTTTAGTAAGTTCTCAACCAACATTTGCCCAGCAATAGTGGTATTTTGTTCTATGGTTGTCAGCGGCGGGTTAATGTAACTGGCAATAGATATATTATCAAAGCCGATTACGGCTACATCTTTTGGTACGTTAATATTAGCTTCTTTAAGCGCGCGTATTGCGCCTATGGCAATCAAATCGCTGGCAGCAAAAAGTGCATTAAAAGTAATGTTATTAGCAATTAAAGAACGAGTGGCATGATAGCCAGATTCTTCGGTAGAAATTGCATTGGCAATTTTACGTTCATTGAGTGTAATACCATTTTGTTGTAACGCCTCTTTAAAGCCATTAAAGCGGGCAAAAAACTCGGGACTATGATCAGACGCATCGCCTATAAACGCGCAATCTTTGCGATTATGAGCCAACAAATGCTCAGCAACGAGCTTTCCGCCTCCATAGTTGTCGCAGCTTATGGTTAAGTCGGGGCGGTTATCAACACTTGCTCCCCAGCAAACAAACTTGGTGTTTTGTTCAAGCAAAGTATTAAATTTAGGCTGAAAGTCTATATAGTCGCCATAACCTAATAAAATGATGCCATCTGCTCGGTGACTGTCTTCATAGTCTGCCTGCCAATCAGCACTTGCCGATTGAAATGACACAAGTAAATCATAACCCTCTTTAGCGCAGGCACGAGTAATACTGCCTAGCATGGCTAAAAAAACGGATTTATTTGCGATTCGTCAGAGGTAGGGTCTTCAAACAACAATAACGCAAGGGTGCTGCTTTGTTGAGTGCGTAAGTTACTGGCGTTTTTATCAACTTTGTAATTAAGCTTTTTGGCAATGTCATGAACTCGTCTTCGGGTTTCATCATTTACCAAAGGACTATTTCGTAAAGCACGAGAAACTGTAGATTGAGACACCCCAGCATAATGGGCTATATCAAATGAGGTGGCTTTACCTTTCATCACGATTACTTACTTAAGAGGACAATAAGGGGCTATTCTCGTTTATTAATGATTTTTTTCAAGCTTATTTGTCAATAAAGGCATTTTTTTATTGATTTTAACATGACACCGGTGTCACAATGACGGCGTTTTATCATTTTGTTGTCAAAACGTATTAGCTACCTTTATTATTAAAGGTAGCATTTTTTTACAGTGATAGCTGCTTTGAGGTGATAGCTCAAAGTAAATAAGTATCAATGGATACCCCATTAAAATAATAAGTACTCATTACTTAAACAAAAGAGATAACACTATGGGTTTACACTCTAGCACACACTTTGAGCCTATTCTGGTTGCCGATATAGGCGGTACAAACGCCCGTTTTGCATTGATAACTGGGTTCGACGAATCGAGTAATCAATTTACCATTGAACATAACCATACGTTTCCAAGTGCTAGTTATGGATCACTCGAAAGTGCCACTGAGTATTATTTATCAACAGTGTCTCATATAAATCCTAAACGTGCATGTCTTGCCGTAGCAGGTCCAATTAACGCAGGCCAAGTTCACTTAACTAACTTAGGTTGGCACTTTAGCGTTAATGATATTAAACATCATTTTGACTTTGAACAATTAAGCATAATAAACGACTTTGCTGCTTTTGCTTATGCTGCTCCGTACTTAGACCTTTCTCGAAACGTAACGGTTAAACCTGGCCAAGCAGATGACACTGCTAATATTGGTGTAATGGGACCAGGTACAGGCTTTGGTGCTGCGTGTTTAGTGCGTACAGCACATTCGTGTGCGGTAATGAGCTCAGAAAGCGGCCATATTTCACTGTCGGCCGTAAACGAACTTGACGCTCAACTTATTCAAGAGCTTAAAAAAGACCACCCACATGTATCGGTAGAAACGGTGTTTTCTGGCCCAGGCATTGCTCATTTATATAAAGCTATGGCGGCGGTTAAAGGGGTGGCTGCAAAAAATTTAGATGCGGCGCAAATTAGCAGCTTAGCCAATAGCGGTGAATGTGAAGTGTGTGACGCAACCCTTAATCAGTTTTGCGATTGGATTGGCAGTGTTGCTGGCGATTTGGCGCTTGCTTATGGCGCTCTTGGTGGGCTTTACATTGGTGGTGGCATATTACCAAGAATGCAGGCTCGTTTACTAGAAAGCCGTTTTATTGAGCGTTTTTTACAAAAGGGCATTATGTCGCAATATACAGGCCAAATTCCGGTCACTTTAGTAACACAAGACAACATTCCTTTAATTGGTGCTGCCGCGTGTTTGCATACGAGTCAACAGGTTTAATTACGTTGCATACATTTGGAAATAAATAGATGAAAAAAGTCACTATAAATAGCGTTGCCAGTTATGCCGGTGTATCTAAAAAAACAGTATCGCGCGTATTGAATAACGAACCAAATGTGAGTGCGGCCACACGTGAAAAAGTATTAGCGGTATTTAAAGAGCTTGATTACACACCTAATCCCATTGCTCGAGGACTTGCACAAAACCGTAGTTTTATTATTGGTTGCTTATACGACAATCCAAGTAAAAGTTATATTACCCGTGTGCAAACAGGCGCATTAGCTGCATGCCAAGAAAACAACTATAACTTGCTGATTCACCCTTGTGAGCTCAGAGGTGATGCACTCATTAACAACATAGAGCAGCTATTGCAGTCATCACGGCTTGATGGTTTAGTGCTTACGCCGCCATTTTGTGACTTTTCAGAGTTGGTTGATTTTTTAAAGTCTAAAAAAATTCCTTATGCTCGAGTGGCTTCTGCTATTTTAGAAGATGACTCTATTTCTGTTACCAGTAATGACGAGCAGGGCGCATTTGAAATTACCGAACATTTAATAAACTTAGGGCATACCTCTATCGCGTTTATTAAAGGTCACCCAGATCACAGTGCTACACAGCAACGTTTTAAAGGCTACAGGCGCGCACTAGCAAGCCATGGTATTGAATTTAACGAACGCTTAGTTGAAGAGGGTAACTTTAGTTACCATTCAGGGGTAGACAGTGCCCGTAGTATTTTAGATTTATCGCCACGCCCTACGGCTGTATTTGCATCGAATGATTACATGGCAGCAGCCGTGCTTAAATTAGCTACACAGCGTAATTTACGTGTACCAGATGACATTTCTATTGCTGGCTTTGATAACGCTCCCATAGCGCGTCATATTTGGCCAGGCCTAACGACTATAGCGCAACCTGTAGAAGAAATGACTAAACAAGCTGTTACCCAGTTAATTACCCACATTATTGAGCCGCAAGAGTCGCCTTACAAAGTGATTTTAGAAGCAAAATTAATCACGCGTGAGTCAACCGCAGCCGTAAAATAAAAACCGCTTTTTCACAGTAGCCCGAGTATGAGTGACGCTTACTCGGGCTTTTTTTATCTGCATTTTTGATTTTCATTATTTGCCGCTGGTATTTCACTAAAAATTCACGTTTATTTATTGTACATGTTAAAAAAAGGACTATTTTTATTACTCAGGGTTGACACCGGTGTCAGTGTCATGCGTTAATACCCTGACACCGGTGTCAGGGTTGTTGTGAGAGGCTCCCTGGTAGCGTACCTTTGAACGGGTAAGTCAAAGATGCTCAGTACAGTTATTTTCGTGGAGTCTATAATTGTTACTGAGCCTTTATCCTCTAACGAATAGAGATGAGTAAAATTATGTTGCACCCTCGAATTCAAGAAGTCACAGAACGCGTTATTGAGCGCAGTAAACAAACCCGTCAAGCCTATTTAGATCGTATTTCGCACGCAAAAAAACAAACAAGAGTTCGTGCTGGTTTAGGCTGTGGCAATATTGCCCATGTTATGGCTGCGTGCAGTAGCGATGACAAAGCGCGTTTAAAAGCAGATGAGGTGCCAAACCTTGCAATTATTAATTCATACAACGACATGTTATCTGCGCATGTGCCTTACAAAGAATACCCAGATTTAATTAAAAGCATTGCCACTAAATTTGACGCAACCGCGCAAGTTGCTGGAGGTGTTCCTGCGATGTGTGATGGCGTTACCCAAGGGCGTGACGGCATGGAACTATCGCTTTTCTCTCGTGATGTTATTGCTATGTCTACTGCGGTTTCGTTATCGCATGACGTGTTTGATGGTGTGTTTTGTTTAGGTGTATGTGACAAAATTGTTCCAGGCTTATTAATTGGCGCTTTATCATTTGGCCATTTGCCTGTGTATTTTTTACCAGCAGGACCAATGCAGTCAGGTATTCCAAACAAAGACAAAGCGCGTATTCGTCAAAAGTTTGCACAAGGCTTAGTGTCACGTGAAGAGCTATTAGAGGCAGAAAGCGCATCTTATCACAGTGCCGGTACGTGTACATTTTATGGCACTGCAAATTCAAATCAAATGCTTATGGAAATTATGGGCTTACACCTACCAGGTAGCTCGTTTATCAATCCATACACAGAATTGCGTGATGGCTTAACGGGTAATGCCGTTGAGACCATGCTTAAGCAGCTTACAGAAAACAAAGATGGCCCGTGTTTAGCGGATGTGATCAGCGAAAAAACCATTATTAATGGCCTGGTTGGTTTGCTATCAACCGGTGGCTCAACCAATCATGCAATCCATATTGTGGCAATTGCAAAAGCGGCTGGTATTCAGGTTACGTGGAAAGACATGTCTGATTTATCAGCAGTTGTACCATTACTGACGCGTATTTACCCTAATGGCTCAGCTGATGTAAACCATTTCCAAGCAGCTGGCGGTATGGGCTTCTTAATGCGTGAATTAGCAGGTGCTGGTTATCTTCACACAGATGTAACCACTATTTTAGGCGAAGGCCTTGCACCTTACATGTGTGAGCCACTGCTTGATAAAGACGATAACTTGATTATGAGTGATGCCAATGGCCCAAGTAAAGTTAAATGGGTTGCGTGTCCAGAAAACTCACATGATGAAGAAGTACTTCGCCCTGTAAATAATCCATTTAGTAAGCAAGGTGGTTTACAGCTATTAACGGGCAACTTAGGTAAAGCCGTTATTAAAGTCTCTGCTGTTGCAGAATCGCATCAAGTGGTGTCGGCGCCAGCTAAAGTATTTAGCTCTCAAGGTGAGTTACAAGATGCTTATAGCCGTGGTGAACTTAACCAAGATTTTATTGCTGTTCTTAAAGAGCAAGGCCCTAAAGCTAAAGGTATGCCAGAGCTTCATAAGCTCACGCCGGTAATGGCAACATTACAAGATCAGGGTTATAAAGTGGCCATAGTTACCGACGGACGTATGTCGGGTGCATCAGGCAAAGTACCAGCGGCAATCCACTTAGCACCTGAAGCGGTAGAAGGTGGCATTATAGCTAAAATCCATGAAGGCGATATTGTTACTTTAGATGCGCCAAATGGTATTTTAAAAGTGCATGTAAGCGACGAAGAGCTTGCACAGCGTGAGCTACAAATTAGCCAAGCAAGCCAAACATTTGGTACAGGCCGTGAATTATTTACTGGATTTAGAAATATCGTAAGCAGTGCCGATTTAGGTGCAAGTGCTTTTGGACTTGAATAATAATTAGCCATATTGGGTAATGAGGAACAAGTAATGAGTATTGAAAAAATCTTAGCATCGGCACCCGTTGTGCCAGTGGTGGTAATCGAAAAATTAGAAGATGCTGCACCACTTGCAAGAGCGTTGTATAACGGTGGCTTAAAAGCACTTGAAATTACACTGCGTACACCAATTGCTGCACAAGCTGTAAAGTTAATGAAAGCTGAAGTACCAGAGGCATATGTGGGCACTGGCACGGTGGTTGATAAAGCAAGCTTTAACGCGTCAGTAGAAGCGGGCGCTGACTTTATGGTGAGCCCTGGTGTAAGTGATGAACTGTTAGCATTGGCAAAAGAGTCAACTATCCCTTTTTTACCCGGTGCAGCTACCCCAAGCGAAGTGATGAACTTGGCAGCGCATGGCTTTAAATTTTTAAAGTTTTTTCCTGCAGAAGCCGCAGGCGGTACAGCGATGATTAAGTCGATTGGCGGCCCATTACCTGATATTACTTTTTGTCCAACTGGTGGCATTAGTTTAGCGACTGCCCCTAATTACTTAGCACTTAACAATGTTATTTGCGTAGGTGGTACGTGGATGTTAGATAAACAACTTATTGAAAATAAAGACTGGCAAGCCATTGAAACGCTTGCTCGCCAAGCATGTGAAGTTAATAGGAGTCAAAAATGATTAATGTAGCAATTAATGGCTACGGCCGTATCGGTCGTAATGTATTGCGTGCACTGTACGAATCAGCGCAAAATAATGAAATTAAAATTGTGGCTATTAACGATTTAGCCCCAGCCAATGTAAATGCTCATCTGACTCAGTTTGACTCAGTACATGGTCGTTTTTCACAGCAAGTAACACTTAAAGATAACACTATGCTAATTGGCGATGATGTGATCACGCTAACGCAAGAGCGTGACCCTGCTAATTTACCGTGGAAAGAACTAAACGTTGATATCGTACTTGAATGTACGGGGTTATTTACTTCTCGCGAAGCAGCTAATAAGCATATTGAAGCGGGCGCGAAAAAAGTAGTGGTATCGGCTCCTGGTACAGATATGGATGCTACAGTAGTACACGGTGTAAATAGCGATGTAATTAATGCCGATAGCAACATTATTTCTAATGCTTCATGTACAACCAATTGTTTAGCGCCTGTTGCTAAAGCAATTAACGATACAGTAGGAATTGAACAAGGTAGCATGACCACCATTCATGCTTACACTAACGATCAAAACTTATCTGACGTATACCACCCAGATTTATACCGCGCGCGCAGTGCAACTCAATCTATGATCCCAACTAAAACGGGTGCTGCAAAAGCGGTTGGATTAGTTCTGCCTGAACTTGCCGGTAAACTAGATGGCATGGCGGTACGTGTACCAACCATTAATGTGTCGTTAGTTGATTTAACATTTATTGCTAAGCGTGACACAAGTATTGAAGAAATTAACCAAGTAGTTAAAGATGCTGCGTTTGGCTCTATGAAAGGTATTTTAGAGTACAACGAGCTGCCGCTTGTTTCTATCGACTTTAACCATAACCCAGCATCATCAATTTTTGATGCAACGCAAACGCGTGCTGATGGTAAATTAGTTAAAGTAATGGCGTGGTACGACAACGAATGGGGTTTCTCAAACCGCATGTTAGATCAAGTTAAAGCGCTGGGTGCTTATTTATAATTTTTCCGTGTAGTTAAATTTTACTTTATCCAGCCAAGCCACGCACTGCGTGGCTTTTTTTGTTGTCGTGAACCTAAATATAAGCTGAGAGGAATAAATGCTAAAACCTAAAAAGAAATATATAAGGCTATTTTTTCCATATCTTAAAAAGAATTCGACATACTAAAATTGGAAATACACTTACGAGTCCATAAAACATAGCTTGCCTAGTATCAGCTGAAGATGAAAACCAGTGATAAGTCATTGCAATAAATATAAATAGATAAATGAGTAAATTAAGTAGTTTATTCATTTTTATTATCGCAAACATTTTTAATTTGAGCTGAGATTTTGGTTAACTCATTCATAACTTTTGATATATTCGCAGATTTGATATTTGTCGATATAATTGTTTTCAAAAAATAATTATTCAAGTTGCTATTGATTTGAATTAAAAATAAATCGAAAGTATCGCTTTGCTGAAATACCGCTTTAATTATCCTTTGGTGTCCATGTAATATTTTTATATCAGTCATAACTTCAGTCTCATAAAAAAGCATATCTTCTAAAGTGTTTTTTTGATATGAATTTAAAATGCTTTTGTAGATTGATACTGGTTTATTACTAAGATCAATATCACTTTCCAAAAGCCTATTTTCTCTTAATGGCCAAATACTCAAATTATATGATGTTTTTTCTGAAGTTATTTGTTCAGAATATAAAGGTACTTTGTGAGAGTTGTAGTTACATTTAGCGTATGCATTATCGAGATAAAAAATGCTAAGAAATAAAGCTATTAGGATTCTTACACTCATTTTATTGGCTTATTCTCTTCTGTCTTTAAACAAGACAGATAATTTAAGTAAATAAAAATAACCACTAACGAACTAAAAAATACAATGTCTTCTTGGAGATTATTCATTGTAAAATTCCACGCTAGAAGCATCAACATGGTCATACAAAATGTTAATAGTATGTGAGCAGTAAAAGTTTTCATGATTAAGGTTGAATATTTATTGTTCTAATTGAGCTTCGACGTTGAATTTCATTATTTACTTTTGATAGCTCTGATTTATTAAATAATACAGTACCCCAAATGACGAGAGTAACGACTCCACCTTTGGTCACTTTTCTATTACTCCAAAGCTTTACTAATAAATCCTTTCCACTTAAAGCCGAGGCTCCAACACCAATATATGATGCAAAGTTATCAACTTGACTATGAAAATACTGATCAGCTATAAGTTCTTCCGTTGTAAAAGACCATATGCCCCAATCCTTATTAACGAATGTAGGCTCAACAGCTATTGATATAAGCTTCGCTTTTAACGCCCCATTTGGTACGGATCTAATTAAAGTCATTGCTTCTATTTTTTGATGACGGTCTAAGTGCCTATAAAGAATTGCACCACATATAGCCTCCACTTCATTTTGACCACCATCTTTGACTAAGGAGAAAGGTATTTTAACTATATTTGAAAGTATTCTGAGTTGCCCATTTAAGTTGTTTGGTAAATTGTATGGAAGATTACTAATAGAAAATGATGATGACATTTTTATTCCTTTAAAAATATAATATAAAGAAATGTTACTTAATAATACATGTTAGGTCAACAGCCAAAATCAAATTAAAACAACTACTCTACTTTTTTGTACAAAATATCCGAATGGTAGTAATTAATAAGTAGTTTCTATTTGTAAGGGAAAATAATCTTAGGATTTTAGCATTTAGTAGCGAATATTCTATTCTAGCGAAAAATTGAAAAAGGATAATTCAATACTTAGTCATATACTCCGCCGCTTATTTCGTACCAGCCACCTGCAAATAGGTGAGGGTAATATCAGCGGTTATATTGCTTGCTTTTTGGCAATATTAAGTTGCTTAGGAGTGCTTGCATTCCACTTTCCGGAATATTTAACGACTCCAGAATTACGCAAAAGCTATAGCGTCGACTTTTTACGTCAGCTCATGTTTGTTGCTCTTATTATTTCCGGTAGCTTAGGGTTACTTAATTTTGTACGAAATACGAATAAGCGTTTGGGTGCCACTGCGTGGTTTTTTATTATACTGGCCATTAGCTTTGGTGGCCCGAATGTTGAAGTGAATGACTTTGCAGATAACACTCCTTATATTGGCCTAGATTGGTTTATATTAGACTTACTAGGCTCTACCTTAATTTTTATTTTAATTGAAAAACTACTTCCGCATCGAAAAGAGCAAAAATACTTCGTAGTGAATGGCGCGGGGATTTAAACCACTTCTTTGTTAATCACTTAATAGTGGGTTTTGTATTACTGGTTACTAATCATTTTGTGCATTATGGTTTTGGTTGGGCGGTTTCGAGCACACTGCAAGCTTACATAGCGCAAATGCCGTTTATACTACAGCTATTTTTAATTATTTTGGTGGCTGATTTAATGCAGTATTGGACGCATCGTGCGTATCACGAAGTGCCATTTATGTGGCGATTTCATGGTGTGCATCACAGTGCCAAAGAAATGGATTGGCTAGCGGGCTCCCGTCAGCATATTTTAGAAATACTGATCACCCGTAGTTTAGTGCTAACCCCTATATTTGTGCTGGGGTTTTCACAGCAAATAATCAGCTTATATGTAATTATTGTTGGTTTTCAAGCCGTATTTAATCATGCAAACGTGAATGTAAAATTTGGGTGGTTAAAATATTTTATGGTAACTCCGCAGTTTCACCATTGGCATCACGCATCCGATAAAGCGGCCATTGATCGAAATTATGCAGCCCACTTCTCGTTTTTAGATTATTTATTTGGTACTGCGGTAAAAGGCCAAGCAGAGTGGCCTAAAGAATATGGTGTTGTCGGGGACTACATGCCTGTAGGTATGTTAAAGCAACAAATTTACCCGTTTAAAAAACAAAAATAGTCTGTAGTTTTAGATTGTGGCCACAAGATCCATGGCCGCATACAACTATAAAAGCCAACAGACCCTAGTTGTGAGGGGTTATTAATTAACTAATCCATTCTACAAATAACAAAAAGGCCAACTAAGTTGGCCTTTAAACATAACCTATCGCAAGTAAACTCAACGCAGTTGTCGCTGAAGATAGATTTACTATCCAGAGCTCAGATTATTTGCTTAACGATTAAAATTGAGCGTTGTGGTAAACGTTTTGTACGTCGTCACAATCTTCAAGCATGGCTAAAAAGCGCTCCATAACTTCAACGTCTTCGCCTTCAATAGGGGCTTCAACTTGAGGTACAAAGGCAATTAAGTCTTCGTCAAATTCTGTCACACCCATTTCTTCAAGTGCTGTGCGGGTATTGTTGTATTCAGTGTGCGGTGCAAATACGGTTACTTTGCCGTCTTCTACTTCAACGTCGGTAACATCAACATCTGCCATCATCAGCGCTTCAAGTACGGTTTCATCGTCGTCACCGTCAAATACAAAAATAGCAAGGTGATCAAATAAGTGTGATACCGAATTTTGTGCGCCAATTTTAGCGTTTGCTTTGGTAAAACATACACGTACATCAGCAAAAGTACGTTTGTTGTTGTCGGTTAAACAATCAACAATAATCATGCAATTACCTGGGCCGTAACCTTCATAACGCGTGGCTGCATAGTCTTCACCGCCGCCGCCTTTAGCTTTATCAATGGCGCGTTCAATTACGTGAGCCGGTACTTGGTCTTTTTTAGCACGTTCAATTAAACGACGTAGTGCTAGGTTTCCGTCTGGATCAACACCGCCATTTTTAGCACAAATATAAATTTCTTTACCGTATTTTGAATAAACTTTAGTTTTAGCACCCGCAGTTTTAGCCATTGAATCTTTTTTGTTTTGGTAAGCTCTTCCCATCTGCGTTTCGCCTTAATATGTATAAATAATTGATAAAAATTTGCAAGCCCATATTCTAAAGGTAAATGCCGGGCAGGGCTAGTAAGTATTGTTAGTAGCCAAAAATAAAACAACCCGCATAAGCGGGCTGTTTATTTGTTACAAACGATGAACGGTTGTCAGGGTATTACCAAATACGAACGCGTTCTTCTTCTGGTAGGTACAACTCATCACCTGGTTTTACATCAAATGCTTTATACCAAGCGTCGTGGTTACGAGGTGCTTGTGCTCTAAAGCGACCTGGTGCGTGAGTACCACCACGTAATTGGTTTAACATGCTTTGCTCAGTACGTTTTTCTTTCCATACTTGTGCCCATGCTAAGAAGAAACGTTGATCGCCGGTTACACCATCAATTACCGGTGCTTCTTTACCATTTAGGCTTAGTTTGTAAGCATGATAAGCCATGGCTAAACCACCCACATCACCAATATTTTCACCTAAGCTGTTGCGGCCATTTACAAAGTTACCTGGAATTGGTTCGTATTTGCTGTACTGAGCTGCCAGTTTGTCAGCTTTGGCATCAAAAGCAGCACGATCTTCATCAGTCCACCAATTACGTTGTATGCCGTTAGCGTCAGATTTTGAGCCTTGATCATCAAAACCATGGCCCATTTCGTGGCCAATCACAGCGCCAATGCCACCGTAGTTTACTGCTGGATCTGCATTTGGATCGAAAAACGGTGGTTGTAATATAGCGGCAGGGAATACAATTTCGTTAAATGAACTATTGTAGTAAGCGTTAACACGTTGTGGTGTCATGCCCCAACGATTACGATCGGTCTTTTTCAGCTCTTTTTCTACGCTGTCGGCTTGGAAAAACTCACGCATATTTTTTACATTAGTCATTAAATCATTGTTGCTAATGCTTAAGCCTTCATATGATTGCCATTCATCTGGGTAACCAATTTTTGGTACAAATGCCGCTAATTTTGCACGCGCATTTACTTTTGTTTCTACACCCATCCAATCTAAGTTATCAATACGCTCACCAAGGGCTGTGCGTAAGTTTTCAACTAGTTCAGACATTTGTTGCTTAGATGACTCAGGGAAATAACGAGCTACGTAAATTTTACCAATTGCAAAGCCTAATGAGCTAGTGCCAGACATTTGGCTGATAGCGCGTTTCCAGCGTGGACGTGGCTCTTGCTGACCATTCAATTCTTTACCAAAAAAAGCAAAGTTGGTGTTAAATATCTCTTCAGACAACAGCCCTGCGTTACCATTAATTGCATGATACGTTAGGTAGTCTTTCCATACGCTTAAATCTTCGTTATTGATTAAGTCAATCATGGCTTTAACAGGTTCAGGCTGCGATACGTTTAATTGTGGTACTTTATAACCTGTTTGTGCAAAGTATAAATCCCAGTTAAATCCTGGGTATTGCGCACTTAACTCATCACGTTTTACTTGGTTTAGGGTTAAATCACGATTACGGCGTTTTTCACGTGGCCAATGACCTTCTGCAATTTTGGTTTCAAGCGCTAAAATCGCTTGTGCACGCTCTGTGGTATTATCAACCCCTGCAAATTTAAGCATATCGGCAATATGTGCAACATACGCTTCACGGGTTTTTACAAAACGTTCTGCATCTTCAAGGTAGTAAGAACGATCAGGTAAACCTAAGCCACCTGCACCTAATGACATTTCGTATTTATTGGGATCTAAACGGTTAAACCACATACCGCCACCAAGTGGTGCACTTACACCCGTAAGCCAAGATTGGCCAAATACTTTTGCCAAATCATCAGTAGAGGCAACCGAATTAATGTCGTTAAGCAACGGCTTAATTGGCGTGATACCTAGTTTATTAAGCGTCTCGGTATCCATGTACGAGTTATAAAAGTCAGCGACCAGTTGCTCTTCGGCGTTTAAGTTTTCACGTGCTGCAATGTCTTCAATAATTTCTTTAACGCGATCTTCACTGCGCTCAGCTAGCGCAGAGAATGCACCGTAACGGGTTTTATCTGCTGGCATTTCATAGTTGTCGTACCATGAACCACTGGCGTACATGAAGAAATCGTCGCCTGGTTTTACAGCTTCGTTACGCGCAGTTAAATCAACCCCAAACGTGCCTAATTCGGCTTGCTCTGTTGCTTGTGGCTTTTCTGCAACTGCTGCTACTTGCTCAGTTTTTGTTGTTTGTGGCTCAGAACAGCCAGTAATAAATGTGGCAGCGAGCGCCGCTGCAATTAAACTCTTTTTCATTATTTTCCCCTATGAATTCACGTTATTTAATTCGTTATATTTTTGTTATAAAAATAGCTACTTGATTGTATTGATAACTTCACTGCAAACAAACCTTTTGAGGTGAATAACCGTACCGGTCGATAAGATAAATGAAATACTAGCAAAATAGCAAAAAAGCACTCAGATACTTCAATCGTACCCGAGAGGCTTAGTTTATTGCGCCTTTGACTGTTTTTGTTGCAAGGTCCACATATGAGCATATTCACCATTTTGCATGAGTAATTCATCATGTTTACCTTGCTCTACTACTTCTCCCGCCTTAAGCACGATAATAGTATCGGCATCGGTAATTGTTGATAAGCGATGCGCAATAACAATACTTGTGTGGTTAGAGGCAACCTCTTGCATAGCGTTTAATATGGCTTGTTCAGATTGTGAGTCGAGCGCGGAAGTGGCTTCGTCAAAAATTAAAATCGGCGATTGTTTTAAAATAGCGCGAGCAATAGCAATACGTTGCTTTTCGCCACCAGAGACTTTTAGTCCGCGTTCACCGACTAAGGTTTTATCGCCTTTATCTAGGCTATTAATAAAGTCTGTTAGATGCGCCATGTTTATGGCTTTGTTTACTTCATCTTCACTGGCGCTGGGTCTGCCGTAATGAATGTTTTCGCGTATGCTGGTATTAAATAACACAGTATCTTGCGGCACTATGGCAATAGCTTTACGCAAGCTTGCTAGGGTAACCGTGTTTATGGCTTGATTATCAATTTTTATAGCACCCGATGAAAGTTCATAAAAACGATATAGCAAGCGGGCTAACGAGCTTTTACCTGCGCCACTAGCACCTACAACCGCTACCTTAGCACCAGAGTTTACATTAAAACTGACGTTCTTAAGAATAGGGCGCTTGCTATCGTAGCTAAAGCTGACGTTTTCAAAGCTAATTGCCCCATTTTTGAGTGCTAATGGTTGCGCGGTTTCGCTATCTGCTACTTTGGGTGAGGTATTTAATAACCCAAGCATGTTTTCAAGGTCGGTAAGGGCACGGCGTATTTCACGGTACACAAATCCCAAAAAGTTAAGCGGTAAAAAGAGTTGAATCATATATGCATTGATCATTACCAGTTCACCAATCGTTAACTCGCCGGTAACCACTTCACTTGCGCCAAGCCACATTAATGCGGTTATGGCACATGCAATGATCAGTGCTTGCCCTGAATTAAGCGCCAGTAACGAGAGTCTGTTTTTTAATCGTGCTTGTTCCCAGGTTGCTAAAAATGTGTCGTAAGTTTGGACTTCATGCTGTTCATTATTAAAGTATTTTACGGTTTCGTAATTTAATAGACTGTCGATGGCACGGGTGTTACTTTGATTATCAGCAGCGTTTGACTCACGAATAAAGCGGTTTCGCCATTGGGTAACCGTCACCGTAAAAAAGATATAAATAGTAACAGCAAGTAGGGTGATTAATGCGAACCAAATAGAAAACAAGGTGCCAAAAATAATCGCTACGGTCATTATTTCAAACAACGTGGGCACAATATTAAACATTAAAAAACGCATTAAAAAGCTTAAGCCACTGGTGCCGCGCTCTATGTCTCGACTTATACCGCCAGTTTGTCTGTCTAAATGAAAGGCTAAATCTAGCGAGTGCAAATGTTTAAACACTTTTAGGCCAATATCTCGCATGGCATGCTCGGTGACTCGCGAAAATACCGCATCGCGTACTTCACCCAAAAATACGCTAGCAAAGCGCAATGCGCCGTACATAACGAGTAATAAAGTAGGAACGAGTAGTAGTGGGTTAATTGATTTATCAACCGAATCAATTATTTCTTTTAAAGCCCATGGCATGAGTAATGTCGCCCCTTTAGCACCGACTAGTGCTAATATGGCAATCAGCACACGGCCTTTAAATTTAGTGATATAAGGCCAAAGAGTTTGAATGCTTTGTTTTAAATTCATGGCGTCGGGGCGTTTTACTGAACTTTGTCTGGAGCGCATCGAGGATCTCAGTATGTGTTTTTATATAAATGAATTAGCTTAAGAACGGCTATTGTATTTTAATTAGCTGCCCTTATATACTAGCTATCCTTTATTTTAGTTTTAAATGACCAATGTTTAAATTTCGCGTTTTTTTAGCTACTTGCTTGTTTTTTGCTGCACTCTTTAGTGTGCAAAGCCATGCTATGGGCGTAAAGCACGAATTAAACAGTAACCAAAGCAGTTATAGCGATGTTATTAATGTTGACCATTTAACTAACATTTCCGTACCTACAAAATCGCTTGGCGATTTACAGCATAAAAACTCAAAGCATTCTGATTTTGATGCGCATCAACCTAGGCTAACAGCCAATAATTCATTTTTATTTTTACACAGTGCGCAGGGCGATCCTGAATACGATGTAGTGCATGAGTTTTTTGCCCTAAATGGGTGTAGGCATATTTTTTTGCGACCGCAAGCAGTCACCATAAGTCAGCCTTGGTATACTTGGGTATTTAAAAGTAAAAAGTCGCGCTTGAGCGGCTGGAAAGACGCTAACCTGTTATACACCGCTGTAACCACCTACTACGCTTAATGTTTCTTATTTAATTTAATTGGTTTTAACGCTTCGCGTTTTGACCTGCAGATTAATTGTGCCTAATAGGTACGTTACTGGGCTATGCCGAGTAATAAGGAATAACTATGTTAAGTCTAAAAAAAGAGAAAAAGCCATCTAAGGCTAAGTTTAAATTAAGCTATGTAGCCATGCTGATTGTATTAGTGTTACTAGCAATAAGCGCCTTACCTAATTTATACCCGAATAAGTCGTGGTTGCATGTTAGTGCAACTTCTGAGGTTAAAGCACAAGCATTGCCTAGTACTGAAAATCTAGTTAACTTTTTAAATAGCCAAGGTTTCGAAGTTAGTGAAAGTTTAAAAAACCAAGCACATATTAATGTACTTTTAAATACGCCTACGCAAAGTGCGCAGGCTCAAGCGGCTTTAAAATCAAACTTTCCAAACACACAGGTTAAAATTGTTGAACATGCAACTAGCCCTATTTGGTTACAAGAGTTTGGCTTATCGCCTATAAAACTGGGTCTTGATTTAAACGGCGGGGTATTGTTTGTACTTGATGTTGATTTAGATAAAGCCATTGATGAGCAATTGCTCAGTGCATATCAACAAACAAAAGCCATTATTGTTAAACAAAAAGCCTATGGCGTTAAAGCGCAGCAGACTAATCAGGGCTTTGAAATAAGTGCGCTTGAGAATGCTGACGATAAGCTAACAGTAGTTATAAAAGAGCTTAAAAGCCGTTTTGAAAACCTCACTACAACCACATCAACTAATGGCAACTTACAGGTCGTTAAAATTAGCTATTCTGAGCAAGGGCGCAGCGCATTTGATAAAGAAGTGATGAGCCAAACACTCACCACACTTCGCTCACGTATTGAAGAGCTCGGTATAACTGAGGCCGTTACACAGCGCCAAGGTAAGCAGCGCATTCGTATTGAGCTACCTGGCGTGCAAGATCCAGCTGAAGCAAAACGCATAATTGGTGCAACCGCGTCATTGGGGTTTTATCAACTTAAAGAGAGAGGCGGGCAAACGTTTAATTTGCAATCGGGAGGGACCATTAAGCTCGACCCTGTACCTATATTTACCGGTGAGCATATTAATAACGCTTATATAGGCCGTGATGACTGGGGTAAACCTTTGGTACAACTGAGCTTAGATGGCCAAGGTGGCGATGCTATGTCGGCTTTTTCAAAGGCGAATATAGGTAAACCTATGGCAACGCTTTATTCAGAGTATTCACAAAATGCTAAAGGTGAAGTGGTTAAAAAAAGCGAAGTTATTAATGTGGCTAATATTGCCCAGCATTTAAGCTCGCGGTTTAGTATAACCAATATGCAGAGCCAACAAGCCGCTGCCGATTTAGCGCTACTACTACGCGCAGGATCACTTACTGCGCCAGTGACCATAGTACATGAACAAACTATTGGCCCAAGCCTTGGCCAAGACAATATTAATAATGGATTAGCAGCGTTAATGTTAGGCATGGGTTTAACACTTGCGTTTATGGCACTGTGGTACCGCCGTTTAGGGCTTATTGCAAATGTTGCGTTAATTTTAAACTTAACCTCTTTAGTGGGGCTAATGTCGTTATTACCTGGGGTGGTTTTAACTCTTCCAGGGATAGCAGGCTTAGTATTAACTATAGGAATGGCGGTTGATACTAACGTGATTATATTTGAACGCATAAAAGAAGAGCGCCGCAAAGGACGTCCTCCATATCAAGCGATACAAGAGGGTTATAAACAGGCTGCTAATACTATATTTGATGCCAATATTACCACCATGATCACCGCGATTATTTTATATGGCATAGGCTATGGCCCGGTAAAAGGCTTTGCGATAACGCTGGCGCTTGGTCTTATTACATCGGTGTTTACTGGAGTGTATGTATCTAAGTATTTAAGCCAAAGCTTATATTTAAAGCTGGGTAAAAAAGCAGGAGTAAACGCGCATGCTTAACACTTTTTTAAAATGTGAGACAGGGTCACGTATGCGTTATACAGGCATGCTTGTTAGTGCCATATTTGTGTTGTTATCGGTATTCACCATTGCACAAAAAGGGCTTAATTTTGGCCTTGATTTTACGGGTGGTTATTTAACAGAATTTACCACCAGCCAAGGTGTTGAACTAAAACAGCTTGAGCAATTTATTGCTAAAAACCATCAAGGTGAATTTGAACTAACAGCGCAGGGCAATAATCATTTTCAATTAACGCAAGCGCCAAATAAAGGTGCCAATAATGATGCTTGGAAAACCGCGATTAGCCAAAACCCAGATATAAACGCTGAGGTTTTATCATCGGCTTATATTGGCTCTCAAGTGGGTGATGAATTATTTGAGCAAGGCTGCTTAGCCTTATTTGCTGCGATGGTAGCGGTAATGATTTATTTAGCTGTTCGGTTTGAGTGGCGTTTGGCATTAGGCTCTGTGGTGGCTTTATTACATGATTTAGTGCTGGTGGTTGGCTTATTTTCGTGGTTACAAATAGAGTTTAACCTAACCGTTTTAGCCAGTTTATTGGCAATTATTGGCTACTCCCTAAATGACTCAATAATAGTGGGCGATAGAGTACGCGAGCTATTACGCATACCAACAAATATTTCGCTAAAACCAAGTCGTATTATCAACAGTGCTATTAAAAGCACCTTAACTCGTACGCTTATTACCTCCGGAACTACGCTCGCAACAGTGGCAAGTGTTTGGCTGTTAGCTGGCGCGCCGCTGCAGGGGTTTGCCATTGCTTTGTTTGCAGGAATAGTCGTAGGCACGCTGTCGTCTATTTGTATTGCTGCGACATTACCCGAGCTACTTGGGTTAAGTGCTAAAAACTACGATAAGCAAGTGGATCAGCAAACGCAGGCATTAATGGATATGCCATAGCCTTAAATTAGCATTGTTGTTACACAGCAAAGGGATAGTGTTCGATGTGGCAACAATGCTAATACCAACCGGCATAAATATTTGAACAATTTAACGAATTAAATTCCTCTATAACGTTGTTAAAATTTTTTCATTTAGAACAATTAGATATCAAAAATTTCGCCTAGTTATAGAGCAATTTTCTTATCGTTAAAATAGGTCCCATATCCAAGCAGATTGGTATAAAATGGCAAATTATTTTTACCGAATTGAGTGAATTCTCCAAATGAATAAAGCCCATGTTACTGAGCACCTTCGTTTTGCCTTAGATGAGCAACTAAACACTGCTAAAATTGCAGCTCAAACAGCTCACGATACCGCTACTCATGAAGAAAGTATTGCAGAGACCCAATACGATACCCTCGGGCTTGAAGCCGCCTATTTAGCACAAGGCCATGCAGAGCGAGTTAATGAGTGCTATAAAGAAATACAACTATTTGAAGCCATATACAACGAACCCGTTATAGGCACCATCGCTATAAGCTCATTAGTATGTTTAGAAGACGATGCGGGCACACACAAATGGTTTTATTTAGGCCCAGCAGCTGGTGGATTAACCGTTGATATTAAAGGCATAACTATTCAAGTGCTTACCTCTGGCGCACCATTAGGCCAACAGTTATTGGGTAAACAAGTCGATGATGAAGTTAGTTTAACTATCGGTGATGTAAAACATAGTTATGACGTGGTTAAAGTGCTTTGAATGTAGTATTTATTTGTCTCTTACTCTGAGGCGCAGCATCTCGTAGGCCTCTTTGTTAAATAATTGCCTAAAACTTATAGAATAAAATTAAAGATGGGCCGTTTATGAACTTAGTATTGGTCAGTGATATTTTTGGTAATACAGCAGCTTTAAAAGCATTAGCTGAAAAACTAAACGCTCAGTCTATTGTCGACCCTTATGACGGGGTTGATATGGCATTTAACAGTGAACAGCAGGCCTATGAGTATTTTAGTCAGCATATTGGCCTTGATGAGTATGTAGCTATTTTACAAAAAGCGATTAAACCACTCGCTGACAACACTATATTGATAGGTTTTAGTGTTGGCGCATCGGCGATTTGGTCAATGTCTGCACACCCGGCGATTAAAACGATAGCTAAGGGCATTTGTTTTTACAGCTCGCAAATTAGGCACCATACAGACTTACAACCACAGTTTGAGATTGAGCTCATATTTCCGCATTATGAGCCGCACTTTGATGTTAAATCACTACAGGTTGAGCTGGCAACAAAGGCTAATGTTAACGTAAAACATGTTGAATATTTGCACGGTTTTATGAACCCACACTCAAGTAACTTTAATCAACATGCTTACGATCAAACATTAGCTGCGCTATCTAAAGAACTAAAAAATTAGCAGTTAAGCGTTATTACTTTCTGTTAATTTTTACAAGTGAGTTTTTGTAATTTCAGGCTTTTTTCACAAACTTGGCCGTTACCATCATTTCGCCAATGCCATCGACTTTACAATCTAGTTGGTGATCTTTTTTATCAAGCACACGTCTAACTACCGCTTTCGTGCCAATTTTTATAACCTGAGAACTGCCTTTAATTTTTAAATCTTTGGCTACGGTTACTTTGTCACCATCGGCTAGTAAAGTGCCGTTTGCATCTTTTACCAAAATAGCGTCTTCATCGCTTGTATTATTTGGGTTCCATTCATAGGCACATTCTGGGCATATAAGCAGTTGTTGGTCTTCGTAAACGTATTCACATTGGCACTTAGGGCAAGCGGGAAGAGACATAATGATCACTTTTAGTGGTAAATTTTGGCTATTTTAAAACACAAATTAACAATAAAAAAGTTCATCAAAAATTTTTATCTTCACGCTAAAAATATCTCGTTTGTGTGTATGTAAAAAAGGGCTTATAAATCACATGTCGCTTAAGCAATTTAAGCGCTAACGTTTATAGTAGATATTCGTTAAAGCACCTATCGTATTAAGTGATTTGCTATTTGCTGCACTTAGTGCGATAGGTGTTTCTATTTATAATGCGATAATTTAAAGATCGCACGCATTTATATTTGGCTTACTACCGATTGGTATAACTAGGAAAAGTCGTGTTTAAAACCTTAATAGTGGTTGATAACAACGAGCAAGCACTTGCTCAATCATTCGAAAATGTCATTACGTTTAATAGTTACTTACGTGATTACCCAAAACATAATGAACCTAAAACCCGCATTATTAATTTATGCGACTCAAGCCAATACTTGAGTAAGGGTTACTATTGCTCATTGCTTGCAGAGGCCCGAAAACACCAAGTATTACCAAGCGTTAAAACAATAAATGCGCTTAGAAGCGGCCAAGCACCTACTTTAAATACTGGGCAAATTGATGGCGCTGTTTACTTTGGTAATGCTCTAAATGAATTACAAAGTAAAGCGGCTAAATCGGTATTTAAACAATACCCAGCGCCTATTTTATTTGTAGATCAGCAAGGTTTATTGCAACAAGGCTCATTAACCTCTTTAAGCGAGCAACAATATGCTGCGTTTATTGAAAAGCTAAATACATTTACTCAAACGCAATGGCGTATTGGTAAAGTAGAGCGCCGTTTTAGATGGAATATGGCTATTTTGGTTGATCATAACGAAAAAGTACCGCCAAGTGATAAAGATGCAATAGCCCGTTTTATAAAAGCAGCAGCCAAACATGGTATTGATGCAAAAGCACTCAGTTTTGATGAAATAGATAATATTGCCCAGTTTGATGCGTTATTTATTCGCCAAACTACAGCGATTGACCACCCAACATACCGTCTTGCAAGTAAAGCACAGAGTTTAGGGTTGGTGGTCATTGACGATGCTGAATCTATTTTACGTTGTTGTAATAAAGTGTACTTGCATGATGCCTTCAACTATCAAAAAGTACCAAGTTTAAAAACGGTGGTAGTGGCTGATCAATCAGTGCAAACGCTTGAGCAATTAGAAGCAGCATTTACCTATCCGCTGGTATTAAAAATGCCAGAAGGGTCGTTCTCAAAAGGCGTGTATAAAGTTGCAAACCGTGGTGAGCTTGAAGCTAAACTAACCGAACTATTTGCACTGAGTGCGCTGGTATTGGCACAAGAATACATGTACACAGAATACGATTGGCGTGTAGGGGTACTTAATGGTCGTGCTATTTATGCGTGTCGTTATTTAATGGCGCGTAACCACTGGCAAATATACAACCATGACGCTAAGCGTTTTTTTCCGGTGGTTTTGAAACTCTACCAACCTTTGAGTTACCAAAAGTAGTATTAGATGCAGCTTTAAAGGCCTGTAAAACAGTAGGTAAAGGGTTATACGGTGTAGACGTTAAAGAGCACCAAGGTCGTGCGTATGTATTGGAAGTAAACGATAACCCAAGCATTGATCACAAAGTAGAAGATGGTTACTTAGGTGACGAGCTATACATGATCATAATGGATGAGTTTAAACAGCGCTTAGAAGCACGAGGGCGCGGCTAATGCCTATTGCTCTGGCTGAAAAAGCAATAGTGACAGAGGCGTATAACCTAGTCATTCGCCCTGCAATAACCGCTGACTTAAAAGCATTGGTGGCACTTGAAAATACTTGTTTTAGTAACGATAAATTAAGTGCGCGTAGTTTAAAGCGCTGGCTTGGAGCTAAACATGGGATTTTATTAGTTGCTGAGCAAAATGCGCAATTATGTGGCTATGGCTTAGTGTGGTGCCATAAAGGGACGAGGTTAGCGCGTTTGTATTCGTTAGCTGTATTACCAACGATGCAAGGCAAAGGCATAGCTAAAAAATTACTCAATGCGCTTGAAAAAGCGACCAGTGAGCGTGGACGTATTTATTTGCGCCTAGAAGTTGCAGTAAATAACGACAGCGCTATTGGACTTTATAAAAGTGTGGGATATCGCGTATTTGGTCAATACAGTGATTATTATGACGATCACAGTGATGCCTTACGGATGCAAAAAAATATACGCCAAACCAGTGAATTACAGGTTGATCGTTTAACGCCATGGTATCAACAAACCACCGAGTTTACCTGTGGACCTGCTGCGTTATTAATGGCAATGGCAGCTCTTGACTCAAACACAGAGCTGAGTCAGTCACATGAATTAGCTTTGTGGCGTGAAGGCACCACTATTTTTATGACCTCTGGACATGGCGGTTGTCATCCATTTGGCTTGGCACTGGCTGCAAATAAACGTGGTTTTAAAAGTGAGGTGATTGTTAATACATCTGAACCATTATTTTTAGATGGGGTTCGCAGTGATAACAAAAAATCTGTACTGGCCACGGTTCATCAACAGTTTGTTGAAGGCATTGCAGCGGCAAATATTTCAGTTACACAAAAAGATGTTGAATTAACTGATATAGAAAACTGGTTGAGTCAGGGGTTTAGTGTGTTGCTGTTAATTAGTACCTATCGGTTTGATGGTAAAAAATCACCGCACTGGGTGTGTGTAACCCATTTAGATGCACATTGTGTTTACGTACATGACCCATTTTGCGAGCCTGGAAAAGACTACCAGCTAGCAATAGATTGTCAGTATGTACCAATTGCACGCAGCGACTTTAGCAAAATGTCGGCATTTGGTAGCCAAAGGCTCAGAACGGCAGTTGCTATTGGAAAAGTAAATAGATTAGGATGTTAAGTGACATTTTTAGATTTTATCGATGTAGCGCCATACTCATGGGCAGCTATTGGCACCGCCGCTTTTTGTGGCGCTATTATTGGTATAGAGCGCCAGCTGCGCGGCAAACCTGTAGGTATTCGTACATCTGCCTTAATAACGTTAGGCACTTATTTGTTTTTATCTACGGCATTTAACTTACAAGGGGATGTAATTGATCATTCTCGTGTAGTGGGGCAAATAATCACGGGTATTGGCTTTTTAGGCGCAGGCGTTATGCTGGCAAAGGATGGTGCCGTGGTAGGGGTTACCTCCGCTGCTACTATTTGGGTATTGGCGTCTATTGGTGTAATGATAGCAACCGAAAACCTAGGTGCAGCAATTAAACTTTCTGTATTGGTGGTTGGTATTTTATATGGTGTTGATGTACTCGAAGCTAAGTTTAAAAGTCTCAGCAAAGGTGTGCACGCTAAAGTAAAAAGTTATCATAAACGTTATTACCGAAAAGACGGTACAGATACCGAACGCCACTAAATAGTGGCGTTTTTCATGCGGACAATGTTGCGTTTATTGCGCTAAGTGCATCGTTAATTGATGCGGGCCGGCCAATAAAATAGCCTTGTACACTGTCTACATTGAGCTTTCTTAACGAGTTGAACTCCTGTTCGGTTTCAATTCCTTCGGCAACAATAGTGCAGTCGATTGCTTTTGCAAACCCACACAGCGCTTTTGCCAGCAAAAATTTACGTTTGTCAGTGTTTATATTTTGTGTGAGGCTAATATCTAATTTAATAATATCGGCTTCAAGCTCTAGTATGTGCTGAAATGATGAAAAGCCTGCGCCTACATCATCAATAGCTAAGCGAAGCCCTCTTTTTCTGAGTGGGGTAAGTGCTGTCCGCATTTTTTCGTAGTCGGAAATTGGCGAATGCTCTGTAATTTCTAATACTAGCCTAGTGCAGTCAATGTTTTGTAATGTATTTTCAAGTGCACCGCTTAGGATATGCGAAGGTGAGCAATTAATAGCAATGTAAGTTGAATTATTAAATTTGGCTATGTTGGTGAGTGCATTTTTAATGGCTAGCATTTCTAATGCTTCATTCAAGCCAACTTTTTTCGCTTCTTTAAACCATATATCTGGACTTTTATAGGGTGTAGTAAAAAAACGAGCAAGTGACTCAAAGCCTACAACTTTATTGTGGCGTAGACTATAAATAGGCTGATAATAAATATTTATATCATTATCGGTAATAATTTGCTGAATAACTGATTTGGTGTGATTGCGCGATACACGTTTGGATAAATTTATTTCAATTAAGCCTGTCGCTATTTCCGAAATAAGATTTAGAAAAGATAAATCCCGCTCATTTAAACTCTCATCATGGTGTGATTTATAACAACAAAACGTGCCATACAGTTTGCCATTCGATAGGTTGATAGGAACACCTATATAAGAGCCTATACCTAACTTTTTGGTCACCGGCATAGCCTTAGTTATAGAGTTAGCTTCGGTATTAGTAATAATTGGATTAAGCTTTTCATCGGTGATTTTTTGGCAATACGTTTCCTTAATGGGATCGGAATTACCCACTTTAACAATTTGGTTTTCAGAGGGGTTATCGACCACTTTAAAAACCCGCTCATCGTTAATAAATTCAGATATAAAAGCAACATCCATATCTAAATGTTTACGAACTAACGCAAGTAAGTTAGCTAGCTTAGCTTCAATGGATACGTTATTGTTTTGATCGACAAGCAGCTTGCTAGATTTATCCATCGGCTATTTCTCTATTTGAATTCAAATTAGCTTAGTGAGTAATACTATAATTTATATATATAAAAAGATCTAATCAAGGCTATATCCATCTTTGCTAACCATCAAACGTGAGCATGGTATAGCCAAAACTTAACCAAATAATTTTCGCCTGACTACTTTACGGTATTCGCTGGGTGTTTGGCGTAATACTTTTTAAATACTCGGGTTAAATGCCCTTGGTCATTGTAGCCAACCTCCAATGCAACCTCTTGAATTGATAAGTTAGTTGAGGCCAATAAGTCTTTAGCACCTTCTACTCGTAGCTGTTGCCAATACTCGATTGGACTTTGGTTAGTGGCACTTCTAAAGCGACGGGTAAAGGTGCGATAACTTAGACTAAATTGAGCCGCAACCTCCTGTAAATTAAGTTCACTGGCTAAATTTGTTTTTAACCAAAATTGCATTTGTGCAATCAGCTCATCTGGGTGCCTATCTACCGCACCCTCTAAGTAACGTTGATCTTCATAGGGTTTACGAATTTCATGGGAAAAGTTGCGCTCTACATGTTGCGCCGCTTCTTTACCATAATATTGACTAATAATATGCACGATAACATCAGCAAGTGCATTTAAACTGGCTACGGTATACATACGCTCTGACTGAGTAATAAAAAAATCCGGTTTTAAATTTACATTCGGGTAGTCATGCTTAAACTGTTTAGCATAATGCCAATGGGTAGTAGCGGGGTGCCCGTCAAGTAAACTAGCCTCTGCAACAAAGCAATTACCTGTGCCTACTCCAATTATATGACTCCCTACGGTAAAGCTCTCAGATAACCAAGTGACTAATTGTTGATTAGCGCGTACCACAGGGCGAGGGTTACGCCAAATGCCTGGCACTATCACTAAATCGCAATAAGGTGAGTTTTCACTTGTACAATCTGGAATAATTGACATTCCAGTTCGCGTCTTAATGGCATCACTATTTTTAGCTACTAAATGAATGGCCAGAGGTTTAAAGCTGTTTTTATCACTATGGCCTTTAGCAAATGCCTCGCCGGCACGTAGCATTTCAATCGGTAGTGTCAGACTGGTTACCAGTAAGTGTTCAAACACTGCAATACCAATATTAATGGGAGGAGGTAATGGGTTTTTGTACATTATGAATGCTCCGACCAGTTGTTTTTGGCCTTTTATGCCGCTTATTTGGCTATTAAAGCATAAAGATATCTCTATAATCCAATTAAACTAACGTCATATTCTTATAGCACGCATTTTAAAGGTAAATTATGACTGCATTACCCGTTATTGTAGGTATGGGGGGCATTAATGCCGCTGGCCGCACTTCATTTCATCAAGGTTATCGTCGTATCGTGTTAGATAGCTTAGCGGCACAAGCTCGTCAAGAAACATTCTTAGGCCTTGCAACATTAATGAACTTGGTGACTACAGTAAACGGCCAACTTGAAGACAGCCAAGGTAATCATGTTGAGCAAAGCGACATTGAAGCACGCTTTGGTGAGCAAATTATTGCTGGTACATTAATTCGAAAAATTGAAAAAGAACATTTTGATGTTGATGCCACACCTTGGCAGCAAAAAATGACGTTAACGGCCTCAGATGATAGTGCAATTGTGTTTGAAACACGCCGTCGTGACTTACCATCACCTTTACCAAGTAATTGGCAAATAGATGATCTTGATAATAAAAAAGTAAAAGTCACGATTGCTGCTGAGCTTGACGTAAAACATGACTCAACCCGTGATAATCCGATCAAGTCTGCAGGGCAATTTCCAACAGGCTTCGATCCTGCCATTATGTATAACAGCCGCTACCAGCCGCGAGGTTTACAAGCGACCATATTTGCTGCCACCGATGCAATAAAATCAACAGGACTTGATTGGCAACATGTTATGAATAGCGTAGAGCCTGACAAAATTGGCACCTATTCAGCCTCGGTTATTGGTCAAATGGATGATAAAGGCTTAGGTGGTTTAGTTAAAGCACGCCAGCAGGGCGATCGCGTTAGTACTAAGCAGTTAGCGCTGGGTTTAAATACAATGACGACCGATTTTATTAACGCCTATGTTACCGGCAATGTAGGGACAACTTTTTCAACTTCAGGCGCATGTGCCACATTTTTATATAATTTACGCGCTGCCGTTAACGATATTCAAGCTGGGCGGACCCGTGTTGCAGTGGTTGCCAGTGTTGAATGTGCGATTACTCCAGAAGTGGTTGAAGGTTTTGGCAATATGAGCGCGCTGGCCAATATTGAAGGTTTGCGTCGTTTAGATAATTTAAGCAATGATGATGAGCCTGATTACCGTAAAAGTAGTCGTCCATTTGGCGAGAACTGCGGTTTTACCTTAGGCGAGGGCGCACAAGTTGCCATATTAATGGATGATACACTGGCTCTGGAGCTCGGTGCAGATATTATGGGCAGTGTGCCTGATGTATTTGTGAATGCCGATGGGGTTAAAAAATCAATTACCTCACCTGGGCCTGGCAACTACATCACCATGGCGAAGTCAGCTGCTCTTGCTACTAGCTTGTTAGGCAAAGAGGCACTGCAACAACGTAGCTTTATTTTAGCGCATGGCTCAAGTACACCACAAAACCGTGTTACTGAATCGTTAATTTATCATAAAGTTGCGCAAACCTTTGCCATTGATAACTGGAAAGTGACTGCGCCTAAAGCCTATGTAGGCCATACTATTGCGCCTGCTAGTGGCGATCAGCTTGCCATTGCGTTAGGTGTATTTAGTCATAATATAATGCCTGGTATTACCACCATTGATAAAGTCGCCGACGATGTTTACAGCGATCATTTAGATATTCGTAATAGCCACTATGAGTGTGGTGATATGGATATTGCGTTTATTAACTCAAAAGGCTTTGGTGGAAATAATGCAACAGCGACTGTGCTTAGCGCAAAAGTAACTATGCAGATGCTTGCTAAACGCCATGGTGATGCACTGATGAGTAGCTACGCTGAAAAACATAGCCAAGTGAAAGATGCACAGCATACTTACCAAACGCAAGCCGATTCAGGTCAATACTCGCTAATTTATCGTTTTGGTGACGGTTTAATTGATGAAAATGAGATTGTTTTAGATGAGCACAGCATTACGCTGCCAGGCTTTGAAAAAGCAATCACATTCAGTACAACAAATTCCTATCAAGATATGTTCTAAGCACACATACTTGTTAGCAAGGCGCTTTTATAGCGCCTTTTTTCATGTCTGTTCAAATATACTTAGCAATTAAACTGTGTTTATTTTTTTGCTTCCATGCTAAATAATAATTGGCAAGGATAGCTGTTAGGCCAATTACGACTGCAATAAATAGCAGTGTTGCAACATAGCTCATACCGTATCCAGTTGGTAAACCCACCAGTGTTTCGCCATAAGTCATATCAGAAAAACTAAAGCCTAAAACAGGGATAAGCAACCAACTTATTGCATGCAGTAAATACAAGTGAGCTAAGTACGAGAACATACTGGTTTTACCCAATACTTGTAAAAATGTTGGCGAAAAGTCACTTTTTAGCTTGCTCAATAGTTTAAGCATAATTAGACCTATGCCAACGGTTAACAACATAAACTGCAGGGAAAGTGGGTATTTGGTCGGATTTAAAAATGACATTATAGTGAGTAAATAAGAATCACGAATCGTAAATAGCGACGCGTCACCATAAAGGTTAAAGCCACGTAAAAGCGTATATAAAATTAGGCAGCTGACACCCAAAATTAAGCCATAATCCATAACTCGATTACTGTATTGCTTGGCCTTGTAATAAACACCTGCACAATAGGCTAACGCCATTAACCCAACAATAGGTGCTACGGGATAGGTGGTTCTAATTTTAAAGTTAAAAGGAAGTTCGAGTACATTTTTTTGATGTAAAACAGACCAGATTGTATTTGCGAGTGTATTTGGCTCAAAGTTGACGGCATCAAATAAGTTGTGGCCAAATACTAAAATTAAGCCCATGGCAAAAATTGCATACAGACCGATTAAGCGTAAAAGCCCTAGAATAATAAACCCCCAACCTATCGCCCAAATAACCTGAGCGTATAACATTGGAAACAGTGGATTAAAGCTCCAAGACCATGACACAATAGTAAATTCAAATAATATAAGCACTAGTCCACGTATAATTAAACTTTTTGAAAAAGCGTGCGTGGAAGTGTATTTATGCTCGGTTATTGCAGCTGAAAGGCCCGCTAAAAATACAAATAATGGCGCACAAAAGTGCGATATAAAACGAGTGAAAAAAGTAAGCGCATCTGTTCCTGGTATGGTCATGGGGTCGGTCACTGAATAATTTAGACAATAATACATGCCGTGATCAATCACCATAAATATAATGATAAGACCCCGAAGTAAGTCTATATGATGCAAACGATTTTGAGATAAAGGTAATGACATAAATATGCTTTGGTATGGATGAAAAAAACGAGCTTAATTATATGTTATGTTATATCAATTTACGAGGGTGATTATAAAATACTTAAGCGTAACTTATGTTGTAAACGATTTTGCTCACTAACAGATTTTTACAGTTTTGTTTTTTAATAGAGTTACTATATAAATAATTAAATCCTTCACCCACGTGCAATTCAAAGGCCAAACATGCAAAAAATATTTATTCTTTTATTAATGATTATGTCGAGTGGCTGTACCTTTGTTGGCGTTTTATTAGATGGGCAAGCCGTTTCAAATGCAGATGATAACCAAAGAATGAATAATCCAGCTCGTTCTACGCCCTATAAAAATCCACTTGAACCGGTTCCAGTTGATAAAGATGGATTCAATTTTACCGATCTCGGTTTAAAAATAGACTCTGCAGTATTTGGGTTAGTAAAAGGAGATGACGGGGTGATTAAAAAATGCAGGCAGGTTACTAAGGTCTTAAAAGAATGTGTAGAAGTAGATAAATCTACTCTACACAGTAGTGAATCTAAGCAGTTAAAAACTGATGATGAAATAATAAGTGTTGGTCTATAAAACTACTAATGAAATAGTAGCTATGGTCGTAGCCAGCTTGCATTTCGAGTGTTAACGGATAGCCTTGCTGTGTTGCAACAGCCACTAAGTTTTGTGGCTTAAGTTGCTCTTCTAAAAAGTTATCTGCATCACCTTGGCTAACCAACATAGGTAAATAATCAGCTTGTTTGGCTTGTTGCATTAATTCGCAACTATCATATTGTGCCCACTGGGCTTTATCAGCACCTAAATAGCCAGTAAAGGCTTTAACACCCCAAGGACAATCTAGCGGGTTAACAATAGGGCTAAATGCTGTAGCGCTGGTATATGCTTTAGGATTTTTAAGGGCAATCATTAATGCACCGTGGCCACCCATAGAGTGCCCAGAAATTGCTTTTTTAGTTGTTACTGGAAAATGTTGCTCTATTAATGCAGGTAGTTCCTTCACCACATAGTCGTACATATTAAAATGAGTATTGTAAGGTGCCTGCGTTGCATTGACGTAAAACCCTGCACCTTGAGCAAAATCGTAGCTATCTTCGTTAGGAACGCTTTCACCACGCGGACTGGTATCAGGTGCGACAATAGCGATGCCTAGCTCTGCCGCTTTTTTAAACGCGCCTGCTTTTTGCATAAAGTTTTCATCGGTACAGGTTAACCCTGATAACCAATAAAGTACTGGTACTTTATTTTTTTCACTGGCGCCTGGTGGTAAAAATACCGCAAAACGCATGCTGCAATGGGTGCTTGAGGAAGTGTGACTATACTGCTTATGCCAGCCACCAGCCACTTTTGCTGTTGAGATATTTTCTAACATAACAATCCTTAAAAGCCGTTACTAAATAGCAACGGCTGGTGTTGGTGATTAAAAGAAATTAGTAATGAATAACAGTACGAATACTCTTACCTTCGTGCATTAAATCAAAGGCATCATTTATTTCTTCAAGGCTCATTGTGTGGGTAATAAAGTCATTAAGGGCGAATTCCCCCGCCATGTAGCGTTCAACAATTTCAGGAAGTTGCGAGCGACCTTTAACGCCACCAAATGCGCTACCACGCCATACACGGCCAGTTACTAATTGGAACGGGCGAGTTGAAATTTCTTGGCCAGCACCGGCTACACCAATAATTACCGACTCTCCCCAACCTTTATGACAACACTCAAGGGCAGAGCGCATTACATCAACGTTACCAATACATTCAAATGAGTAGTCAACACCGCCATCGGTCATCTCTACAATCACTTCTTGAATTGGCTTGTCGAAATCTTTTGGATTAATTAAGTCGGTCGCACCGAGTTTAGTCGCAAGATCAAACTTAGAGGTGTTAATATCAACACCGATAATACGGCTAGCCCCAGCCATTTTTGCGCCAATAATGGCAGACAAACCAATGCCACCTAGACCAAAAATAGCCACTGTATCGCCCGCTGTTACTTTTGCCGTATTTGTTACAGCGCCCATACCGGTAGTGACACCACAGCCTAATAAACAAATTTCTTCTAACGACGCTTCTTTGTTTACTTTAGCTAGTGAGATTTCAGGAAGTACTGTGTACTCAGAAAAGGTTGAGCAACCCATGTAGTGATAAATTGGCTGGCCGTCTTTGTAAAAGCGAGTGGTACCATCTGGCATTAAGCCTTTGCCTTGCGTTTCGCGTACAGCAGAGCACAAGTTGGTTTTGCCAGAAGTACACATTTTACATTCACCACATTCTGCGGTGTATAAAGGAATAACGTGATCGCCAACTTCTACACTCGTAACGCCTTCGCCCACAGCGTAAACCACACCAGCGCCTTCATGGCCTAAAATAGCGGGGAAAATACCTTCAGGATCTTCACCTGATAAAGTAAAAGCATCTGTATGGCATACACCGGTGGCAGTGATTTTTACCATTACTTCGCCTTTTTTAGGCATCATCACGTCAACTTCTTCAACGCTTAAAGGCTGATTAGGGCCCCAGGCAATCGCTGCTTTTGATTTTATAAATTCAGACATGTGTATATCCTTTGTAGTGGTTTGAACATCAATTGTAGACCCAAACTGTTTGGGTGATGTGTCTATTGTATTTATTTCTATAACAATGATAATCTCTAAATTAATAAAACACTTTTACAGTATGGTAATAATGATGCGTTGGGAAGGGATTGATGAGTTTATAGCTGTTGGCGAAGAGGGAAGTTTTACTCAAGCTGCACAGGCGTTGGGTTTATCGGTTGCCCATATTAGCCGCCATGTTACTAAGCTTGAACAACGTTTAAATACCCAACTATTAACGCGTACGACCCGAAAGGTGGTATTAACCAAAGAAGGTGAGCAGTTTTTACACCAAGTAAAACAATTACAACATGCTATGGATGAGGCCACTCAGGGGCTAGCCTCTGTGCAAACATCCCCTAAAGGTAAAATTAAATTAACCGCACCGGTTATGTATGGTGAGAGTTTTATTATGCCGATAGTGCATTCGTTTATGCATGATCACCCAGAAGTAGAAGTAATCGCAACACTCTCTAATGAGCAAGAAAACCTGCTGGAAGGCGGCTTTGATTTGGCCATTCGATTAGGCCATTTAAAAGACTCAAGTCTAAAAGCGCGTCGCTTGAGCTCGAGACGATTTATTATGTGTGCCGCACCGAGCTATTTAGCGCGTTTTGGCGAACCTCATACGCTAGGTGAACTTAACCAGCACCAATGCTTAATTGGGAACAGTAGTTATTGGCGAGTAAATGAAAATAATCGCGATAAGCATATTAAAGTAGCAGGGCGATTGCATTGTAATAGCGGTTGGTCACTGGTTGATGCGGCTAAAAAGGGCTTGGGTATTGTTCAGTTGCCGGATTACTACATAGAGAATGAAATAAAAACAGGGCAGTTAGTACCAATATTAACAGCTTATCAACCTCTGCAAGAGGGTGTGTGGGGGCTTTATCCTCCGCGGCAATTTGTTGCTACTAATGTACGGGTATTACTTGATTATTTAGTAACAGGGTTGAAGGTTTAGCTAGGTTTACGGGGTTGCTCATAATATAGCCAAGTATCAGATTTATAAATTATTTCTTACATTTTTGATGATATTCAATTGCGCTGAGTTCGTGCTACTATAAAGCCACACTTTTAGCATTAATGTTTTAATTAATATGTTTCAACCTGTTAGCCTGTTTATCGGACTTAGATATAGTCGCTCTTCTAAAGGCAATGCGTTTATTTCGTTTATTTCTTTTTTTCTATTGCAGGTATAGCGATTGGTTTAATGGCGCTCTTTACAGTAAGTAGTGTCATGAACGGCTTTGAAAGCAGCTTGAAAACAAATATGCTCGGGCTCATTCCACACGTTGAAGTGCAGGCCAAACAACACTCTAAAGCGCAGATGAACACCCTTAAAGCTGATCTTGAACAATCACCATATGTTGAACATGTTAGTTTATATCGCCACGGTGAAGCCATACTGCAAACCAATAAAGACCTGCATGGTGTGTTACTGCAAGGGCTCTATGATAATAATGACTCGCTTTATAAAATCACTGACAAAGTAGTGCAGGGTAATTGGCAAAGCGTATTAAATAATAATTATCACATTGCCATTAGCCGCTATTTAAGCCGTAAACTCGGCGTTGGCTTAGGCGATAAACTGCGCGTTATTATGCCTAATGCATCTACTTATACACCCCTTGGCCGTGTTCCTAGTCAGCGTTTATTCAAAATTGCTGCTATTTACGAAACCGGATCTGAAATTGACATGGGACTGGCATTTACCAGTGGTGTGTCATTGCAACGAGTATTAAAGCAAAGTAGCTCTACACCTCCTAATTTAAGCGTGTCACTGCATGAGCCATTTGCACTTAATGAATTTATTCAAGACAGCCAACTTATCCTCAAGAATTTTAGCTACTCCGATTGGCGCAGTAGCCAAGGCACTTTATTTGCCGCTGTCGCGATGGAGAAACGCATTATGTCTATGCTCCTTGGCTTAATCGTGCTGGTGGCGGTGTTTAACATTGTGTCTGCGCTCACCATGATGGTGAGTGAAAAACAAAGCGAAGTCGCCATATTGCAAACTCTTGGGCTAACGCCAAGCCAAGTACAAACTGTATTTATGGTTCAAGGTTTATATAACGGAGTGATTGGTACGGCAGTAGGTGCTTTTTTAGGTATTTTATTTAGCTTATATATTAATGAACTGCTGGCGTTGGTTGGTTTAAATTTATTATCGGGGATTTTACTGCCGGTCAAATTTGATGTGCTTAGCTTAAGTGTGATTGCTGTTTTAAGCTTAGCCATGAGCTTTTTAGCGACTTTATATCCCGCGCGTCAGGCCGCCAAAGTAAACCCAGCAGAGGTATTACGTTATGAATGATTTAGTAATTAGTTGTGAACAAATAAGTAAAGCCTACCAAGACGGGCAAAACCAAGTTGAGGTATTAAAAGGGGTTGATTTAGCCCTAACCCAAGGTGAAATGCTAGCTATTGTTGGTAGCTCAGGCTCAGGTAAAAGTACCTTATTGCATATTTTAGGTACCTTAGATACCGCCAGTTCTGGCAGTGCAAAAATAAAAAATCAAGATGTGGCTAAACTGTCTCGCAGCCAACAAGCCGCGTTTAGAAATCAAAACTTAGGCTTTATTTACCAATTTCATCATTTATTAATGGAATTTAGTGCAGTTGAAAATGTTGCTATGCCACTGTTAATAAAAGGCTTGAGTGCCAAAGAAGCGAATATAAAAGCACTCGACATGCTTGATAAAGTCGGCCTTGCCCACAGAAGTAGCCATAAACCGTCGGCACTTTCTGGTGGCGAACGCCAACGTGTTGCCATAGCGCGTGCTTTAGTAACTGAGCCTGCACTGGTGCTTGCTGATGAGCCAACGGGTAATTTAGATAAGCAAAACGCGATTAAAATTTACGATTTAATTAATCAGCTGAATAAAAGTTTAAACACCAGTTTTGTGGTGGTGACTCATGATTTAGAGCTTGCCGACAAACTGGGTAAAATAGCGTATTTAGATGATGGTAAATTAACGATAAAAGAGTCGAGCCATGTTGCTTAGTGCCTTTATAAGTAAGCGTTTTAGAGCCTATTCAGGCCATAGAGATGAAAAAAACGCGTTTGTTAGTTTTATTGCCAAGGCATCCACTATCGGTATTTTACTTGGTGTTGCCGTGTTGATTGTGGCGTTATCGGTGATCAATGGTTTTGAACAACAATTAGTGCATCGTTTATTGAGTGTCGTGCCACAAGTTGAATATGTAGCACCAAGCAGGCCGATTGCTGATTGGCCCAGCAAAGTCGAAAAATTAAAACAGCAACCACAAGTCACAGGGGCAGCTCCATTTATAGCAGTAAATGGAATGGCGCAATTTAAAAGCCAATTAAAAGCAGTTGAAATACGGGGTGTTGAGCCTTCGCTAGAAAGTGACGTATCAGCGGTTAACCAATTTACACAAGGTAAGCTGGTTAGTCAGCTAGCACTTGAGGATGTTATTTTAGGCAAGCAAATTGTCTCTCAACTTAACTTATCAATAGGCGACAATGTCACTTTGCTGATCCCCCAAATTAGTGAAAAAGGGCAATCATTACTTGCGCCAAAACGGGTCACACTGACTCTCGCAGGCATTATAGAAATGGGTGGGCCTATCGATAGCAGTGCCGCGTTTATTCACCTTAACAAAGCCCAACAAACCTTAGGCTACGATCAAAGCCAAGTAACCGGCTTACGTTTACGAGTTGATGATGTGTTTGCAGCGCACCAAATAGCGCTGAGAGTAGGGCAAACTGTTACTGATTATGTGTATATATCGAGTTGGTTTAGAACCCAAGGCAGCTTGTATCAAGACATTCAAATGGTGCGTACAATTGTTTATATTGTGGTGTTTTTAATTATTGCAGTCGCCAGTTTTAACATTGTTTCGTCATTAGTGATGGAAGTGCGCGAAAAAGAAGGCAATATTGCCATTTTAAAAACCATGGGTGCCAAAGACAGTACTATATTGGCTACTTTTGTAATGCAAGGCTTAACTCAAGCATTTGTTGGCGTTGTTTTAGGCTCTATTATTGGGGTCATTCTAGCAATCAATATTAGTGAGCTGTTTACTTGGCTAAGTTTATTGCTGGGTGAAAATCCGCTAGAAGGTGTGTATTTTATCGAATTCTTACCGAGTAAATTAGTTTGGCAAGATATAGTGTTAACCGTTATTGCCACCTTTGTGCTTGCAATATTGGCGACGCTGTATCCAGCATGGCAAGCAACACGTGTTGATCCGGCAAAAGTATTGGGTAATTAAACACAGTATTTAATAGGGCGCTAAGTGTAACTCTGATAAACTGCGCCGCTATTAAACAGCTTTTTTTGCTGGGCACTTATTTTACCTGGGATTTACTTTGACAAATAACGATATTTTACGCCGTATTCGCTACACCTTTGATTTAACCGATTCAGCAATGGTTGACGTGTTCGCCGCTGCAGAGCACAGCGTCAGCACAGAGCAGGTGATTGCATGGTTAACTAAAGAGGGCGAGCAAGGTTACACCCCAATAAGTGACACCGAATTTGCGGTATTTTTAAATGGCTTTATAAATACCAAGCGCGGTAAGCGTGACGGTGAGCAGCCAATTCCAGAAACTAAATTAAACAATAATATTATTTTTATGAAATTACGTATTGCTTTAAATATGAAAGCAGAGGACGTAATTGCAACACTCGCCTTGGTTGATTTTGATTTAAGTAAGCATGAACTCAGTGCATTTTCACGTAAAGTTGAAAACAAACATTACCGTGTGTGTAACGATCAAGTTTTACGTCTATTTTTAACTGGTGTGCAGCGTACTTTTCGCCCAGATGGCGATAAAGCTTAATGTATTTTATGGAGGTTGGTAAGCAATCTCCATTTAAACCTCTTAAACTAACTCACTAAAACCCACGCTATTATTAGTCTTATCCTTCTACAACTTCAGTCTTATAAAGCATTTTATGTTGTCGCTCTCGTAAAAACGTAGAGTCGTATTTTGTTTTACTATTTTTTAATACTTTTAACGTGTTATTCATTCAAACTGGCATTCTTTAGCATACAAATTCTTTTTTTAATGGGTTTTTATACAAAAGAAACAACAATTTAATTCAACATCAAACACGTGCATCCAGTTTATCTATGATGTTAAAGTGTAAAAATAATGATCGCATAATTAATTTCTCCACTAAATAATAACATTGATCATTTTTCCTGTTTCGAATTTAAAAATACCTACATGGAAGAGTAAATATGGATTATATACACAAAACTATTTCGCAATTAAAGCAAAGTAGTCCTGCGCAATGTGAGTTTTATCAAGCTGTAGAAGAAGTGCTAGACTCACTAGAGCCTATATTTGCGCAAACCAGTCATTACCAACAACAAGCAATTATTCAAAGAATGGTAGAGCCAGAGCGCCAGTTAATGTTTCGTGTGTCTTGGGTTGATGACGAGGGCAATATTCAAGTCAATAAAGGCTACCGTATCGAATTTAATTCGGCGTTGGGGCCATATAAAGGCGGCTTACGTTTTCATCCAAGTGTGAATGCCAGCATTATAAAGTTTTTAGGGTTTGAACAAATTTTTAAAAATGCACTAACTGGTTTGCCTATAGGTGGTGGCAAAGGAGGCGCTAATTTTGATCCTAAAGGACGCTCTGATGGCGAGATAATGCGCTTTTGCCAATCGTTTATGACCGAGTTATATCGTCATATTGGTCCTACAACCGATGTACCTGCGGGGGATATTGGCGTAGGGGCGAGAGAAATTGGTTATATGTTTGGCCAATACAAACGCTTAACAGGTCGCTATGAAGGCATACTAACCGGTAAAAGTTTACTTTGGGGCGGATCGCTTGCTCGCAAAGAAGCAACGGGTTATGGCGCAGTGTATTTTGCTAACTATATGCTTGAAGATCGTGATGACAGCTTATCAGGAAAACGCTGTTTAATTTCAGGCTCTGGCAATGTGGCTATTTATGCTATGGAAAAATTATATCAATTAGGGGCCACGCCTATTGCCTGTAGTGACTCAAAAGGCACTTTGTACGATGAGAGTGGTATTGATTTAAAACTTATTAAGCAATTAAAAGAGCACTCACGAGGATGCCTGAGTGACTACCTAGATACTCACTCTCAGGCAAAGTATACGCCACGCGATGAGTACCCTCAGGATGGTCATGCTGTATGGCGTTACAGTGCGGATGCGGCTTTTCCTTGTGCTACACAAAATGAATTAACTCAAGCGGATGCAAAAGCACTACTTGAAAATGGTTGTATTTTAGTCAGTGAAGGGGCGAATATGCCCTCAACCAAAGAAGCGATTGATTGCTTTATTGAAGCAAAAATAGCTTATGGGCCTGGCAAAGCAGCGAATGCCGGTGGGGTAGCAACCAGCCAATTAGAAATGGCACAAAATGCCAGTATGCAAAGCTGGACGTTTGAGCAAGTAGATGAAAAACTTAAACAAATAATGAAAGATATATTCACAACAGCCAACGACACTGCAAAAGAGTTTGATCAACCCGGTAACCTACTTTTAGGCGCTAACATCGCTGGATTTAGACGTGTAGCCGATGCAATGATTGAACAAGGTGTAGTGTAACAGCTCGGTTAATATATAATTTTTAGTAGCTTATACCTGTTTGATAGTGACATTTAATAAGTGTTGAACGAACAGGCAGGTATGAGCGAAAGATAGTTATTGAAGTGAGGTGTCATTAGCTAAGTTATATTAAAAGGGCACTTTCGTTATTTCTACATATTCAAATAATCTACAAAAAGCATAATATTTATAACTAGCAATAGCTTACACTATTTGTTATTAATATAAGTTCATAAAATGAAGATGTTTTTCGTGAAAATAGAGAAACTGTCCTCAAATAAAGCTGTGACATGCAAAAAGGAATTTCGTATGAATATCAATGCAACAATTCTCGGCCTATTTATTTTTATATCAATGATCGTAATAACTGGTTTAAGCTTTTATCTCGGTAAACGTAAAACCCAAAATGTTAAAACAACAACCTTTATTGGTTTTTTATTGTCATTTATACCACTATTAGGTTTAATATTTGTCGCAGTTTTGGCACTCAAAAACGATGTTATAAATAATAATGACTCTACTATTTAGGTGCTTAACTTTATATAAAATCCATTTTAATTTTTCTAAAACAGTTGGTTAGGCTCTGAACCATTACATATTGAAACCACTGTTTAGTGCGCTTAATATGACGTTAAAAGGCCTAATCCAACCCCAGCTTAAATTTAAAATGAATACGTGTCGAAAATATTCAATACCTATATTGAGACAAAAGCTATCTTAGCTCCAACTACATTTAAGGAGGTGAGATATGTTTTTTCGTGCAAATTATTTTGAGCTAGCACCTAAAGCAATACAGATTCTGATGAACCAAGAAGACTATCTGCGTAAGCAATTTAGTATTTCAGAAACAGTAACAATCCCGATCTGGGAATTGATTAAACTAAGAGTGTCGCAGATGAATCAGTGTGCTTTTTGTATTGATATGCACAGCAAAGACGCATTGAGTCATGGGGAAACTCATGAACGTATTATTGGCTTAAGTGCATGGCGTAAGATGCCTTTATATTCTAAGACAGAACTAGCTGCGCTCGATTGGGCTGAATATTTGACCCTAGCTAACCCCGTAGACGAAGAGTTCTATAAGAATACGGTAGAAGTATTAGGTGAAAAAGCTGTAGTGGATTTGACCATTGCGATTAATGCTATCAATAGCTGGAATCGAATTGCTAAGACGTTTATGCCAGAGGTAGGCAGCTATAAACCGTAATAAATTATTTGAACAGGCATTTAATTTTCAGTTGTCTCAACCATCAGGGCAGCTGTCTGCGTTTGTGCAGGGGGTATGGTCAGTATCTGTACAGCACCCCCTTCCGATAGTAAAGCCGTTGTATTCTGATGCAGGCAGCGGCATTATTTTTAATCTTGTTGGTGACGTGATGATTGGCAATGAAACTCTGCCGGAAGGTGTCATTATGCTTGGGATAAATAAACAGACTGAGAATATTGTTATGCAATCTGGAGCGCAACTCTCAGGCATTCGTTTCCATCCAGCCATTTGCTATGGTGTTTTGGGACAGCATTACGACAAGCCAACGCTATTATTGCCAGAAGAAGGCCAGCTTTATAACCTTTATGGGGTTTATAATGATCTCCGAGTTCAAAAAGACATTGAAAGGCGAATTGAAACTCTGCACCGCTGGGCAGATAAAAACCTTGATTTTACCAAAGTAATTCCAGACCCTCTGAAGAAAGCACTCATGCATATCGATCAGGACGAAACGCCGGGGCAACTCAGTGCAAGTATTGATTTGAGCCAACGGCAAATTGAGCGTATTTTTAAACTTTGGCTAGAAATGACACCCAAACATTATCAGCGCATTTTAAGGGTTAAAAAAACAACCCGCTTTTTACGAACACACAAAAAAGCAAACTTAGCGGATGTTGCTCACCAATTTGGATTTAGTGATCAGGCTCATATGACACGGGAATTTCGTACTTTTGCATGTATTACGCCAGGGCAAATATAAAAGCTTTTTTAAAAAGAGACGATGGCATTAATAGCTATTTTTAAGCAACGGCCGCTTGTCATTTTTTATCGTCTGTTAGCACTAAATTTAAGATCACCAGCATTTCTAATACAAGCAATGATAGCCATTTTTTAGGTTTGCCAACATCCTCTAATTGTTTACGTTAGCTTAAGCTGGCACCCATTCTAAAAATTCAATATGTAAAAGCGGACTTGTATTTTAAATTTGGTACAGTTTTAACAGATAAATAAAGTGACTGTCTTTAGATTTTATTCACCTCATATCTAACTGATAATGCCAACTAATAAATTTGGAGTTTATTTGATAGGTAAGTACTAGCGATTATTTCTGTAATTGGTAAAATTTTACCAATCCTTTTGATAGCCCAATAGGAAAGGTCGAGTAATGATCGCTTCCTTCAACAACTTCCTCTTCTAGCTTTAATTTTTGGTAATTACGTGAGCGCAATCGATGCGCAAACTTCACATGACCTGCGACCATATCTTCTTTCATGCCATTTTCTAACGTTTCTAATGCGCCAGTTGCTATAAATACATTGGCCTGCAGGGATGTGTTTTTCTGGGCATATCTATTTTCTAACTCAAATATCCAATTATTCTTAAACCAGAGTGAAGGGCTGGTTAAGATATAAGTAGAAAACAACTCAGGCTTGGTCAACAGTACCCAAGCGGCAAAAGATCCCCCCAATGATTGCCCAGACAATATTCTTTGTTCAGTGTTAACTCGGTAATTGTGCTCAATGTACTGAAAGATTTCTTTTTCAATAAATGCTAAGTATTCAGTTGCTCCACCTGTGGTGTATTTTGTCCAGCTCTGATCAACGACAGGTGTTAAATCTCTAACTCGACTAAATTGACCGTCTTCTCCGTGAGCAAATGAAATACCCACAATAATGACTTTATCCATGTCTCGTACATGAGTGACACCAGCAGCTACTTTAAAAGTATAAGGTCCATCATTTAAGTAAAGTACAGGGTATTTTTTAGATTTATTCTCTACTAAGAAATAACTACGAGGTACTTTTATATATAAATCGTATTTTTTACCCAGCACTGTGGATTTAATTGTTACTACTTTACTGTTAGCAATTTCAAAACGATGGCCTTCAGCTAGTGCAAGATTGCTGCAAATTATATTGAGCATAAAAATTAAAGCTAAGTATTTTACAAAACACGAGGAGGAAAAATTTAAACTGAATATTGTCAAAAAAGTAGTCGGTTTCATTTTGGCTAAATCCTTTGCTATCGATAATGTTAAAGTTGAAACATTTTAGATTGATAAACAGTAACTTGATGTTCATCCAACTTTTTATCCAGTTTCAAACTCAAAGTGCGACACATGTCACGGTGTTGCGTTTTAACATACAGGATGTTAAAGTGCGACACAAGTCACATCTCTTGAGTGTTTATATGAAACCCAATTCAACAGAGTTAGAAATCCTAAAATTACTTTGGAAAAAACAGCCACGTACAGCCAAAGAAATTCATGAACACTTAGAATCAAAGTATGGCTGGTCATACTCATCTACACGTAAAACCTTAGAAAGAATGGGCAATAAAGGAATTTTAGAGGTGGGCTCCTCTGGCAACAAAAAAACCTTTAAAGCATTAATTGAGAAAATACCGACGCTAGCATCTTATATGCAGGAATTCGCAACCAATGTCTTAGAGTTAGATGAACCACTCCCTGTCACTATGTTCGCTGATAGCCGTTTAATAAATAAAGCTGAAGTCGATGAATTAGAGGAATTGTTAAATCAACTTTCAAAGGATGAAAAACAAAAGTAGTGGACTCTTTCATTATTCAATTCATTGTAAATAGTATTTTTCCTTGGCTTATATTTTCTGGGCTTGTTTATGTTTGCTCATCTTATATAACCAAGCACGATAATACCTCGCCAAGTATTTGGTGGTCTGCGCTTTTAGCCAGCTTTTTACCTTTTATTCCTTTATCTCTTGGCACTATTAATATACCTATCCCTGATTTGGATTATATAAGCTCTAGTTTGGAAAATGCACAAATAGTAAAGCAAGCCAGTATCACCCATGTAAGTTTGCAGAAGATGGATTTAGTCGCAACAGCGCTAATTGCTGGTTACTTTGGTTTTACCAGCTTAAAACTCGTTAAATTATTGCTTGTATGGCAGAAACTCAAAAGCTTAACGAGATCTTCTGAATTAATAAATGAGCTGTCGACTAGTAAGGTGGAGATTGTCATTTCCTCGCAAAACCACAGCCCTTTTGTCATTGGTATAACAACACCCTATGTTGTACTACCTCATTATTTTTCATCCTTAAATAAAGATCAGCAAAGCATTTTGATTCAGCACGAGCTAACCCATATTACAAACAAAGATCATATTACGATTCTTTTATGGAGGGTCTTATGCATCGTTTTATGGATAAACCCATTTGTTAAAAAGATGGAATGGCAGTTTATTCGCGCTATGGAGCATAGGTGTGATAGACATACAATATGTCGCTTTAATCTCAACAAACATGATTATGCTAAGGCACTGCTGCAATCATTAAAAAAGAGCATTCAATTTGGTAACAACAATCCAGTCGCTCAATTTAGTTCTGCTGTGCTTTGTGCTGATGATTACAAAGCGAGGCTTTCAAACATTGCTTCGCCATCGAGTAAAAGCAAACTTGCTTTAACTTTTAAGTTCTCCTTAATGATACTGGTTATTTTTAGTCTGCATACATTTTTAAAAGACCCCGCAATGACAGGGAAGCTCACTTGGCAACATCCACTAAATAGCCATACGATCAGCTCAACATTTCGTAGCATAAGCAAGGTCAGAGATTATAAACCGCATAGAGGTATAGACTATGTTGCTCAAAGAGGAAGCCCTGTGCTGTCTGCTGCAGATGGAATCATAGTTGTTTCAGGTAACAAAACCTTGCATTCGAACTATGGGAATACTGTATTAATTCAACATAAAAGTGGCTATCAAACGTTATATGCGCACCTAGAATCGAGTGACGCTAAAGTCGGCTCTTGGGTTAAAGCAGGGCAGGTTATCGGTATCATTGGTGATACAGGTAAAACGACAGGGGTTCACCTGCACTTTGAAGTAATTAAAGACAACCAAAGAGTTGATCCGAGTTTAGTACTTGGTGCTAAAGTTGCAAGGTAATTACTTATATTTCAAATGCTTATTAAATTATAAAGGTATGAGATGTTTCAAAAACAGCTGTTTATTATTTTTACTTTCCTTTTTAGTTCATTTAGCTATGGTGGCAAAGTATATGAGAGCCTCCCAGACAAAGTAAATCCATCAGATCACTATGTTTTTTATTCTCACGGATTAATTGTAGAGGGTACAGATCCCACACCTACCCATGAGCGTTGGGGGCAATATAACTTTCCAGCGATTAAACAGGAACTTGCCGACTCAAGCTATTATTTAATTGCTACTCATCGGCCAGCTAAGACTCACCCTTTTAACTACGCTCAACAGCTATCTAAACAAGTAACTAAATTACTAAAAAATGGCGTACCTGCGAGCAATATTTCGCTAGTTGGCTTTTCTCGCGGCGGGTTTATTTCGGCAATTACATCGAGCCATTTAAAAAACATGGATATTAACGTTGTTATCTTAGCAGCTTGTACCAGTGGATTAGCTAAAAAAGCAGAAATAGCTATTTATGGTCATTTATTTTCAGTCTATGAAACTTCTGACTCTGTTGGTTCATGTGACGATGTCGTTGCTAGGAGTATTGATACTGTTAGTTCTTACACAGAAATATCTATTTCAACGGGTAAAGAACATGGCGCTTTTTTCACACCGAGAAAAGAATGGATAGTACCCGTTAAAGCGTGGCTCAAACGTAAAAAGCTTCAGTAGTATCGTATAAGCCTAAGTTCACATAGCCGATAATTCAATTTAAACAATTTTAAAAAATAATAAGCTAAGGATTACATCAACTTCATGGAAATTAGAAAATTAAATTCTCTAAGAGCTTTAGCTGCCCTTATTGTATTTGTTACCCACTTTTCAGATATTACTCATTGGTTAAATGGTTCCCTAGGCGGCGGTTCAGGAGCCTATGGCGTAATGTTATTTTTCCTTCTTAGTGGGTTTTTAATGTCATTTCTCTATTTAGATACCAAATTTAGCAGAGCGAACATTAAACGATACGTATTAGCTAGAGCCGGACGAGTTTTACCTCTGTACCTTGTAATTGTTTTTAGCTCTTACTTATTAACTCAAAATAATTATGACATTTTATACAACATAACTGATCTTAATTCGCTAATAGGTCACCTTTTGTTCATGCATGGTGAAAGCGTACTTTGGACAATTCCACCAGAAATACAATTTTATATAATCTTACTCGTTTTTTGGTTTTTAGCAGGCGATAGAAAAGGGTATATATATTTGCTAATTGTGACTTTTATGATGTTTTGGTACTTGGCTGACTTCCCAAGAGTATTTGGTGAAATTAAAAGTATTCATTACAACATATTTAGTACTTTAAGAACGTTACCGTACTTTTTTATTGGCGTTATATTTGGTTTGCATTACAAATTATTTAAAGTGCCGAGTTATATGAAGAGCAACTGGTTTATATTAGCTTTGTGTTTAATACCTTTATTGTATCCTGAGTTTTCACCTATTAACGAGGGAGACAAGAAAAGAATGTGGCTTAGTTATGAAGTTCTATTTGTTATGAGTACAGTATTCTTTTGTGTTGTTTTTTTAATCCCAGACAACAATATTTTTTTAGCAAATAAGGTTGGTGACTTTTTAGGTAAAGTGTCTTACTCATTTTATTTATTACATATGCCTATTATTGGAATGGTGAATGAGTTTAATTTAAATATTGAACTTAAACTGTTGCTATCACTAAGTCTGAGTGTTTTTTTTGCGCATCTATCGTACGTATTGTTTGAAAGGCCTATTGCAAATAAAGTTAGAAGCGCTTCAAATAAAAAGAAGCTCAACATTTAGATTTTACACATTTAAGCAAGCTAGAATGTTTATTACACTGGACTTTGTTGTTTATTCTGCTCCATATCACTAGGTGCGAAAGAAAATAGAGAGTTTAAAATTCGAAATACGCATCTTCTAATGTTGCTGAGCCTTAGGTTGGTAATTTATATTTAAAATACAATGCAACGTTTAATCGTTGCATTGTAATAAAGTAGCCGTTAATTATTACGAAAATGCAGATTCGGCGAGCTCTTCTTGCATTTGTTCGCGCATTTTAAATTTTTGCAATTTGCCGGTTACCGTCATCGGGTAATGTTCAACAAAGCGAATGTATTTAGGTTGTTTAAAGTAGGCGAGTTTGTCTTTTAAAAATAATCGAATTGCTTGCTCATCAAGTACTTCACCTTCTTTAGGCTGGATCCAGGCACACACTTCTTCGCCAAATTTTTCATCGGTAATACCAAAAATCGCCGCATCTTGTATCCCTGGGTAGGTGTATAAAACCTCCTCAATCTCACGGGGATATATATTTTCACCACCGCGAATAATCATGTCTTTAATTCTGCCAACAATACTAACAAAGCCTTCACTGTCCATTACCCCTAAATCGCCTGAATGTAACCAACCTTGATCATCGATAGTGGCTTTGGTTTTTTCTTCATCATTCCAATAGCAACGCATAATGCCAGCTCCACGGCTACAGACTTCACCGGGTTGGCCTATTTTTTGAATTTCACCCAGTTCATCAATAATTTTTACTTCAGTGTGTGCAAGTGCTCTTCCTACCGTGGTGACTTGACGTTCAATTGATGAGTCGGTTTCAGTGATATTGTTGATTGGGCTACACTCTGTTTGTCCATAAGCTATAACGACTTGGTTCATATTCATCAGTGTTTGTACTTTACGCATGACTTGTTCGGGGCAGGTTGAGCCTGCCATAACGCCGGTTCGTAATGTACTTAAGTCATAATCACTAAAGTTATTAAGCTCTAATTCGCTTATAAACATAGTAGGCACGCCATGAAGCCCGGTACATTTTTCTTGTTGTACCACCTCTAATGTGGTTTTTGGATCGAAAGAATCACTTGGATAAATAGCTGCAGCGCCTTTACTTACGCACAATAAGCTGCCTAAAACCATGCCAAAGCAATGATAAAGTGGTACAGGGATACACAGCTTATCATGTTCAGTAAAATGCATTGCTTGGGCAACAAGCAGTGCATTATTAAGAATGTTTTTATGCGTTAGCGTAGCCCCTTTAGGGTTTCCTGTGGTGCCAGAGGTAAACTGAATATTAATGTCTTGATTGCAATTGAGGGTTTTAGCCACAGCTTGAAGTTCTAACTGGTGGGCTTCTGAGGGTAAAGCGAGTACTTCATTAAATGAAAACATGCCATTTACTGGCTCATCACCTATGCAAATTACATTTTTTAATGAAGGAAGCTGAGCGGCTTTTAATTCCCCTTTTTGGCAGCTATCTAGCTCTGGGGCTAAGCTTTGTAGCATATTAATATAGTGACTGCCCTTAAACGCTGTGGCAGTAATAAGCGTGGAACATTCAACACTATTAAGGGCATATTGCAGTTCATTTGGGCGGTAAGCTGGGTTAATACACACCATGATTGCGCCGATTTTAGCCGTTGCAAATTGAGTTAAGCACCACTGTATATTATTAGGTGACCAAATACCGACCCTATCACCGGGCTTTACCCCTAATGCCAACAAACCCATAGCAAGCTGATCAATCTGTTGCTGAAATTCCCTATAGCTTAAGCGAATATTTTGATGGGCAACAACAACTGCCAATGCCTCCGGGTTATTGTCGACAATTGTGTCAAGGTATTCTCCAATAGTTTGCTCTATTAGCGGTGTGCTTTGACTCCCCTTAAAATAACTATTTGATAGCGGTATAGTGTTTATTTGTTCTACTTCTTTTAGCACTGTTTGTGTCGCTTTCATGACATTCTCCATGTTTTTATCTATCCAAGGCTTGTTGATTAAATAAACACGAATTGTCGACAAAGGGAAGAGGGTTAGACTAATGTCTTACACTTGTATTTGAAAATTTAGACATAAAAAAACGCGTAATATTGAGCTATTACGCGTTTCTACAAAAAGGGAAATTAATTTACATTTCGTCGCTGCGGTAGGTTTTTTTCATGATATAAACGTAAGCATTAACGAATGCATTTTCTTGATATTTTTTAAGGCCAGTGTCTTCGAACGCGATAGGGATTGGGTTGCGTTTTACTTGCTCTTTTATTTCAGTAGTTGAAAACACGCGAACATCGAGGTTGTCGATTAATTGAATAGCTGTTTCCATTTTGAACCCTTTAGCGCTACCTGCAAATTTACCTTTAGGCTGGCGTTCGCGAATGGCAACAGAATCAATTTGGTAATCTTGCATTAGTTTTGCAAAATCAAATTGAAATTTACGCATTATTTCAGTGTCGTTACCGTTACCTAAGGTAAAGCGTGTTTGGCGCACGTCACGAATATCAAAAACGTCGTTATCTTTACTTAAAATACAAAGTAGTACATCGCTACCGGTAATTTCTACACCACATGTTCTCATTGTTAATCTCTACTATAACTTAATTACCGGTTATTATACGCAACACGCATTAAAATGCGAGTTTAAGCACTTTGCGTAGTGTTTTAATATAGTGCTTTACGTTAATTTGATGCGGCGTAACTGAAGAAAAGTTATTAATTACATATTTATGTTAAAAATGCGTGTTTTTTAATAGCTTAAAACTTGTAATTAATGCTACAGCACGCGACAATATCTTTTTTGTAGTTGAGCAGACTCAGCATCTACATTAGCCTTTTAGGGCGAAAAATAGTCAATGCTTATTCGTAAAAGCGTTGTCGAGTCATTCTCATTTAATTAATTAAAAAATACACGTGATACATTGTAGGTGTCACCACTGTATGTAAGGATTTATAATGCCAGTTATTACTCTCCCTGACGGTAGTCAGCGTAGTTTTGAAAACCCTGTAAGCACGCTTGATGTTGCAAACGATATTGGCCCTGGTCTTGCTAAAGCAACCATCGCCGGCCGTGTTAATGGCGAACGTGTGGATGCATGTGATTTAATTTCAGCCGACTCTCGTCTTGAAATTATTACAGCAAAAGATGACGATGGTTTAGAAATTATTCGCCATTCTTGTGCCCACCTAATTGGTCATGCAGTTAAGCAACTTTTCCCAGACGCTAAAATGGCGATTGGTCCTACTATCGATAACGGTTTTTACTATGATATTGATATGGAACATTCGTTATCTCAAGATGATCTTGATGCGATTGAAAAGCGTATGTTACAGCTTGCAAAAACAAACTACGATGTAGTGAAAAAAACCGTTAGCTGGCAAGAAGCACGCGATACGTTTGCGGCGCGTGGCGAAACATACAAAATAGAAATTCTTGACGAAAATATTGCTCAAGATGATCGTCCAGGCTTATACCACCACGAAGAATACGTAGATATGTGTCGTGGACCACACGTTCCTAACATGAAATTCTGTCAAAACTTCAAAATTATGAAGGTAGCAGGTGCATACTGGCGTGGTGATTCTGAAAATAAAATGCTGCAGCGTATTTACGGCACAGCGTGGGGCGATAAAAAACAACTTAAAGCGTACTTAAAGCGTTTAGAAGAAGCTGAAAAACGTGATCACCGCCGTATTGGTAAAGCACTTGATTTATGGCACTGGCAAGAAGAAGCGCCAGGCATGGTATTTTGGCACAACGATGGTTGGAGCATTTACCGTGAATTAGAAGAATTTGTGCGTGAAAAATTACGTGAGTACCAATACGAAGAAGTAAAAGGTCCAATGATGATGGACCGTTCGTTATGGGAAAAATCAGGTCACTGGGAAAAATATTCAGAAGCCATGTTTACTACGGAATCTGAAAAGCGTGAATACGCAATTAAGCCAATGAACTGCCCAGGTCACGTACAAATATTTAACCAAGGTCTAAAATCATACCGTGATTTACCACTGCGTATGGCTGAGTTTGGTTGTTGTCACCGTAATGAGCCATCAGGCGCACTTCACGGTTTAATGCGTGTGCGTGGCTTCACTCAGGATGATGCGCATGTATTTTGTACTGAAGAACAGGTAATGGACGAAGTGTCAGCGTGTATTAAGATGGTTTATGATACATATGAGACATTCGGTTTTGAAAAAATTGTAGTTAAGCTTTCTACTCGCCCTGAACAACGCATTGGCGATGATGACGTATGGGATAAAGCTGAGCTTGCACTTGCTGATGCACTTAAAGCAAACGACATTGAATTTGATTACCTACCAGGTGAAGGGGCGTTTTATGGCCCTAAAATTGAATTTACTTTGTACGATTGCTTAGACAGAGCGTGGCAGTGTGGTACAGTGCAGTTAGACTTTGCATTACCTGGTCGTTTAGGCGCAACATATGTGGCTGAAAATAACGAACGACGTACGCCTGTTATGATACACCGCGCTATATTAGGGTCTATTGAGCGCTTCATCGGTATTTTAACAGAAGAATATGCTGGTTTATTCCCAACGTGGCTTGCGCCTAAGCAAGTGGTGATTATGAATATCACCGATAAACAAGCACCGTATGTTCAGGAAATTGTACAAAAATTAAATAAACTTGGAATTAGAGCCGCTGCTGACTTGAGAAATGAGAAGATTGGCTTTAAAATCCGTGAACATACACTTAAGCGTATTCCTTACTTATTGGTTGTTGGCGACAAAGAAGTTGAGCAACAAGAAGTAGCAGTACGAACTCGCACAGGTGAAGACCTAGGCAAATTTAATGTCGATGATTTTGTAGCTAAAATCAGTGAAGAAATCAAAAATCGACAGTAAAAATCGAGCGTGTAGGGCAAGCAAAAATAGCCAGCTACACGCTTATATTATTGATATTCTTGGAGGAACGTACTATTAGAGGCGGCAAGAAAGGGCAACAAACAGCTCAAAAAAATCGTATTAACGAAGAAATTACAGCGCAAGAAGTTCGTTTAATCGACATCGACGGCGAACAAGCTGGAATTCAGTCATTAAAAGACGCGCAAGCTATGGCTGATGCAGCGGGTGTTGATCTTGTAGAGATCAGTCCAAATGCTGAGCCGCCTGTTTGTAAGGTTATGGATTACGGTAAGTTCATCTTTGAAAAAAGCAAAGAACTAAAAGAGCAGAAGAAGAAGCAAAAGCAGATCCAGATTAAAGAAATCAAATTCCGTCCTGGCACGGATGAAGGTGACTATCAGGTTAAGCTACGCAACTTACGTAAGTTCTTAGAAGCTGGCGATAAAGCTAAGATAACTATCCGCTTCCGTGGTCGTGAAATGGCTCACCAAGAAATTGGTATCGAATTATTAAACCGTATTAAAACCGATTTAGAAGAATTAGCAGTTGTTGAATCTTTCCCAAATCGTGTTGAAGGCCGTCAAATGGTTATGATGATGGCGCCGGTTGCTAAAAAGTAATAATTAGGCGATAATACGCACCGAATTTAGCTCAGGTTTGCAAGTGATGTGTAAATGTCCACCTGAGTTAACCGGTTTTAAAGTAAAATTGCGGTATTTATATCGGGTTTTCACCGGAACATAGCAGTAAGTTAGGCCTTTAAAGTGGAGCTATAGCAATATATCTCACGCCTTCTTACTAATTTTAAAGCAATACAATTGGAGTTATTGCAATGGCTTACAAGCTAAAAAGTCACAGAGGCGCAGCTAAGCGTTTCAAAAAGACTGCTTCTGGCGGTTTCAAGCGTAAACAAGCGCATCTTCGTCACATTCTGACTAAGAAAACTTCTAAGCGTAAGTTACACCTACGTCCTAAGATGATGGTTCATAAAAATGACCATGGTCTAGTTTCACGTATGTTACCATTCGCTTAATAGGGGTTTTTAGAAATGGCAAGAGTTAAACGCGGCGTTGTCGCACGTGCACGTCACAAAAAAGTTTTAAAACAAGCGAAAGGTTACTACGGAGCACGTTCACGTGTTTACCGCGTAGCTTTCCAGGCTGTTACTAAAGCGGGTCAATACGCTTACCGTGACCGCCGTGCTAAGAAACGTACTTTCCGTCAATTATGGATTGCACGTATCAATGCTGCTTCACGTCAAAATGGTCTGTCTTACAGCCGTTTTATCAATGGTCTTAAAAAGACATCTGTAGAAATCGATCGTAAGATCCTTGCAGATATCGCTGTTTACGACCAAGTTGCATTCGCAGCGCTTGTAGCAAAAGCAAAAGAAGGCCTAGCGGCAGCTTAAGTTTTTGTATAAGTATTGAAAAGGAGCCTATGGCTCCTTTTTTTGTGTCTGTAATTTACTGTTTAAGTTGTGTAATACCTTTTAATTTCACATATTTATTCAACTTAAATTACCCACCCACAATTTTAGGCTGGTACTTTATTGCTCTTCAGATTGATATTTATTACGTTTCTATCAGAACTTGACTAGGGCTTGAGCAAATAATCAAAGGAAACTGCAATTGGCTGCATTTTTTTGTTGAACTACCGCAGTTTTGGCATCTAAAAAGCTTTAATTGCTATAATTTTTATTAATTAATGCGTTTGCTAGAGAAGTATATGTTTATAAGTTTATTGGTTTTATCTGCAAGTATGGCGAATAACAGTCATTTACCGCCATTATTACCATGGGAAGGTGCGAGCACGTCGCTATTGCAGCAACAAGGACCTTTAACCACAGACTTTGAAATTTCTACAGGAGTCTCGTCTCCAAATTATGCTGATACCATGGCATTTGTTGATAGGTTAGTAGCAGCTAATCCCACTCAATTTAAATCAAAAACGATTGGCTACAGCAATAGTAAACGTGCAATAAAAATGTTGATTGCCAGCGAACAAGGCTTTTTTGATGCTGGGCAAATGGCTAACAGCACTAAACCAACTGTGCTTATTCAGGCTGGTATTCACGCCGGTGAGATTGATGGTAAAGATGCAATGTTTATGTTGCTTAGAGATATTGCCACGGGTAAACGTCGCGATATATTAAAAAAGGTAAACATTTTATTTATTCCCATTCTTAATGTCGATGGGCATGAACGCAGTAGTGCATTTAATCGAATCAATCAGCGCGGCCCAGTAAAAATGGGTTTTAGAACAAATGCTAATAACCTTAATTTAAATCGTGATTTCACTAAATTAGATACCCCCGAGGTTAAAAGCGTACTTACAGTCATTAATGATTATAATCCGAATTTATATATAGACGTGCATGTGACTGATGGGGCCGATTACCAATATGATGTAACCTACGGCTATAACCCAGTATTTGCTAGCGAGTCGCCCGCTATTTCGGATGCACTCAACCGTTACTTTAAACCTGTTATTGATCAAACCTTAACTGATCAAGGACATATCCCTGGCCCTTTAGTGTTTGTTATGGATAAACAAGAATTTAAATCAGGGTTAGCAGGTTGGGTGGCGACGCCTCGTTTTTCTAATGGCTGGGGTGATTTAAGATCATTGCCAACTATTTTAGTCGAAAACCATTCTTTAAAACCCTATAAGCAACGCGTGCTAGGGACTTATGTATTTATAGATGGTGCTATTGAAGCGTTAGCAACCCATAAAGATAAACTTGCCAATGCGGTAAAAAAAGAACAGCAATTTGTGCCTAAGCAATTAATTGTTAAACGTGGCTACGCTGATCAAGCTGATCATATCAAATTTAAAGGCATTGCTTATTCTAAGAATTTGAATGCTTTATCAAATCAGCAAGAAGTAAGATATTTAGGTAAAAAGCAAGATTATGACAAGCTGCCTATTTTTTGGCAAAAAGAAGTACAGCACACGGTTGAAGTCCCTAAATCGTTTTTTATCCCGCCAGTGTATACCGATATTATCGAAAAGCTTGCTTTACATGGGGTATCAATTAATAAACTCAGTGGCGCCAATACTCAGCCGTTAAAAATGGCAAAAGTGGCGCAATATAGCTTTGATAAAGCACCATTTGAAGGGCGATTTAGAGTGTCGGCACGTTTTAACTATGAACCGGCGACAAATGTCGATTTAGATGGTTGGTTTGAGGTTAGCACCCAACAAAAAGCAGGCGAGTTAGCCGTGCATTTATTGCATCCAGAAGCACCTGACTCTTTTTTTGCATGGGGTGAGTTTAATACAATTTTTCAGCGAACAGAGTATATGGAAAATTACGCATTGCTCCCATTTGCTGAGAAAATGCTCAGAGATGATCCTAAATTAGCCGAAGTATTTAATAAAAAACTGAAGCAAGATAAAGCATTTGCTACTAATCCTGAGGCGCGTTTAAATTGGCTCTATGAGCAAAGCCCGTTTTACGATCAAGCTTATTTAAAATACCCAATTTTAATGTCATATGAACAAGATATAGTTATTCCAGCGCAAAAAGATAAAGAAATATAAGATGAAAATAATCACAATTCCCGTTACGCAGTTTATGCAAAATTGCCGAATTATAGTATGTGAGCAAACCCAGCAAGCTGTGGTGGTTGATCCCGGTGGTGATGTTGACAAAATTAATGCAACACTAACACAGCATAACCTGAGCTTGTCAGCAATATGGTTGACCCATGGACACTTAGACCATGTGGGTGGTGCTCATAGTTTACGTGAACAACACAATATAAAGATTATTGGCCCACATAAGGATGAGCGCTTTTGGTTTGATAACTTACCAATGCAAGCCACAATGTTTGGATTTAAACCTATCAGTGCTTTTTACCCAGATGAATGGCTAGCACATGGTGACACCATACAAGTTGGCTTGCTTGAATTTAAAGTACTGCATTGCCCTGGGCACACCCCAGGACACGTTGTATTTTATCAAAACACGCACAGCACCGTTATTGTCGGTGATGTTATATTTAAAGGCTCAGTCGGGCGTACTGATTTTCCAAAAGGAGACAGTAAGCAGCTTATTAGCTCAATACAGGCCCATATAATGACGTTGCCACTGAGTACCGTAATTTTAAGTGGTCATGGTGAAGATACCGATGTCGCCAATGAGAAGGCAACCAATCCGTTTGTAAGTGGTCAGTTTGGTTGATGCGTTTAATTATTAAAAATATGCAGACTGCTTTTTAAAAAGGCTGTATAATTTAACCAATTTATTAGATAAATAAGAAATAAAATGTCTCTAAATCACGTAGATCGCCAAATATTGGCACTTTTACAACAAGATGCAAGTTTATCAACCGCTGAAATTGCAGATAAAGTAGGCTTATCTCAGTCTCCTTGTTGGCGTCGTATTGCTAAATTAGAACAAGATGGCTACATCAAAAGTAAAGTCGCATTGCTTGATGAAAAAAAGCTGGGCTTTGATATGTTGGTTTACGCCCATGTACGTTTATCAAACCATGGCAAAAAGAATCTAGCCGAGTTTGAAAAACTGATACTTAGCTATGATGAAGTGACTGAATGTTACACCATGGCGGGTACTATGGACTTTATGTTGCGTATTATCTCTCAAGGCATAGAAGGTTATGAGCACTTTGTACGCGATAACCTACTTAGCTTAGAGTACGTACAAGAGGTTCATTCTAACGTGACCATGACCTGTGTAAAACGTAGTACCGCCTTACCACTGTAAAATAAAAAATAAGCCGATGATAAACAAATCGGCTACATTAACTATAATTGTGAAATGAGCGCTAATTTGATAGAATTCAGCGCTTTTTTTGTTAGCCAAATAAAACTGAGGAACTCAATGTTTAACTTACTCAGCAGGGCGCCAAGCTCTGCTAAAAACGATATTCTCTCTGGATTGACCGTGGCACTTGCCTTGATCCCAGAAGCTGTTGCATTTGCCTTTGTTGCAAATGTAGAACCCCTTGTTGGTTTATATGCCGCATTTATTGTTGGCTTAATTACGGCTATTTTTGGTGGTCGTCCGGGTATGATTTCGGGTGCAACCGGTGCGCTTGCGGTTGTAATGGTAAGTTTAGTGCTTGATCACGGAGTGGAATATCTATTTGCCACCGTGTTGCTCATGGGGCTATTACAAATATTGGCCGGAGTATTTAAGCTCGGTAAATTTATACGTATGGTTCCACATCCGGTGATGCTCGGTTTTGTTAATGGCTTAGCGATAGTTATATTTTTAGCTCAGCTTGGGCAGTTTAAAGTGCCTGATGGTGCTGGCGGCCAAGAGTGGATGACGGGCAGTGCAATGTACATTATGCTCGGTTTAGTGGCCCTAACTATGGCTATTATTCACTTTTTACCAAAATTAACGACCGCAGTCCCTTCGTCATTGGTTGCCATTGTGACGGTTACTGGCTTAGTTATTGGTCTTGACCTAGAAGCGCGCACTGTACTTGATTTCTTAAAAGGAATGACAGGTAATGAAGCCGCAACAATTGCAGGTGGTTTACCGCAGTTCCATATTCCTATGGTGCCTTTTAATTTAGAAACACTACAAATTATCTTCCCGTATGCGCTTATTCTTGCAGCAATTGGCTTAATTGAATCATTATTAACGCTAAGCTTGATTGACGAAATTACAGAAACACGTGGCCATTCTAATAAAGAATGTATTGGCCAAGGTGCGGCAAACGTCACATGTGGTTTCTTTGGTGCAATGGGTGGCTGTGCCATGATTGGCCAATCTATGATTAACATTAATTCGGGTGGCCGTTCGCGTTTATCTGGTATTAGTGCTGCGCTGATGTTACTTGCGTTTATTATCTTTGCCTCAAGTTTAATCGAAATGATCCCACTAGCGGCATTAGTTGGGGTTATGTTTATGGTGGTGCTGGGTACATTCGAATGGGCAAGCTTTAAAATGATGAAACGTGTGCCTTTATCTGACGCATTTGTAATTGTTTTAGTATCGGGTGTGACGGTTATCACTGACTTAGCCATTGCAGTATGTGTGGGTGTTATTGTGTCTGCATTAGTGTTTGCTTGGCAGCATGCTAAACATATATACACAACGAACTATATCGATAAAGAAGGTTCAAAAGTGTACGAGTTACACGGGCCTTTATTCTTTGGTTCAGTTAAAAACTTTGCCGATTTATTTGATGTAAAGAACGACCCTAAAGACGTTATTGTTGAGTTTAAATACAGCCGTGTTGCGGATCACAGTGCAATAGAAGCAATTGACAGCTTAGCTGATAAGTACAATAAAGCCGGCAAAAAATTGCATTTACGTCACTTAAGTAAAGACTGTACTGAACTACTTCATAAAGCGCGTGACTTAGTGGAAGTAAACGTTATTGAAGATCCAACTTATAAAGTTGCTTCAGACAAGCTTGCTTAATAAATAAAAAGTAAACATTGAGAAGCGAAAGGTACCTACCTTTCGCTTTTTTTATGCGCACAACTTAAGTGAAATGCTTAACTATAAATGTATAAGCCTGGATTATAGTTTGCGATAGGGCTATTAAAAAGTAAGACAGTTGGTAGTGCTATACCCGTTGATAAATCGATATAATAATACCAAATTTACAAGGTAATAATTAATTTTGAATTGGCAGTCTTTAATTGATAACAGACAACGCTTTTTCTGGCTTTTACAAATCGCTGGCTGGATAGGGTATGCGTTAGTTAATTACATTGGTTCTAAAGTATTCGAAATGCGTGATATTTACGTATTTGTTATTTTACTCAATGCCTATGCGGGCTGTTTAATGACTGTCCCGTTACGCTATATATATCGCAAAATTTGGAATGCCTCACCTTGGGTCTTAATTATTGTTGTATTTGGTGCCTCGTATGTAACTGGTACGCTCTGGGCAGTGGTTCAAAAATTTAACTTATGGGAGATTTATCGTCACGGTTATCGCCCTGAAGAATGGTTTTATTACTTACAACAAGGGTTAGACTCCGTTTATATTATTTTGTGTTGGAGTGGCTTGTACTTTGGGGTTAAGTATTATCAACTATTACAAAGTGAACGCCAAAAAGCGTTAAAAGCTACTACAATGGCGCATGAAGCGCAGCTAAAGATGCTCAGATATCAGTTAAACCCGCATTTTTTATTTAATACCCTTAATGCTATTTCTACTTTAATTTTGGTTAAAGAAAACAAAGATGCTAATTTAATGGTATCTAAGCTGAGTGATTTTTTGCGTTATACACTCAACACTGATCCAATTAAAAAAGTGCCGCTAGAGCAAGAGTTACATGCATTAATGCTTTATTTAGAAATTGAACGTGTGCGCTTTGATGAACGATTACAGGTTAATGTTGATGTGAGTGAGCAAGCCCAACAAGCCTTGGTACCTAGCTTAATATTACAACCAATCATTGAAAATGCCATTAAGTACGCCATAGCCTACATGGCAGAAGGTGGCGTGATAGATATAAAAGCACAGGTATTTGCTAATGAATTATTACTTGAAGTAGGCGATAATGGTCCCGGCACTGAAATTGTAAATGGCCAGTTAGTTAATGCGCAAGGCGTGGGTGTGGCAAACACCCGAGACAGATTAAAAACGCTCTACGAAAATAATTACTCGTTTGTATTATCACATAATACGCCAAGTGGATTGAAAGTTAATCTGCGAGTTCCGTTTGAGAAGGCTGTGAAGAAATGACAAGAATAAAAACGTTGATTGTTGATGATGAACCATTAGCACGTAAAGGCTTAGCCGTCAGGCTTGAAGAGTTTTCTGATATTGAAGTGATCAAACTATGTAGCTCAGGATTTGATGCAATCGAAAGCTGCAAAAACGAAAAAATTGACCTCGTGTTTTTAGATATTCAAATGCCAGGGATGAATGGCTTTGAGGTAGCGCGTGCATTGAGTGAAAGTAGTAAAGATTTGCCTGCCATTGTATTTGTGACTGCGTTTGACCACTTTGCTGTTAAAGCATTTGAAATTCATGCTTTAGATTACATTTTAAAACCCGTTGATGATAACAGATTAAAACAGGCGGTAGAAAAAGTGCATACCTATTTAAAAACACAGCAGGATAACGCCCATAAGAAAAAATTAGCCAGTTTTGTAGCTGGAATAACGGGTAATAACTGCGAAGAAATTTTAAAGAAATTAGCCACAGGTGATACCTTAACTGATCGGCGCTACCCTGAGTCACTTGCAGTAAAAGAGCAGGGCGAAATTGTTCGAGTGCCCGTTGCCACCATACAGTGGGTAGACGCCGCAGGTGATTATATGTGTTTACATTGCCAAGATGGGCAAACGCATATATTACGCAAAACCATGAAAGAGCTTGAACAAGAATTAGATCCAAATCTATTTGTTCGTGTCCATCGCAGTGCAATTGTTAACACTAAACAAATTAGTAAGCTGGTTACTCAGGTAAGTGGTGAGTACTTATTGATACTTGAAAACGGTCAAGAACTCAAAGTTAGCCGAAGCTATCGCGACAAAGTAAAAGCAGCGCTGGCAAGCTAAATTAACCAGAGTTCAGGTTAAATTAATAGCATAAAAAAACGCGAGCAAATAGCTCGCGTTTTTTGTAGTAACTTTTACGAAACAGTCACAATCTTCATCGTGTTGGTTGCACCAATTGTTTCCATTGCATCACCATGAGTGATAATCACGGTGTCGCCTACTTGCAGTGAGCCTGCAGCCACTAACGTGCTTAATGCGTCTTTAACCATGTTATCTTTTTCACATTTTGTAGAGTCAAAAAACACTGGGTAAACACCACGGTATAGTGCTGTTTGTCCTAATGTACTGGCATGACGTGAAAGTGAGTAAATGGGTAAGCCTGAGCTAATACGTGACATAAGTTTTGCTGTGCTACCTGATTCAGTAAGGGTGATAATTGCTTTCACAGAGTCTAAGTGATTAGCTGCATACATTGCAGAGAGAGCAATTGATTCCGCATTAGAAGAGAAACGGCTATCTAAACGATGCTTAGAAACATGGGTCTCTTTTTGTGACTCAGCACCTAAACAAACACGCGCCATAGTAGCAACGGTTTCTTCTGGGTAATCACCAGCGGCTGTTTCAGCAGAAAGCATAACTGCATCGGTGCCATCAAGCACTGCATTGGCTACATCCATAACCTCTGCACGAGTCGGCATTGGGTTATCGATCATCGATTCCATCATTTGCGTAGCGGTTACAACGGTACGGTTTAGTGAACGAGCACGACGAATAATGAGTTTTTGCTTACCCATTAGTGCAGCGTCACCAATTTCAACACCTAAATCACCACGGGCAACCATCACAGCGTCAGACGCTAAAACGATATCATCTACTGCTTCTTGTGTTTCTACTGCTTCAGCACGTTCAATTTTAGCTAAAAGCTGTGCATTAGAGCCTGCAGCCTCTGCAAGAGAGCGTACATAACGCATGTCATCGCCACTTCTCGGGAAAGAAACGGCAATATAATCAACATTAATTTCAGCAGCAGTGATTAAATCTTCTTTGTCTTTGTCGGTAAACGCGGGTGCAGTTAAACCACCACCTAAACGATTAATCCCTTTATTATTCGATAGCACGCCACCCACAGTAACAACAGTGTGTACTAAGTGACCTTCAACATGCTCAACAGTAAGCTGAATTAAACCATCGTTTAACAGCAGTAAATCACCAGGAGCCACATCTTGTGGTAGCTCTTTGTAATCAATACCAACGGCGTTAATATCGCCTTGGCCTTTTTCCATTTTTGCATCAAGAACGAATTTTGCACCAACCGCTAAAGTCACTTTACCTTCTTTAAAGGTTGAAACACGGATTTTAGGACCTTGTAGGTCAGCAAGAATTGCAACGTGCTTACCTAATTTAGCGGCTATATCTCTAACTGCTTGTGCACGGTCTTTGTGATCTTGTGCAACACCATGTGAGAAGTTTAATCGAACGACGTTTGCGCCTGCGCGAATTATTTTTTCTAAGTTATTATCTCTGTCTGTTGCAGGTCCAAGTGTCGCGACTATTTTTGTACGTCTTAACATTAAATTCTCCTGTGCGCTTATTTTAAGCAAGTTGACGGTTATTTTGTTTTAGTGACTATTTAATAAATCTCTTAAGAAGAGTTTAGGTTAAATAGTAATTTTAGTTTTATGCAATTTTTATAACATTGCGACTATTATATACAAGATCAATATGTCATCATTATGACACCGGTGTCACAGGGCGTCAATGATCTAAAAATTTAAATAGCAGCGCTATTTCTTCCCCTGTGAGGGCGGTTGTTTGATATAATTGCAGTGTTTATTTTAACTGTAATAAATGCATGTAGCTTTGCTCATGGCTTAGGCCTGAGTATAATGCACGCGGTATTATTTTAATTTACTAACCAAATAGTTGTTACCGAGGAGGGCACTAAATGCAAGTTGCATTAGTAGGGTTAGGCGTTATGGGGAAAAATCTTGCCCTGAACTTGATTGAAAAAGGGATAACGCTGGTCGCTTATGACAAAAACCCAAATGCGGGTGAAGAGTTATTAAGCTGTGCTAAGTCACAAGGCATGGCTGACAAACTTCACATTGTCTCTGATCTAGGGGATATGGTTAGGCGTTTAGAAACACCGCGTTCTATTTTATTACTTGTACCTGCGGGTGAGTTGGTTGATGCAGTTTGCAACGAGCTGATTGAAGCAGGTGTACAATGTAGTGATATTATTGTTGACTGCGGTAACAGTAATTACAAAGACGGAATTAATCGCAAGCTAAAATACCAAGACAAGTTTGAATTTGCCACCATGGGTATTTCAGGTGGTGCTGAGGGTGCGCGTCATGGTCCAGCTATGATGGCTAGTGGTTCTGAAGGTGGCTGGGAGCGTGTCGAGCCATGGTTTACAAAGGTTGCTGCAAGCTACAAAGGTGAATCGTGTTTTGCACGTGTTGGACAATCAGCCAGCGGTCATTTTGTCAAAATGGTTCACAATGGAATTGAATACGCACTGATGCAACTTATTGCTGAGGTGTATCAGCTACTTCGTCACGGAACTAACCGCTCGCCAAAAGAAATTGCTGAGATATTTAATGAATGGTCACAAGGTCAATTAAATAGCTATTTACTATCAATTTCTAGCCATATTTTGTCACTTGAAAATTCGCAAAATGTGCCACTTGTTGATTTAATTGATAACAAAGTTGGCGCAAAAGGTACTGGCTTATGGACAGCTCAAAATGCACTTGAGTTGGGTATTGCGGTACCGTCATTAGTCGCCGCTGTTCAAGCACGCCATTTAACTAATGCATGCAATACCACTGCTGCACAAGAGATGACGTACAGCGCACAAAATACCACGCAAGTTGATGTTGATTTAGATGAACTGAAAGATGCATTTACTCTTGCAAGTTTACTAGCGTATCGTCAAGGGCTTGCATTAATTAAAGGTGCTTCGCGTACTCATCAGTGGAAAGTTGATTTAGCCAAAACACTACAAACTTGGCGTGCAGGGTGTATTATCCGTGCAGATTACTTAGACAGTGTAGCGCAAGGCGTTGAGTTTATTGATTCCCTTGAGAAAGAGTCACTTGCTATGCGTAAAGTAACGGGTCAAGCTGTTATGACAGGACTGGCATTCCCAGTGCTTAGTGCAACACAAACCTACTTAGCAACGTTAACAACACCAAGTAATGGGCATTTAGTACAAGCCCAGCGTGATTACTTTGGTGAGCATGGCATTAAGACCCACAGTGGTGAAACGTGTCACTTAACTGACTTAGTAGATATTGACGCAAAAGTTCGTTAATAAAATCTAACTAAACTAAAAGGACGCTTTATAGCGTCCTTTTTTGTTATTCGTTTAGCTAAATATCTAACGAGTTAACTCACCGCGCAAATTATCTTGCATTAAATGGCGAATCGTTTCGATTTCTAAGTTTTGACTAAAAAGATAATGAAGTTTAGTTAAACAGGCTTCTAAGGTCATATCAAAACCACTGATCACCCCTATGTTTAACAGCGCATTACCTGTGGCATACCCGCCCATATTCACTTGCCCTTTTAGGCATTGAGTGAGGTTTGTGATAATAACGCCGCGCTTACTCGCTTCATCAAGAATATCCAAAAACTCAGGGTCTTGCGGTGCATTACCCACACCAAAGCTCAGCAGTACCAATGCTTTAATGTTGCCATTAACTAAACTTTTAACCACTTCTTTGCTGATCCCCGGGTATAAATACAGCACACCAATGGCTTGAGGGGTGATAGGTGTAACTTGTAATTCATTTTCTACATACGGACTTAACTGACCTTTAAGCAGTTGAATATTAATGCCAGACAGCGCTAATGGCTCTAGATTAGGGGAGGCGAATGCATCAAATCCATCGGCATGTGCTTTGGTTGCTCGGTTGCCTCTAAATAATTGATTATTAAAAAACAAACTGACTTCTGCTATCGGGTAGTTAGCTGCTAAATACATGGCATTAAGTAAGTTTACTTGACCATCAGAGCGCAATTGTGAGAGCGGAATTTGTGAGCCGGTCACAATAATAGGCTTTGTTAAGTTTTCGAACATAAACGATAAAGCCGATGCAGTATAGGCCATTGTATCTGTACCATGCAGCACTACAAAGCCGTCGTAATCTTGGTACTTACTTTTTATGTCATCAGCAATAAGTTGCCAGTGGGCAGGAGACATATCTGAAGAGTCAATCAGTGGGCAGTACTCATGAATGTCGAACAATGGCATTTCTTCACGATTAAATTCTGCGTTATTAACTACAGTTTCGGTTAAAAAACCTTCGGCAGGAATATAGCCGCGGATTGATTTTTTCATTCCTATAGTACCGCCAGTATAAGCGATATAAATGCGTTTACGTTTCATAAAAAAAGCCCAGTAAAAAAACTGGGCTTAGTATAACGCTAAGTGCTAATCAATACAGCCTGTTAGGACATTATTGTGCAACTGTACATTCTAAACAGCGCGCATAAACACCTTGTGGATCGTTATAATCTTTCAGGTTTTCTACTTCGCTGCTTAATTGCTTAATCACACTTTGCAGGTTAGCTTGACTAGCTAGTACTGCTGATTTTTGTGTTTCAAGTCCAAGCACTGATTTAACCGCGGCACTACCAAAAATATCTTGGAGCATTTGTTCTTGCGGGCTAAGTGATTGTTTAATTGTTTTAACTTCATAGAAGTTAAGTTTAGCAAGCTCGGCAGCTGCTTTGATAGCGTCTTGCTTGTTACCTAATTTATCAACTAAACCAAGCTCTTGGGCTTGCGATGCAATCCAAACGCGACCTTGGGCTATTTTATCAACTTGCTCTGGGGTCATATTACGTGCATCGGCAACCACATTTAAAAAACGCTCGTAAGCTTCTTCAACACTCATTTGAATCACTTGTGCCATTTTTTCATTTAATGGGCGGGTGATTGAAAAACCGGCTAATTCTGTAGTCGCTACGCCATCAGAGTAAACACCGATTTTAGCTAAGGTATCTTCAAAGGTCATAAAGGTACCAAATACACCGATAGAGCCGGTAATGGTACTAGGTGCAGCCCAAATTTCATTTGCCGCTGATGCAATCCAGTAACCACCTGATGCAGCGACTGAACTCATTGAAGCGATAACAGGTTTACCTGCAGCTTTAAGCGCTAACACTTCAGCGCGAATAACTTCAGAGGCAAACATGCTGCCACCGCCAGAATCAATACGTAACACGACTGCTTTCACTTTATCGTCAAGGCGCGCCTTGCGTAATAGTGCCGCTGTTGAATCACCGCCAATTTCACCAGCACGACGCTCACCGTCAACAATGGTACCTTTAGCTACAACAACCGCGACTTTTTCTGTCATTGGGTTATCAAACTCAATTGGTGGCTTAACTAAGCTTAAGTATTCACCAAAAGACACTTGTTTAAATGTTTTACCATCCTCCTCAGCGCCAACGAGATCAATTAACTGTTGACGAATTTGTTGATTAGTTTTGAGAGAATCAACCCATTGATTATCCAGCGCGTATTTACCAGCATCACCATTGGCAGCCTGCATTTTGGCTAAATAAGTATCCATTGTTTCATCAAAATTTGATTCGTCAAATGGACGCACCGCACTTACATCTTGCTTATATTCGTTCCATAAAGCACCTAACCATACGCGGTTTGCTTCTTTAGCTGCTTCTGACATATCGTTTCTGATAAACGGTTCAACGGCAGATTTGAAAGTACCTACACGAAATATATGCTGAGTGACTTCTAATTTTTCTAATGCATCTTTGAAGTAAAGCGGGTACATACCGTAGCCTTCAATAAGCACACTACCATAAGGGTGCATCGCAATTTCGTCTGCATGCGCGGCAATATAATATTGCGCTTGTGTATAGTAATAACCTGAAGCAATTACTTTTTTTCCAGTTGCTTTAAATGCATCAAGTGCTTTTGTAATTTGCTTAAGCTTATTTAAGTGCGCTTTTGGCATTTCTTGTAAATCAAGCAAAATTGCGCTGATACGAGAGTCTTGTGACGCCTCATTGATCACTTCAATGACATCATCTAGTAGTATTTCAGTAGGGGTATCAGCACTTGCTGTTGCATCATTAATGGCCGCTTCTACAGGGTCTACGTAGGTTTTTTCTTCCACAATAGGACCGTTTAGGTTTAGCCTGAGGACAGAACCCTCTTCGACAATGATTTTATCGCCGTCACTTGATACTGAGACAATGAAAATGATAACCAAAAATAAAAATAATAAATTTAGTACTAAACGACGCGAGAAGTTAATCCCTGCCCATATACCTTTAAATACCTTCGCTATCAAAATAGCTCCTTAAATTCGTACAGCTAAAACGTTATTGCCATAGTAGCTTAGAATATAAATTAATTTAACTGCTAAATCGTAACGAAACATTTATAAATTCAATTACACTTGTGATTATACGAATGTTTATGTCACTTTTAGCGGTGTTGTACAATTAACAGTTACACATCAAACGAGCGTTTTAAATTAAAAAGTTTAAGTTTAAGCTGCTCATATATTGCTTATTCTGCGTCATTAAAGCAAAATTGAACAAACACACAGGTTAGACCAGTTATTGGGGCACAGGATGTTAGAACAAAAACTAGAACTAAAACACACACAATTACGCAACCGTTTAGTAATGGGATCAATGCATACCGGCCTTGAAGAAGGTTGGCACAATCGTAAACGTCTTCGTGCATTTTATGAAGCACGTGCCAAAGGTGGCACTGCGATGCTTATTACCGGAGGCTACAGTCCTAACTTACGCGGTAAGTTAACGCCTATTTCCTCATCGTTTAATAGTTATTATGACGTATTTAAACATCGCGCGTACACGCAAGCAGTTCACAAACATGGCGGAAAAATATGTTTGCAGTTATTGCATGCAGGGCGTTATGCATATCACCCTTTTAATCAAGCGCCGAGTGCTATAAAAGCACCGATTAATCCATACAAACCAAAAGAAATGTCTTTAAGTTCAATTAACAAAACGATTAAAGATTTTGCTCACTCGGCTTATTTAGCTGAAAAGGCTGGTTACGATGGCGTGGAAGTAATGGGCTCAGAAGGTTATTTGATTAATGAGTTTATGGCACCTCATACCAATAAACGAGATGATGAATTTGGCGGCAGCCTTGAAAACAGAATGCGTTTAGCCGTTGAAATTGTAAAAGCGGTAAGAGCAAAAGTATCGAATAAATTTTTAATTATTTTTAGACTCTCGGTTATAGATCTAATCCCTAATGGTTCCACCCCTGATGAAGTAACTCAACAAGCTGTTGCACTTGAAAAAGCGGGTGTTGATATTTTTAATACCGGAATTGGTTGGCATGAAGCACGCGTACCTACAATTGCGAGTATGGTGCCACCGGGTGCATTTAAAGAAGCGTCAAAGCGTTTAAAAGACGTTATCAGCGTGCCTGTTATTGCGGTAAACCGCATTAATACCCCAGAGATTGCTAATGATATTTTAAATGCTGGCGAAGCTGATTTAATTTCTATGGCGCGTCCATTATTAGCCGATCCTGAATTTTTTAATAAATACGCGGCTAAGCAATCTGAGCATATTAATATTTGTATTGGTTGTAATCAGGGTTGTTTAGATCATGTATTTAAAGGTAAGCGCGCTACCTGTTTAGTAAATCCACAAGCAGGTTTTGAGCTTGATTACCCGCTAGAAAAAGCAGAGAAAGCTAAAAATGTATTAGTTGTTGGCGCTGGACCTGCAGGTTTATCGTCTAGCTGTTACTTAGCGCAAAAAGGGCACAATGTAACCCTGATTGACCAAAAGCAACACATGGGTGGGCAATTCAATTTAGCGATGCAAATACCTGGTAAAGAAGACTTTAATCATACATTAGCTTACTTTACTAATGAACTTAAGCGTCTTAATGTAACCATTGAATTAGGTAAAGCATTTAGTGACAGTATGCTAACTGAGTTTGATGATGTGGTATTTGCAACCGGTGTAAGGCCACGTGAAGCTACGATTAAATGCAGCGATGATAAGCGTGTATTTGCTTACGATGAAGTTATACGCGGTGAAGTAGAGCTGGGCAGTTCTATCGCTATATTAGGCGCAGGCGGTATTGGTTTTGATATGGTGGCATTTTTAAGTGAACATAAATCACAAAGCATTAGCGACTTTAAAACCCAATGGGGCATAGAGTGCGAACCTCAACCGCACAAAGATGATCGTCAGCTCTATATGCTAAAACGCAGTGCAGGGCGTTTTGGTGGTGACTTAGGTAAAACTACGGGTTGGATCCATCGTCAAGTTGCCAAACAACATGGTGTTAAACAAATTGCAGACTGCCAATACCATAGTTTTGATAAAAACGGCCTAACCATTAGTGTTGCTGGTGAAACTCAAGTACTGCCAGTTGATACGGTTATTGCCTGTATTGGTCAAGTGTCTAACGACGAGTTATTTAAGGCACAAGCTGAGAGCGCCAACGTGCATGTAATAGGCGGCGCTAAATTGGCTGCTGCTATTGATGCTAAACGCGCAATATTTGAAGCGTTACAAGTAGCAAGGCAAATTTAATCTTTAAGGGCGAAATAATTTAGCTCTGTGCGCGGTCATGTTTGTTTATAGTCTATAACTTAATAAACAATGAACATACAAGAGTGCGCATGATTAAATTAATTACACTTTACGACAATATTATAGGTAAATTATCTTTATTGGATGGTTTGCCTGCTTTGCTTTTTCGCTTGATTTTAGCGCCTGTAATGATTATTGCAGGCTATAACAAACTCGCAATAAGTGGCGATACTAATGGTTTTTTTAACCAGTTTTTAGCCTCTGATGATGTCGTTCAGTGGTTTGGCAATAGTGACTGGGGATTAGGATTACCGTTTCCTGATTTGCTGGCTTTTTTAGCCGGTTGGAGTGAGTTTTTAGGAGGTTGGTTTTTACTTATTGGTTTATTTACGCGATTAGTGAGTATTCCACTTATGTTTACAATGGTGGTAGCAGCAACAACAGTACACTGGCATAACGGCTGGTTTGCTATAGCGCCAACAAACCCACAAACAAGTGCCGCCCAAGCACTTGATTGGTTATCAATCTCTGGTGCCAAAGAAAGTCTCGAAAACTCAACAGAAGTACAAGTCCGCATAGGTAAAATTCGCAGCTTAGTGGAAGAGTACGGCTTTTCAGATTACTTATACGAAAAAGGTAAACCAGTAATATTAAATAACGGCATCGAATTTTCTGCTATTTATTTTGCCATGTTACTGAGCTTATTTTTCACGGGAGGAGGGCGTTTTGTAAGCCTAGATTATTGGTTTAAACGCGTTGCTTTACGTCAATAGCTAGTAGGATATAAACATTCGCATCATTAATTTTATCTGCTTGGTAGTTTTAACCCTGCAGTGTTTATTTTTTACTTATAAATGTTACTCTTACGTTTTGAATTTTGAGAGCACACTATGGATGCTATTGAGCTTTTATTAACTCGCCAATCTGATGCAAAGTTGACTGCGCCAGGCCCTAATGAAGAGCAGTTAAACATTATCCAGCAGGCTGGACTGAGAGTGCCCGATCATGGCTGTATTGCACCGTGGCAATATATTATTGTTCAAGGTGATGCGCGTGATAAGTTAGGTGACATTTTTTATCAAAGCGCTATAGCAGAGCAGCAGGGCGAAAAAGTGATTAATCGCGCTAAGGAGTTACCGCTTAGAGCACCCATGATTATTATTGCGATTGCAAAATATCAACCACACCCAAAAGTCCCTAGAATTGAACAAATACAAAGCGCAGGTTGTGGCGTATTTGCAATGCAACAAGCCGCATTTGCTCAGGGTTTAGGCGGTATTTGGCGTACCGGTTACTTTGCACAAAGCCCAAGTGTTAAACAGGCGTTGAACTTAAATGATGATGATGAAATAGTGGGTTATTTGTATTTAGGGACGCCAGCAATTGAATGTAAAAAGTCACCAAGGCACAAACCAGTAAACTATTTTAGTTTTTTATAGAAATAGTATGAACTTTCTATATTAAATATAGTCATAATTCATTAAGTTAATCGTGTTACACTTCTGCGGTTAATATTGTAGCTGCGAGAAGCGCACGGAAGCACTAAACGTAATAAATCTTCTTCAGTTTGTTTTTTAATCGGTTGTTTTTTGGTAATGTATGGAAAGTCTTACCAATAATAACGATAAAGAAGACGAAAATGATGGGAAATTTATTTTTACGTGAAAAAGAAAACTGGTTTGCTTGGTCAATCTGGGGTGTGATTGGCGCGCTTGCGACATTTTATGTTGCAATGAGCACTCAAGCTGAGCATTTTATTGCTGCTTCAGCAATAGGGGTGCTGGTATTGCTAACCTGGTGGATGCAACAATCTAAACGATTTGATTTTGGCAGAGCTTTTAAAATATGCTGTTATGTTTTACTGTTCACTGTACTGCCTTCATTTGTATTGGTTGTGGTCCCAAGTGATGATCTTAATCGCTTCGATTTGATATTCCAAAGTATTGCATTTTTAACAGCAAGCTTATTGGCTTGTTTAGTGTGTTCTTGGATTGCCCGTCGGCCAAAACAATATTACTAATTACTATTTGATAACGAAAGTGGTTAATATTTAACTATTTAGTCGGTTTTATTAAAATAGGGCTTTACAAGCTAAGCGTATGATCTTATTATGCGCGCCGTACGGAGAGATGGCAGAGTGGTCGAATGCACCGGTCTTGAAAACCGGCAGGGGTTTATAGCCCCTCTAGGGTTCAAATCCCTATCTCTCCACCATTATTAAAAAAACCGCCTTATTGGCGGTTTTTTGCTATCTGGAGCTTTATCATGTCACAGTCCCCGGAGTTATCCTTTTCTAAACGTTTACTTAAGCACATCCTGCTATGGACTGTGTTTGGTTATTGTTACCAAAGCGCCATATCGTTATTACAAAAAATGGCTATTGATGCATATCCAGACGACGCACTAATCATGACCTTATTATATGGTGTCGGGTTTAATATTTTATCGGGGCACTTAATTACAAAATACGATCATTATTGGCCTGTGTGGGGCGCGTTTTATATTGGCATTATCGGTTTAGTGGCCGTGCCTCTTTTACTGGTTGGTGTGGCTGGATTGTTGTCAATGAGTCTGCTCGGCGGAATTTTGTTCAGTTTGCCTGTGTGTACCTTTGCTATTGGTTTAATTAAAGAAAAACTCAATAAAAACTAGCCCCAAAGACCGTTTATTTTGTGATAGCATATACGGGTCTTTTAACTAACAAAACGTGAATAACACATTATGTCAGATAATTTTACTACAGATGCTGAAAAAGCAAGTTACGGTATTGGCTTACAAATGGGTGAGCAACTTAAGGCTAATCCTTTTGAAGGTTTAAACTTAAATTCAGTATTTGAAGGCATGAAAGATGCGTATGCAGGCAGTGCTTTTCAAGTTGAGATCCCTGAGATCCAAGCTGCATTTGAAAAAATTAACGAAGAGATCCAAGCTCGTCGTGAAGAAGAAGCTAAAGTATTAGCTGCTGAAGGTATTGCATTTTTAGAAGAAAACGCAAAACGTCCTGAAATCACAGTAACTGAGTCAGGTCTTCAGTACGAAGTACTTGCAACAGGTGAAGGCGAAAAGCCAACTGCTGAGTCTACAGTACGTGTTGATTACCACGGTACTTTAGTAAACGGTACTGTTTTTGACAGCTCATACGAGCGCGGTCAACCTGCTGAATTCCCAGTAGGCGGCGTGATCAAAGGTTGGACTGAAGCATTACAAATGATGCCAGTAGGTACTAAGTGGCGTTTATACGTTCCTCATGAGCTTGCTTATGGTGAACGTGGTGCCGGTGCAGCAATCGCACCTTACTCAACACTTGTATTCGACGTTGAGTTACACGCAATTCTTTAATTAGAACGCGCATAACATTTAGTTATGAAAAAACCGCATTCATTAATATGAATGCGGTTTTTTTATTGCCTCATTTAAACTGAGCTTTGTTTAAAAGTAGCCTCTCATTCCAAATTGGAAATTACGTCCAGGAAGTGGCGCTGTGTCTTTAATAAATGAGCTATGTACAAAACCAAGTTCATCAGTAATGTTATCAATACTTAGGTAAAGCTGAGTGTCAACGGCACCTAAATCAAGCTGATAATTAGCTTGTAAATCAATTAATGTATAGCCATCCGTTGCTGTTTCGTATGCACTAATATCATTTTGCTCAAAGTAATGTGTTCCTGTTAAGGTAAATTGTGCGCTACCTAGCGTGTATTGCAGTTCTGAGCCCAATTTATTAGCAGGAATGCGTGGTAAATTACTTTCATTATCTTTTAGCTTGGCACGAGTTGAGTCACCAAATACTTTTATCATGGCGCTGGGGTTTATTTGATAATGTACATCAAATTCAAAACCATACAGTTCAGCATCTTTACTTGTGAACTGATAAACATCAATTGCGTCACTGTGACCATTGGCTGCAGGTTCAAAACCATCCATTTCATCAAACACTAATCCTGTGTTTTGCTGATAATAAAAGTTTTTAATATCGTTATAGAAGAAGTTAACAGTGTAACCAAAGTCTCCACTAAAGCGACGTAAGCTAATGTCTAGATTAGTTGATGTTTCTTGTTTAATTTCTTCAGGCTCAAAATGCGCTTCGTTACCTTCAATATGGTAACCCAAACCAAGTTCATAAGTCCCGGTAGCAATATGCACACCATTAGAGAGTAGCTCCGCTGAAAGTGGTGCACGCTCTGAATGTGACAAACTAACGGCTAGGTTGTGACTTGGCATATACTCCCAAATCGCACCTGCTGAGGCACTTAGATTAGTAAAGCTTTTGGTGTAGTTAACAGTTTCATCTGCTGATGCAGGTTCGTCATCATGGCTGTGCTGATGCGTATCTACATCACTTTTTATCTCATAATCTTCTAAACGGGCACCAAGTTCTACGGTGACGTCACCAAACTTGCGTTCTTCAAGTAAATATAGCGCATGAGTCGTCGTGATACTTGCAGGTGTAAACGCTTCTTCACCAATCGCGTCATAATCAGACTCACTATAGTGATAGCCAATCATGCCATGCCATTGGCCTAATTGATGCTCTACGTTTAAACGTGCTTCAGTGGTTTCATTACTAAAAGTGGTGCCAATAGCGCCGTCTTCAATTTCACTATGGGTATAGTCTGTGTAACCAAGACGTAGGTTGATTGACTCAATCCAGTTATCATGAAATGCATAACTTATCAGCCCCTGCCAACGGTCTTGTTCTAAATGAGCATAAACAGGTGTTTCTGCATGTTCCTCACCTTCGTGCTCTTCACCTTCATGCTCTTCATGCTCGCCTTCTTCTTCGTGCGCATGGTCGTGTTCATGATGATCATGTGAGTGGCCAGGAATACCATAATCTGTTTCGATACTACCGTATGAAAATCCAACGGTTAAATGGTCACCCACATAACTCGTACCAAAATTTACTGTTTCGCTGTCTATAAAGGTATTTTCAACTGAAGTGGCTGTTTCTTCATCGCCTTCAACATGTTCTTCACCTTCTTCATGTTCATCTGGTAAGTTAAAACGAGGTGTTTGGTAATCATCACCGCTGCGTTTAGTACCATCAAAATGGAAATTAAAGTTATTGCTACCCGTTTCTAGTTTTGCTGCGTAGGTATTCGCATTTGAAACTGTATCGTGAGTGTATTGGGCAGCTCCAGATAGAGAGTCAATGTTATTGGTTGGAATACGGTTATCAACCACATTGACTACACCACCAATAGCACCAGAGCCATAAAGTAGAGTGCTTGGGCCACGTAACACTTCAATTTGCTCTGCAGCTAGGCTGTCACTTGATGTAGCGTGATCAGGTCCAATGCGAGACGCGTCGCTGCTATCCAAACCATTTTGTGTAATTTTAACTCGAGGACCACCTAAGCCGCGAATAATCGGACTTGAAGAAACGGGGCCAAAATAACTAGCATTAACGCCAGGTATGCCTTTAAGTGTTTCACCTAGCGTTGGTTTAGCTTTATTTTTTAGCTCATCGCCTGATAGCACACTTACTGGTGAAATCATTTCTAAGCTATTTTTATGCAGCGCGGAGGCATATACAACAACAGTTTCAACCGAGGTTGGCTTTAAAGTAACATTAATAGTGTTGTCTGTATTTTCAAGCGATATACGATAATCTAGGTAGTTATCTTTACTGATATGTAATTGACTTTTAGCATCTATGTCGATACTAAACTGTCCTTGTGTATTACTTTGCACGCTTTGTGATTTGCCATGAACATGAATCGTGGCATTGGCAATGGGTTGCTTTTTTGTATCTGTTACCGTGCCGTTAATCGTCGCTGCAAGTGCAGAGTGAGAACATAAAACAGACAGTAGTGCTGAGGATATGAGTGTTAGCTTAGTCATAATTACTTCAATTCGTGGTTGTTATGTTGTGATATAATATAACACTACAAGATTGTGCTATCAACAATGTTATACTATAACCCTAAGTTTTGCGTTGAATAACACAATAGAGCGATAAATTTAATCTAGCACGGCATTATTACAGTTAAATTTAAGAGCGACTGTCTATCATCAGTATGTCTAACTTTTTTTGTGCTTTAAAATGATTTTGCTTATCGACTGGTTCGAGCATTTCACAGTCATCGTTTATCATTTCTGAAATTAAACTCGGGTAGTGTCGGCAATCTTGGGGTCGGTCATGATAAATACTGCAAGTATATTTATCTTTTTCTTGAGGAGATGCTTTATTGGCAAGCTCTAAAAATGGGCATTGCGTTAATTGCTCACCCGTCGTTGGGTCAAACCATAATTGATCGTTTTTAACGTATTGAAATATTTCAGGGTTGAATAACGCCCACATTTCAATTTCATCCTGATTAGTATCTAAATCTGCCGCACCATATTTGGTACAGCACTTACCGCATTGATTGCAATTTTGCATAGGGTAGATTTTTACTGTTGCTGTTAATAATAAGCATTAAGTGTAGCACTCTAGTATCCGCGTAAATAAACTAAACAGTGCTTTTTGTTGCTTATACTACTTTTGTAACAACGCGGCGCTTAATAATAATGTATTATTAGGGCCTGTTTATCTTTCGAGGTTGAATTTGCAGCATTGTGTTTGGTATTTTGGCAAGGCAGAGCCTATGTAGTGTGGTTATTCCCCATAAATAGGCGACAACGCAGCATAAATACCAAACACGCGCTGCCTGAAGGTTCGTCCTAGGGACGATTAACTCTTTGTTGCTCGGCTTTTACTTAGCCCACTAGGTTACAAACCTCGCGCCACGATTAAATCGTCCCTAGTTAGAACAAATTTTAATCCTGAAAGGTCAACAGGCCCTAAGACATATGTTTCGGATACAGCGCTGTAAAAAATTAATAAGGCGCATTAATTAAGGTAGCGAGTAATTATGAATACTAAAGTATACAAAGCGGTTCACGATTTAGCAGAAAAGTTGATGGCAGCTGCCAATAAAAATGATACTAAACAGTTTGAATCTTTATATGCAGAGCTCAAAGCAATTTGTATTGAAAACGAAAATACCGCTAAAGATCATCCTGTACAGTGGGAAACCTTAGCAGATTTTACCGAAGAGCTAGAAGACGCGATTGAGACTTACGAAAAAGCGTTGCAGAAGTCGATAGAAATTAATAACAAAGATCATATGTCGTCGGTTGCATTTTCTATGGCTACTTTACAGCTTGAGCTGGGTGATAAAGAAGCGGCGATTAAAAACCTACAAGATGCAAAAGTCAGTGCAAATAAAATTGAAGACAAAGAATTAAAGTCAGAGATCCATGAGCTATTGGAGTCTTTGGTTGAAGAAGAAGGTTAGGTAACTTTATAGCCATTATTAATAATCAGCGTCAGTAGTTATACACTTGGCGCTTTTTTATTAAAAAGATAAAGTTCAACTTTATAAAATATTTATAAATAACCTATCGAGCAATTTTTTGAGAAAAAATGCTAGCGCAAATAGAACAATGGATTGATGAAACGAATAGTGAGTATGCAAATCAAAGAATATGCTGTGAAAAATTTGCTACCGAATTCGATGGCTTTTACCCAAATGAATTTTTTAAAACTGCATTTTATGTAGTTGTTGATAAAATTCCTAAACCTGACTTTACTGGTTTACGTGAACTTGGTTTAAGCAATTTTATTGATATGGATTTAGCTGGAATAACCTATAAAAATACATATTATGTATTACCTAACATTGTGGATAATTTAAGAGTACATTTTCATGAGCTTGTTCATGTAGTTCAATGGCGTGAACTCAGCGCGCACGCTTTTATAATGCGCTACATCAATGAAATCCAAACGTTTGGTTACAATGATGCCCCGCTTAAAATAATGGCCTATGAACTTGATGCGCACTATACCAGTAATGGAAATAAATTTAATATTCCTGACTACATTACTCAACAGCTTTAGTTAAAATTATAAAAGGAATTTATATGTCACGTTTTTTGCTCTATTCACTAGCCTTATTTGCTTTTCATGCGCAGGCGAGCTCTTTTGATGATGATATCGTCAATGCATTAATCTATAGAACAACACAACCAGTAACTTACGATGGTGCCTATCATAAGCTTGAATACCCTGGTGGTGATGTGCCCGCTAATATTGGTGTGTGTACCGATGTTTTAATTAGGTCGTACCGACAGCTTGGTGTTGATTTGCAAAAGTTAGTACACGAAGACATGCAGGATAATTTTCGCGCATATCCTTCCAAACGTATTTGGGGATTAACTAAGCCAGATAAAAACATTGACCATCGACGTGTACCTAACTTACAGGTTTACTTTGAGCGCCATGCAAAAGTGTTAACTAAATCGCTTAATGCAGTGGATTATAAATCCGGTGACATAGTTACTTGGATGCTGCCAGGTAATTTACCGCATATTGGTATGGTCGTTAATGAAATAGGGCAGGTCAGCGGCAACCCGCTTATTGTGCATAACATTGGTCGCGGACCAGAAATTAGCGATATGCTTTTTGCGTATACAATTACGGGTCATTACCGATTTGTGCCTACAGCATATTCAGAGTAAATAACACTGTACTAGTAGGCGTATTTGAGTTTAAAAACACGGCATACAGGTTTGGTACAAACCTAGCTGTTATATATTATTCTCGTGCTGTTAAATACGCTTAATGTGAGTTAGTTACTTTAAATTAATACTGATATCACCATTTGGTTTGCAGCAACACAAGAGTATTTCACCATCGCGAACAAACGCTAACGGCTCTTCATTGTAATTAACTTCACCAGAGATAAGTGTTGCACGACACGCACCGCAATATCCCTCACGGCATTGGTAAGCAGCATCAATCTTATTCGATTCAAGGCAATGTAAAAGAGAAGGGCAGCCAGCGGCAAAATCAATGCGCTGGCTGTTATCTGCAAGTGTGATACTTGCAGTGGTTCTATCAGTCATTATAAATCAAAGTCACCAAATTCATCGGCATCTACTTGTGAGTCAATCTGACCAACTAAGTATGAGCTTATTTCGGCCTCTTGAGGAGCAACTTGCACGTTATCTGACACTAACCATGAGTTGATCCATGGAATAGGGTTACTGTTATTTTCAAACTGTGCAGGCAGACCAATCGCGGTCATACGCGCATTGGTAATGTACTCAACATATTGACATAGAATGTGTTTATTCAAACCAATCATCGAGCCATCTTTAAATAGGTACTCGGCCCATTCTTTTTCTTGCTCTGCGGCTTCAACAAACATTTTAATTGCTTCTTCACGGCACTGTGCGGCAACAATCGCCATTTCAGGGTCATCTTTACCATCTTGCATGATATTTAAAATATGCTGAGTACCTGAAAGGTGGAGTGCTTCGTCACGGGCAATAAGCTTTATAATTTTAGCATTACCTTCCATCAATTCACGCTCGGCAAACGCAAATGAGCAAGCAAAGCTCACATAAAAGCGAATGGCTTCTAAAATGTTCACTGACATCATTGCCAGGTACAATTTCTTTTTCAGCTCAAATAAATTAACTACCACGGTTTGGCCATTAATTTCGTGTTTGCCTTCACCGTATAGGTTGTAAAGCGATACAGAATTGATTAGGTCATCATAATAAGTAGTTACCGCATCGGCACGCTCACTTATTTTGTCATTGCTAACAATGTCATCAAAAATGAGTTCAGGTGCTTGGGTTACGTTACGAATAATATGGGTGTACGAACGACTATGAATAGTTTCACTAAACGCCCATGTCTCAATCCATGTTTCTAGCTCAGGAATAGACACAATCGGTAAGAGCGCTACGTTAGGCGAACGACCTTGAACACTATCAAGCAGCGTTTGATATTTTAAGTTGCTTAAAAATATGTGCTTCTCGTGATCGGGAAGCGCTTGAAAGTCTAAACGGTCTTTACTTACATCAACTTCTTCAGGTCGCCAAAAGAAAGACAATTGTTTTTCAATTAGTTTTTCAAAAATAGGGTATTTTTGTTGATCGTAACGTGACACGTTAACGGTTTGACCAAAAAACATTGGCTCTTGCATTTGGTTATTATGATTTCTGCTAAAAGTAGTATAAGACATGTTTATCACTCAAAAAACTATCACTAAAACTATCAGGACAAAGCGGGCAAGGCGCCCGCTTTAAGTTTAACTATTAAATTTTACACGCGCCGCCTGCACAATCATCATCTTCCACTTCTGGAGTATCTTCTTGAGCATCTGATGCGCCATCACGGGTATTATGGTAATACAGTGTTTTAACACCTAGTTTGTAGGCACCGAGTAAGTCTTTTAGTAAGACTTTCATAGGTACTCTACCGCCTTCGTATCTGTTTGGATCATAATTAGTATTTGCTGAAATTGTTTGGTCGATAAATTTCTGCATTATGCCTACTAATTGTAAGTAACCATCGTTTGATGGAATATCCCACAGTAACTCATAGTTATCTTTAAGGCGTTCGTACTCAGGAACAACTTGCTTTAAAATACCGTCTTTACTTGCTTTAACACTAATATGGCCACGTGGTGGCTCAATACCATTGGTTGCATTTGATATTTGCGATGATGTTTCTGATGGCATTAATGCGCTCAGCGTTGAGTTACGCATACCGTGCTCTTTAATGCTGGCACGTAACGTATCCCAATCAAGGTGCAGTGGTTCATCACAAATTTTATCTAAATCACGCTTGTACGTATCTGTTGGCATAATACCTTGTGAGTACGTAGTTTCGTTAAATTTAGGACAGGCTCCACGCTCTTTTGCCAGCTCATTAGATGCTTTCATTAAGTAGTACTGAATCGCTTCAAATGTTTTATGCGTGAGTGCATTTGCGCTGCCATCTGAGTAACGCTTACCGTTTTTAGCTAAGTAGTAGGCGTAGTTAATCACACCTATACCTAGAGTTCGACGTCCCATAGTGGCATTTTTTGCCGCCGGTACCGGGTAGTCTTGGAAATCAAGTAAGTTATCTAGTGCACGTACTGCAAGCTCAGCTAACTCTTCTAATTCATCCAATGACTCAATCGCGCCTAAGTTAAATGCAGACAAGGTACATAAGGCAATTTCACCTTCTTCATCATTTACATTGTTCAGTGGCTTAGTCGGTAATGCAATTTCTAAACATAAGTTAGATTGACGAATAGGCGCCACTTTCGAAATAAATGGGCTATGTGTATTACAGTGGTCAACATTTTGTAAGTAAATACGACCGGTGCTGGCACGTTCTTGAGCAAACATAGAAAACAGTTCAATGGCTTTAATACGTTTTTTACGAATTGACTCGTCTTGTTCATACTTTACGTAAAGTGCATCAAATTCGTCTTGATCTTCAAAGAATGCGTCGTAGAGACCCGGCACGTCTGATGGACTAAATAAGGTAATGTAATCGTCTTTAATTAAACGCGAATACATTAATTTATTAAACTGTACGCCGTAGTCTAGGTGACGTACGCGGTTATCATCAACACCACGGTTGTTTTTAAGTACCAGTAAATTTTCTACTTCTAAATGCCAAAGCGGGTAGAATAAAGTAGCGGCTCCGCCACGTACACCGCCTTGCGAACAACTTTTAACGGCTGTTTGAAAATGCTTATAAAACGGAATACAGCCAGTGTGGTACGCTTCGCCGTTACGAATAGGGCTACCTAATGCACGAATACGTCCGGCATTAATACCAATACCAGCACGTTGAGAAACGTATTTAACAATCGCTGATGATGTCGCATTAATTGAATCTAAGCTGTCGCCACACTCAATCAGTACACATGAGCTAAATTGGCGCGTTGGTGTACGTACACCCGACATAATTGGTGTAGGTAAAGAAATTTTAAATAGTGAAACCGCATCGTAAAAACGTTTGATGTAATCAATACGCGTTTCACGTGGGTAATCTGAGAATAAGCTTGCCGCAACTAATATATATAAAAACTGTGCACTTTCGTAAATTTCACCCGTTACACGGTTTTGAACTAAGTATTTACCTTCCAGCTGTTTTACTGCTGCGTAGCTAAAGTTAAGATCGCGTGAATGATCTAAGTAAGCATCTAGTTCATCAAGTTCTTGCTCTGTGTAATCAACAAGCAAATGTGCGTCGTAGCGTTTTTGCTCAACCATGTTAGTAACGTGGTCAAAAAGACGCGGTGGCTCAAATTGGCCATACGCCTTTTTACGTAAATGGAATACAGCTAAACGAGCAGCAAGATACTGATAATCAGGTGATTCTTTTGAGATCTGATCCGCAGCGGCTTTGATAATCGTCTCATGAATGTCTTTAGTACGAATACCGTCATAAAATTGAATATGCGATTTAAGTTCAACTTGTGAAACCGAAACGTTGTTTAAACCTTCGGCGGCCCATTCAATAACGCGATGGATCTTGTCTAGATCAAGCGGTTCTTTACGGCCGTCACGTTTGCTTACAGATAACTGTTGGTTCATAGTTTTGCCTGTATTCCTTGGGAATTAAATATTTTTGACCAATGAGTGCACTTAAAATGCCCAGTGCCTATTCTTTTATTGTTATTTATACCGCTTAGGTAAATTTAATTGAATAACATTTAGCCACAATATCTGGTGTTGTTCAAATTAGAGATCACAAGATAGTGTGGTCTGTGATCTTTTGCAAGGGACAGAAACCGCTCTCATTGTGGATAACGTTGGGATAACGTAATTGTGTTAGTAGGCATTAACCTTTGATCATTCGGTTAAGTTGAAATTTGTAAAAATCAACTAAGGAAAGATTAAATTTACGCTTTTTAAAAATAAATTTTGTCTGCTTTTTTTATCATCAAGCTTTGCGTAAAAACTAACACAATCACAATATGTAGTGTTTATTAATTAACATGGCACTATATGTGGTTGAATGCATCTATAGGGCTATGCCAATTAAAATCTGCATTCCAAGCCAATGCTTCGTCTACACTCGGTACATATCCCCACAGTGCGGTAGCGGTGTGCATATTCGCAGCTTTTCCTGCTTGTATATCTCGCTGTGCATCACCTATATATAGACAGCGCGAAGGATCAACACTCATTTGCTCAGCACAATGCAATAAAGGAAGGGGTGAAGGCTTAGACTCTGCTAAGGTATCACCGCTTATCACAATTCGCGCATTTTTTAACGCGGGAATGGCCCTGACTAAAGGATCGGTTAAAAAACCAGGCTTGTTTGTCATAATACCCCACGGGATCCCTTTATTATCAAGTGCGATGAGTAATTGCTCTATACCGACAAAGCATTGGGTACGGGTGGCAATATTGGCAGCGTAGTGTGCAACTAGCTCCGCTAAAAGTTGCTCTTGCGGTTGTTGCGCCCAAGCTTCTTTAAAACCAGCAGCAAGTAATGCTGCTGCGCCATTTGAAGCTGCGGGTCGATATATGTCACTGCCCACTTGAGGCTGTTGATGATTATGCAGCACACTATTTAGTGCGGCGCCTAAATCATCAGCGGTATCGAGTAAAGTGCCATCTAAGTCAAACAGCAATGCTTGATATTCAACTGGGTTAGTAGGTGTTTGCGAGCTTGCCATTACGCTAACTTCTCAAAGTGCAGCATATAATTTACGCTGACGTCATCATTAACCGTATATTGCTTTGAAAGTGGGTTGTAACTTAATCCTGCACTGGCACGTACCTTCAAGCCTGCTTGTTCTGCCCATGCGATTAATTGCGCAGGTTTAATAAACTTTTTATGGTCATGGGTACCTTCAGGCACCATTTTTAACAGTTTTTCTGCACCGACAATAGCGTATAAATAAGCTTTAGGGGTTTTATTAAGGGTAGAGAAGAATACATCCGCCCCAGGTTTTGCTAATTTAGCGACCGCATGAATAATAGAAGCAGGGTTGGGAACGTGCTCTAACATTTCCATGCAAGTGATCACATCAAAGCGCTCAGGATGCTCATCAGCAAATTGTTCGGCAGGTACTTTTATATATTCAACGGGTACGTTGGTTTCTAAGCTGTGTAACTTGGCGACAGTTAAAGGCTCTTGCCCCATATCGATGCCTGTTACGTTTGCGCCCATTCGTGCCATGCTGTGACTTAAAATACCGCCACCACACCCAACATCTAGGGTTTCTTTATCAAATAACCCTTTAGTTTTGTCAGCGATAAAATCTAATCGTAATGGGTTAATTTCGTGTAAGGGTTTAAATTCGCCCTCTAAATCCCACCAACGCTCTGCGATGGCTTCAAACTTTGCTATTTCTGCGTTATCTACATTTTGATGTTCGGTCATAAAATACTTCCTCGTCAATCTGAGGCCATTATATAGGGCTAAATTGATAAATCGCAAAGTTTTGCGCCTGTAAATTAAAATTAATTGTGATAGCATGGCTGCTTAGAAATAATAACAAACACTCTTAATACCTAATACTGGGTTGTTGAGAGCTGATACTGAAGGAATGTGATATCAAATGACTGATCTCGCCAATGAAATTCTGCCAGTCAATATTGAAGACGAGTTAAAAAATTCCTACTTAGATTACGCCATGAGTGTAATTGTAGGACGTGCATTACCAGACGTACGTGACGGTTTAAAACCTGTTCACCGCCGCGTCTTGTTTGCAATGAACGAGCTTAGTAATGACTGGAACAAGCCTTACAAAAAATCGGCCCGTGTGGTCGGTGACGTAATCGGTAAATACCACCCACACGGCGACAGTGCAGTTTATGACACCATCGTACGTATGGCTCAGCCATTCTCACTACGTTATATGTTAGTTGATGGTCAGGGTAACTTTGGTTCGGTTGATGGTGATTCAGCAGCGGCAATGCGTTATACAGAAGTACGTATGGCAAAAATGTCGCACGAATTATTAGCCGATCTTGAAAAAGAAACGGTTGATTTTGTGCCTAACTATGATGGCACAGAGCAAATTCCTGACGTATTACCGACTAAAATACCTAATCTGTTAGTTAATGGTTCATCAGGTATTGCTGTTGGTATGGCGACAAATATTCCGCCACATAACTTAACAGAAGTAGTGAATGGCTGTTTAGCGCTTATTCAAAACCCTGAGTTAACCATTACTGAGTTAATGGATTACATTCCAGGTCCAGATTTCCCAACTGCGGCAATTATCAACGGTAAAAAAGGCATTGAACAAGCTTATCAAACCGGTCGCGGTAAAGTGTACATGCGTGCGCGTGCTGAGATTGAAACTGATGAGAAAACCGGCCGCGAAACGATTATTGTTCATGAAATCCCTTACCAAGTTAACAAAGCCCGTTTGATTGAAAAAATCGCTGAGCTAGTTAAAGATAAAAAGATTGAAGGGATCAGTGCATTACGTGATGAATCAGATAAAGATGGTATGCGTATCGTTATTGAGATCAAACGTGGTGACGTAGGTGAAGTTATTTTGAACAACCTTTATTCACAAACTCAGTTACAAACTGTGTTTGGTATGAATATGGTTGCGTTAATTAATAACCAGCCTAAGTGTTTCAACTTAAAAGAAATGCTTGAAGAGTTTATTATTCACCGCCGTGAAGTTGTTACTCGTCGTACGGTATTTGATTTACGCAAAGCCCGTGACCGTGCGCATACGCTAGAAGGTTTAGCGATTGCACTGGCAAACATTGACCCAATTATCGAACTTATTCGTAAGTCACCAACACCTGCTGAAGCAAAAGTTGCACTAACAGCGCGTCCTTGGGAATTAGGTAATGTTAAAGCCATGCTTGATAAAGCGGGTGAAGACAATGTTGCACGCCCAGATTGGTTAGCAAGCGAGCTTGGTATTCGTGATGGTCAGTACTATATTTCTGAGCAACAAGCTCAAGCAATACTAGACTTACGTTTACACAAACTAACGGGTCTTGAGCACGAAAAAATTCTAACTGAGTACCAATCGTTATTGGACCTAATTGCTGAACTATTATTCATTTTGGCAAGCCCGGAACGTTTAATGGAAGTTATTCGTGACGAGTTAGTTGAAATTAAAGAGCAATATGGTGATGAGCGCCGCACTGAAATTAATGCCGCTGCACACGATATTAGCCTTGAAGACTTAATTAACGAAGAGAACGTGGTTGTGACCTTGTCGCACGAAGGGTACGTTAAGTACCAAGCGTTAAGTGATTACGAAGCCCAGCGTCGTGGTGGTAAAGGCAAGTCAGCGACTAAGATGAAAGATGAAGATTTCATTGAACGTCTACTTGTTGCTAATACCCACGATACTATCTTATGTTTCTCAACAGCGGGTCGTTTATATTGGCTTAAAGTGTATCAGTTACCACTTGCAAGTCGTGCAGCGCGCGGTAAGCCAATTGTTAACTTATTACCACTTGAAGCAGATGAACGTATTACTGCTATCTTACCTGTACGTGATTATGAAGATGATAAATACATCTTTATGGCGACAGCATTTGGTACGGTTAAGAAAACACCATTGACTGCATACAGCCGTCAACGTGCTAGCGGTATTATTGCCGTTAACTTAAATGAAGGTGATAGCTTAATTGGTGTTGATATTACCGATGGTAACAACGAAATTATGTTGTTCACTGATGCGGGTAAAGTTGTACGCTTTAAAGAAGCTGAAGAAACCACGGTAGTTGATGAAAATGGTAACCCTGTTCTTGATGAAGAAGGTAAGCCTGAGATTCGCTTCAAAGGTGTACGTCCTATGGGTCGTACTGCAACGGGTGTTCGTGGTATTAAAATGCCAGACGATCAACGTGTTGTATCACTGATTGTACCAAAGAATGACGGTGCAATATTAACAGTGACAGAAAATGGTTACGGCAAGCGTACTCTACTTGAAGACTACCCATCTAAGAGTCGTGCAACACAAGGTGTTGTATCAATTAAGGTGAGTGAGCGTAATGGTGCCGTTGTTGGTGCTGTTCAAGTGGATGACAACGACGAAATAATGATTATTTCGAATCGTGGTACCTTAGTACGAACTCGCGTTAATGAAGTTTCTACGGTTGGACGTAACACCCAAGGTGTTATTTTGATCAGAACTATTGACGAAGAGCAAGTAGTTGGTTTACAACGTATAGAAGAGATTGAAGTGACTGAAAGTGACTTGATTGATATCGAAGACGTTGAAACAGTAGATACGGTTATAGATGAAGTAGCGGATGATAATCCTCCTTCAGAATAATTGAGATTGAAAAAAGCGGCCTTGGCCGCTTTTTTTATGTGGTTGAAAAAAACTAAAGATACTTGAATTAGTTTAATACCAATTCACTTAATTAAGTGGTCTATTTTGAGGCGGGAAAAACGTGTTGATAGCTAGGCAAAAAGTTTGCTATTTAGTTGTTCTAAATGAGAATTTTTTAACGCAGGCAGCAACACGTTTAGCTCCGTAAAATGATTAACTATTATTGCGGATTGGTATTAATTCAAGTTAAACAGTAAATTACTGGAATGAGGAAAAGGTAATGAGTATTTATAATTTTTGTGCGGGTCCTGCAATGTTACCACCGGCTGTAATGCAAAAAGCACAAAAAGAGTTTTTAGACTGGCAAGGGCTTGGCGTTTCAGTAATGGAAATGAGCCATCGCAGTAAAGAATTTTTAGCATTAACGGCTAAGTGTGAAGCTAGTCTGCGTCGTTTAATGAATATTAGTGATGAGTTTGAAGTGCTGTTTATGCACGGCGGCGGTCGAGGTCAATTTAGTGCCGTACCTTTAAACCTCCACGTTGATGGAAAAAAAGCGGTGTATTGTGAAAACGGCGTGTGGTCAAAAAGTGCAACCAGCGAAGCCGATAAGTTTACTCAAACTCACACTATTGACGTACGTAATGATGATAATGGCTTATTTTCTATCAAGCAGGTAGCCGATTGGATTTTACCAGCCGATGCTGCATATATTCATTACTGCCCAAATGAAACTGTCGATGGTTTAGAGATTTTTGATGTGCCCAGTCACCCAACAGCACCGATTGTCGCGGATATGTCGTCGACTATTCTATCGCGCGAAATTGACGTTAATCAATTTGATTTAATTTACGCAGGTGCTCAAAAGAATATCGGCCCATCGGGTATTGCTATCGTAATTGTTCGTAAAGCGCTACTTGAGCGTGAAGGGCTAGCTAAGCCTGGTATATTAGATTACGCCCTTGAAGCAAAACAAGGCAGCATGTTCAATACTCCACCAACATTTGCATGGTATTTAGCAGCTGAAGTATTTGCGTGGCTTGAGCAAAATGGCGGTGTAAAAGCCATGGAAGCTCATAATATCGCCAAAGCGCAGCTGCTTTATGATTTTATCGATAAGTCTGATTTTTACACTAACAAGGTTGCAAAACATTGCCGTTCACGCATGAATGTGCCTTTTTGGTTAGTTGATGAAAGCCTAAATGATAAGTTTGTTAAAGAGTCAAAAGAAGCTGGATTATTGGCACTTGAAGGCCATCGTATTGTTGGCGGCATGCGCGCGAGTATTTACAATGCAATGCCACTTGAAGGGGTACAGGCATTAGTTGATTTTATGGCGGCTTTCGCAAAGGAGAACAGCTAATGGAGCAACTTTCTTTAGCGCCTATTTCACAGGTTAATGGCAGTGTGACATTGCCGGGTTCGAAAAGCTTGTCAAATCGAATTCTATTATTGGCAGCATTATCAAACGGCACTACAGTTGTAGAAAACTTATTAGACAGTGATGATATTCGTCATATGTTGGGCGCCTTAGCGCAGCTCGGGGTAAATGTGACACTTAATGATGAGCGAACCATCGCAACCGTAGAAGGTGTGGGTGGCGTTTTTAAAACGCCAACAGAGGCATTGTTTTTAGGTAATGCAGGCACTGCATACCGTCCTTTAACGGCCGTGCTTGCAGCGATTGCTGGTGAGTATGAGTTAATTGGTGAGCCACGTATGGAAGAGCGACCAATTGGCCACTTAGTTGATGCACTGCAAGCCTTAGGTGGTAATGTTAGTTATTTAAAAAATAAAGACTATCCGCCGCTTAAAATTGTTGGTGGGCAAATAGCAGGTGGTGAAGTCGAAATTGACGGCAGTATTTCAAGCCAATTTTTAACTGCGCTGCTTATGGCTGCACCGTTATTTAAAGGCGATACTCAAATTAAAATAAAGGGCACATTAGTGTCTAAGCCCTATATTGATATTACTCTTGATGTAATGGCGCGTTTTGGCATCACCGTTGAGCATGATAATTACAGTACTTTTATTGTAAAAGGTGCACAGCAGTATCAATCCGTTGAGCGTATTATGGTAGAAGGCGATGCTTCCTCTGCTTCTTACTTTATTGCTGCTGCAGCGATTGCCGGTGGCGAAATAGAAATTAAAGGCGTCGGTGCTAAATCAGTTCAAGGTGATATTGGTTTTGCTAACGTTATGGAGCAAGTGGGTGCCAAAATTGACTGGTATGACGAACGTTTAGTTGTTCGTAAAGGTGAGCTTAACGGTATTGATATCGATGCTAATGCTATCCCGGACGCTGCAATGACTCTGGCTACAGTTGCCTTGTTTGCAAAAGGGCCAACCGCTATTCGTAATATCTATAACTGGCGAGTAAAAGAAACTGACCGTTTACACGCTATGGCCACTGAGCTTAAAAAAGTAGGGGCTGAAGTAGTTGAAGGGCATGACTTTATTGAGATCACACCGCCAAAACAATTTAATAATGTGGCTGTAGATACCTATGATGACCACCGTATTGCCATGTGCTTTGCAATGGTGGCGGTAGGGGGTAAGCCAATCACGATTAACGATCCGGCCTGTACTTATAAGACATTCCCAACATTTTTCAACGTGTTAGCATCAGTCAGTAAATAGGCTATTTATAAGTATTTATAAAAAGTTACATACTAAAAGCGGATAATCTTTAATAATTGACGTATAATGTGGCGGTTTATTTTGGTGTGCATTGAAGGAGGTTTTAAATGCCGGCGTTATTAATGCCCGTAATCACCGTAGATGGCCCAAGTGGTTCTGGTAAAGGAACTGTTTGTCGCTTATTGGCTGAAAAATTAGGCTGGGATGTGTTAGATAGCGGTGCAATTTATCGCGTACTTTCACTTGCAGCACTTCATCACCAAATTGCGTTAGATAACGAAGAAGCACTGGTTCCACTAGCTGCAAATCTAGATGTGCAGTTTTTGATAGACAGTGACACTAATGCAGGAAAGATTATTTTAGAAGGCGAAGATGTAACAACCACTATTCGAAATGAAGAAGTGGGAGCTGCAGCGTCCAAAGTGGCGGCATTGCCACGAGTTCGTGAAGCGTTACTTCGTCGCCAGCGTGCGTTTAGAACTGAAAATGGCTTAATTGCTGATGGTCGCGATATGGGCACTGTTGTGTTTCCTGATGCGCCATTAAAGATATTTTTAACCGCAAGTGCAGAAGAGCGTGCTCGCAGGCGTTTTGTTGAGTTGAATGAGCGCGGGCTTGATGTTACACTAAGTGGTCTATTACAAGACATTCAAGCACGTGATGATCGCGATATGAATCGCGCTGTTGCGCCGCTTGTACCTGCAGAGGATGCGATTGAGCTTGATACTAGCGAACTCAATGCGCAGCAAGTCTTTGATAAAGTTATAACTTTATTAGATTCAAGCATCTCAGAAGGTAAGCTTCCTAAACGAAGCTAAACACATTTTATGCACCAGCAGGACGCCAGTGCTATTTTAACAACCCCATGCAGCATGGTTGCTTATTGGTATTAATATATGAGACGTATATTCGTATGTCAGAAAATTTTGCGCAGTTATTTGAAGAAAGCTTAAAGGGTTTTGAAGCAGAGCAAGGCTCTATCGTTAAAGGTACAGTAATCTCAATCGAGAACAACATTGTACTTGTAGATGCTGGTCTTAAATCAGAAAGTGCTATCCCTGCAGAGCAGTTCAAAAATGCTGCTGGTGAACTAGAAGTTGCTGTTGGCGACGAAGTAGATGTTGCACTAGATGCAATCGAAGACGGTTTCGGTGAAACTATCCTTTCTCGTGAGAAAGCGAAGCGTCACGAAGCGTGGATCCGTCTTGAGAAAGCATGTGAAGAGCAAGAGACTGTTACTGGTGTTATCAACGGTAAAGTTAAAGGCGGTTTCACTGTTGAAGTTGATTCAATCCGTGCTTTCCTACCTGGTTCACTTGTTGATGTTCGTCCAGTACGTGACACAACTCACCTTGAAGGCAAAGAGCTTGAATTTAAAGTAATCAAGCTTGATCAAAAACGTAACAACGTTGTTGTTTCACGTCGTGCAGTTATCGAATCAGAAAACTCACAAGAACGTGAAGAGCTTCTTGCTAACCTTGTTGAAGGTCAAGAAGTTAAAGGTATCGTTAAGAACCTTACTGACTACGGTGCATTCGTTGATCTTGGTGGTGTTGATGGTCTACTACACATTACTGACATGGCGTGGAAGCGTGTTAAGCACCCTTCAGAAATCGTTAATGTTGGCGACGAAATCGCAGTTAAAGTTCTTAAATTCGACAAAGATAAAACTCGTGTATCTCTAGGTCTTAAACAGCTTGGCGAAGATCCATGGGCAGCTATCGCTGGTCGTTACCCAGAAGGTTCTAAACTTTCTGGTCGTGTAACTAACCTTACTGATTACGGTTGCTTCGTAGAAATCGAAGAAGGCGTTGAAGGTCTAGTACACGTTTCTGAAATGGATTGGACTAACAAGAACATCCACCCTTCAAAAGTTGTTTCACTAGGTGACACTGTTGAAGTTATGGTTCTTGAAATCGACGAAGAACGTCGTCGTATTTCTCTTGGTCTTAAGCAATGTATTGCTAATCCTTGGCAGGAATTTGCTCGTCTACAAAACAAAGGCGATCAAGTTACTGGTAAGATCAAATCAATCACTGACTTCGGTATCTTTATCGGTCTTGACGGTGGTATTGATGGTCTTGTACACCTTTCAGACATTTCTTGGAATACACCTGGCGAAGAAGCTGTACGTGAATTCAAGAAAGGCGACGAAATCACTGCTATCGTATTGCAAGTTGACCCAGAGCGTGAACGTATCTCTCTAGGTGTTAAGCAAATCGAAGCTGACCCATTCAATAACTACCTTGATGCAAACAAAAAAGGTGCTATTGTTAAAGGTAAAGTGACTGAAGTTGATGCGAAAGGCGCAACTGTTGAACTTATCGAAGGCGTTGAAGGTTACATCCGTGTAGCTGATATCGCTCAAGAGCGCGTTGAAGATGCAACTACTGTTGTTTCTGTAGGCGACGAAATCGAAGTTAAATACGTTGGCGTTGATCGTAAGAACCGCACTTTAAGCTTATCTGTTAAAGCTCTTTTCGAAGCAGAAGAGAAAGAAGTACTAGAGAAGCTTAAGAAAGAAGAGCCAGTGTTCGAAAACGCAATGGCAGCTGCTTTCGCAAATGCACAAAAAGACTAATTAATTATAGTCTTTTAATTGGAAGGGCAGTTTCATGCCCTTCCACTATTTCTTATTAAGGAAACGCTATGACTAAGTCAGAACTGATAGAAACACTTGCTGAACAACATGCACATATTCCTGTGAAAGATGTTGAGAACGCTGTTAAAGAAATTCTTGAACAAATGGCCGGCTCATTATCTTCTTCAGATCGAATTGAGATCCGAGGTTTTGGAAGTTTCTCTTTGCATTACCGTGCGCCTCGTACAGGCCGTAACCCTAAAACAGGCGAAACTGTAGAGTTAGATGGTAAGCATGTACCTCATTTTAAACCAGGCAAAGAACTACGTGATCGTGTAAACGAGAGTATTGCTTAGTAAACTAATTGGAGTGGTTACTTGTTCAAGGTATTTAAAATTATTCTGGCAGCACTTTTTTTAATTGGTGCATTTGTATTGGGTTCGCAAAATCCACAATTAACACAAATTAACTACATAATAGCCAGTAATACATTACCTTTAGCCGTTATAATAAGTATCTGCTTTTTGTTAGGTGTTGTAGTGGGTTGTTTTGTGAGTTTTAAATTGTTTACGCAATTAAAGTGGCAAAATTACCGTTTAAAAAAGCAAATAACGCCTGAAAAAGATAATAAAAAGCGTATTGCCAACAAAGATACCTAACTATGATTGAGCTGTTGTTTTTACTGCTTCCTGTCGCCGCCGGTTATGGCTGGATCATGGGAAAAAACAGTGCTAAAAATCAGGCTCATCAATTTAATAGAGAAATCACTTCTGAATACAGTAAAGGGTTAAAGTTCTTACTGGACAGAGAAGAAGATCAGGGGCTTGAGCATTTAATTAATTTGCTCGAAGTAGCTGCTGACTCTGTAGAACACTATTCTACATTAGCCACTATGTTTCGCCGCCGTGGCGAGCTTGACCGCGCAATAAAAATTCATGAATTGCTATTAAAACACCCAAGCCTTAACGAAAAACAAGCTGCCAATAGTCGGTTAGAATTAGCAGAAGACTATATTATGGCAGGTTTACTCGATAGCGCAGAAGAACATTTAATATGGCTGGTAAAAAATAACCATGAAGATGCTCTTGAGCCAATTATTTCCTTATATTCACAGACCCGTGAATGGGAAAAAGGCATTAGTATGTTTGAAGCGCATACTGAGCTTTTTTCAAAAGAACAACACTTCAAAGCCATCGCAAACTTTTATTGTGAATATGCTATTGCCAGTAATAATCCTCAACTTATGCGCAAAGCTATTAGCTTAAACTTTAAAACAATCAGGCCTCTATATGAGCTTGGTTTGTCTGCCTATACAAAAGAAGATTACGTAAAAGCAATTTATTATTGGCGAGAACTTATCTGTCAATTTACCTTTTTTGCGCCATTATTTATTGATAAGTTAGCGCATAGTTATAAGCAACTTAAACTAACCCATCAGTTTCATGAACTCGTGAACGACTTATTAGATAAGGGTGGGGTAATGATAAAAATACAGCATTGCCAAGCGTTGCTTGAGCAAGGTCACACTGAACAAGCCTTTGAATTTTTAACCGACAGTTTAAAACGTCAACCTACCATCCGTGGCTTTAGTTTTTTACTGCAGTTAATGAGCGCCGAAAATAAAAATACCAAAGATGTGCTTAATCAAATAGATAAACTTGTTACCTCATATATTGCTACCAAGCCTGACTTTCAATGCCAGCATTGTGGCTTTACAAGTTACACCATTTATTGGAATTGCCCTTCGTGTAAACATTGGGAAACCATTGTGCCTAGCAGAGGCTTAGACGGATTTTAATCTTTATACTTTTCGCTCACTAGTAGGATAGTTATGTCTTTCGAACAATCAAAAAAATTCTTATCGCTCTTGATTATGATGATCAGCAAACTGCTTTAGCATTTGTTAAACAGTTATCACCTGATACCTGTCGATTAAAAGTGGGTAAAGAAATGTTCACATATTTTGGCCCTGAATTTGTTAAAGAGCTGGTTGATTTAGGTTTCGATGTATTTTTAGATTTGAAATTTCATGATATCCCAAATACGGTTGCTAAAGCAGTAACCGCTGCAGCTAAAATGGGCGTGTGGATGGTTAATGTGCATGCAAGTGGTGGTTTTGAAATGATGCATAAAGCAAAGCAGGCACTCGAACAATTTGGTGATAAAGCACCATTATTGATTGCCGTGACCGTTTTAACCAGCATGGATGAAACTGAGCTCGGGCGTTTAGGTATAACTAAATCACCACAAGAGCAAGTTATGCATTTAGCAAAACTAACAAAGCAAGCAGGGCTTGACGGTGTGGTTTGTTCTGCACAAGAAGCACAAAGTTTAAAAGCGGCTTTAGGCAAAGAATTTAAACTCGTAACCCCAGGTATTCGTCCTGCTGGCAGTGATGCGGGCGATCAAAAACGTATTATGACACCTAAAGACGCGATTGAAGCTGGCAGTGACTATTTAGTAATAGGGCGTCCGATTACTCAGGCACAAAACCCTGTAGAAGTATTAAATGATGTTAATAAATCAATAGCTTAAATTTAAAGTATGCATAATTATAAGGAGTTTATTACAACTCTTTTTGTTTGTGCTACATTTAGTTACGGCTATGCAGTGAGGAACTAACTTTGCGTTTAATAATGTTTGTAGTGGTAATTATCATTAGTGGCTTTGCTGTTAATAAATATGTATTTTCGACCAAAATGTATGATGATGTTTCGAATGTCACCGATTTGGTATCTGATTACCCCGTTGATTTATTTAAGTTTAAAAAAATCGCCCAAAACTATGCTCAGCATTTATGTTATACAAATGAAGCTGTTTTAGCAGGACTTGATATAAGTAGTAGAGAATGTGTTGATGTACACGATGAAATGCAGAATGAGTGTACAAAAAAAGTATTTAGACTAGCGCCATTAAATATGACATCTAAAAAAGAATTAATTGAATATTCAAATCAATACGCACGCTGTACCTTACCTTACAAAAACATTAAGTTATAAATTTTAAATACGAAAAAGCCACCTAAGTTTAGACTTAGGTGGCTTTTTTATTGAATTATTTTAAACGAATAGACTTAGCTTCAATATCAATAAGGCCTTGTTTAAATAACCCACCAATGGCTTTTTTGTAGTTTGCTTTACTGGTCGAGAAAACTTTTTTAATTAATTCAGGTTCAGACTTATCGCCTATGGCTAATATGCCACCTTCATCTTTTAGTTTTTCCATAATTTTTTCGCCAAGTTCACTGACTTTACCCATACCTGGCTTCTCAAGTATGACATCAATTTTTCCGTCTTCACGCACTTTTTGAATAAACCCTTTGAGCTTTTGACCAACAAATAGGTTTTTAAATACCATGTTGTAAAATACAACACCAAAATGAGACTCTTCAATAAGTACTTTGTAGCCGATATCGGTTTTACCTGCCACAATTAAATCGACTTCTTGCAAGTTGCTATATTGCGGCTCGTCTTTTGATAAAAAGCGATTAAAGTTGGTTGAAGCACAAATTCGCTGACTGGCATTATCTAGGTATAAACGGACTAAATACGAGTAACCTTCTTGCATACGCGGTTTTTGTTCATTAAACGGTGCAAGCACGTCTTTTTCTAAACCCCAATCTAAAAAAGCACCAATGCTGTTTATTTCTTTAACGCGCAGTAGGGCATATTCACCGACTTGTGCGTGTGGTTTTTTAGTTGTTGCTGTTGGCAGGTTTGCGTTATCTAAAAAGGTAAAAACGCTGATGCTATCGCCAGCTTCAAGTTCATGTTTAATCTCGTGTTTAGGTAAAAATACTTCACCTAAGCCATGGCCATCTAAATAGGCACCTTCATTACTGACTTCTTTTACAAATAAGGTTTGGGTAGTTCCAAGGTAACTCATAATTATTCCTGCTCAGGCTTTTTTTACGACGCATAGGGGTATCACCATCGATGTTAAGTGGTGCTTTAATTGGGGCTACTGGTTTTTTCGGTTTCGCTTTGCGTTTTTGCTGTGGTTTTTTATCAGCCACTCTCTTTTTAATTGGTTTAACTGGCGTTATTTTTTTCTCTTTGATGCCCTTAAATTTCGCTTTTAAACCATCAACCGTCGCAAACGACAATTCGTCATTTAAAAATGACTTTATTGCTAAATAGCTTGCCCAATCTTTAGGACCAACAAATGATAGCGCGTTGCCCTTAAAACCAGCACGGCCTGTACGCCCAATACGGTGAACGTATTCTTCAGCGTGTTTTGGTAGATCAAAATTAATAACATGGGTAACACTGAGTAAATCTAAACCGCGTGATGCAACATCAGTAGTGATTAATATTTTAAAGTTCTCACGGCTAAACGCATCCATGATATCAAGGCGCTTACTTTGAGTTAAATCTCCAGCTAATGCGACAGATTTAAAGCCTTTACTGTTTAGTGACTCGCTTAATCGACTGGTATCAGCACGTGTAGCGGTAAATATGATGCATTGCCCTACATTGTCTTGACTAAGAAAATGCTCAAGTAGCGCTTCTTTATGATCAAGATGATCGGCTAAATATAATGTTTGTTTAATATCACTATGTTGCTCATTGGCTGCACTGAGCATAATTTGTTTTGGTTTTTTTAATAAATTACGCGAAAGGGCATCAACTTGAGCATGATCTAATGTCGCTGAAAACAATAGGGTTTGGCGTAATCGGTGATCTGCCAGTTCATTAATTAACTTAAGCTGGTCTGTGAAACCTAAATCCAAAATACGGTCAGCTTCATCAAATATAAGTAGCTCCAAGCCACTTAACTGTAAAGAGCGTTGTTTTAAGTGATCGGCTAAACGCCCTGGTGTAGCAACCACAAAATGTGGGTCGTTGCGCAGTGCTTTAATTTGGTCGTTAAAGTTTTCACCACCGAGAATTTTAACTGCCTTAATATTAGTACCGGCAATAAGTAATCGTAGTTGGGTGAACACTTGGGTTGCAAGTTCACGAGTTGGAGCAACAATAAGTACACGAGGATCACGTTTACTGAGTGCTTTTTGTTTCATTACTCGCTGCACTGCAGGTAATAAAAACGCTAAAGTTTTGCCTGACCCAGTTTTTGACTGAGCGAAAATGTCATGTCCAGCGAGTGCCGTTGGCACAGCATGAGCTTGAATATCGGTAGGCTGGGTGATCCCTTGGTGCGCTAATTGTGTTTCTAGGCGAGTATCAATCCCAAGATCAGTAAAGTGCAATGTATATTTCTCCAATATGAGCAAGTCTTGTAAATTTATCCGCGCATTATAGCCCACTGAGCCACTGCGCTAACAGTAAAAAGCGCATTATCATCCATTTTTTTGCATTTAAATAAAAAAAGCGTAAAATACGCGCCCCATATGCGCCGGATTTACGATTCGGTAAACGCCCCCTGCGGGTTTAAAAAGCAAAATAGGAAAACCATGACTGCTATCCATAAAGATAATGTAACCAGCGAACACTTTGTTGTGTGTGCATTGTATAAATTTGTTTCTTTACCTGATTTTGAAGCACTTCGCCAACCTTTACTTAATGTAATGGAGCAAAATGACGTGCGAGGTACTTTGTTAATTGCCGCAGAAGGAATTAACGGGACTGTCTCCGCAAAACGTGAAGGCATAGATAACTTACTGGCGTGGTTAGACACCCAACCTAATTTAGACAATATTGTTACTAAAGAATCATATGATGACGAATGCCCGTTTTACCGCACTAAAGTAAAACTTAAAAAAGAAATCGTAACTATGGGCGTTGAAGGCGTTGACCCATTAAAAGTAGTGGGCAGTTATGTTAAGCCAAATGAATGGAATGCCTTAATTTCTGATCCAGAGGTTATCCTTGTTGATACCCGAAATGATTACGAAATTGAAATTGGTACATTTCAAAACGCAGTCGATCCAAACACGAAGACGTTCCGCGAATTTCCGCAGTGGGCGAAAGAAAATCTCGACCCAGAAAAGCATAAAAAAGTAGCTATGTTTTGTACTGGTGGTATTCGCTGCGAAAAATCAACAGCTTATATGAAAGAGCAGGGCTTTGATGAGGTATACCACCTTGAAGGCGGCATATTAAAATACCTAGAAGAAGTACCAAAAGAAGACACTATGTGGGAAGGCGAGTGCTTTGTATTTGATAACCGTGTAGCGGTAAATCATGACTTACAAAAAGGCTCATATGACCAGTGTCACGCATGTCGGATGCCTATCACAGAAGAAGAAAAGCAAAAGCCTGAATATATGGAAGGGGTGTCGTGTCATCACTGTATTGATGATGTGACCGACGAGCAACGCGCTCGTTTTGCTGAGCGTCAAAAACAAATAGAATTGGCACAAGCACGCGGTGAGGGCCACATTGGTAACGAAGCTCAAGCTGCTTTACAACAACGTAAAGAAGCTAAAAAAGCGCAAAAAGACGCACAACGAAATAAATAACACCCCGCGTTTATTTATTCTATAAAAAACCTCAGTAAACTGAAGTGACCCCATAAAGTTGGACTCATTTCTAAGCGGCTGCCAAGGCCTGATTTCGATACTGTATCGGACTCAGGCCTTTTAGTTTCAGTTTAATACGCTCATTGTTGTAATAGTGGATATATTCTTTAATGTTTTCAATAAGATCATTCACGTCTTTAAACGTTTCGTTGTGGTACATCTCGCTCTTCAATATGCCGAAGAAGTTCTCAGCAACCGCATTATCTAAACAATTTCCTTTTCTAGACATACTTTGTTGCAATCCTTTTTCCTTAAGGTGATTTTGATATTGTTTGTTTTGATATTGCCACCCTTGATCTGAGTGTACAACTGGCTTTTCATTTGGCTTCAACCTAGCAGTTGCTGTTTTAAGCATGTCAGTTACCAAAGGGAGTGCAACGGATTTTCTGACTTCGTAACTGATTACCTCTTGGTTGAATAGGTCAATCATAGGCGATAGATATACCTTCTCATTATCCACTTTAAACTCCGTCACATCCGTCACCCATTTTTGATTTGGCTTCTGCGCAGTAAACTCGCGGTTAAGCGTATTTTCTGCGATTTTACCCACTTCACCTTTATAGGATTTATAGCGCTTAGGCCTTACTTTTGACTTGAGTCCTAACTCATTCATCAACCGTTGAACGCGCTTATGATTAACAAGTACTCCCATTGCTCTCAGGGCACTCGTAATTCTGCGATAGCCATATCGCCCTTTATGCGCGTGATAAATATCACGTATTTTTACCAGTAAATCATTGCTTGCACAGGGTTGCTTACAAGTAGTGCGATGATAATAGTAAACACTCTTTGGCAGCCCTGTCGCCTTTAAAAGGTGTCGTAAGCTATGCTTTGCCTTGAACTCTTCGACGACTATCGTTTTGTCTTTGCTTTTTTCTTTCTGGCTTGAGCCAAGGCTTCTAACTTTTTTAGCACATCATTCTCAGCTCGTAAGTATGCTAGTTCTTCTCGTAACTCCTCCTCAGTCATTTGCTCTACTAGTTTTGATGAAGAAGAATTATTTGTCATGAATGGCTTACCTTTTCTCTGTGGTTTAAGACGTGATATACCATCACGAGCATAAAGCTTTTGCCATTGAAAAAGAATGCCTGGGGACGATAAATCGAAGAAAGCACTGGTATAACCGAGTGACCAACTGTTTGCTGTCATCGCTTTTAACACTTCAGCCTTAAATGCTAGAGAATAAGGTTTGTGAACAGACCTGAAGCTTTCAGCGCCATGAATTCGATAAATAGCGGTCCAATATCGGACCTGCCTGTCTGTAACATTAAATCTGTTACTTACCGCCGAAGAGCTTTCAGACAAAGCGAGTTCAGCTATTTTGAGCTTGAAAGCTCGGTGATGTTTGGACATAAAAAGACCCCCAGTAATTGGAATGTCCAACTATTGGGGGTCACTTCAAACACTGAGGTTTTTATTTAAAAGTAATTTATAAATAGCGAGCTTACATTGCTTATCAGCTTAAAGATTTGATGCTCACTTTAAGCTTAATCAACGAATACAATAACTATTATCTATCGGCGTAAGTGTAATTTTATTAGCTGAATTAACAAGCACACATTTTGTGTTTTTATCAAGTTTTTTCTTTTGAATAACGGTAAAATCACCTTCATCAACAGCGTATAAGTTATACTGATAAGCCGTATTACCTCCCTCAAATAAGGCGGTAAATAGCCCTCCAACTAAACCGCCAACAATAGCTCCACCAATCATTTCTTCGGTGTTGCCATCTAGGCTATCAACAAAGCCAAAACCCGCTCCAGCAGCTATTCCCGTTCCTACTTCTGAGGAAAGTGTCACTTTTTGCTCTGAATTAACAGATGCATAATAGCGTTTAATTAATTGATTTTGACTTGTCCGGTCAACCCCTTGTGATGCACAGCCACTAAGCAGTAAAACCATAATTATACTTTTTTTCATAAACTCTCCTTTGTATGTTCACTCTAATGACTAAATCATAATGTTAAATACGCATAAAATATGTGGTGATTTTGTAGGCTGGTGTAAGAATATGTAGAAAATACTTGGATGTTTAATTTCAGCGCGTTGTTTTGCTAATTTGTCGTACTAAGCTATTTATTGATCATAGAGGTGTTAAACTGCGTAACATAATGGAAATAATAATTAATTAGGGTGTTCCTTTGAAGTCGCAAAATTTTTTAATGGGCATAACGGCCTTATTCTTATCGGTTAGTTTGCCAGTAAGTGGTGCTACCGTGGTCGTTGAAAATATCGCTATGGAACAAGCACAACAGCAAGTTCAGGCTGTTGGTAACGCTGAAGCTATCCATTCTGTTATTTTATATCCTGCCGTAGGGGATAAAGTAGCAGCAGTTCATTTTAAACCTGGCGATAAGGTTCAAGAAGGTGATATTTTACTCGAGCTTGATTCACGCAGGCAAAAAGCGGCCCTTGAAGAGGCTAAAATAAAATTAGCCGATACCCAGCGTACTTTAAAACGTTTAAAGCAAAGCCAAGCTAAGGGTGCTGTGCCACAAAGTGATGTAGACGATGCAAAAACCATCGTAGAGCTTGCAAAAGTTACCCTTACTCAAGCTGAAACTGAATTAGAAGACCGTCAAGTTCGAGCCCCGTTTAATGGCACTATGGGACTGACTGACGTTGAAGTGGGTGACAGAATAACAACACAAACAATGATTGCCAGCATTGATGATACCCGCCAATTATACATTAACTTTAATGCGCCAGAGTCAGCGATTGCGATGATCAGAAATAATGCCAGTGTGCGCGTGTTCCCGTGGCAATCGCAAGCGCCTGTTGAGGCAGAAATAGCTTATTTAGATTCCCGTATCGATCCTCAAACTCGTACTTTACGAGTCAAGGCAAAGCTAAATAATAAACAGCAACAATTTTTACCAGGAATGAGTTTTCGGGTACATATAAAAGTATTAGGTCAACGCTTTGCTGCTATTCCTGAAGCAGCATTACTTTGGGGCGCAACGGGTCCATATGTATGGACGAGTGTTGATAAAAAAGCAACGCGGGTTGATGTAAAAATAGAGCAACGCTTAGCAGGGCGATTACTCGTATCAGGCGCATTACAGCCAAACGATACGCTAGTTGTTGAAGGCGTTCAGCGTTTGCGAGCCAATCAAGAATTAAGCTTTTCTGCACCTATCGCCAGTACGCAGGAGTAGTTATGAAACAGCAAGCTATGATGCAAGACTTGCCTTCAATGGCAATTCGCCGTCCCGTACTTATTGTGGTACTTAATTTACTCATTATTATTGCCGGTATCGCTGCTATAGCAGGCGTAGAAGTACGCGAGCTTCCTGATGTAGATAGGCCACGTATTACGGTATCAGCTTCATTCCCTGGCGGTTCTCCGGAAACCGTCGACACTGAAGTAACAAGCAAACTAGAAGGGGCTGTTGCCCGCGTGAGTGGAGTTAAATCTATCCGTGCGCAAAGTGAAGAAGGCAGCTCACGTATTGTGGTTGAATTTAGACCTGGCGTTAATCTGGATGATGCCGCTAATGAAACACGCGAGTCAGTTTCGCGAGTGCAAAGGGAGCTCCCAGAAGAAGTTGAGCGTGTATCTATCATAAAAGCCGATAACGATGCTGAGGCGGTTGTATCACTCACCGTATCAAGTGAGAGTTTATCTTTAGAGGCATTAACCGAGCGGGTTGATGTTGATTTAGCGCCACAGTTTTTAACTATTCCCGGTGTTGCTGATGTGCGCTTAAACGGTGATAGAGAGCGAGTGCTTAGAGTACGTATCGATCCTCTTAAGCTCAGCAGCTTCAATTTAACTATTCCCGATGTTGCTGATGTGCTCAGGCAAGCTCCCTTTGATGTGCCAGCAGGAAGTTTAAAATCAAACGATCAGCAAATTATTGTTCGTGCTGATGCTACCTCGGTAACACCCGATCAAGTAGGTGATATTATCATTCGTGGTGATACCCGTATTAGCGATATCGCCGCGGTATATTTTGGCCCAGCCGATCCGCGCTCTATGGTAAGACTTAATGGTAAACCCGTTATTGGTATGGAAATTATCCGCCAAGCGCAATCTAACACCATAGAAATATCAGATGAGGTTCTAAAGCTCATAGAAGGAATGCGTGAACGCTTTCCTGAGATGGAATTTACCTTAACATCAGATGACGCACAATTTATTAGAAGTTCAGTGGATGAAGTGATTAACTCATTAGTGCTGACAGTGCTACTAGTGATCATTACGTTATGGGTGTTTATTGGCTCATGGCGTGCAACCTTAGTACCTGCATTTGCTATTCCGGTAGCATTAATAGGCTCATTAGCACTGATATGGGCATTGGGCTTCTCCATAAATATTTTAACCTTGCTCGCGCTTGTACTTGCTACTGGCTTAATCGTTGATGATGCGATTGTGGTGAGTGAAAACATTCAACGCCAGCGCGGATTAGGGCTTGGCCGGCGTGCGGCCGCAGTGGTAGGTACCCGTGAAGTATTTTTTGCGGTTATTGCCACCACGGCGGTTTTAGCAGCTGTGTTTGTTCCCATTGCTTTCTTACCCTCTACTGCAGGGCGTTTATTTAGAGAGTTTGGGGGGTACTTGCCGGTGCAGTGATCATATCAAGCTTTGTTGCGTTATCGTTAGTGCCGGCACTTACTTCTAAGCTAAAGCTAAAGCTTAAGCAAGGCGGTTTTCATCCATTTGCTAAGTTTGGTAACGTACTTGCTAATTTATATACCAAAACAATTCATAAAGTTCTCGATCATGCGTGGCTTACTTTTATTGCCTGTCTATTAGTGGCAGGCGGCTCAGGTGCATTGTATATGAGCTTAGATAACGAGCTATTACCAACAGAAGATCGCGGTAAAATTAGAATATTTGCTCGTGGCCCAGATGGCGTAGGCTTGAACTTTATGGACAGGCAAGCCATTAAAATGGAAGACACTTTGCTGCCTTTCGTCGAAAGCGGTGAAATAGAGTCTATTTACACGGTTGTTGGTCAGTGGGATCCTAATATTGTGTTCATTACTGTGCCTTTAAAGCACTGGGATGAACGTAATTTTAGTCAACAAGAAATCATAAATAAAATTCGTCAGCCTTTAATGAATATTCCTGGAGCACCCGCATACGCAGGAGGCGCTAATAGTTTAAATTTACGTGGCCAAGGTGGCGGTATTGAAATTGCTTTACTAGGCCAAGATTATCTTGAAATATTTAAAGCTGCACAGCAGTTTTCAGCTGATCTTGAAAAAGTAGTACCTGAAGTTGCACCGGTTCGCGTATCGTATCAACCATCACAACCACAACTTCGCGTTAATATAGACAGACGACGCGCAGAAGAGCTTGGGGTATCGTTAAGTGATATTGCCATTACTTTAAGAGCTGCCATTAATGGCGATGATATAGCTGATTTAAACATTGGCGATCAATCAATACCTATTATGTTACAGGCTCAAAATCAAACCATCAATGACCCAAGTGATTTAGCAAATTTATATGTAAGCGCCCGCGATAATCAATTAGTACCACTCAGTAGTGTGGCAAATATTACTGAAGAGGGCGTTGCTGCGGAGCTTGAGCGCCATGCTCAGCGACGCGCAATAGAGCTAAGCATGGAATTACCGGACGGTTTAACCATTGCCACACTGGTTGAGCAAATAAAACAGGTGTCTGAGCAATCATTGCCTGCAGGTATTACTTTAGCGTTCAAAGGCGAGGCACTCACATTTGAAGAAACCTCAAATGAAGTGCTAATGACTTACGTATTAGCCTTTTTAATTGTGTTTTTAGTTTTGGCGGCACAATTTGAAAATGTTAATAGCGCCATTGTAGTAATGATCACCGTCCCTTTTGGTATTACATCCGCAATCTTAGCGCTTTATTTAACTGGCACATCACTCAATATTTATTCACAAATTGGTCTTGTAATGTTAATTGGTTTAATCGCCAAAAATGCGATTTTATTGGTTGAGTTTGCTGATCAATTAAGAGATCAGGGTTTAGCTGTACGTAAAGCGGTGGAGCAAGCAGCGCTGGTACGCCTACGACCTATAACTATGACTTTAATCTCTACTTTATTGGGCGCATTACCGTTGATTATGTCTACAGGTGCTGGCGCTGAGGCGCGTAACGCGATTGGCTGGGTGGTGTTTGGTGGCTTAGCCTTAGCGGTATTGTTTACCCTTTATTTAACACCCGTGATTTATTTAGGACTTGCACGTTTTACCAGCCCTCGTGGTGATGAATCAAAACAATTAGCGCAGGAGTTAGAGCAAGTAGATAATTAATCGCTAACTATTTACTTAAATTGGCTATTTTTCTTTGAAAAGATAGCCAATTAGGCTCACAATTCAACTAGATTCACGCCACAAGGATTCCCTATGCAGGCCGAGCAAGTTGAAATAGCCCAGTTTTTAGTTGAACACCCCCCATTTGATACGCTTCCTACAGAAGCATTGAATGAATTAGCAATGCAAATAGAGGTTGCTTACTTTCGTGCCGAAACTGATATCCTACATTTAGGGCAAGATATTAGTGACTTGTATATTATTCGTAGTGGCTCTGTTGAGATTTCACGTCGTAATGGCGAGCTCTATAACCGTTTAGCTACAGGCGGTATTTTTGGCCAAATGGGCTTATTAATGAACCGCAAAGTACGGTTTCCGGCTCGTGCGCTTGAAGATACCTTAACGTATTGTATTAACGTTAATACCTTTAACGAATACTGTGATAAATACGAAACCTTTGCCGACTTTTTCGAAGTGGATGGCAATGTACGCTTGCATCAAGCTATAGTAGAGCAAGCCGACAGCAATGACTTAACCACCGCCAAAGTTAAATCATTACTTCATCGCGATGTAGTCACGGTTACTACGCAAACCCCCATACAAGACGTTGCGTTTTTAATGACACAAGAATCGGTCTCTTCAGTACTTGTCACTGACATAGAAAAACAAATAAGCGACGATCCAGAAGAGGATGACGGTCAAGTTGTCGGGATCATCACAGATAGAGATATCCGAACTAAAGTCGTTGCCCAAGGGCTGACGTTTGATACGCCTGCGCAAGAGGTTATGACCTCAAGTTTAGTCTTGCTCGATAGTAATGCCTATGTATTTGAAGCCGTTTTAGCGATGCTCAGAGATAACTTGCATCACTTGCCTGTGGTTCATAAAAAACGCCCAATAGGGGTAATATCGCTATCTGATATTCTACGTTATGAGTCACAAAGTAGCTTATTGTTAGTACGGGGTATTTTAGCGCAGCAATCAGTGGAAGATTTAGTTCATTATGCCCGCCAACTCCCTAATGTGTTTGTGCGTATGGTAAACGAAGATGCCAATTCTCATATGATAGGAACGGCTATGGCAGTAATAGGGCGTACCTTTAAACAACGCTTATTAGCGCTAGCTGAAGAAAAGTTTGGCGAGCCGCCCATTCCTTATTGTTTTATTGCGCTGGGCTCAATGGCACGGGACGAGCAGTTGATTGTAACCGATCAAGATAACGCACTCATTTTAGATAATAGCTTCGATGAGGCATTGCACGATGAGTATTTTCAAAACCTATCAGATTTTGTGTGTGATGGTTTAGCCAAGTGTGGCTATACCTATTGTGACGGTGAAATTATGGCGTCATTTAAAAAATGGCGCATGACCCGTACACAATGGAAAGAAAAATTTGCTAGCTGGATGGCCGAGCCCAAGCCGCAAGCTCTGCTTAACAGCTCGATATTTTTTGACTTAGATGGCGTATGGGGAAAGCTAAAATGGGCCGATGAGCTTAAAACGCTGGTGGCAAAAGAAAGCAAAGTAAATAAACGCTTTTTAGCTAACCTTGCTGCCAATGCCCGTAACCGAACGCCACCATTGGGATTCTTTAACGGCTTTGTACTTGAGCACAATGGCCAACATAAGCGCTCAATGAACTTAAAGCGTCGTGGAACAGCGCCGTTATCTGATGTTGTTCGCGTTCATGCATTAGCGGTGGGTTCACGTAAACAAAATTCGTTTGAGCGCTTAGAAGATATCATCGAGGCTAACTTACTACCCAAAGGCAAAGCACAAGATTTGCGTGACGCATTTGAATATATTGCTACAGTGCGTATTCGGCATCAGGCGTGGCAAATAGAGCAAGGTGAAGCGCCTGATAACGATTTAGACCCGCATTTACTCTCACCATTTGAGCAAAGTAATTTAAAAGAAGCTTTTGCGATTTTAGAAAAAGCGCAAAGCTTTTTAAAATTTAGTTATTCCGCTCACTCAGGTGTGAAATAAATTATGGCTAATTCACCGATAGATTGGCCCCATCGTTACGAACAGCTCTTGCAAAGTACGCAAAACACATTGCTTAAAGACTTTTACCAGCAGGCATTTACCAATCAGACTGCTCCGCTTAAAGACGTACCTTTTGTGGCGCTAGACTTTGAAACAACCGGCCTTGATGCTGATAGCGATGATATTGTTAGTGTTGGTCTAGTTCCTTTTAATGTAAATCGTATTTACTGTAAAGAGAGCCGTCATTGGGTGGTACAACCACGACGAGATTTGAGTGAAGAATCGATTGTTATCCATGGTATTACTCACTCAGAAGTGGATGAAGCTCCCGACCTTAATCGAATTTTAGCCCCACTTCTTGATGCCCTTAAAGGGAAAGTGGTGGTGGTGCATTATGCCGCCATTGAGCGCCACTTTTTTTATAATGCGCTGCTCACACGTATAAAAGAAGGGATTGAATTTGCTCTAGTCGACACTATGGAAATTGAAAGGCGAGCGCTTAGAGCGCGTCAAGGGCTACTAGGTAGGCTATTTAATACAAAACTAGGCTCATTACGGTTAAGTGATACAAGGGAGCGTTATTCCTTGCCATTGTATCAAAACCATAATGCACTGACTGACGCTTTAGCCACCGCAGAATTACTGCAAGCTCAGCTGAGTTATCATTATCGGTTAGATACACCACTAAGTGAAATTTGGTTTTAGCGAAACGTTATAAAATATTATAGGAAAAATAGAGTAAAAAAAACGCCGCAATTAGCGGCGTTTTTTAATGTAGGGTGTTATTTAACTGGGCGAGGCTCAGTTCGTAAACCTAAAATTAAGCTTACACACATTAATAGTAAAACAATGGTAAACGGTAGACCGGTTGAAATAGCACCAGCTTGTAGTGCTTCAATCGCTTGAGTACCACCAATCCAAAGTAATGCAGCAGCAATTGCGCCCTCAACAGTAGCCCAAAAAATACGCTGTGGTACCGGTGCATCAATTTTGCCACCTGCTGTGATTGAATCAATTACAAGTGATCCTGAATCAGAAGAAGTAATAAAGAATACCAGTACTAATACAATAGCAATGAAAGAAAGCACACTCGCCATTGGCATTTCATCAAGCATTTGGAACATCGCCATAGGGACACTTGTTAGACCGTCAGTCCCAAGAGCACCAATACCATTAACTACTTGGTCAATTGCGATGCCACCATAGATAGACATCCACAGGATAGTAACCGCTGTTGGAATAAGTAATACCGCGGTTAAAAATTCACGGATTGTACGACCACGCGAAACACGCGCAATAAACATACCTACAAACGGTGACCATGAAATCCACCAAGCCCAGTAGAATACTGTCCAACCATGCATCCATGTTTCATCTTCACGGCCATGTGGGTTACTCAATGGAATAATGTTCTCTACATACCCCATTACCGTGTTAGGGATATTACCCATAGAGACCGCAAAACCAACTAAACATACAAATACTAGTAGTACTAAAGCAATGAGCATATTTACGTTACTAAGTAATTTAACGCCGCCATCAATGCCTCTAATAACAGAGACGACTGCTAGTAATGTAACACCTGTAATAACCAGAATTTGTGAACCTACGCCACCTTCAAAACCAAATACATGATTAATACCGGCAGAGGCTTGTTGTGCACCTAGCCCAAGTGACGTTGCTAAACCAAATAAGGTTGCTAATACAGCTAAAATATCAATTATGTGACCAGGCCACCCCCACGCTTTATCACCTAAAATTGGGTAAAAAATCGAACGAATAGAAAGTGGTAAGCCTTTATTGTAAGTAAAAAATGCTAACGAAAGCGCAACTACAGCATAAATTGCCCAAGGGTGAAGACCCCAATGGAACATAGTTGCACCCATTGCCATTTTCGCGGCTTCTGGTGTGTTAGCTGTTACATTGAGCGGTGTTTCATACCAACCAGTGTAGTATGCAACTGGTTCAGCAACCCCCAAAACATTAAGCCAATACCCATACCTGCAGCAAATAACATTGCCAGCCAAGAAATACGAGAGTGCGATGGTTTAGCATCGTCTCCGCCTAAGCGGATATTGCCATAAGGCGAAAAAATTAAAACTAGACAAAAAATAACAAAGAAGTTGGCGGCCCACATAAATAAGCCGTCAAAATTATTAATAATATCGGTTTTGATACCATTAAGTGTTGTTTTAGCTACTTCGGCATCTGACACTAATACGGCGATTAAAAAAAGTGCTATTAACCCTGCACTGATCCCGAATACAGGGTTATGTATATCAAATCCCCACTTTTGTACGTTGTCTTGACCTACGGTGTAGTCCGTATTATCAATACTGTACTTGTCATGATTCTCGCTCATGCAATACCTCATTGGTTAATGAAACAGGTTGGCTTAATGCCAGTTTTTTTTATAGTTCACTGTATTCGTCTTATTAGATTTATAACTAAAGCTAATAACACGAATAGTTAGAAGACTAACTAATTTAATTGCCCATCATACCTTTACTAATAGGGGAGTTAAATATTAAATGCAAAAGAATTAACACTTTGGCAAAACTTTAAGCTGCTTTTGTCTTTTTATTGTACACATCTGGCAACTGAACAAATGATAACTAATGTGTCAGCTAATTATTTTATAGTCGTATATAGCATTGAATGCAAAGCTAAGTGAATGAATATTCGGCCTAATCAGACAAGTAAATAACTAAAAAAACGCTAATGAATACGTAAAAAACTAAGTCAGCGTTTTAAAATCACTATTCATTTATTAAATGATTTATTAATGACATTTTAACTATGTTTTTATGATTTGGGATAATGAGTTAGATAGATATTGTTCATGAGGTTAATGAAAAAGCGAGATTGAAATAGTTTTTATAAAAAGCGACTAAATCTTACTGTTTAAACTAAATTGGTCAAAGGTTTATCTCACCTTTGAGATTTAATTTACAAAAATGGCAAAGAAACGCTGCGCTTGTAGAGAAGTGACAAACAACAGTGATTAAACATAAATGATTAAATTGAATGGCTTAGCTTTTTCATTCACTTCTCTTAGTGCCATAAAATTTCAAGAAATTATTCACTAAGACAGCGAAGAAAAGCTGCAGTTTTTAAGCTGCAGCGTAGATAGGGGGTAACTATTTTTTATATGCTTCATTGTGAACGCCTGCGGCGCGTCCAGATGGATCTGCATTGTTTTGAAATGATGCATCCCACGCCAGTGCTTCGGGGGTTGAACATGCTACTGATTTACCATGTGGTACACAGTTAGCAGAGGCATCGCCCGGGAAGTGCGATTCAAAAATACGGCGGTAAAAATACGCTTCTTTTGAATCTGGCGTGTTAATTGGGTATTTAAATTTAGCATTCGCTAGTTCTTGATCCGTTACTTGCTCATTCACATACTCTTTTAAAGTATCAATCCAGCTGTAGCCAACACCATCAGAGAATTGTTCTTTTTGACGCCATAACACGTCATCTGGAAGGTAGCCGTCGAAACCAGCACGTAAAATATGTTTTTCAATTTTTTCGTCTTTACACATTTTAGCTTCTGGGTTGATGCGCATGGCCACATCAACAAATTCTTTATCTAAAAATGGCACGCGTGCTTCAACACCCCAAGCAGCCATTGATTTATTAGCACGTAAACAATCAAACATATGCAGTTTTGATACTTTACGGTTTAGCTCTTCATGAAACTCTTGTGCATTGGGTGCTTTATGAAAATATAAATAACCACCAAATAATTCATCGGCACCTTCACCTGAAAGTACCATTTTAATGCCCATAGCTTTAATTTGGCGTGCCATTAAGTACATAGGGGTTGATGCACGAATAGTGGTTACATCGTAGGTTTCAATGTGATAAATCACTTCTTTAAGAGCATCAATACCTTGTTGAATAGTAAAAATAATAGGGTGGTGAATAGTGCCTATCATATCAGCCACTTTTTGCGCTGCAGCTAAATCGGGTGAGCCTTCTAAACCCACTGAAAACGAATGCAGTTTAGGCCACCATGCATCACTTTCATCGTTGTCTTCAATACGTTTTGCGGCAAAATGTTGAGTAATAGCTGAAATAACCGACGAATCTAATCCACCTGATAATAATACACCGTAGGGTACGTCACACATTAGTTGGCGTTTTACCGCGGCTTCTAGAGCATCTTTTACATCTTCTGCCTTGGCATCGTTGTTTTTAACTGCATCGTAGCTTTGCCAATCACGTTGGTAGTACGGTGTTAATTTACCGTCTTTGCTGTAAAGGAAATGCCCAGGTGGGAACTCTTCTATATGTTTACAAATAGGTGAAAGCGCTTTTAGCTCTGATGCTACATAAAAGTTGCCATGCTCGTCGTGGCCTGTATACAGCGGAATAATACCAATGTGGTCGCGACCAATTAGATAAGCATCTTGCTCTTCATCATATAAACAAAAGGCAAAAATACCATTTAAGTCATCTAAAAATGCAGGCCCTTTTTGTTTATACAGGGCTAAAATAACTTCACAATCTGACTGCGTTTGAAAATCAAACTCGACTTCTAAATTAGCGGCAAGCTCTTTGTGGTTATAAATTTCGCCATTTACCGCTAAAATATGCGTTTTTTCTGGGTTGTATAATGGTTGCGCACCGCTTGATACGCCTACTATTGCTAAGCGTTCGTGTACTAAAATTGCTTTGTCTGATGAATACACCCCTGACCAATCAGGCCCGCGGTGGCGAAGCAGTTTGGACATTTCGATTGCCTGAGCGCGTAACTGGCTGGGATCCGATTTAATATCGAGTACGCCGAATATTGAACACATAATTTTTCCTCATTCCTATTAAGTGCCTACGATAGCGAGTTTGCTAAAGACTAACCTTGTTTTATCAGAAATAAATACCTAAGTCACATGGCTTTTTTAAAATAATAAGAATAATTTATGCACCAAATAAATTAGCGCTGCACCAATGTGGTGATATTGGCAAGGAGATTAAAATGCAATGTGCAATTTTTAATTACGTTAAAGTTAAATTAAATTGCAAAAATTAGTTTGCCTTGCACTAAGAAAGTGCAAAGCGAAAAATAAATAAATAGCGGTTGAGTTACTCAGTGAGTGAGCGTGAGTGCACTATTAATTAATCCCAGTAGCGGCTTAAACTCAGCTTAAGTTGTGCTAGGTGAGCATCGAGCTTATTTTTTGCAGCATTTGCTTGCTCAAGTGATACAAATTCAAAGGTGATTGAATCGGCAGTTCTAAATTGTGCAAACTGATGTAAGTCGGCTTCTATCACATGCGCTATTAAAGGATAACCCCCAGTTGTTTGCCCGTCATTTAATAACACTATAGGATTGCCATCAGGTGGAAGCTGTATGCTCCCAGGTGCTACGGCTACAGAGGGCAATGAAAGTGTATGTTGCATAATATCAGCATTTTTATGATCTAAGCGCACCCCCATACGATTACTATTTGGATTAATAGTAAATGCGGTATCACAAAAAGCATTAATGCACTCGGGTGTTAGTAGCTCATAATGAGGACCAACATGTAAACGGATAATATTACGTTTAGGTGGGGTAAGGGCGCCCTTATTACATAACCAAGGTTTAGTATAAGGACTTATGGCTAGCACGTCGCCGCTTTGCAGTGCACGGCCATTAAAGCCTCCAATGGCTGCCCCTAAATCGGTAGATTTAGAACCCATAACCTCTGGGCATTCAATACCGCCTTTTACTGCAATATAAGCACGGGAGCCACCACGGCCAGTTGCAAATTTAAGTGTTTGCATTGCTTTTATTGGGTTACTCCAGCCTGGATAAAGTGGGTGTCCATCAAGGGTTGCTTTGAGGTCGGCTCCATGAAGGGCGATAACGGTATCACACTGAAATTGCAGTTCGCATAAACCCACGGTTAATTCCAGCACGGCAGCGTTGTCGGTGTTATTTAATAAACGGTTCGCAATAATGTGTGCATAGGTATCAAGGCTGCCTGAGCGGCTTACCCCTAAATGTCGAAAACCCACACGGCCTAAATCTTGAATTGTTAGTTGAATACCGCTCTTGATTACTTTAATCATTGCTTACTCCTTTTACAGGCACAAACTCTATGGTATCGCCAGGTTTAAATAAGCAAGGATTAGCCGCTTTAGAATCAAATAAGCAGGCATCAGTGTGAGCTATAATATGCCAACCACCTGGCGAATCTTCAGGGTAAATACCTGTTTGGTCTGCTCCAATGGCAATTGCGCCTTTAGGTACACTCACTCGCGGATTATCGCGCCTTGGGGTAAATAACCGTGAGTTGAGCCCATGTAAATAAGGAAAACCGGGAACAAAGCCTAAAAATAGAACGTGATATAACTCTTTACTATGTAAGTTAATCACTTCATCAATTGTGAGTTGATGATAGTTAGCTACGTAATCTAAATCTTCACCTTGGTAGTAGGTATTAATTTGGTGGTGCTGGCTATCAAACGGGTAATCATCCACTTCATCCCATAACTTAGCTAAGCTGTTGTACCATTTATGGAGCATTTCTGAAGACTTTAAATACAAAGTTAACGAGTTCATAGCCGGTACTAAATCAAAAAACTCATTACTATTTTTACAGTGCTGGGCTAACGCCCAAAGCTTTTTTGCGTCGCAAGTATGTGTGGTTCGCTGTAGTGAGAAACATCAAAAAGCAGGCTAGAGTTCGTTAAAATTTTTATACTAGGAATCATGCTCATACCGATAACTCATTAATATTAATTACATTTAAGCTATCACAGTCGCTGTACTATTACGATATTAATAGACAAGCTCGGATCGAATAAACTCCCTCATTCGTAAAGTTTTGTTGTGTGTGAAATTTATTGTTGAGTTTACAGGTCTGCTTTAGGGTCTGTTGACCTTTGCGGATTAAAATTGTTCAAACTAGGAGCGGTTTAATCGCGGCGCGAGTTTTGTAACCTAGTGGGCTAAGTAAAAACCGAGCAAAGCTTCCGCGTCCTGCTCACGCCCCTTACCTACATCCATGTAGGCAACAAAGGGTAAATCGCTCCTAGGCAGAACCCATCGGGCAGCGCCTGTTTGGCATTGATGCTGCGTTATCGCCTATTTATGGGTAATAACCACACCACATAGGCTCTGCCTTGCCTAAACACCAAACAGACTGCTGCAAATTTAACCTTGGAAGGTCAACAGACCCTAGAGTAACTAAAACTAAGAGGTAATCGTATGTTTAAGGGGTTAATATTATCTACATTTGCTATGTTGGGATTACTAAGTACGATGAGCGCTATCTCGTCAGATGAGGTAACTAAATCCAGTGATTTAAATGCCACCATGCATGTAGAAAAGCTAGTGCTTGGCTCGGGTTGTTTTTGGGGGGCAGAAAAACGCTATGAAGCACTTAATGGGGTACTCGATGCAGAGTCGGGTTATGCCGATGGGCATGGGTTTAAACCAACCTACAGAAATATAACTAAGCTATCGCGTCGCTTTGATGAAGATAACTACGCTGAAGTGGTGCAGGTTACATTTAATAGCAATATTATTTCGGCAAAAGAGCTGCTGCAAAATTATTACGAAAGCCACGATCCGACTCAAAAGAACCGCCAAGGTAATGATGTAGGCACTCAATATCGCTCTATTATTTTAACTACAAGTGACGAGCAAGCAAACACCGCGCTTGCGGTAACACAGCAGTATCAGCAGTTACTCACCAAAGCAGGTTATGGAACAATTGCTACACAAATTAAGCCACTTGAGCGCTTTTATTCTGCTGAAGAGTATCATCAAAATTATCTTGAAAAAATCCAAACGGCTATTGCCCAAACCATTCAACCGGTGTTGTTTTTAGTCAAGACGAAAAGCAGCAGGTTGATAACACTGCATTGTTGACTGGCAAACAAATTGTTATTTTAGACTCTCGTGATTACTGCCCTTACTGTGAAAAGTTTAAAGCGGCGGTAGCCAATGACTACAAAGGCACAATACCAATGACATTTCGCCATGCTGATCAGCTTAGCGGCTTAACTATCAAAAGTGCAACTTGGGCTACACCCACCATACTATTTTTAGAAGATGGAGTAGAAGTGTATTCTCGCCAAGGTTATATGGATGCCGAGCTGTTTTATAAAGCGCTAGGTGCATTTAAACTCGGTGACAGTGAAGCTTATAAAGTAGCGTTTAACGCTAAAACCGACAGCCCATATTGCAAAGAATACGCTATTTTTAAAAACACCCCCGATGGCATTTTTATCGATAAACTCAGTGGTGAACCCTTGTTTGATACCCGCGACAGATTTAATTCGGGTACTGGCTGGTTGTCGTTTACACACCCTGTAAAAGACAGCGTAACGCAGCATGAAGATAACAGTTGGGGAATGCAACGTATTGAGCTTAAATCTAAAAGTACCGGGATTCATTTAGGGCATTTATTCCCGGGTGAAGGGCGAAATGGTCAAGATAGATATTGTATTAATGCCACTGTATTAGAATTTGTTGCTCGTGAGGAAATAAACAGATCAGATGATGTTTAAGCTAATTAGCAAATAGGCAAATTTTAAGCAAAAAAAGCAGCGATACTTAAAAAAGGTCGCTGCATTTCAATTGACAACATCTTCACACACAATAAAGATTCGGGGGTTGTATTAGTAATAACTAATGCTGGATTATTGTTGCTGATGTGAATGTAAATAAAAACAACTCAAGCTCAGTCACCACCGAACTTGAGTTGCTTTTTACACTGACAACATCTTCACACACAATAAAGATTCTTATATTTATTGGCGGGTGTAAGCGTAAAATAAAAACAACCCAAGCTAAGTCACCACCGAACTTGAGCTGTTTTTTACACTGACAACATCTTCACACACAATAAAGATTCTTTTTTACTAGCTTGTTGTTACAAACTAATTAAATTTGGTTTCAGTAACGCGTTTTATTATTTTTGGTCGTTGCTGATTTGTTGAGTTAACTTTAGAGCTTTTACTCAATTTCGACAAGCGATAAAAACAAAACTAATAAGTGAAAAAAACTAATCTATAAATTCAGTCAATAAGGAGTTATTCAAGTGGTTGATAATGCTGGTTATATTTTATTTTTTTAGATTTTCGTGAGACACAAAAAAATATTTAAAAAAGGTCGTAAATAACAAAACGCCCATAAAAGGGCGTTTAATTAATAGTCACTTTGTTTGTCTGAAGGTGTTAATTACCCACTTGGCAAACAAGTCGAGCGGGTGGTTTGCTGTACTAGAGCCGTGTTGTACCAAGTAGTATTTATCTTTGGTGGTAAGGGGTTGTTCAAACAGTTTATAGAGCCATTGCTCATCCAGCCAGCTTTGGCTAATTGGTAGAGGAATAAGTGCAATCCCCATTCCTTGCTGCGCCGCCCTTGCTACACCAAACATACTATCTATTTGAATAATTTGTGTTGGTGAAAAGTCATCAATCCCAACTTTTTCTGCCCACTGATGCCAAGCCCAAGGCCTTGCTTTATGCACAATAAGGGGTACTTGGTTAAGTGCCTGACAATGATCGTTTTGCCATTGTTCAAGCAGCTTTTTATTACACGCTGGAATATATTCTAAATTAAATAACTCGGTAGCCAGTCCATCAAGTGGTTTACTTGAAGATAAAATTATAGATAAATCACTTTGGCGGGTTAATTCCTTTCGAGTTTTAAGGGTATCCATGTGTAAATTAATGTTAGGGTGCTCGCTGGTCCATTCACTGAGCTTAGGCATTAACAATTCACTGGCAAAAAATTCGGGCAGGGTAATGGTTAAGTTTACATTTTGTTGTAACTGACTAAATTCATTAATGGTACTCTCTAGCATATTTATAATTGGATAAATTGCTTCAAAAAAGTTTTTACCTGCAGGCGTTAAACTAATAGATCGAGTTTGTCTTTGAAATAAATCAATGCCTAGCTGCTCTTCTAGCTGTTTAATTTGGTGGCTTACAGCCGAGGGCGTTAAGTAAAGCTCTTTAGCAGCGTGTTTAAAACTTAAGCTTTTTGCGGCAAAACAAAAAGAGCGAAGGCCGCGAATAGGTGTTTGCATGGTATCCAGTATAAAGTTATTTCAATCGCCTAGTAATAGGCAATAATTAAACCAAAAATAAAAACTAACTATATCAGCAATTTATTTATTTTATTAGGTCGAATTCACCTAAGTGGTGCGTTAAATTGTCACTATAGTGCAAAAACTAAAATATAGACAAAAAAATCCCTCTTACGAGGGATTTTGGGTAACTCAGCGCCATTGGCACTGGGAATGAGGTCGGTACAGAGTGAAATTATGAGTGGTTTAAAACACCATCTCAGGAATATCACCATTAACAAGCAATTTACCTGCCGTTTTGCTAATAATTTCATCAACTGATACGCCTGGTGCGCGTTCTAGTAAATGAAATGCGCCGTCTTTTACTTCTAGAACGGCTAAATCAGTAACTATTTTTTTAACACAGTTAACGCCCGTTAGCGGTAACGTACAGCTTTCTAATAACTTAGAATCGCCGTGTTTACTGGCATGGGTCATGGTAACAATAATGTTTTTTGCACCTGCGACTAAATCCATCGCTCCGCCCATGCCTTTAATTAATTTTTTAGGGATCATCCATGAGGCTATAGAACCGTTTTGGTCTACCTCAAACGCACCCAGAACGGTTAAGTCTACATGACCACCCCGTATCATGGCAAAACTATCTGCACTATTAAATATAGCTGCACCGGTAGCTGCCGTCACGGTTTCTTTACCCGCGTTGATCATATCCGCATCAACAGTGGCTTTAGTAGGGTATTCGCCCATGCCTAAAAGACCATTTTCGGACTGTAGCATAACTTCTATGCCATCGGGTACATAGTTTGCGACGAGTGTCGGAATACCAATGCCCAAATTAACATAAAACCCATCTTGTAACTCTTGAGCTACGCGCATTGCGACTTGTTCACGTGATAATGCCATTGTTAGTGCTCCTGCTTAATCTCGTGTGGTAACACGTTCAATGCGTTTTTCAAAGTTACCTTTTATAACGCGGTTAACAAAAATTCCTGGCGTATGTATTTGGCTTGGCTCAAGTTCGCCTGGCTCAACAATTTCCTCTACTTCTGCAACGGTAATTTTACCCGCAGTAGCCGCCATTGGATTGAAGTTCATGGCTGTATGACGAAATACTAAGTTGCCGTAGCGATCCGCTTTCCATGCTTTTACAATAGCGAATTCACCGGTAATTGACTCTTCTAAAATATAAGGGCGACCATTAAATTCTTTTACTTCTTTACCCTCAGCAACCGGTGTGCCGTAACCTGTGGCTGTATAAAAAGCAGGTATTCCTGCACCACCAGCACGCATTTTTTCAGCAAGAGTACCTTGTGGCGTAAGTTCTACATCAATCTCGCCACTTAGTAGTTGCTGTTCAAACAAGGCATTTTCGCCAACGTATGAGGCGACCACCTTTTTAATTTGCTTGTCGTGCAGTAACAGCCCTAAACCAAAGTCATCAACACCACAGTTATTGGAAACAACGGTTAATTCTTTAGTTTGCATTTTTTTAATTTGGGCAATTAGCCCCTCAGGGATACCACATAAGCCAAAACCACCGGCTATTATTGTATCGCCGTCTTTTAAACCTTCCATTGCAGCTTCATAACTAGAAACTACTTTATCAAAACCGGCCATGAGTCACTCCTCATTCTGTGCTATATAATTATTGTGCGTGTAATGCTGCAGAAACCTTGCTAGCAGGTTGTTTGTTCAGTGCACTCGTAATTTGCCAACCTGCCTCAGCAAGTCTTTGTAAATCAATTCCATGCTCAATGCCAAGCCCTTGCAGTAAGTATACAACATCTTCGGTGGCAACATTTCCTGACGCGCCTTTGGCATATGGGCAGCCACCAAGGCCGGCAACAGCACTGTCAACCGTTGCTATACCAAGGTTTAGAGCAGCGTAAATATTTGTGAGCGCTTGCCCGTATGTGTCATGAAAATGTACAGCAAGTTTAGATTTATCAATATGTTTAAGTAGCAATGTAAGTAGCTCTATTACTTTAGCGGGTGTGCCAACACCTATGGTGTCACCTAGACTAATTTCATAACAGCCCATTTTTAAGAGTTTAGCAGCAACAGCCAGTACAGTATGAGGGTCAACATCTCCCTCATACGGGCAACCTAACACACAACTTACATAACCGCGTACGCGAATGTTATGCGCCTTTGCAAAAGCCATAACTTCACTAAAACGCGCCAAACTTTGCTCAATAGAGCAGTTAATATTTTTTGGCAAAATGCTTCGCTCGCTGCGGTAAATATTGCAAATTCTTTAATACCTACAGCATGAGCTGCCTCTGCCCCTTTTAAATTAGGGGTAAGGGCACTGAGATTAACCTCAGGTAAATTAAGTGCGCTTATTACTTCACTAGAGTCTGCCATTTGTGGCACCCATTTAGGTGAGACAAACGCACCAGCTTCTATGTCTTTTATGCCTGCAGCGGCGAGTGCGTTAATAAGCGTTATTTTATCAGCAGTTTCTACAGCGGCTTCATTTTGAAGTCCATCTCTGGCGCCCACTTCAACAATGCGCACTGCTTTAGGTAATAATGAACTCATATTAAGCGGGTTCCTCTGCTGTTGTGTCTTCAACTATGGCCAGTAAAGCGCCATGGCTTACCAGTTCACCCTCAGCAAAACAGTAACTTTTTAATACGCCATCATGTGGGGCATTAAGCGTGTATTCCATTTTCATTGCTTCAATTATAACCACTGCATCGCCTTTAGTAATGGTACTTCCCACCTCTAACAAGTGTTTAACTACAGTACCATTAAGTGGCGCAGCAAGAGGTAATGCCTCATTTTCATGTGAGCTGATGAAATGTTTATCAACACATTCAAACTTAGTTTGCAGTGCTTGGTTCATTACAGTAATGGCATTATCAACGTGGCTAACATGCGCAGTGTGTTTAGCGCCATTAATCGATACGTTGCAGTAGCCATTAGTTAACTCACCTTGCACTTCAAAGGTGTTGTCATTAATGGTCATACTATAGCCCTGCGCGGTTTTTATTGCGTTTAAGGGGGTATCGCTAAATGGAATGTTAACTTGTTGCGGCGCATTTAAACTAAACCCATGTAATTGTTGCCATGGATTTGCACTACTTGTATTACTACCAAGTGATGCTAAATACGCAAAACCTGCAATTAAGCGGCTAGTTTGTAATAAAGATGGGTCAATAGTAACTAACGCTTCACCTTGCTCTGCAATAAAGTGGGTGCTTGGAGCACCTTGTTTAAAGCGTGGATGAATCGCTAAATTATATAAAAAGCTGATATTAGTGCTAAATCCGGCTAAATGAAATTGTGTTAATGCTTGTTGTAAACGCGAAAGTGCTTGGTCGCGGTTATCATCATGAACAATAAGTTTGGCAATCATTGGATCGTAATACGGGCTTATTTCATCACCTTGGGCAATACCAGTATCAATACGAACATATTCACTGTTCGCGGGCGTATATAGTGCCTCAATAGTGCCAGAGCACGGAATAAAGTCATTACTTGGATCTTCAGCGTAAATACGTGCTTCAAAGCTGTGGCCTTGTAGCTGAATATCTGCTTGCGCTAAAGGTAACGCTAAACCACTGGCTACATTAATTTGCCAATTAACTAAATCAACGCCGGTGACCATTTCACTCACTGGGTGCTCTACTTGCAAGCGAGTATTCATTTCCATGAAAAAGAACTCATCACCACAGAGTAAAAATTCCACAGTGCCAGCGCCTCGGTAGTCAATTGCTAGGGCACATCTTACCGCGGCTTCGCCCATTTCTTTTCGCAATGAGTCTGATAAACCGGGGGCAGGCGCTTCTTCAATCACTTTTTGATGCCGACGCTGCAATGAACAATCACGATCACCTAAATACACACAGTTGCCATAGTTATCAGCAAATACTTGCACTTCAACATGGCGTGGTTGGTCAACATAACGCTCAAGCAAAACCAGATCATTACCAAAACCGGCAATAGCTTCACGTTTAGCACCTTCTAATGCGCTTATAAACTCACTGGATTTTGAAACTATACGCATGCCCTTACCACCGCCACCAAAGGCCGCTTTGATAAGCACAGGGTAGCCAATTTTTTCAGCCTCAGCTTGTAAAAAGCTAGGGTCTTGTTTATCGCCATAATAACCTGGCACCAAAGGAACATTAGCGGCTGCCATAATTTCTTTTGCACGGGTTTTAGAGCCCATAGCTTCTATGCTGCTTGCTGGTGGCCCAATAAAGGCAATGTTATTGGCTTCACAAACGTTAGCAAATTCGCTGTTTTCAGATAAAAATCCATAGCCCGGGTGAATACAATCAGCGCCACTTATTTTGGCAACGTTTAGTATTTTATCTGCAACTAGGTATGAGTCTTTACTCGGCGCTGCACCAATGTGGTAGGCTTCATCAGCCATTTTTACATGTTGAGCGTTTTTATCTGCATCTGAATAAACTGCAACTGTGGTCAAGCCCATTTGCTTAGCTGTTCGCATAATACGACAAGCAATCTCTCCACGGTTAGCAATTAGAATTTTTTGTAAGTGTACTGTGTTCATAATGCGTCCTAGAGTTGCCATTGGGGAGGGCGTTTTTCAAAAAAGGCAGTTAGACCTTCTTGACCTTCTTCTGATACACGAATTTTGGCTATACGTTCTGCAGTGAGCGTAATTATTTCGTTATCAATTTCTTTGTTTGCCACATCATTAATAAGCGCTTTAGCTGCTTTAACCGCTACCGGGCCATTATCTATCAGCGTTTGTAGTAGGTTATCCAGTGCACAGTCTAAATTTCCAGTAATTTGGTGAATTAGCCCCAACTGCTTGGCCGTATGCGCATCAAATACTTCAGCCGTTAAAAAATAACGACGAGCAGCGCGCTCACCAATAGCTTTTATTACATAAGGGCTTATAACAGCAGGAATTAAGCCTAATTTAACTTCACTTAAACAAAATTGAGCGTCATCTTTGCTGAGCGCAATATCACAGCAAGCAATTAATCCCAAAGCACCACCAAATGCAGCACCTTGTACCGCACAAATAGTAGGGTGCGGGCTTTGTGCTAATACTTGCATTAGCTTTGCCAGCTGCATTGAATCGGCCAAATTATCGTTATAGTTGTTATCTGCCATCGATTTCATCCAGGCTAAATCGGCACCGGCTGAAAAGTGTTTACCCTCAGTTTTTAATACTAGGGCACGAATATCGAGGGTATTAGCATGTTCAATACATTGAATGAGCTCATGGATAACGTCGCTATTAAAGGCATTGCGTTTTTCTGGGCGACTTAAAACAAGTACAGCCACATTAGATTTTGTTATTTGTAGTGTTACTGACATTTTAAGCTCCGATTACATTCTAAATACGCCAAATTTCGATTCACGCTCAGGGGCATTTTTAGCTGCGCTAAGTGCAAGCCCAAGAACATTGCGTGTATCAGCAGGGTCAATAATGCCATCATCCCATAAACGGGCACTGGCATAATAAGGGTGACCTTGCTGTTCGTATTGATCGATGATTGGCTTTTTAAAATCGTTAATTTGTTGCTCGCTCATGCTTTCGCCTTTGCGGGCCAAACCATCTTGTTTTACTTGCGCCATTACACCAGCGGCTTGTTCACCACCCATAACTGAAATACGGGCATTCGGCCACATCCACATCATGGTCGGTTCAAACGCGCGACCACACATACCATAGTTACCTGCACCGTATGAGCCACCGATTAGAATAGTAAATTTGGGTACATCGGCACACGATACCGCCATCACCATTTTAGCGCCGTGCTTAGCAATGCCTTCAGACTCGTATTTTTTACCAACCATAAAACCAGTAATGTTTTGTAAAAATACCAGCGGAATGTTGCGCTGAGCACACAGTTGAATAAAGTGCGCGCCTTTTTGCGCAGACTCACTAAATAAAATACCGTTGTTAGCCACTATGCCTACGGGGTGACCATAAATGCTGGCAAAGCCTGTTACCAGTGTTTCACCAAAGTAGCGTTTAAATTCATCAAACGATGAATCATCAACAGTACGCGCAATGACCTCACGCACATCAAATGGCTTTTTAAGATCAGTACCGACAATGCCGTAAAGCTCGTTAATATCATAACGAGGGGCTTTTACTTCTTCGAGTAATGGTGAGGTAGGGCGCGAATAGTTAATACGTTCAATACATTGGCGAGCAATCGATAACGCATGAGCATCATTTTCAGCGTAATGATCGGCAACACCTGATGTTTTACAGTGTACATCGGCGCCACCAAGTTCTTCTGCAGTAACTACTTCACCGGTTGCGGCTTTTACCAGCGGCGGACCTGCTAAAAAGATAGTGCCTTGCTCTTTTACAATAATACTTTCATCGGCCATAGCAGGAACATACGCACCACCTGCAGTACATAACCCCATAACCACGGCAATTTGTGGAATGCCTTTACCCGACATACGCGCTTGGTTGTAAAAAATACGACCAAAATGCAGTTTGTCAGGGAATACGTCGTCTTGCTCAGGTAAGTTTGCGCCACCTGAGTCAACTAAATAAATACACGGTAAATGACAACGTTCGGCGATGTCTTGTGCGCGTAAATGCTTTTTAACAGTCAGCGGGAAATAGGTACCACCTTTTACTGTCGCATCATTAGCAATCACCATACATTCAACGCCTTTAACGCGACCAATACCCGCAACAACCCCTGCACAAGGAATATCTTGTTCATAAACGCCAAAGGCAGCAAATTGCGATATTTCTAAAAATGGCGAGCCTTCATCTAGCAAAGTGGTAATACGGTCACGGACAAACAATTTACCGCGGCCTTCATGGCGCTCTTTTAGCGCAGCTCCACCGCCTAAACGTATTGTTGCTGCTTTGTTGCGTAAATCATCTACTAGCGCCGACATATTGTTGTGATTTTGCACAAAATTTGGATCATGCGGATTAACGCTCGATTTTAAAATCGTCATAACTAATCCTTAGCGGCTTTCAGTGAATAATTCGCGACCAATTAACATACGGCGTATTTCTGAGGTGCCTGCACCAATTTCATACAATTTCGCATCACGCAGTAAGCGACCTGTTGCGTATTCGTTTATGTAACCATTGCCGCCTAAAATCTGAATTGCATCTAATGCCATTTTAGTTGCAAGCTCAGCAGCGTATAAAATTGCGCCAGCAGCGTCTTTACGGGTGGTTTCGCCGCGATCGCATGCTTTTGCTACTGTGTACACATATGAGCGAGCTGCATTCATTTGTGTATACATATCAGCAATTTTGCCTTGTATTAACTGAAATTGACCAATAGGGCTGTCGAATTGCTTACGCTCATGGATGTAAGGCACCACAATATCCATACACGCTTGCATTATGCCAAGTGGGCCAGCCGCTAAAACAACACGCTCATAATCAAGGCCACTCATAAGTACCTTAACGCCTTCGTTTAAGTTGCCTAAAATATTTTCTTCGGGTACTTCGCAGTTTTCAAATACCAATTCACAGGTATTTGAACCACGCATGCCGAGTTTGTCGAGCTTTTGAGCGGTTGAAAACCCCGGGAAAGTTTTTTCTACAATAAAGGCTGTAATTCCTTTAGCGCCGGCGTTTAAATCTGTTTTTGCATAAATAACCAACGTATCAGCGTCAGGGCCATTAGTGATCCACATTTTATTACCGTTTAAAATGTACTTATCGCCTTTTTTCTCTGCTTTGAGTTTCATAGAAACAACATCAGAGCCCGCATTAGGCTCACTCATAGCCAGCGCACCAATGTGCTCGCCACTAATTAGTTTAGGTAAGTATTTTTCTTTTTGTGCTTGTGAACCATTGCGGTTTATTTGATTAACACACAGGTTAGAATGCGCACCGTAGCTTAAACCAATAGAGGCACTTGCACGGCTAATTTCTTCCATGGCAATAACGTGTTCTAAATAGCCTAAACCAGCACCACCAAACTCTTCATCCACGGTCATGCCAAGCACGCCCATTTCACCCATTTGCGGCCAAAGTTCATTGGGGAACGCATTATCAAGGTCAGTTTTTTCAGCTAGTGGGGCAATTTCTTGACTGGCAAAGCTGTTTACGTGACTGCGGATCATATCTGCAGTTTCGCCAAGGCCAAAGTTCATTTCTTTATATAGTGAAATAGTGCTCATGATTAATTCCTGTGTGTTGATGACGTTGTTATATTTTATTCATCTATTTTGCTAAGCGTGTCGCGACAGCGACGTTCAGCGGTGACCAGTTCCATAAGAACCACTTTAATGTCATCCATCTGTTGTGAAAGATCGGCTTTTTTCTCACTGATAAGGTCAAGCATAGTAACTAACTGTTTTGCACTTGATTTATCAGCATCATACAGCTCAAACAAACGACCTGTTTCAGCTAAGGTGAAACCTAAACGCTTGCCGCGCAGTATTAGCTTTAGGCGAACCTTGTCGCGCTTTGAGTAAATGCGTGTTTGGCCATTGCGCTCTGGCGATATTAACCCTTGGTCTTCGTAAAAACGGATAGAGCGGGTAGTAATATCAAATTCTTTAGCCAATTCACTAATGCTAAAAGTTTGTTCGTTTTTAGCCGGCTCGTTGGCTGAATTTGCAAAGTTTGTTTGATTATCTGATTTCATTGTAATGTTTACCTCATTCGAATAACTCCAATATAAGTGAAGTTTACGTAAAGGTAAAGTGCGATCTGGTTGTTATACTTTAGACGTATAAAATAAAAGCGGAATTATAGCAGAAGTTGAGTGTTTATAAACGTTATAAGCTAGTTAGACAGCATGTAATAAATTTTTAGCAAGCTAACTTTACAGTTTTTACACTAATTAGAAAGTTGATTTTAGATTTACGTTGGCGTAAACGTAAATTTTATGTATGCTCGTATTTATCAGATTAGTTTAAACATTAAGCTAAACATAATAAAACATGTTTGCGTTAATTGAAAATGGAGCCTTTTATGTCTTTCGAAAGCGTTGTAATTGTAGCAGCAAAACGCACCCCAATGGGTGGATTTATGGGCGCACTAAGTGATGCGCAGTCTACCGAATTAGGTGCTACGGCCATTGCAGGTGCACTTGCTCAAACGGGTTTAAGCAATGATGCAATTGATGAAGTAATTATGGGCTGCGTATTGCCAGCCGGTTTAGGCCAAGCACCTGCGCGTCAAGCAATGCTTAAAGCGGGGCTTGCACTAAGCACCGGTGCTACCACTATTAATAAAGTATGTGGCTCGGGTTTAAAAGCAGCGATGTTAGCGAATGATTTAATAAAAGCAGGTTCTATTGAATCAGCAATCGCAGGTGGTATGGAAAGCATGACCAATGCGCCTTATTTTATTCCTAAAGCCCGTGGCGGTATGCGAATGGGCCATGGCGAAATTAAAGATCACATGATGAGTGATGGCCTAGAAGACGCTTACGACAACAAAGCAATGGGTTGCTTTGCTCAAGATACAGCCGATGAATACGGTATTGGTCGTGAGCAAATGGATAATTTTGCATTAAGCTCACTGACTAAAGCAAACGCAGCTATAGACAATGGTAGCTTTGAGAACGAGATTACTCCGCACACTATAAAAACGCGTAAAGGCGATGTCACCGTTTCAATTGATGAGCAACCAGGTAATGCGCGTCCAGATAAAATACCAAGCTTAAGAGCTGCATTTAAAAAAGACGGCACTATTACTGCCGCTAACTCATCGTCTATTTCAGATGGTGGTGCTGCGCTAATACTAATGAGCGAATCAAAAGCAAAAGCTGAGGGCTTAACACCACTTTGCAGAATTGTTGCTCACAGCACTCATTCTCAAAAACCAAGTGAATTTACTGTAGCCCCAGTGGGCGCAATGAACAGCGTACTTGAAAAAGTAGGCTGGACAACCGCCGATGTTGATTTATGGGAAATTAATGAAGCATTTGCCATGGTTACTATGTTGGCTATTAACGAATTAAAGCTCGATGAAAGCAAAGTAAACGTTAATGGTGGTGCCTGTGCATTGGGTCACCCAATTGGTGCTAGTGGCGCACGTATTTTAGTAACACTTATTCATGCGCTTAAAAACCGAGGCCTTAAAAAAGGCGTCGCGTCTTTATGTATAGGTGGCGGTGAAGCCGTTGCTATGGCAGTCGAAGCACTTTAACTGATAACAAAGCCGCAGCAACTATAACAATCACAGCGCTGCGGCAATTAAATTGACTCAATAGGATTTATTATGCACCAAGTACCCTTACTAATTAACGGCGAGTTCGTTCAGTCAACGTCAAATGAATTAATTGATGTTGTAAACCCAGCTAATCAAGAAGTGCTCGCGCAAGTGCCATGTGCAACAGACGCAGAGATGGATGCGGCGATTGCATCAGCCAGCGAAACATTTAAAACGTGGAAAGATGTGCCTATTACAGAGCGAGCGCGCATCATGATGAAATACGCGGCGCTATTAAAAGAGCATCATGACGAACTAGCCACTATTATTTGTCACGAATTAGGTAAAACCTTTGAAGATGCAAAAGGTGATGTGTGGCGTGGTATTGAGGTAGTTGAACAAGCTGCTAATGCGCCGTCGTTAATGATGGGTGAAACCATGGAAAACGTAGCGCGTAAAATCGATACGTATTCTTACATGCAACCACTGGGTGTGTGCGCAGGTATTACTCCATTTAACTTTCCAGCAATGATCCCATTGTGGATGTTCCCACTGGCCATTGTGTGTGGTAATACCTTTATTTTAAAACCGTCTGAGCAAGATCCACTTACTCCTATGCGCTTAGCTGAGCTATTTATTGAAGCCGGTGCACCTAAAGGCGTTTTACAAGTTGTACATGGTACAAAACCACAAGTAGACCGCTTATTAGAAGACAAAGCCGTTCGTGCTATTTCATTTGTGGGTTCATGTGGTGTAGGTGCATACATTTACTCTAAAGGCACACAAAACTTAAAACGTGTTCAAGCGTGTGTTGGCGCTAAAAACCACATGGTAATTATGCCTGATGCGACTAAATCGCATGTTGTTAATAACCTTGTGGGTGCCTCTGTAGGGGCGGCAGGTCAGCGCTGTATGGGTATTTCTGTGGCGGTATTTGTTGGTCAAGCAAAAGACTGGGTTGATGAAATTAAATCAGGCTTTGAAGGTGTACGCCCAGGTGTTTGGGATGATGCAGGCGCGGCTTATGGCCCACAAACATCGCCTGCTGCAAAAGCACGTATTTTATCACTGATTGCCGATGGTAAAGCACAAGGCGCTACCTGTTTAATTGATGGCTCTGATTTTACTGTTGAAGGTTACGAGCAAGGTAACTGGGTAGGTCCTACGTTATTTACTGATGTAACCAAAGATATGAACTTGTACAAAGAAGAGATTTTTGGCCCAGTATTGGCGTGTATGTTTGTTGATACCCTTGAAGAAGCCATTGCGCTTATTAACGAAAGCCCTTACGGCAATGGTACCTCACTATTTACCTCAAGTGGTGCGGTTGCACGTAAATTCCAACACGAAATTGAAGTGGGTCAAGTGGGGATTAATGTGCCAATTCCTGTGCCATTACCATTTTTCTCGTTCACGGGTTGGAAAGGCTCATTCTACGGTGATACTCACACGTATGGTAAACAAGGTATTCGTTTTTACACAGAAACTAAAACCATTACCTCACGCTGGTTTGAAGATGATATCGCTTCAGGCCCAAATATGAGTATTAATCTTAAGTAACATTTTAACCGCATAATTAATAAAAAAGAGGGGCACAACACACAGTGTTGTCGCTCCTCACTAATAACTCCCTTGATGGGATGCACCGACAACAAACAAAACACAACAAGAGGTCTACCATGGACTTTAACTTATCTGAAGATCAACAAGCTTTTGCGCAAACGGCGCGTCAATTCGCAGAATCTGAACTAGCACCACATGCAGCTAAGTGGGATCGCGAACATATTTTCCCAAAAGACACCATTAAAGCCGCTGGTGAGCTTGGTTTTTGTGGCTTATACACGCCAGAAGAAGCCGGTGGTTTAGGTTTATCTCGTTTAGATTCAAGCATTATTTTTGAGCAGCTTGCACTGGGTTGTACAGCTACTACGGCTATGCTGACCATTCATAATATGGCAACCTGGATGATTGCAAGCTTTGGTACCGATGCAGTAAAAGACAAATACGTTGAGCAATTGGTAATGGGTGAATTACTGGCATCGTACTGTTTAACTGAGCCAGGCTCTGGCTCTGATGCTGCGTCATTAAAAACTAAAGCAGTTCGCGATGGCGATGAGTATGTTATTAACGGCTCAAAAATGTTTATTTCTGGCGCCGGTGAAACAGAAATTTTAGTTGTAATGGCTCGTACAGGGGCTGATGGCCCAAGTGGCATTTCAGCGTTTGTTGTACCAGCAGATGCCAAAGGTATTGAGTACGGCAAAGCAGAAGAAAAAATGGGTTGGAACGCACAACCAACACGCTTAATTAGTTTTGAAGATGTACGAATTCCAGCAGCAAACTTATTAGGTCAAGAAGGCGAAGGCTTTAAGTTTGCCATGCAAGGCTTAGATGGCGGCCGTATTAATATTGCAACTTGCTCTATTGGTACTGCACAAGCGGCACTTAATACTGCACGTGAGTATTTAAAAGAGCGTACCCAATTTGGTAAGCCATTGGCAGCATTTCAAGCGCTACAATTTAAAATTGCCGATATGAATACCGAGCTTGTAGCAGCGCGCCAAATGGTACGACTCGCGGCGTTTAAACTTGATACTAACGACAGTGAAAAAACCACTTACTGTGCTATGGCTAAACGCTTTGCAACCGATGTTGGTTTTACTGTGTGTAACGATGCGCTGCAAATTCATGGTGGCTATGGTTACATTAAAGAGTACCCACTTGAGCGCCACGTACGTGACGTACGTGTTCATCAAATTCTAGAAGGCACTAACGAAATTATGCGCGTGATTATTGCGCGTCGTATCTTAGCCGAATCAGCCAGCGAAGTTTTATAAGGAGATTAGTATGTCAAATCCTAGCATTGAGTTAACTATTGAAGGTCATGTTGCTATTTTAACTATGTCGAATCCGCCAGCGAATACCTGGACGAAAGACACCTTAGTGGCGCTTAAAGACACAGTTAATCAGCTCAACACCAATAAAAATATTTATGCATTAGTACTGACTGGTGAAGGCGAGAAGTTTTTTAGCGCCGGTGCCGACCTAAATGTATTTGCCAGTGGCGATAAAGGTGTCGCCGCAGATATGTCATGTGTATTTGGTGAAGCGTTTGAAGCGCTAACTAATTTTAGAGGCGTGTCGGTTGCAGCCATTAATGGCTATGCAATGGGTGGCGGGCTTGAAGTAGCGCTTGCTTGCGACATTCGTATTGCAGAAGAGCAAGCACAAATGGCATTGCCTGAAGCAAAAGTGGGTTTATTACCCTGTGCCGGTGGAACGCAAAACTTAGCATGGCTAGTGGGCGAAGGCTGGGCAAAACGCATGATTTTATGCGGTGAGCGCTTAAAAGCCGATAAAGCCCTACAAATTGGCTTAGTGGAAGAAGTGGTTGCACAAGGTGAAAGCTTTGCAGCAGCACTAAAACTAGCAAACCAAGTAGCAGATCAAAGCCCATCGTCGGTTGCTGCATGTAAAACATTGATTCAAAAAGGGCGTCATCAACCTATGGCAAATGCATTGCCACTGGAACGTGAACTGTTTGTTGGTTTATTTGATACCGAAGATCAGCAAGAGGGCGTTAACGCCTTTTTAGAAAAGCGTAAAGCTAATTGGGTGAATGGCTAATGAGTGAATTAACCCGTTTAAATTCAGCTGATGCTGCCGTGGTATTTGAAACGGCAACCACAGACAATGGCCGACTCATTGGTTTTGCAACGCTTAACGCGCCTAAGTCATTAAACGCGTTAAATTTTGAGATGATCAGCTTACTCGAGCCGCAACTACAGCAATGGGACAAAGACGATAATATTGCATTAGTGGTACTTAAAGGCGCAGGTGAAAAAGCATTTTGCGCCGGTGGCGATGTAGTGAGCTTACACAAAGCAATGAGTGAAGGTAAACCGAGCTCACTGGTTGAAGAGTTTTTTACTCAAGAGTATCAGCTCGATTACCTAATTCACTGCTACAACAAACCCATTTTAGTCTGGGGTAACGGTATTGTAATGGGCGGCGGTTTAGGTTTAATGGCCGGTGCTAGTCATCGTGTGGTTACCGAAACATCACGCATTGCTATGCCAGAGCAAACTATTGGGCTTTACCCTGATGTAGGCGGCAGTTATTTTTTACATAAAATGCCCGCCCATGTTGGTTTGTTTTTAGGGCTGACCTCAGCATCAATTAATTGTGAAGACGCTAAGCTTGTATCGCTTGCCGATCACTTTGTAAATGCTGATAAATACCCAGAGCTTGTTGAAGCATTACTCAATACTAAATGGGGTAAAACAGCAAGTTTAAATCACGACAAGCTAAGTACCTTGCTTATTGAGTTAGATAACAACTTTAGCCGTATGCCAAAAGGCAATTTAAAAGCAAACTTAACCTTGGTTCAAAAGCTTGGCGAGTTTGGCACGTTACAGCAGCAGGTCGATTACATTTTAAATCTAAACACTGAGGATAAATGGCTACAACGCGCACAAAAATCGTTGGCGCATGGTTGCCCATTAAGTTGTGCCTTAGTGAGTGAGCAGCTCAAACACAGCAAAGGCAAAAACTTAGCTGACTGTTTTAAAATGGAATTGGTCATGTCGGTTCGTGCTGGCGAAGTGGGCGAGTTTCAAGAAGGTGTACGTGCCTTACTAATCGATAAAGACGGTGCGCCACAGTGGCAATTTAAAACCCTTAAGGATGTGCCAAACGAAGTAGTAGAGAGCTTTTTTGCAAATCGCTTTGGCGAGCAACATCCGCTAGAGCCGTACTTTTCACAACTAAATTTACAAGGGTAAAGCGATGAGTAAACTTAATATAGGATTTATTGGTTTAGGAAACATGGGCGGCCCAATGGCAGCAAACTTAGTTAAAGCTGGCCACAGTGTGCGCGTGTTTGACTTAAGTGCAGAGGCCGTTAAAGAGCTTGTGAATCATGGGGCTAGTGCGGCGCAAAGCGCCAGTGACTGTGCGCACGAGGCTGATGTGCTAATTAGCATGCTACCGGCAAGCAAACATGTTAAATCACTTTATTTAGGCACAGACGAACAACCGGGTTTAATTAAAGTACTAAGTAAAAGCACGTTAGTGATTGATTGTTCAACCATAGATGCACAATCGGCTCGTGATGTAGGCCATGCCCTTGGCGAGCAAGGCATTGCGTTTGTTGATGCACCGGTATCGGGTGGTGTAGCAGGCGCAACAGCGGGCACGTTAACCTTTATTGTGGGTGGTGAGCAAGCTGCATTCGATAAAGCAAATACGGTATTAGTCGATATGGGTAAAAACATATTCCATGCCGGTGATATTGGTGCAGGGCAAGTTGCTAAAATATGTAACAATATGCTGTTGAGTATTTTAATGGCAGGCACCAGTGAAGCCATTCAAATGGGAATTAATAACGGCCTCGACGCAAAAGTACTCAGCGACATAATGAGCGCAAGTTCGGGTCGTAACTGGACGTTAGAACTTTATAACCCCTGCCCAGGTGTTATGGAAACCGCACCAGCTAGTAACGACTATAAACCCGGCTTTATGGTTGATTTAATGGCTAAAGATTTAGGCCTTGCTATGGAAGCGGCGCAACAAAGTAATTCACTAACGCCAATGGGCTCAATGGCTAAAAATTTATACACTATGATTCAGCACCAAGGTGCAGGCAGTGATGATTTTAGTGCCATTTTTAAATTGTTTTCGAAGTAGGAAAGTATTGTGGAGATAAAAAATAATACCGTAGTTATTACCGGTGGCGCACAAGGCTTAGGCTTTGCTATGGCGCAAAAGTTTGCCTTAATGGGCGCTAATATAGCCTTAATTGATATGGCGCAAGCCCAATTAAATGAAGCAACCGAGCAGCTATCTGCATTAGCAGGCGTAACAGGCACTATTAAAGGCTACAGCGCTAATGTAACCGTAGAGAGCGAAGTTGAAGACGTATTTAATACCGTTAACAGTGACTTTGGTCACATTGGGGTATTAATTAATAACGCCGGCATTTTACGCGATGGCATGTTTATAAAAGCCAAAGATGGCAAAGTGGTTAAAAAAATGTCGCTTGATCAATTTCAATCAGTGATTGACGTTAACTTAACAGGCGTATTTTTAGCAGGGCGCGAAGCGGCAAGCCACATGATTGAATCAGGCAAAGGCGGCGTAATTGTAAACATGTCGAGCGTAGCGCGTGCGGGTAATATTGGCCAAACAAATTACGCAGCATCAAAAGCAGGTGTTGTGGCACTCACCACTACATGGGCTAAAGAGCTTGGCCGTTTTGGTATTCGCGTTGGCGCCATTGCCCCAGGTGTTATTAGCACCGCGATGACCGATGCAATGAAGCCAGAAGCTAAACAGCGCATGCTTGCTGTAACACCAGTAGGGCGCTTAGGTGAAACCGCTGAAATAGCTCATACCGCCCAGTACATTATCGAAAACGACTTTTTTACTGGTCGCGTGGTAGAGATAGACGGCGGTATTCGTTTGTAAACCGAACTGGATTAAGGTTTATTTAAAAAAAGCATGGCGCTTGTGGGCTGTGCTTTTTTGTTTTAAATCGGGAAGTTTATAATCTTGAAAAAGGGCTGATGTACCCTTAACCGCAGTACCTCCATTAAGCGCATACCGCTACCATAATGTAATCCACAGTGTAAATAATGCTTCACAGAGCACACTTTAAAAAAATTATTTATTTATTATTACGTTAAAACTATCGGTAGTTTAGTTGCTCGTTTGCTCTTAAAAAAACCTAATGATAATGAAAGTGGCTTTTTAATCGCTTCTTTAAATAAAAAGCTCAACGCATTTAAGGCTTGTGTTTGAGTGTTAGGAGCAACATTTTGTTGGTTGACTAAGTGATTCTAAAAAGTTCGACCTCATTGTCTTCCATCGTTGTTGGGTGCCTCATAGAGTTAAAACGAATAGACGAAGCCACCCAGTATAAATACGCTTTAATGGTACTTTTTGCATAACGCTTTAGATACATTTGTTCGGCTATCATAGTTAAAAAGGTGATTTCATGATATGGATCTTTAGTAAAAAATTAACTGTGTATATAGACAGTACTTATTGTTCTGTCCAATATTACTGTTCTCCACCATTTCAGTGTATTTCTACATTAAGGAAAAAAACTTAAATTTAACTAATTGTTTACAGGTATTTATTTGATGGTTAAGGTAAATACATTGTAATATATAAACATTTTTTGGTTTATAAAAAGACAAATGTCGTAGACAAAATTGTTAGGACTTCAAAGGAGTAATCGAATGAATCAAGGATATGATAGATCTATGTTAGAAGGATCTTTATCACAGATGGAATCTGCAGCAATGAATTTTGCTCATAGGTTTATTAATGATGGAAAGGTGAGGATGAGCTATGTCAATCAAACCAAGAAGGTGGCAATTGAATATCGTGCTAGGGTTACTTCGGGAGCTATCTCTGCTGAAGACGCTGCAAAGCAAGTACAGGTCATACGTAATCAAATACTTGAAGCTCAACGCTTACGAACAAGTGACTTAGGAAAGGCGAAGGCAGTTAGCTTGAAAAAAACAGGGCTTACGCTCACTGATTTAACCGAGAAGTATTCACAAAATAAATATGGGAAGTCATTTTTAAAATTATCAAACTTGCAAAAAAATCAAGTCTATTTGGAAATTATTGAAAGTTCAGGCAGACCAAGACCTGCCGTAAATTCTGCCGCACAGAAATATACAAAACTAGGAAGAGGATTACTTTTAGTAACACTTGGGGTTGCAGTCTATAATATTGCTGTTGCAGACGATAAAGCCAAAGCTACAGCTAGAGAAGGAGTTGTTATCGGTGGTGGTTTCGCGGGAGGTGCAGCAGGAGGTGTGCTGGCAGGGTTAGCTTGTGGCCCAGGTGCTCCAGTATGCGTTACTGTTGGAGTATTTGTTGGGGGAGCTTTAGGTGCTCTTGGTGCAGATGTATCTTTTGGATGGTTTTTCTAATGGAAATTAGAGAAACAAATATATTTGAAGTATTGAAAGTTGAAAATACTGGGAATATATCTCCGCAGATTATACTCAATAATTCGACGTTAAATGCTTCGATCCAAGTCATAGGAGGAGTTTTGGAAGCACAGTACACTGTCGATGATAAATATCTCTTATTCATTACAGAAGGCAACCCCTTAGAAGAGGCTTTGTATATTTACCTTATTGATAATAAGCTAAATATAAACGATACATTAGAGCTTTCAGCTAATTATACTTCCGGAATATTTAATACCCCTCTTATTATTGGGTTGGACTCAATAAGATTCTCTTTTTTGAAAAAGACGATAATTGGCTGTTAACTGTTTCTGATTATCCCAAAGTTTCATTTTTCAAATGTAAATATCCAGTTCAAAGGAATAGATCTTTCCTTAGTAAAGTTTGGCTTCAGCTACAGAAGTCCTAATAAGCGTATCAAATCTGACTCCGTAAGCTGTCCGATTTTTTAGAAATAAACAAATAAACTAGACACCCACTCTAATTTTTGCAGTTTGGTGAACTCAGTACTAGGCTTTTATCAGCATGAAAAATAAGCAGGGTGTCTTATGGCAATCGCAAGAAAGCGTCAAGTAAGTTTGGTTGATACAAATTACTACCACTGTATATCACGTTGCGTACGCCGTGCATTTTTGTGCGGTTAGGACCATTTTACTGGTCAATCTTACGAGCATCGCAGAGGGTGGGTTGAAGACAAATTGCTTGAGTTAGCCAAGATATTTTGTATTGACGTCTGTGCTTATGCCGTTATGAGTAACCACACCCATTTAGTCCTGTATGTTGATGATAAAAAAGCGAACCGGCTTAATGATAAAGCAATTGTTATTCGCTGGCATAAACTTTGTAAGGGCACTGTACTCACGCAAAAGTACATACAGGGTGAGAAGCTAAGTAAAGCTGAACTTATCTTTTTTAATCAAACAGTAAAGGAATACCGAGAGCGCTTATCAAGTATTAGCTGGTTTATGCGGTCGTTAAATGAAGACATTGCGCGCAGAGCAAATAAAGAAGATAACTGCACTGGCAGGTTTTATTCGCTGCCATCCATGGCGCTCACCCTTCGGGCTGCCTAACGGCATTCAAATTTATTCCCTATAAATTTATGGGAAGGTGGCTTTAAATCACAAGCACTCCTTGATGAAGCGGCGCTTGCCGCGTGTATTGCATACGTCGATTTAAACCCTATCAGGGCTAAGATGGCTATCACTCCAGAAGAGTCTCACCATACCAGTTTACAAAAACGCTTAATATACGCAAAAGAAGGCAAGCAGCCAAAACAACTACTTCGCTTTGCAGGTATGTCACGTCAAGTTATGCCAAAAGGGCTGCCGTTTGTGCTTAAGTCGTATCTTGAATTAGTTGAATTAACAGGGAGAATAATACGAGAAGATAAACGCGGCCATATTGATAACACCCAACTTCCTTTACTGGAAAGACTCAATATATCTCCGGAAAACTGGTTAAAACTCACCACACAATTTACACGCGTATTTCACGGCGCAGTTGGCAGGCCGACCTCACAAGCAAGTTATTGTGAAAATTTGAATCGAAAACGGCGAGCCAATACAAGTAATTGTGAAAAGCTATTAGCATAAACTTTAAATTACTCAGTAGAAAAGTTGAAACTGCATCATGCAGTTATTTTTGATGCGTGGAATTTAGATTTAAGAGTAATAATGGCTTATTTGCTAGATGAAACGAAAGTAACGTAGTCGTAAAGCATAAATTATTAACCTATAAAATAAATATAAGAACTTAGCTTTTGCTTGCAAAATTAAAATGGATGTCTAGTTTGTTTCTGTGTTTCTTCTAGTTTGTTTCTGGAATTTGCCTATTATTTGGGCGTGATGGATTAGTTTAGTCTTTAACATAATAGGTTACAAAATGTATGAATTTTTAGTTGGCTTGGAAGTTTCGGACAATGGCGCGTATTCAGACTATCGAGCGGCTATGGCACCCATTCTTAGTGCTTTTGGTGGCGGTTTCGGTTTTGATTTTGTAGTTTCGCAGGTTCTTCTTTCAAAAGTTGATACTCCTATTAATCGAGTTTTTACAATTCATTTCCCAAATAAAACCGTCTCAGAAAGCTTCTTTTCTGATCCTGAGTATTTAAAGGTAAAAGCTCAATTCTTTGACGTGTCTGTATCTCACGTAACAATCATTGCGGGCTACGAAAAAGACACTTAAATTATTATCTAGATAAAAACATTTTTACTTTGTATTTAAACCTTTTTAACAGTTTTTGCGACTAAGTTTTAAAGCAAATAATAAAGGTTTTGTATGAACTACTTAAAGCAGGTTTTAAATATAGCATTATTGGTTTTAGTAAGCTTTGTGGGTATTAAGCCCGTGCAAGCTACTAACCTACCTTTTGAACAAATAATCACTCCTCAATACGCAAAGCAAGACGTTGCGCAATGGTCACAATGGCTGCACAGTACGCACCCTGATTTAAAACATAGTGTGGCTGATATTGATGCTTTTTACTTACAACTAAATACTATAACCGCAAATATTACCGATGAACTTAGCGTGCGGGAATTATGGGCCCGTTTAGCGGTATTAAATTCAACATTGGCTGATGGACACTTAAAAGTAGGGCATGCTTCAACGTCGCAATGGCGTAAATGGGTCAGTGGTGGGTTGGGGCTTTTCCCATTTGAAGTTGCGATTGTAAACCAGCAACTTTATATAAAATCTAACACGGGTGGTACCAAGAGTGGCCATGCTGAGCAGCAAATAAAGGCGATTAATGGCGTGCCATATGAGCAAGTAATGGAGCAGTTATTACGCCGCACACATGGTGATACTGATGAATTTAGACAAGAGGTATTAGCGCGTCAATTTCATCGTTTATTTTATTTAACGTTTGGCTACTCAGAGCAATTTAGCATTACCTTAGCAGATGGAGAGCTCACGCTAGCAGCGAGCAAAACCTTGCCACAAAGCATGGTTGAACGCTCATTTGTAGATACTTTTCATGTTGAGTACACAGGTGAGACGGCAACCCTTACAGTTAATTCATTTTCATGGCCTGATTTTAAGCAATACCTTGCTTTTATGGACGCCACTTTTACTCAGCTAAAAGAAAAAAACATAAAGCACCTAGTGATTGATATCAGTAATAATGGCGGTGGCGATGATGACTTTTGGATGGCTGGAGTAATGCGTTATATAACGGATGTACCATATCGTCACTTTTCCCATTATCGCTCTAAGGTGTTGCTAAAGTATCGTGATCCGGGCCAAGTAGCAGGTGAAATTGAGTCTGGTGAAAACACGCGTTTTATACAGCCAGAACCTAAGCTTGCAAACTTTTTTACCGGGGATGTTGCTGTAAAAATAGGGGCTTACACTTATTCGTCAGCAATTGTGTTTGCTAACACCCTACAAGATTTTTCAATTGCGCCATTGGTTGGCGAAAACACAACAGGAAGAAGCACTCAAACTGGGGGGATCCAGTTTTTAAACTTAATACATAGTAATTTGCAGATGGTCAGCCCGCGCTTTATTTTGACAAGGCCAAATGGTGAGCTGCAAATGACTGGCGTTAAAGTTTCTTCGTTGTGACGCTTAAACACCGAGAACTGATATTAGCATTTTGTTCGTTCACTAAAGTGGCTGTCGCTTTAAAACATTGCTTAGTATAAAAATCTAAGCAATTGTCTTTAATACGTATTTTGCTAAACTATAAGCGCTGATACTCGAGTATAAATGTATAACTAACTTCGAGCCATATATTTACCTTTGAATATTTTTATTTATAAAAGGTATTCTATCTAAACTATTACAATTAAGGAAAACGCGTTCCAATGTTTAGGAAAAACATTCGTTGCAGCTTACACATTTTATCATTAAGCACATTATTACTTACCAGCCTACTACCACAGGTAAAGGCCGATGAAATAGATGACTTTTTACTAGAGAAAATGCGCACAGCTAATATTCCAGGATTACAACTGGCAATCGTGAAAGACAATAGGCTGATAAAAAAAGCCAGTTACGGCCTGTCGAACTTACAAGACCAGGTCACGGTACAAAACCATACCCCTTTTCCTATTTTTTCGATGACTAAAGCTTTTACTGGCGTTGCAATTATGCAACTTGCCGCTGAAAACAAGTTATCGGTTAACGATCCAATTTCAAAGCATTTAGATGATTTGCCTAAAGCATGGCAACCGCTGACTATCCGTCAACTGCTAAGCCATACTTCTGGTTTACCTAAAATATTAAATGGTCATTGGGTTGATTTAATTTCTAATGGTCAGCCAGATCCTGCGTGGCAAGAAGTACTTACTTTACCAATGCGTTATGAAACCAATAGCCGCTTTGAGTACAACCAAACAGGTTACATTTTGTTAGGTAAAATTATTGATAAGTTATCGGGTCAGCCTTTTTCTAATTATATTCAGAAAAATCAGTTGGCTAAACTAGATATGCCCATAACTTTGGCTGCAGGTTTTGCTCATACTGAATCTATTGTCCCTAATCAAGCTCGTCCTTACGTTGCTGGCAATCAAGGAAAGCTAAAGACGGTACAAATAACTTTCGACCCATTCTTTAGAACTGCGGCGGGTATGAGTGCTACCGCAACTGAGCTTGCTAATTACGCGATAGCGCTTCAACAACGACAACTCCTTGATGAGAAGTACCTTAAAGAAATGTGGTCACCAACGCGTTTAAAGAGTGGTCAAACTGCAGGTTTTAGCAATTTAGAAAATGGTTACGCTCTAGGTTGGCAAACAATTGGACGAGAGCAGCATCCAGCAGTAAGTGCCAGTGGTGGTGATGCTAATTCAATGGTGATTTATCCAAAAGATAACTTAACCATCATTGTATTAACTAATAAGCTAGGAAGCTTGCCAATATTCTTTATTGATGAAATTGCTGGCTTTTATTACCCTGAGATGAAAGCTGAAAATGGTTGGGGGTTGTCACAAGACTTATTCAAACTTTTCCAAGGGATTAAAAAACAGGGCTTTAATCAAGCCATCACTTTAGCGGATGAGATGAAAGTAAGTGCAGCGTTTGATGTGCAAGAAATTAATCTTTTGGGCTATCGCTATGTGGCTAAAAATGAACTAGCAAAGGCATTAGAGATATTTAAGCTAAATGTTCATTTGTTTCCCGACAATGCAAATGCTTATGATAGTTTAGGTGAAACCTATGCTGCACTTGGAAATAAACCAGAAGCGATAGCTAATTACGAAAAAGTACTCGCATTTTTGCCGAATAATCAACATGCCCTTAAGCAGCTGGCTCGGTTGAAACAATAACCTAACAAAGCGTAGACAATAAATAAAATCGCGCTAAGGCAACTACCATACTTCGCGCGCTTTAAAAAACTATGCTGGTCGAACTATATGTGGTAAATCTTTACTTCAGACATAAAAGCGCAATCTGTAAAAGAATTAGTTACTCAAAGCCAGACGACCTCATTGTTCTTATATTTACTGCTGTTTATTACTTTTAAAACACGTTAATTGTTTAAAACGGTAACTTTTGGTTGCCGTTTTTTTATGCCTACTATTTAAGTTTATTTTAAGCTTGCTCAGTTATTGTAACTAATACTTAAATTCCAGAATCATTAAACCATTGAACTGACTTAGTAACTCATTTTATGTTTCAGATCATTAAACTGTGAGTGATTAAAGGTTAGCCTGTATACATGTACTCATATGCATAAGTGAGCTTTTAACTTTAATGCGTTTATTAGGAGGTATTATGAATTTTAAAAATACAGATACTCATTACAATACACTTTCTGTTGCTTTGCATTGGTTGATGTTTATTTTAATTGTTACTGTGTACGGTAGTATTGAACTTCGCGAATTATTCGAAAAGGGCACTGAAACACGTGATGCCTTTAAAATGTGGCACTTTATGTTGGGTTTATCGCTGCTAGCTTTAGTTAGCGTGAGGTTAGCTGCGCGTGTAGTGGGTGGTGCAGCACCTGCTATATACCCTGAGCCTGCAAAATGGCAAAATAAGTTAGCTACATTTGTTCATATTGCGCTGTATGTGTTTATGTTTGCAATGCCTATAGCTGGTTGGTTAATTTTGAGTTTAGCAGGTAAATCCATCCCGTTTTTTGGCTTAGAGTTGCCTGCATTGGCCGCTCAAAACAATGAGCTTGCTAAAAGCATTAAAGAGATACATGAAACCGCAGGGGAAGTGGGGTATTACGTAATAGGTTTACATGCGGCTGCGGCTTTGTTTCACCATTATATTTTGGCTGATAATACGGTATCGCGAATGCGTTTGCCTAAATAATAAAAAAGTTAATAGTAAAAAGGGAGACAGTGTCTCCCTTTTTACTGTTTAATACTCTAATAAACCCGATTCTAAACCCACCCCAATGTTTACCATTTACATATAATTGGCACCGATAGATCATGCAATATCTCGCCGGTATCGCGCTTATAGGTTTGTAATAAAAGCTCTTAGTATTGCTACCGCAGCGAATGCCTGTGGGGTCATTAAAAGTTTGCTTAGTGCGGCCATTATTTATAGTCAAATGGATAAAATCTTGTCTGCAGACATTTTATAAAATCATTTAGCGTTAGTTGAATTGTTTTTTGTAAAAATATGGTCTTTGTTAGTCATTAAAGATTTAAAGGGCACACAATGAACTTAACATATGCAAATAACGCAATTACCTTTCTACTTGCACTTAGTTTTATACTACTTGGTGTATCGTTTGCGCTCGGTGCAAATCCAAACACGCTAATTGCGACATTTAGCTTTTACGAGCTCGATAGCGTATTAAATACTAATACGCTAGGTCTACTAAGTGGTACAGCCATGATTATGTTAGTGGTAATAACCCTATTGGCACATTTTAAATTAATAAAGCCAACTTCAGCATTTTTGCTAGCGCTTGTTGTTAGCATTGTGCCTTTACTTACTTTATTAGCAAGTAATCGCTGGATGACTCAGTTAGGAGGCTTTCCTATTATTGGCAGTGGGCAGGGAATTATTAAATACTTTGCTGTAGTGCCTTTATACTTATTTTTATTTTATAAAGATAAGATAAGCGACAAACAGCATGTCCTTTTAAACTTTATTCCTGTGGCTATGGTTTTGCTATGGATTGGCGGTATGAAATTTTACGATTTTGAAGCTAAGGCCATTGCAGGCTTAGTTGAAACCTCGCCTTTTATGTCTTGGTTATATAGTTTATTTAGCGTGCAAGGTGCGTCGAACGTGATTGGTGAGTTTGATGTATTATTTGCGCTACTACTAGGCGCTGGTATTTTATTTAATAATAAAAAACTAATTATAGTTAGTGGTTTAGCATGCTTGAGCGTTTTTTTAATGACTCAAACATTTTTACTATCTGCCCCTAATGCATTTAGCTCAAGTACGTTGCTGGCGCGGTTAGGGCAATTTGTAATTAAAGATTTATGGTATGTGGGAAATTTAATTGTTATTGCCACTTTAATGCTCTCTAAACCAGCTAAACATAGTTAAAGCAATATGCTTTGTTGTTACTTATTAAATAAAATAATGTGTATAAATAAGAACGTTATTTATACACAAAAAAGCGCCAAAACAGTAAACCATTTTGGCGCTTTTAATTAAGCAAATTAATTTTGATTAGTTAGCTAATAGCCACTCGCTTAGTAAACGTACACCAAAACCTGTACCACCTGGTGAAAGCTCATCTTTTCCTTTTTTCACTAATGCATTACCAGCGATATCGATATGCACCCAACGGGTTTCGCCAGCAAAATGCTCTAAGAAAGAAGCGGCTGTGGTTGCACCAGGGCCACCTGAGCCTACATTTGTTATATCAGCAATGTCAGATTCCAACATATCTTTATAACCTAATGGTAAGCGCCATAGGTTTTCGTTTACTTGTTTACCTGCCAGGGTAAGTTGCGATACTAGCGTGTCATCATCAGAGAATACCGCTGCGTATTCATTACCTACTGCACGAATTTTAGAACCTGTTAAGGTTGCAACATCAATCATGATCTCTGGTTTGTAGTGCTCACGTGCATACCACATTGCATCACTTAGTACTAAACGACCTTCAGCATCGGTATTTAAAATTTCTACACTTAAGCCTTCAGCTGTGCGAACAACATCGCCTGGAGCAACAGCAAACTGCGACACCATATTAGCTGCCATGCCCATAACAGCTACCACATTTTTATCTGCTTTAGCTAACGCCATTGCTTTTACAGTACCAAGTACTGCAGCAGCACCGGCCATGTCTGATTTCATACGTGCAATAGACGCACCGGTTTTAATGCTGTAACCACCTGAATCAAACGTAATGCCTTTACCAACAAGGGCAATAGGGGCATCGTCAGAGCCTTTATAATGAGCTACCACTAAACGTGCACCTTGCTGGCTTCCTCTACCCACAGCTTCTAATGCGCCCATGCCAAGCTCTTTTAGCTCTTTAGGCTCTAACACTTTGATAGTAACACCTAACGATGCTAATTCTTTGGCTGCATTGGCAAAATCAACCGGCGTCATTTCGGTTGCCACTTCTGAGGTTAAATCGCGTGCTAAAAATACACCTGCTTGAATACTCTCTAATTGGCTGTAAAGCTTGCGGGTTTGCTTGGTGTTATCAACATCAAACGTATAGCTAACAGTTTCAGTGTTTGGCTCTTTTTTGTAGTTTTCAAAACGGTGATCGCGTAAGTTTGCACCATGGGCAAAATTAGCAGCAAGTGCAGCGTTATCATTTGCACCCGTTACATCATCAAAAATAACACTGGCAGTGCCTGCTTTAGCTTTAACTAGGCGAGCATGAATATTACCGCCTAACTTAGCCGCTTTTGCTTTATCTAATTCGTCAGCTTTACCTGTACCTACTACCAAAATACGGCTGTAGTTACTTTTGCTTGGCGCGACAAGTTGCGCTACTTTAGCGTAATCGCCAGTGAAGTTTTCAATATCGATAACACGTTGTAATTGGCCATCGAATTGTTTATCAAGTGTTTTAAATTGGCTGTTGTTGCCATCTTGGCTATAAAATACAACCAGCGTGTTTGCATCGTTGTCTACTTTTGTAGAAAAGTTAAAGTCTGCTGCTTGTGCATTAATACACATACCCAGTGCAAGCGCGATTGAAGAGGCTTTTATAATACGTTTCATTTTTTAACCTAAGAATAATTTAAAGGGGTGTTTTACCCTATTTAGGCTGTTATGGGTAAGTAGGATACGGTGAAACCGCAAATATCAGCGATATACGTCAAAATCATTAGTAAATAATATAACTTTGACTAAGTTTTGTAAGTTAATAGTGACCTTAAAGGTTTAATAAAAATAACGGCCGCGTTACTATCAAACATAAAGGCATTACGCAGCTTTTAACCACCAACCTAGAGAATCTGCATTGAAAGCAAAAGAAATTCGCAACTTTTATATTAACGAAGAACAGTCTGTTTATTTGTTATCGCACCGTGATGCTAAAAAGCATCGCCAATGGCTTAACATTTGTATTAAACAGCTAACATTACTTGGCTATAAAAATGTTGAAATGATTGGTTCGGGTGCGTTTGGCTTTGTATTTGCGGGTGATGATGAACATGGCCTGCCTTGGGTGTTTAAGTTTTCTAGAATTACGCTGGCGCAAAGTGTGCGAGATCGCCTTGAAGACGAAGCATATATGCTGTCTCAAATTGATAATCCGCTAATACCAAAATTTTATGGTTTTGAGCGGGTTAAAAAACAGGGCATTTTAATGATGGCCCGTGCAATAGGTGAAGACCTTGAAAAAGTATCGCTAAAGCAAGGGCGACTATCTGCTGCAAAAATAATGAACTTAGCGGTTAAATTAAGAAACGTGTTGCTTGATTTACGCCATCATAAAAATGGATTAAGCCCACAACCTATTGTGCATGGCGATATTAAACCCTCTAATTTAGTGTGGGATGAAAATGCCAAGCAGCTTTCATTGGTTGACTGGGGAAGCTCGGTATATGCTCAAGTAGATGAACAAGGGAACCCAATTGCCAGTAATTTTATGGATTTAATGTCGGGCGATTTAAGCACCACTAACGCAAGAATGGGTGATGTGTATTTTATTGGTGATGCGCAAATGTCTGGTGAAAAGTCATCCCCTCGTTTTGATGAGCAGGGGGTTGCATCAACTCTGTATGCACTAGCATCAGCACAGTCTTGTCGATTTGGCGCTCAGGCTATTCCGGCCAGTAGTTTAATGCTTCCTAAAGAGCTGGCGAATGTAATTGACGGCATGCTTTCAAAAGAGCGTAGTGTAAGGGACAAAGCCGGTGACTACTTTATGCGTAACATAGAAACCATGGCAAAAGCGTTCTTACCAGAACTACCAAAGCAAGACACCAAAGCACGTATTCCTTTTTGGTTTAGCCAAGATCCTGAGCCCGAAACCGTTGTATACAGTTCGCGAAAACAGTTTTTACGCCAAGCCGATCATAAACAGCAATTACTCGATGTAAACGATGCTCAGTTAGATAGGTATTATAAAGAATTTTTATTTGATACCGGAGATACCGAAAAAGCGTTTTTAGCGTCTATTAGTCGCTTAGCGAAGTATCCTGTAGTAGGGGGGCTGAGTTTTCATTGGAAAGATGAATCTTTGTATGTTGAGTCATCACTTATTATGCACGATGAAACCCTAGCAACCGCATTTACTGATGCGGTAAACAATACAGTGATGTTAGCGCAGGCTATTAATCAAAAGGGCTTATTTAAGTGTTGTTTATTTGATGCCCGTAAAACGATTCAACTAGAGCGCGATGGTACCGGTGCGTTCAAATTTAACCAGTTACCAGAGCTTGACTATGAAGTGGTTAATGTAAAAGCCAGCGAGGTAACCCGTCCGCATTCCTATTTTGAAGATGGTAAAGATCCCGATGAGCAACTGCAACTGCCTAAAAAGGTGATTAAATGTGTATTTGAGCTAAACCAGATACATCATACGGGTTGTATTATTTTTGAAGCGCTACCGGATAGGATGAAAATTCACCATTACTATCGATTACTCGATGCTAGTAAAGAAGTTGAATTTAAACGTTTGCTAAATAAACTCATGCAGTACGCGGTTAATATAACCGATGTGGGGGTGGCTGGTTTTATGAAGTTGCCTTATAAAAATACCCGCGAGTTTAGTTTATGTGAGCAGCAACCCAGCAATTATTATCCTAAAAATCCAAAACAACTACTTAATTAATAAATCACTCGCTGAGGCTGGTGGCTTAACAATAGAAAGAAAAGATAGAAAGTTCAATGGCAAAATCTAAACCACAAATTACATTACAAAGTTACGGCATATATACCCACTGGGACAAAGCCAGTAAATCACTACCGCAAATCACGCAATTCACTACGCAAGTAAAAGCAGAACTTGATGTAGAATTTGGTTTAATAATAAATATCAAAAAAGCTAAAGGCGTAAAGCTCCATTATTGTATTTATCATCCCGGTATTATAGATACCGATGGCGAAGAAATGCAGCCTTTTGAGGGCACTGTATATGTTAAAGATAACGATTGGTCGTTTTATTTAGGAGAGATACGATATGGGAGCCTATAGAAGATAAAATAGGTAACTGGCGCATGACCTTATCATTAGCAGGAAAAGTTATTGCTGATAAGACATTTAATCTAACTGATGAACAGACTAGAACGGAAAATGATTTTTGGAAACATCGAGGCTATTAATTTCCTCAATATGTCCCGTCCTGAAATAGGTTGACGGTTTTAATGAAAGACTTGGTGCGAAAGCGCCAGGTCTTTTTTATGCACTTGATTTGGTGTTTTCATATTCAAACTTAAGTGCGGTCGCATTTCATTGTATATAAATATCGATTCTTCAACGAGCTCTTTTAACTCTGCCATATTACGACATTTATACAGTAGAAACTCTTGTTTTAATATCCCGTTAATACGCTCAGCTAATGCGTTTTGATAACAGTCATATCCATCGGTCATAGATGGCCTAATTCCCTCTTTTAATAGCATACCTTGATATACTTCAGAGCAATATTGTAAACCTCTATCTGAATGATGAATAGCATTACGTTTATATACCCGCTGCTTAATCGTCATCTCTAACGCTTTGACTACATCAGTTGCCTTCATTTCATCACTGAGCTCATAACCCATTATTTTTCGACTATAAGCATCAGTGACTAACGACAGGTAATGCACGCCTTGCGATGACTTTACGTATGTAATGTCACTAACGAAGACTTCCTCGGCCGCAGTAGGTTTGTGTTCTTTTAGTAAATTGGGATACTTGCGCATCCAATGATTACTATTTGTTGTTTTAGTGTAATTTTTCTTTGGTTTTACAAGCAAGTCATGCTCTCTCAAATAGTCAAAAAAACAATCACGGCCTAGTTTAATGTCACGCTCTTGCAGCTCTGGCTTTATCATCAGATAAAGTTTCTTCCCACCAATACGAGGCATGAATTGCCGCCAATACATCACTAACTCCTTGACTGGCTTCAACGCTTTATTCCGAGCATCTATTCTGCGCATAGCTTGATAGTAACCTTGTCGCGTTATGCCATATGCACGGCATAACGGAGTAAGCTTTACTTGCTGGTTTTCTTTTGCGCGCGTGATAGCTCGGATATGTACTTTTTTCGCAAACCCGCTCCATATTCTTCATCCATAATATTAATCATTTCATCTTTGATTAAATCCTTTAGGCGTAACTCCTCTACCTCGCGCTCTAAACGTTTAATTTTTTGTGCTGGGGTTTCTTTTGATTTAGGCATGTTGGCTATATAAGTTGGTTTAGACCAATCTAATTTACCATGTTTTCGCAGCCATACCAGAACGGTGCTACGACCTTGAATACCGTAATGACTTTGCGCCTGTTTATATGTGAAGTCGCCTTTTTCTACTTGCTCAACAATGGATAATTTAAAGCCTAATGTATAATCTCGTTGAGTACGCTTAACGTCTTTAGTTTTAGTGGTTTTCATAAAATAAGTCCTAAATGTGTAAACACATTTCAGGACAAGACAATAAGCAAAAACAAAAAAGCTAACAATAAAGTTAGCTCTTTTATGAAATTAGCTTAGTTGCCCCAAGGGTTACTTGAATTTGAACGTTGTTTACGAGTACGGGCACGTTGCTTGGCTGCTTTTTTCTCTTGAATACGCTTAGCATCAGAAAAACTTAACTCGCATGGTTCACCTGGCTTATCACCTTCAGGGATAATACGGTCGCGGGGTGGCAATTCGTATTGCACATCATCTGGACGTGGTAAGTTTTTTAGGCGATACAAATAGAAATTATCTACCTTTTGTTGTGCCCACTCGGTTTTACGTAAAAATTTAACCGCAGATTTAATGTCAGGGTTATTTTTGAAGCAGTTGAGTTGTAAGTAGGCGTGCAGGAGTTCCCACCCATATTGCTCAACCAGTTCTTCAACCACTTGCTCTAATTTAACGCCTTGCAGTGGGTTATTACTGAAAAGTTCTTGGTTGCTCATAGGTGTTCTCTCGTTATTAAAAATACAGCCAGTATTATAAATTTAATAACGAGAGTTTAATAGCAAAAATGCTTAACTTTGACAATTAACCACAACACGACCACGAATTTGCCCCTGCATTAGCTGTTCGGCATTTTCAATAACTTGATCAAGTGTGATTTCGGTCGAAATTTTATCTAAGTAATCGCTACTAACTAGGGATGCTAAACGATCCCATGCTTCAACACGATCCGCTTTAGGGCGCATTACGCTATCAATACCCATTAAAGAAATACCACGTAAAATAAAGGGTGCCACAGAAGCGGGTAAATCCATACCTTGGGCAAGCCCACAAGCTGTTACTACGCCACCATACTTAAGTGAGGCACAAATATTAGCAAGTGTGTGACTGCCTACCGAATCAATGGCAGCAGCAAAGCGTTCTTTTTGTAGTGGTTTACCTGGGTTTGAAAACTCATTTCTATCAATTACGTGAGTTGCGCCTAATGATTTTAAATAGTCAGCTTGCTCCATGCGACCTGTTGCTGCGGTTACTTGATAACCCAGTTGGCTTAGTAAATAAATAGCAAAACTGCCTACGCCGCCATTGGCACCCGTGACTAACACTTCACCTGAGTCAGGGGTGATCCCTTGTTTTTCAAGGGCAATCACGCTTAGCATCGCTGTGTAACCGGCAGTACCAATTTGCATTGCTTGTTTAGCAGATAAGTTAGCGGGTAGGGGAATTAACCAATCGCTGCTAAGAGCCGCTTTTTGGGCAAGGCCACCCCAATGTTTTTCGCCAACACCAAAGCCATTTAAAATAACCTTATCGCCAGCTTTAAATTCATTACTATGGCTGTTGGTAACTGTACCCACTAAATCAATGCCAGGTACCATAGGAAAGCTGCGAACTACAGGACCTTGACCTGTAATGGCTAAGCCATCTTTGTAATTTAGGGTACTGTACAGTACGTCAATTAATACATTTTCGTTTGGTAGATCGTCACTGTTTATGCTGCTTAAATTTGCACTGTAGTTGTCGTCTTGCTTATCTATAACAATAGCTTTAATAGGATTGCTCATTAGATTTCCTTTTAGACCGATCGTCTTTAAATTGATAGTAAAAAATGCATTAACAAGGGTCTGATGACCTTTGTAGATTAAAATTTGTTCAAACTAGGGGCGGTTTAATTACGGCGCGAGGTTTGTAACCTAGTGGGCTAAGTCAAAACCGAGCAAAGCTTCCGCGTCCTGCTAACGCCCCTTACCTACATCCATGTAGGCAACAAAGAGTAAATCGCCCCTAGGCAGAACCCTTCGGGCAGCGCCTGTTTGGCATTGATGCTGCGTTATCGCCTATTTATGGGGAATAACCACACCACATAGGCTCTGCCTTGCCTAAATACCAAACAGACCGCTGCAAATTTAACATTGAAAGATCAACAGACCCTAAGTAATGCGCGTAAAAACATTTCTGTATACAAAGTCAGTGGCTTGCTTGATTGTGTTAGTTTAGCTCGCATTACTGCGCCTTCCCAACCAATCCAAAAAAATTCACTCATTTGTGTGGTATCAATATCAGCTTTAATAGTGTGTTGCTGTTGAGCCAAGTCTAAGCACTGTGTTAACTGTGCTTGCCAGGCATTGTAGCTTTGCATCAAACGAGCGTTAAAGTCGTCACTTAAATGGTTGAGCTCTTGATTTAAATTTCCTACCAAACAACCGCGTTTGTAATCATACTTTTGCATCCCAGCTATAGCACTTTGGGTAAAGTTAACAATGCGTTCTAGGGGCGGTACTTCAGGTTGCTCTAAATAAAACTTAAGTTTAGCTATAAAAAACGTGTCGTACGCATCAACCAAAGCTAAGCCAAATGCTTCTTTACTTTTAAAGTAATGATAAAACGAGCCCTTAGGGACTTTGGCTTTTTTTAATATGGTGTCGAGCCCTGTGGCACTAAAACCAAACTCAGTGAGGGTTTCTAATCCCACACGAAGGAGCAACGCTTTAGTGTCTGCGTTGTCTCTGGCAATTTTAGGTGGGCGGCCACGCCTAGTTGTAACTGCTGATATTTTGTTCATGGCTTATATTAGACCGATCGGTTTTAATTAATCAAGTGTTTATTAGCAATCTTTTTAAAACAAGGAAATCTGTTCATTTTTCGATTACAAATTAATGAGGAACTTTAGCTTATATTACCAGTCACAAATATGACACTTATGTGTTTTTGAGCCGATATGTCGGAACATTTTAATAAAGTTAAATAGGTTAAAATTTACTAAGTATGAGCAATAAATTTATTTTTAAATTAATTTATCATTGCATCAGCAGCTTAGTTAAAGTCAAACAAATTAATTGTATTTTGTGTTTGAATTAAACATTTTTGTTGGCTATTTATTAAATGTAGATGAACTTTATGCTACAAAAATATAAATATAAAGGTGAGGATTTTACCGATGAAGAGACAGAAAAGAGATCGTTTAGAAAGAGCTCATTCTCAAGGTTTTAAAGCAGGTTTAGCTGGTCGCTCAAAAGAGCACTGCCCTTATCAACAAGTTGATCCTAAGTCTGAGTGGCTAGGTGGTTGGCGCGAGGCAATAGAAAATCGCAATATGTACAAAACATAAACTCATAACGAATTTAAGCAAAACGGCCTCCATGTGGAGGCCTTTTTGTTGCGTGTTTTAAACTTAAAACGCGCTGGTATCTTGGAACAAGCCTACCTTTAAATCTTTTGCTTCGTAGATGACGCGGCCATCTACTTCTACGGTGCCATCTGCCATACCCATAAACAATTTACGCTTAATTACGCGTTTCATGTCTAAACGGTAGGTTACTTTTTTAGCTGTTGGCAATATTTGACCGGTAAATTTAACTTCACCTACACCGAGTGCACGACCAAGCCCTGGACCACCAGACCAACCTAAGAAAAAGCCTACAAGTTGCCACATAGCATCTAAGCCTAGACAACCTGGCATTACTGGGTCGCCTTTAAAGTGACAGTCAAAAAACCAAAGACTAGGGTCGATATCTAGCTCTGCAACTATCTGTCCTTTACCATGTTCACCACCGTCATCGGTGATTGAAATGATACGATCCATCATTAACATGTTGTCACTTGGCAAACGACAATTTCCTTCACCAAACATTTCACCTTGACCACAAAGGATCAAATCTTCTTTTGTATAGCTATTTTTAGGTTCCATAACACTTTATCTTTGCTTAGAAATTGCCCCGTACTTTAGCGTACACTTGTACGCTAAACAACTCGGAGCAGTTAAAAAATGGTTTAATTATAAGCAATCAGTCAATGCAACTGATTTTAGTATGATTAAACCGCGCAATTACTAACAGAAATCACTATAATTGGGGCTGACTTTTAATCAGTTTAAAGGAAATTTATGACCCTTTTTGTTAACTCACTCACTGTGATTGATTTTTCTTACTTATGCAATAAACGCGGTGCAGTTGGCGAAAGTTGGATTGTTGATTTGACTTTACATGGCAAACTAAACGAAGAGTCTATGGTTTTAGACTTTGGCTTAGTTAAAAAGCAAATTAAAGGCATTATTGATGAGTGTATAGATCACCGTTTAGCTGTCCCTAACAACATAAACGGCAGCATTAACGAGTTTGCTGATCACAAAACATTAGATTGTACATTTGCTGATAATAAGCATTTAGCAATGAGTGCGCCTCATGAAGCATATTGCTTAATAGATACTGATGAGATTACCGTTGAATCAGTAACAGAGTACTTAGTTGCCACCATACTGCCACAGCTTCCTGATAATATTGAAAAGATTGAGTTGGTGTTAAAACCTGAGCACAATCAGAGCTTTTATTATCACTACAGCCACGGCCTTAAAAAGCATGATGGTAATTGCCAGCGTATTATTCATGGCCATCGTTCACAAATAGGTATAAGCCTTGGCGGTATTTCTATGCCTCGTTTGCAAAAACAGTGGGCTGATAAGTGGCGTGATATTTACTTAGCAACTAGTGAAGATCAAATAAACGCTTCTGAATTAAAACATATCTCAGCTAAAAATGATGATGTTTGTTTTGCGTATACTGCGGCGCAAGGTTACTTTGAAATGGCTATTAGTGAATCACGTTGCGACATTTTACCAATTGATACCACGGTAGAATGTATTGCTGACTACATTGCCAGCCAAGTGAAATTAGAGCACCCAGAAAAAGACGTTAAAATTACCGCCTATGAAGGTGTTGGAAAGGGGTCGATTAGTTATGCTTAAATCCTTATTAGTTTCGGCGTTAATTGTATCAACTAGCTTTAGTGCTATGGCGCTTGAGCTAAAAGGGCATTTAACGCAAGGCGGCCTAGTAACTGGGCAATTAGATAACGCTAAGTCGGTAAGCCTCAATGGTAAGTCGTTAAAACTTACTGATAATGGGTTATTTGTACTTGGTTTTGGCCGTGATGCAAAACCTGTACATACATTAAGCTGGGTAGATAAAACCGGAAAAGGCCACAGCCAAGATTTAGTTATTACTCTTCGCGATTACGATATAGATAAAATTACCGGTGTTGCTAAAAAATACGTATCGCCGCCAAAAGCGGTAAGTGAACGTATTAGCCGTGAAGCGGTCGCAGTAAGAAAGGCTCGGGCTGTTAACTCTGATTTAGAATACTTTTTACAGCCAGTACTTAGGCCTGCAAAAGGGCGCATTTCAGGTGTTTATGGTAGCCAACGTTACTTTAATGGCGAACCTCGCAGGCCACACTTTGGTTTAGATATAGCAAACAAAACAGGTTCACCTGTGTATGCGCCGATCAGTGGAACCGTGGTATTTGCTGAACCAGATTTATATTACTCTGGTGGTACTTTGATTTTAGATCATGGTCATGGGGTTACTTCTACTTATATTCATTTAAGTAAGCTTGATGTAAAAGTAGGGCAGAAGATTGAACAAGGTACAAAGGTAGCTGAAATAGGTGCTACGGGCCGTGTAACTGGGCCGCATTTAGATTGGCGATTTAATTGGCAAGGTGAACGCCTCGACCCTGCATTATTAATGCAAGACACATTAGCAAACAAAAAGTAGAAATTATGACTCAAGTAGAGCGCGAAGCCATTATTGCGCAACGTATAAAAGATTCGACCACTTCGGTGACTAAAGCTGTATTTCCTGGGCGTACTAACCATCATAATACGCTATTTGGTGGTGACGCATTAGCATGGATGGATGAAGTTGCTTTTATAGCTGCCACCCGTTTTTGCCGTAAACCATTAGTAACTATTTCATCAGATAGAGTCGATTTTAAAGAAGCAATTCCTGCTGGTTCATTTGCTGAATTAATATCAAAAGTGTCGCATGTGGGGAATACCAGTTTAAAAGTGGATGTTGAAATATTTCTAGAAACCATGCACAAAGATAACAAGCACTCAGCTATTACAGGCAGCTTTACCTTTGTTGCTGTTGATGATAACCACAGGCCAACACCTGTCGTGTGTGACAAAATGCTGCATGGTTTTGAGTTATAACACCGAACAGTAAAAATAATATAAGCACCAATCATGGTGCTTATATTATTAGCTATAAAGAACACATCATACTATGTTTATCTAAGAGATAACTTAGCAATTAAATAAAATAGGAGAGTATTAATTTATCAATGGGGAAGGTCTATTAAAGTAATAAATGAGACTAATAAAAAGGCGTGCATTGCACGCCTGTACATAATTATAAAACCATAGCGGCTATCCAGCCAAACACCAATAACGGAATATTAAAGTGAATAAAGGTTGGCACAACCGAATCCCAAATGTGGTCGTGTTGTCCGTCAGCATTAAGTCCTGATGTTGGCCCTAGTGTAGAGTCAGAGGCAGGGGAGCCAGCATCGCCTAATGCGCCAGCAGTACCAACAAGCGCAGCGGTTGCCATTACAGAAAAGCTTAGCTCTAAACATAAAGGCACAAATAAAGTGGCAATTATTGGCACAGTTGAAAATGAACTACCAATGCCCATAGTTATAAATAAGCCGACCAATAAGATTACTGCGGCTGCTATGGGTTTATTACCGTCAAAAATAGCGGCGCTGCTATGGACTAGGCTAGCAACGTGTCCGGTTTCTTTCATTACCGCAGCAAAACCTTGCGCTGAAATCATAATAAAACCAATCATTGCCATCATGGCAACACCTTTACTAAATACGTCGCCGTTTTCTTCCCACTTAACCACACCAAATACACTAAATATAACCACCCCGACTAAGCCACCTAATATCATTGAGCCACTGGCATTTTGAGCGATCAGAGAAGCAAGCACGGCAAATAAACCAACCAGCATTACTTTTTTTGGGTTTTCAACATCAGCTTGTTGGCTTTGAACTGTTAATGCTGTGCTTGTGTATTCGCGGCGTTTTCGATAACTAATAAATAGGGCAATCAACAAGCCGACAAACATACCAATAGCTGGGATAATCATCGCTAAAGGGACATTGGTATTAACAATTTCAAGGCCATTATCAACTAGGTTTTTATGTAATATTGAGTATAAATAAATACCACCAAAACCATACGGCAGCACCATATACGAGGTGGCTAAACCAAAAGTTAAAATACAAGCAATGGCACGTCTATCTAATCGCAGTTTATTAAACACCACAAGAAGCGGCGGAATCAAAATAGGAATAAAGGCAATATGCACCGGCACCAAGTTTTGAGACGAAATAGCACAAATTAAAATAATAAAGAGGATAAAGTAGCTTAATAAGGTTTCACTAGAACCCGTTTGTGCATTTACTTTGGCGAGTAACTTAGCGGCTAAAATGCGGGTCAAGCCTGACTTTGAAATCGCAACGGCAAAGGCACCTAACATCGCATAACTTAAAGCAATTTCGGCGCCTGATGATAAGCCAGAATTAAACGCATCAATACTTTCTTTTAATCCCATGCCAGCGGTTAATCCGGCAACAAGCGCACTGATTGTCATTGCAACAATCACATTTACGCGGACCAAAGTGAGTCCAAGCATTAAAATAACGCCAATAATAACTGCGTTCATAGATTTCTCTGTTTTATAGATTTAATTAATTTTATCAGATCTTTAGCCTGATTTTTACGTTCTTTGGTAAATGGTTGCCTTGCATAGCGTACTTGCTCAAATAAGTGACAAAAGGCGGTTATTTGTTGCTCTGCATAGGGGGCATGTTGACTAATGTGCAGTAAAGTTTGAACTGGCGCGGCATTTTCAGGGTAGTTTATAGCCTGCTTATCCGCCCAACTGAGTATTTGAAAATACTCTTTTACCAATGGAGGTTGTTTGGTTTTAGCCTTGGGGCGGCTTATATAAATAAAATAAGCATTAAAACTTAAAATTAAAACAATAATAACCCCAAGTGGTACTAACCAAACATAAGTGTTACCAAATAGGGCCGCTAATAAATCTTGTTGTTTGTTTTTATCAAACCCTAGCACCCAACTAGACTATTGGTAATCGAGATTTTCTAATTCAAGGCGAAGCCAGTTTATGGCAGCATAATTACTTAAGCTAACTAAACCAAAATTAATATTGTTTTTAAATTCATCATTTAATGCTGCACTTTGAGATAAAGAGCCATTTAATCGTTCAGGGGCTACAACCGCTGTTGCATCAAATATTTTCCAGCCTTTATTGGTATAAACCTCAACCCAAGCATGCGCATCGTATTGACGAACGGTAATATAGTCATTGCTTTGATTGTACTCGCCGCCTAAATATCCGCTAACTACCCGCGCTGGTACGCCTGCACTTCTAAAAATAAAGGCAGCTGCACTAGCGTAATGACCACAAAAGCCACGTTTATTGTTAAACATAAATTGATCAAGCGTATCATCGCCGCGCATAGGTGTAGGAGTAAGTGTATAACTGAAGTTATTTTGCGAAAAATAATCTAGCAGTTTATTAAAAAGCTCATCGGCGTTAGCACTACTGTTTTTTAACTGTTGGGCCAGTTGATAACTTTTTTGGTTATTACTCACCGTAAGCGTTTTATAAAAACGCTGCTGTATGTTGCTAAGTTTTTTACTCGATAATGGTTCACTGCTAACAGAATATTGTAACACTTTTGATTTATATTGTTTTTTACGCAGCAAGCCTACTGAATTGAAAACTACATTTTCATTATTACTACTGGCATAGCCAAGCCCATATAACCAATCAGCCATTGCAGGCTCAGCAATTATTAAGTATTGAGTGCTATTTCCATTGCTGCTATTTTGGCTTGGCATCATCATAGCCTGTTTTAAAAACGAAGATGTTTTCCAAGCTTTACCATCAAATTCATCATGTACAATAGCTCGCCAATAATAAGGGGTAGAGGCTGAGTTATCATCAAACTTAGCTCTAAAAACTAATTCATCGGAGTTAGATAATTTGGCTATATCAAATGGGTCTACTTGTTCAGATAGGCCTGTTTGTGCCATTTTTGGTCCAGGTAATTGCCAAAATGCAGGAAGTTTTGGTAAAAATATTAAGAGCACAACAGCCAAAGGAAAAGCCAGCAGTATTATTTTCGCGCTTTTTTTGATGACAGTTTTAGACTATGATTCGATTCAAGTAACCCAAGTACAGCAAAGTTTAAAACATACAATGCGCTAATAATTAAAGTGGTAAAAATAGTTTGGCTAAACAAGTACACTGCTGAAAGTGAAAAGAATGTAAGGGTGATGATCAATTGATAATGCTGCTTTGTTTTTGCTTGTAGCAATTTAAAAACGCATGACAACAGTAGCATTGCAACAAACAGCACCACGGTATCTTTAAAGCCTATACTGCTGAGCATAATAATTAATGCTATTGCAGCGAGTCCGTTTGCGAGCCACGCATTGGGTTTTTGTTTGTGTTTAAGGGTTAAATAAATATTCCAACCACATAACATGCTAAGCATAATAATAAAGGGCAGGGGCAAATGCTCTATAAAAAAGCTCACTAACCCTAAGTAAATAAATGACAGGGAGAAATTTATAACGCCGTGATTTTTAATCTCATTCATAGTCAGTGCCTACATTACTTAAGGCTTGTAAGCAGCGTTGCTGATGAAGCTTTCCTGATCCATTTTCTATGAACTTATTGGGCAATTTCAACGAGTAATTAATGTCGCTTTCAAACGCTTGGCATACTAGGTAACACAATTGCCCTAAGCGTTGCTCGGTATCGCCAGTCATTAAGTTAAAATCAAATTGTGTATCAGCAGACTTAAAATTACTAAATTGTTTTACTAATAATTGCTGAGTTTTTGCGTAATGTTTCCATGAAACTCGCTGCAACCCCATTTCTGGCAAATGGGTAATTAAACTTTCAAACTCATCATCGCCTTGGTGCTTTTCATTACCATCATCATTAGCAGTTATTTGGCTTAACTGTTTGTGATTTGGCGTTTTAATAATTGACGGATAAACATAAACGGCATGATCTGGCTGAATATAGCTCCATACGCTCACCAAGCCAAATGGATAATTGCTGGCAATTTTTATTGGCTTTAGTAAATAACAACCTCGCTTTAAATAAGGTAATAGTAATTGGCATTGCATGGTATCGGTTTGCACACTAGTTATATAACAGGTATTTTCAAAATTATTGAGATAACTTAAAGTGATTGACTGGCATGTGTCGTTTGATTTTATTTGCCACACTAATTGAGGTGGCTGTGGCGCATAACTCTCAATAGTATTTTTAAAGGCGACAGTTAATCCTTTTGCGTTGCTATAACCTAACAACAACGCAAAAATAATAATCACAAACATTAAATACGCCATAAACAGTATTAAATTATTTTGATAATTAATTCCCATTACAAAATTTAATAGTGCAACAATCGTAAAATATACACCCAGTGTGGATGGTAAAACATAAATAGTATTATGCGTTAAAGTGATGCTATTTTTTTTGTGCTTATTTTTTAATAAGGCCGTTAAAATTGCACTTTTTATAGCATGAATAAAAGTAGGGCGTTTTATTTTAAAAATACCCATTGGTTTAAACGGGCACTAAAACATGTTTTAAAATGTCTGCAATTTGGTTGTTGCCAGACTCACTATGCAAACCTAATCTATGCTGGCACACACTAGAAAATACCGCTTGTACATCTTCAGGTAGTACAAAGTCTCGACCTTCAATATAGGCCCATGCTTTTGCTGATTTTGCCAACGCCATACTGGCTCTTGGTGAAAGCGAAGCCGATAACGATTGTGCTTCACGTGTGTAAGTCACTAAGTCAATTATATAATCAACAACCGGAGCGCTTAGCGTAATATTAGCTATAGATTCTTGTATTTGTTTAAGTTGTTGTTGGTTAATTCGTTGTGGTAATTGGGAGTAATCGCGCTTTTGATTGTTTAATAGTAATCTTTTTTCGGCGTTTTTAGGTGGAAAACCTAAGCTTATGCGCATTAAAAAACGATCTAATTGCGATTCTGGCAGCGGATAAGTTCCTGCTTGATATAAAGGGTTTTGAGTAGCAATAACAAAAAACGGAGTAGGGAGCGGGTACTTTTCTCCATCTACGGTCACTTGTTGTTCTTCCATGGCTTCTAATAACGCACTTTGGGTTTTAGGACCCGCACGATTTATTTCATCAGCAAGTACAACTTGACTGAAAATCGGGCCTTTATGAAATGAAAAACTGTGCTCTTTATTATTAAAAATATTGGTACCAATAATATCAGCGGGTAATAAATCGCTGGTAAATTGTATACGCTGATAGGATAACCCCAAAACGGCTGCCAATGCATGGGATAAAGTGGTTTTACCCATACCAGGTAAGTCTTCTATTAGTAAATGACCTTCACTAAACAAACAGGTTAATGCTAATTTTATTTGTTGTTGCTTGCCAAATATAACGGTAGATAGGTCATCAATAATAGTGGTAACTAGGTGCTGCATAATGTCCTTTAATCTATTAGTTCTAAACGTTTCATTACGGCATCAACTTTTTGCGCGTTGAAAGGCTTGGCTATAAATTCTTTTGCGCCAAGTTCCCAAGTATTTTGTACGTTCTCAAAACTATTATGGCCTGAGCACATAACCACATGAGCATATGGGTGCTCGTTATTAATCGACTCTAAAATTTCGATGCTTTCAGAATCAGGCAAATTAACATCTAAGAATATAACGTTGGGTGATTTTTCGCTAAGTAAGGGTTTAGCACAATTAAAATTATCGCACTCAATAATGTCATCAAAACCTAAGCCGGCTAACACTTGGCTTAAATCAGCACGGATTTGTTTAACATCATCAATAATTAAAATTGGTTCGAGTGGGCGTACAAATTCCATATGAATACTTCAACATTTTTTACGGCTTGTGATTTAATATTAAGCTAAGCATTAAGGAACCTCAAGGTGATAACTATGAATTACTGAAATAGTCGTTTAAACGCACTTAATGTCCGATACCATATAGTATTAGCGAGCTTAAAGTGATTAAAATAGAGCATCTCATATATATTAGCTCTAACTTCCTATGATTTTTATTACAGAGTTAAAAGGAAAAGGCAAAAAGCCCTTTTTTTCATTACGATATAGACTAAGTTATGGTGACGTATTGACTGTGGCTATGAAAATGGAACCTACAATTAAAGAAATAAAAAGTAAACTTGACTATAGACCGGGTGATATAGGAAAGAGTGGTGAAAAGATTGAGTTTGTCTACAGAGCATCTAGGGATGTTGTAATTTACGAAACTGAGTCTGGTTTTGTAACAGCAGAATATGAAGAAAATTTTCCTGAATTAATACATTTAACTATCAGATATTATCATGAACTTGGAGCGAAAATACCTACCGATATAGATGACCATAAATTTGAAAATCTAAAACGAATGCTTATCTCATCATATTTTGAGGCTCTTAGCTCAAGTACAGAAAAACAAGTAAAAGAAGCTTTCCGTGAAATAAAAAAAGTATTGGAAACACAAAAAAGAGAAGTGAAATTAAGAGTGTTTTTATCCTATCTTCAATTTTAGTTTGCGCATGTATTAGCTCAATATCATTCTATTATTTCAACGTTAGCAGTAACAACTTTAAAGAAATATTTGCTTGTATAAGTTTCGGTTGTATTGGGTCGTTGTTTTCCGTACTGCAAAGAAACAACGATTTTGAATTTGATTCTAATCAAGAAAGTAAATACATAATTCTTCAATCCTGTTTTACATCACTTTTCGGTGCAATATCAGGAGGTATTCTTTTTATAGTTTGTAAGTCAGGAATTGCACTAACAATTGCTAATGAAAACATATATGCATTAGCAGTTTTATCAATTATTGCAGGGTTTAGTGAAAGAATGATACCTGAGTTATTCAAGAAAATAGAAAGTCAAAATAATCATGGAAAAATATAATGTCAGAATGGCATTTACTTGCAATGTTTACTCATGCTTCCCTTAGTTAAACGATTTTGATCTTTGAAAAAGTCAGAGCTCCAAAAAAACCTCTACGTTATATGTTTCATTTACTGAAGGGTGTTCAATTTTATTGAAACGTAACGCGTATTCTTCAATGCCAGCTATGTATTGGAGATAGAATTTCAAACCTGATTTCCCACCCAATGTCCGATACCGTCTAGTATTGGACTTAATGAGCTTAAAGCTATTAAAATAGAGCGCCGCACATGCACTTAAATACCACCACCCATAATTTATATTATGTTAAATAAGCTAAAACCCGTCATTTTGTCGTGTAATTGTTGTAAGGGGTTGTTCATTTCTAGAATAATGATGATATGAGGATTTTCGCCCTCGTCTTTTGGAAAAGCCCATTATTACTGGGGTTAGCTAATCCTGAGCGGAAAATTAGTTAAATTTGAATTACGCTTGGTTTTAGACGAAACTTGTTCAAACTGACTCATTACCCAATCATTCCTGCTCATTATACGTTTAGAATTAGATCATTTCTGATCGTTTAACTTTCCTTTAAATACACTTTAAACGCCTTTTAAACGCTGTTTAAATATTTTGAGCTGCCGATATTTAAAGTTTTTCGGCAGCTATAATTGTATTGAACTGCGGTCCTAGCTCTATTGTGATCATAAAACCTTGGTACGATATTTTTACTTGGTTGCCTATATAAGCAAACGTATTTGGATTTTGAACAGCGTTCATTAGTTCGTGTATTTGTTCAATTGCTAATTGGCCAGTTAAGAGCTTTTCAATTTGAGCGCTGCTCACTGTAACAGTGCTACTATATATAGGTGCGTTTTTACGTGATAACTCGTTTAGTAAATTTACTGGCAAGTGCCCTAGCGTAAATTGCTGGCCATCAGCTCCCGATTTTTTAAGTGTCAACTTTGCTGCTTGTAAGTTTACCTGCTTTATATAGTACTGCTTAGATTTTAAAACTGCCTCGTTAAATTGTGGTACCGCCAGTTGTTGTAAATCCTTTGATAGATTTATGACTGACTTACCCGCTGCAATGTCTGCACCTAACCATGCTTTCCCTGGATTATAATCCCAACCTAAATCAATGCCTGGTAACTTACTTAGCTCTTCACCTGTAGATGGATCAACAACATTAAATGACTCCATAAACTTATCTACTTTTTCAGGCTTAGAAACAGACAAACCCATGCGTGCTATATCGCGCGCATTAAGTGACACCACTTTACACCTGCAGTTATAACCATTCGGTGGATAATGTGTATCCCAAAAAGGATGATCCACAGGCAATAAAATATAATTCCACTTACCGTGTTCAGGTCTTACGCGGCTATCACCAGCAGTTAAGTATAATAAATAAGGTCTACGCTGTTTTATACGTTCTTGTTGTTGCCAACGGCCAGCTGCACGTGCGGTGTTTTTATTGTTTTGATAAATTACTTTTGAACGCCAGCCCCGCTTACCGTTGTATGACCAACCTTGATCACCCACTATTTTGTCAAAGCGTTTTCTAAAGTCCGATATAGTTTCGCCATCACTAATCGCTTTATCTACTGCTTTATATAGCTCGTTAATAATCTCGATTTGAGTTGCACCGGCAACAGTAAATGCCTTGGCGTGAATTAAGCCTTGTAAATCTTTATATGATTCACTGGTTAGCTTAATTTTGTCTTTAAAGTGAGAAATGGCTTCCTTGAATTTTACAAGGTCGCCATATTGTGGAGCTGGTAAGGCCATATTATTGCTCTTTTAGTGACTGTTGAATGTCCTGAATTTCATTTCTGCGTGAGTTATCACGGCTATTACCAAAGAAGAAATTCAATATTGACGCCACAACGGTGCCTAAAATAAAGCCTAAAATGGTGTCTGCAAAGCGTGTGGCGGTATCAGGAATGGTTAAAAACGTTATACAGCCTATGTATATAACCGTTGCAACCGACCAAAACCACGCATAGTAATAAATGAAGCGTTTAGAAAACTTATCATCTTGATTAAGTGCCTGTATCTGCATGTTTCGGGCGCTTTGAGTGTTTTTAAATGCTAAATCATCAAGCTCTTTTTCACGGTTTAATATGGTTTGCCTGAGCTCTTGTTGTAATGCACTCGATTGCTGAATACGGTTCATAGCCTCTTGTGGTGAACCGCCATTAGTGAGTGTTTGCGCCATATCAACAACTTTAGAGGCCACTTTAGAACCATTGTCGCCCCCTATCCAACTGCCTATTTTTTTATCCAAACCAGTAAGCTTTGCAAGGCCAAGTGCTATTGTAATTGGGTCCATAGTTATACCTTTATATAGTCATCAAATGATTTGCCGCCAATTTTAATAAGCTCTAAACCTTCAAGCTTTTTATACTGACGGACGAGGCTTTTAGCGGTTGTAAAATCGCATGTGTGGTATTGAGTTACTTCATAAAGATCTGGCATTTCTTTTTTTGCACGGCGCTTACCCCATATTTTTTCAAAACTTTTAATTGATTTAGCCGTATGTTTTGCGCGGGTTCGTTTACGCCACACATCAGGAATACATGCAGGGCGCTCGTTGTCTTTAGAGTACCAGCGGCCTTTAATTACACCGTCTACGTAAACCACTAAGCTTGTTTTAGACTCAGATACGCGCCCGCGTGTCACGGTTATTTCAAACTCACCATATTTGAAAATAACGGAGCTAAAAAGCCCAGCTAAGTGCTTTTCTATCTCTACCCACTGCTCTTTTGTAATGGCCATAAGCGCCCCGCTACAGTTTTGCTATATCAAGTGAAATTGCTTGCTCAATGCCGTTATCATCTTGCTTGTAAAAGCGGATGAAGCGGGTTGAGTCAACCACGCCAACGGATTCTGCGATAATGTTCATGGCTTTAGCCCATTTGCCTGAATCGTCAGTAATTTCGAGTTTACGCAGTGCTAAAATGCGTTGCGGGTTAAGTGAGCCTTGCTTATCGGTATTGAACGTTTTACTAACAATAGCCTTAATGTTTTGATTGCCGCCTTCGGTCCATTCATCCAAGCATTGATCAATTAATTGTTTAGCAAGGGTAAGCTCTGGGCCAAGTTCTATGCGTTCTTGGGTTTGAAGGGTTACTTTTAATTGGCTGTCAAAGGTGCGTAACATCACATTGCCTTTTTTACCGCCTAAGTTAACGCCATATTCTTGAGCTAATAGCTCTATAAAGTCGTCGGCCTCAGCCATTAAACTTTGTTTAAACTCTGCCAGTGCTTCTTGCATTTTAATCGCTTTATCAATGGCTTTTTTAACAAACTCGTCTTTGATTAAATCGGTTTGTTTGATGTTAGCAATGGCGACTAAATTGCCTTTGCCGTCTTTTAAATACCCGTCAGGAACATTATTCATTGTCTATCTCCACAGTTTTAGAATTAGCCTCGTTCATGCCTGCCATAAACTCATACTCCATTGCTGATTGGGCTACTTGCACCAGCGTAGAGTCTGAAATATCGGGGAATTGTGAGGTGATTTTTTGTTTAAGTTCATCCAGGTCTTTTGATGCCTGAGCAAAATTAAAAAGCTGTTTAATGGTGTCGTCTGTTGCGTGATCAAACACATCTAACTCGTTGGTAAGCTCTACGCTTTCAGTTGGCTTTTTGGCAAACTCGGTTTTAGCAGGTGTTGCAATGCCATGGCCTTCGTCGGGCACATCAAGTACTGCTTCACCGTCTTTTGGTTTAGGTACACCGAGCTCTTGATAAGCCCAGTCTTCACCAACTGGCACAATACGCGCTGTTTCGCGCACGCGGGTTACGGTGTCGGTGTTAATTTCGCGTTTGTCTTTAAAGATGAATTTTGGCGGTTCGCCACCATCAAAATTTACTGTATGAAGCGAATTTAAAAGCTGATTGCGGTATGACGCTACAAGCGCCCTGTCTGAGCGTTGGTTGTCGCCTGCACGTTTTGCATGAGTTTCGCTGGCAGCACGTGCGCCGCCATTTTTTTGCTCTGTTGCTAAGGTTTGACTGGTTAAAGCTTTACTTATTTCAGCATTACAAAAGTTAACCAAGCGCTCGGGCACTGGCTCGCCAGATAGCTTGCTTTCGATGATTTCAATGCTGGTGTCATCGGGTATGGCGGCTATGCCGTCTTGAACAAGCCTAGCTAGCCCATCAAGTAAGTTATTTATGTCTGAATCTTTACTGCCTATTGGGTATTTACCCACAGGAAATGGAATACCAAAGCGCTCGCACAGCTGTACAAAAAACTTAAAGCCGCCATGCTTAAACGTCCATGGCCAAAAACAACTACTTAATAATGCAATACCATACGGGTTTTCGGCACTTGGCATATGGCGAACACACGACCAACGACGAGAGTCGACTATTTCGCCCTGTGGGTTTTCACTGGTTTTTACTAATAACTCGTGATCACTATTAAACGCAAAGCGGCTGTTACGCCATGTTTCTACGTATTCGGGTTGCCAATGGCCATTGTTTTTAATGTACTTGCCAAGGTGAGTAACACTAAAACCGTTTAAAATGGCGCTGTAATTGTGCCAGTCCATATCGGCCCATTCGGTATGTGGGCATGGTTTACGGGCAAAAAAGGCTTTAGCCAACTCATAACTTTTTAAACTGGCTGCGTCGTCACCGCCTGGCACAAGCTCAGTATTAAAGCTAAATAAGCCACTGCGCAGTGAGCGTAACTCTCCAATAACGTGTGCATCACGGGCTATTTCTTCATAAATAGCGGTGTTTTTACCCGCACGGCGCAAAATTGGATCTGGGTTTGGTAGCTCAGTAATAAGCGCTGTTAGGCTTGGGTCTAAGCGGTTTTGGTCAAACATACGGTTAAGCGCAGCGTATGCTTTTGATGTAATACGTGGCTTGCTTTTAAACATGATAGCCCCTTATTTGTTTTGTTACTTTACGGCTATTTACACGAGGAACGCCGCCTGCCCCTGTGCTGGCTATCATCCATAAAATAGCTAGGGCACAACTTAAATCGTAGTGATGGGTTGTTTGCTTTTCTGGCCAGTTTTCAAGCTCGTCGAGCAGTAAGCGACACCGTGAATGAAAGGCAATTTGTGCCGGCGTATTGGTTACATAAGTTTCAAGTGAGCCTATACGTTCCTCTGCAGATATGGTTGCAGTAACACCACGTAAAGGCAGTGCTATACCTTGCTCTAAGCCTGTAGTAATAAATTGGCTACGCATAAAATCAAAGGCATTATTATTTTCAAAGCCCCATACGCGGCAGTTATATTCTTTTTGGGCGCGAATTAAGTCGTTAAGTAAACGGCTAGTACCACGTACTTTGCGGCTTTCGTATTCAACGTGTAGCTTTTGTAAATCTTGGGAATAAAAACCCACTAATATAGCGCTGGGATCGGCTTTTTCTGTTTTGCCCATACTTGGGTCGCATGCGCCATAAGGTATCCATTCGTTTAAGCGGTCTACCCAAAAATCAAACTGGTAAAATATGGCTTCTTCGTCACTTTTGGCAATGCCTTGCATTTCGCGGTTAAACTCGCGTTTATTAGCCGCCCACATACACATTAAATCGTAGAGTGTACGCACACTTGGCCAACTGGTTTGGGCTCCTTTAAGCATTTGCTTTTTACGCTTTAACCAAAATTTAAACGAGGGTTTTTGCTCAGTTGAAACAGCCTCACCCTTTGCGGCAGCGCGTTTTTCAAAGCGTTTGTCGTCATGTACCATTAAATCGCGGCACTCTTCCCATAAATCCATGCGTTCAGGCATTTGTTTAATGGCTTTAAAGCGGTGAACAATATGCCCTGGAGCCTCTTCGGCGCGGCTTATTGGGTCATCGTTATTTAATACGGTATTTACACCTAAAAATTTAACGGTGCCATCGGGTGGGCCAAGGTATTGCACGGCTGCTTCTAAAAAGCGCCAACGGTTATCGCGCTCTGTGGGCGATTTAGCCTCGGCATCGGTAATAATGTCATCGGATAGCAGTAGCTTAGGGCGGCTGGCACCATGGAACGTACCGCGTACTGATTGCTCAGCACCACGGCTTTCAAAGCGAACGCCTTGCGCTGTTACAAACTCGCCTAACTTCCACACAGGGGATTTTTGGCACACTTCAGGAAAGTCTAACGCAAGATTATTATTGTTAAGCAACTCGGTTTTAACTACCTCGAGTGTTTTGGTTGGCATTTTTGTTTCAGCGCCAAACAAAATTACAAAATCAATAAATTGCTTTATTTTGGCAAGGCCCAGGTCTTGGCAAATCTCAGGGTCTTGCAATAGCGCTAACACCGCTACATATACAGGGGCAATTTTTACCCCAAGGGTACTTTTGCCCTCACCACGCGGGGCTACAAACCAGTTTTTCCAGCCATTTTTAAGCTTGAGTGCTTCGGGAAACCAGTTCATAAAATAGCTTTGGAATTCAGACGCTGTTTGATCGTCGTCAAGCCACATATGATGCGGAAAATACGTATACACAAAAAACTCAAAATCGCCGCCAAGTACACGTTTACGACGTGCTTTAATTGCAGCGGGGCTTGGGTCTATGTTGCGCTCTTTTGCTTCAATATCGCGGCGTAGCGAACCGGTTATTTGTTCTATTTCAGCTAAGAACTCGCGTGAATTCATATCGGCCATTAGTCGTCTAACTCCGTATCGAGCTTAGGACCAAACGCGGTAAGTATTTCAACAAATTCGGGCGCAAAGTCAGGGTATTTGGTTGACACAAACTTAGCCAAAATTTTAAGCACTTCGGTGGCAATGGTGCGCTTTTCAAGCTTTTTATTACCGCCCGACACTTTCATTACCTTGCTCATCATATCGGTAAGTGAGCTCAGTATTTTGGTGCGTTGGTCAAGTGGCAGTGCTGCGCCTTCGGCTGATTTTAAAAGCTCAAAGGTTTCGTTTACTTGAATGGTAAACTCTTCAATAAAGTCGGTGGTAAACTCCCCTGCAGTGCCTTCGCTACGGCGGCTTGCTGCACGGGCTAAGTCCCAGTCGTCACCGTTTTCTTTGGCTTCCATTTTCCACCGTCGTGCGGTGCCATCGGCCACACTGTGCTTAATAGCGGCAACACTTAACGCAAGCAGCTCGGTTACATAGCTGTGGCGTACGGCGTTTTTCTTTTCAGCTGGGTGTGCCATTAGCCCGCCATCCCATTTTTTACAGCATAGGCAATAAGCGACACAGCCAAACCCGCAGTGCCACCCATGGCAGCTACTTTAACGCGTTGGTTTGTTAGCTTTTCTTCAACTTTGCTTAAGCGGTCATCTTGCTTATTAATGGCTGCAATTTGGCGTTTTTCGCTTTTTTCTATATCAAGCTTTAAGCCATCGGTTATTTCTTTTTGACGCGCTTCGCTTTTTTCAATGCTTTGATGAATGTCGGCTTTTATATCTTTTAGGTCATTTAAAATAGCGGCTTGACTGCCCTGTATTTCACCAATGGCCTGAAAAAGTAAGTTTTCTTGCTCTTGATTCATGGGTGTTCCTTACGGGTTAAATACTTTAATGCCCGTCCAGGTAGGCGTGCGCACATCAAAATGAAACCAACTCACTTGACCTTCAATGGCGGTGATATACGGGAATTCTTGCGGGTGGGCTAATACGTAGTCACGTACTTGTTGAGCAGTGTAGTTTTTAAAGCTGCAGTCGAATGCTTTGCCTAGCTTATGTTGGCTGCGTTTAGCACCTATGGTGCAATCAAGTGGGCGGTAGCCACGGTATTGATTAGCACCGCCAAAGAACCAGTTGTTTACTGTGCATGGGCCAAATCTGTCGCGTAGTTTTTGCAGCATGCGCAATGCGCGGTCATCAAATAAATGAATTAAAAATAATGGGGTATCGTTAAATAGTTCAAACGTGGCTTTAGGTACCAACTCTTGAAATATAAAACTTGGGGCAGTAGGAACGGCCACTCTTTGTTTAAGAGCCATGCTGTTGAGTCCTTATTTTGTTGGTTAAACGTTGTTTTACTAGGACGTAACAGGCAGGTAAGCGGGTATTACGCACCGGCTTTTTATTCGCTGGGTTTAGCAGCTCTTTCACGCGGGTACGCAATGCGGGCAGGTCTTTTAACGGGCAACGGCGAGAGATTGCAATTTGCTCGGCTTTAGAACTGGCCTTAATAATTTGTTGAGCTAATAACTCAATAAATGGCGCATGCACTGTATTTGTCATGCTGGTAGTAAATCAATTTAGGGGATTGGGTAACACTGTAAAGTTGTTTGCGGCTGGGGGCTTTAGAGTTAGCTTATTAGGTTAAATTAAAAAGGCTTACTAATACAAGGGGGCAAGCCAATTTAATTTTAATGAGGTTTAAACATGGTTTAAATACAATTATATTTTTTGAAACTGGCGTCCCAATCACTGTAATCAGTATCGATAAAATCACTAGGTGAGCGTGTTACTTTAAGCTGCACTTGTATTTCTTCTTTACCACTTAATAATACCCCTAATGACACTTCATTGTCTGCGTAATCACCAGCAAACATATCACTTAGCAGCTCTTCGATATTATCAACTGCTTTTTCTGCTATTTCCCTTGTTCCACTCATCATTTACCCTTAATTTCTCTAAATGCTTCGCGGTATTCATCCATCATGCCTGTCGTGTTTAGGCCAAATAACTTGCGTTGGTTGATATACCGGTTAAGCAGGTTTAAACCGTATTCGTACTGCCACTGCTTAGGTTTAGCGCCGCCGCTAAGTTGCAACGCAGTGAGCAGTACAAAGTTATTGCTTTGCATTGCTAAGCATTGTTTCTTTGATATTTACGGCCGCAATAGCAGCAATGTGTGGCCATTATCGAAATGTCGATTTTAGTTTTATTGCGTGCATGGCCACCACCTTTTTTGGCTGCTTGAAATTCAACTTCAACTTTAGGGTTTACTGGCGAGTACTCCCCTTCAGTTAGAATCATTGATTGCCCTTGCCACCTAAAACCTATATTAATGGCGTCTGCAGGCACTTTGCCTTGCTCTGTTAAATGGTCTTTAACGCGGTTTAATGTATCTTTAAAACAGTTACACGCTTTATTTTCAGTATTGGTATCCATGTTATTCCCCTATAAACTTAAATTTAATTGTGTTTCGTGCGCCCGTTCGTCTTGGTATGCACTGTAAATACTGCTTACTTGCTGGCGGGTTATTTTAAAACGCTTAACCAGCTGCTGAATGTTGCAGGTTTTGGTGTCTAGCGCCTCACAAATTTGTTGATTACGAATTTGCATAAGCACTTTGTGCAACATGGGTATTTGGTAGCTTGAGCCTACATTGGCATTTATTAGCTCTTGTACCAGGGCTTTACCAAACACCTTAACTACTTCGTGATCGTCGGTTGGCTTTTCAGGAATATAAAACATTTGCCCTTGTTGCTCGGTAAGTACGGCAATGGTTTGTTCAACCCCTAAGTGTTTAACAATGCGACGTAGGCCGTGGGGTAATGCCCGTAAATCTATGCTTGATTCGCTCATGATTGCTCCTCAAATAAATAATCTAAGCCATGTTCGCGGTCTATTCGGCGTTGCTCTTGATAGGCTTCTACATCACGGCGAACACGGCATTTTTGCTTGTCTTTTTCTTTTACATTACGGTAGCGTTTTTCCTCTGTATAAGCGGCTTTACGCGGGTTAATAGTAAAGTTTTGGTACTCTTCGTAATTAGCCATTTACGCCCCCTGCTTTGCTTTATGGCGTGCAAGCCATTGCTTAAATACTTCAATAATATGCGGCCACTGCTGGGCGCTTTGGCTTAGCTTTTTGCCTTGTAAGTGTTTTTCACAAAACGCATCGCAGGCCTGTTTTGAATCAATGTTTACCGCGCCTGCGCGGCTCAATTGGCCCCACAGGCTGTAAATCATTTTTAGTTGTACGGGTAACTGTGTTTTACCCGCATTTGGGTTCATAGCGCGGTAACGTGCAAGCAGTTGCTGTTGCTCAAGCTTGGTTAGCCCTGTGCAGGTATTAACACGACCATCGCAAATGTACGACACATTAAGTTGGTGGGTATGTTGGTCGATACCCGCCGCCTTTTGTGCAATTTTGATTTGCTGAGTCAAGTTGCTCACGCTATGTCCTCCAGGGCTTCAATTTCAAAGTGTGGCGCTTGGCCTATGCCAATAATTTTAATGCCCCAGTCTTTCATGCCGCTGGTATAAACCAGCGGAAAATCACGATAGATATTATTAAAACGTCTTGCTGTGTGGGCATAAGAGTTGATTTCATGCACATGGTGAATACTAAATAACTTGTCGGCAGCAAGGGTTGCAAAGGCCGCTTTAATGTTGCCATCGCATTTATCTATGAGCTCGCCTTGTGGGTCTTTTTTAGCAAGTAGGCTTAACATTGTTGCGTTTGTAACCAACGAGCTAAACGCTAAATGCGCGGTGTAACGTGATGTGTTTAATTTTATTGAAAATGCCATGATTAAATCCTTATTTAAATTATGTTTAAACGGCGTTTAAACCGCTGGTTTATTAAGTACTGATGAAAAAATGCCATTGACTAACAGCTTGTCTACGGCGGTGTCTGGGTTTTTGTTGGTGTGGTTAAGCAAGTGCGGTAGCAAGTTTTCAACTAGCTCACGAGCGTTACCCTCAACGCGTTTGTGTAGCCATTGCCACCATTTTGCATCGTCTTGGGCGAGTTTTACGGTGCCTTCGGTGAGCTCTAAAAACAGGGTGCGAATGTCTTCAACGGTTATTTGGCCGATAGGTTTAGGCCAAAAGCATACGCGGCTTGCAATGAGTTCGTAGCGCTCTTGGGTTTGCAGTTTGTCTACTAGTTGAATGTTGCCAACCAGGGTTACGCCTACAATGGCTTGGTCGCTTATGGTGCGTAGTGGGTCAAGCGAGTTAGGTTTGCACTTGTCGGCTTCGTCTAAAATTATTAAACGGTCAGTATCGCGCAGTGCTTGAATAATTTTTTGCATGTTTTTATATGCGCTTGGGCAGCGCGATAAGCCTAGGGCTAACGTTAGTTGCTCAAGCACTTGGGTGCTGCTGGTTTGCTCACTGCCAGCAATTAAAATGGCTTCTTTGTTGTGGCGGCAATACTCCGCAATACCTTTGGTTTTACCCAAGCCTGCTTGGCCTGCAAACACACTAAAGCGTTTACGTTGGCGAGCTTGGTCGCAGGCCATAGCAATAAGCTTAGATGTACTGGTAGGAATAAAGCGCACATCACCGTACACAATACTGATTTGTTTGCGTTCTGGCTGCTCGTTAATTGTTTTAACTTGCTCTACCTCCGCAGGGCAAATAAGCGCCCAAATGTCATGCAAGTGCTTAGTGGGCTTGGCGTTGTATTTACCGTTAATGAGTTGGCTTATTGATGCAGGGCTTTTACCCATGCTCACAGCAATACTGGCGCTAGTAATGTTTTGGTCGCGTATTTCGGGTGATTGCAAACGCAAGCAAATACGCGCTGCGAGTTCGCGATCAGCTTTGTTGTACGACTTATTAAAGCCGTTACGTTTTTCAATGTCGGTAATCGCGGCTTCACCAAATAGCTTATGCCACATAGCAACAATGATTTTTTCAGGGTTAATGGTGCATTTATTTGCTAGTACTTCTTTAACTGATTGCAGGGCAAAGCCACAGTTTAGCTCATCAATGGTCATACCTGTGGTGCTTAACTCTTGGTTAATTAACTCAACACGCAGCGTTTGCTCAGGCGTGTATGGGTGTGGTTGGCTATAGCTCATAGGTTGTTTCCTTGCGTAAATTAGGTTGATCAAGTAATTCGTTTAGGTCGATTTCGTGCTGCGGCTGTGTTGGCGTTACATCAAAATCAAAAATATTTACGGGTGCTTGTTGTGCCTCAATACCCTTAATAGGTGCTGCAAACTTAGTCACAGACTCAACATCGATAATGCGGTCTTGGGTTTCTTGGGCCTCGATTTCACGGCGCTTGGTGTCGATGCGTTTTAAGCGGCCAGTTCGGCGTTTGCTTTCGGCTTGCTCAATACGTGACGTAGGCACGGCGTGCGATTTAGTTTTTAAGTTAGCGAACATTAAAAACTCACCGTTTAGCTTATAAAGCTTGGTGTAGCTGTCGTCGTGTAGGTCGTAGGCAGCAATGAGTTCTTGGCCATTAAACTGGTGTAAAAAGTCGGCACTGTAATCACGTTGGTGTAAGCGAAAACGGCCACGGCGAATGTTGACGGTTTCGCGTGGTAGCATCACAAAGTCACCCTCTACTGGAGGTACGTGCTCTATGTTTTCGTCCCACACTTGCTGGCGGGTTTTGTCCTTAATTTCAGGGTGCTCACTGTTGTGGTAGTCGTTTAAAAAGGCTTTAAATTCGGCTATCCACTCGTCTACCGTAGGCAATTTACGTTTGCCTTGCTTGGCCTCTTTAAGTACCAGTTGCTTATGGCGATCGTCGTGGTCGCGCCCGCAATAGGTGCTAAAGCGTTTACCCACGCGGTCTTCCATATGCAGGAAAAACCGCTCTATCCATTTCACCCGGGCGTTGCCTGGTATGGCAAATATTACGTCTATTTCAAACTGGGCGTAAAAGCCGGTGGTGTCGTCGTTCATGAGTTTGTTTTTGTAGCCTGAGCCGTTATCTAGGTAAAACATGGCAGGCACGTTGTTATGCACTTTTATAGCGCGGCTTATAGCTGCTAGCGTATCAAGCGTGCTTTCGGCATAGCCCAGTTCCCAGCCCACAATGCAGCGGCTTGCTACGTCTTGAAACGCGGTTAACTCAGCACGGTAAGGCTTACCCGTTTTAGGGTGCGCTAGGTATACGTCGAGCGTGTGGCCATCGCCGTTATACATAACACCAGGCTTAATGTTATCGGTTGAACGTAATAAGTGGTCTTTATGTTTTTCACGGTACAGTTTTGCACCCATGCGGTACGGGCTTTGTGGGCCAAGCTCGTGCGGCAGTGCATTAATAAAGCGGCGCACTTGGTGATGCTCAGCCTTGTAACCCTCTTTATTTAGTTGGTCGCTCACTTGTGCAAAGCTTGGGCTGTTTGGGCTGTGGTAAAGCTCTAAGCAGCGTGCCAGCCAGCTGTATTGTGTTTGCGCTTTGCCTTTATGGTTAGGTAATAAGCTGTTAATGCCGTTGTCTTTGTAGGCATTGCACCAGTTATAAATGGTTGCGCGCCCTGGTAACTTACCCAGTGCATCAATAGCGGTTGCAAGTGTGGCCATTGCTGTATTTGCACGGTACGCGGTTACAAGCGCTTCAAACGCTTTAGGTATGCCACACTCTTGCGTTAATAAATGGCGAACTATTACTGCCCTACTTTGGGCTTTTTTACGGGCTGTTTCGCTGGCATTTTGCCAACTTAGTTCCAAGCCTGTGCTTGGCAACTTATTGAATTTTTGAACTGCAGGATGCATTGCTCTCTCCTACTCGCGGGTTTTAATACGGTCGTTAAACATGGCGAGCATGTATTCACGGTTTGCTTGGGCGTCTTGCCATTCATCTTCGGCAAATTGCGGTATGCACTCAGCGCCGGCTAAATGCTCGGGGCCAAACTCGCCGCTTAAGCGGTTGAGCATGTGGGTAATGCGCTGTTGTATGCCTAACCATAAATGCCACGTGGTTTGCGCTGCACCTATGCGGTGGTTTAGGTCAAGGTCGCGGGTATTACAGAGCTGCTCGACCATAGCTATAAACTCTTCGAGTGACTCGTTAACAACGGCATTGTGTGCAAACGACTTTTGGCGGACCTGTGCAACTAGCATAGGCAGCTCGTACATTTGTTTAGGGGCCTTGGTTAAGCGCTCAGTTTCAAGGGCGTTAATAAGCGTGGCTGTTTGCTCTTCAAGGTCTTGCGTTCGCTCAGTTAGCTTTTGTACTTGAGCGCGAATTTCTTTGCCGCTGGTTTCGGCCAGTACATCAAGGTCGTCATCATCTAACTGGGCAATAGACTCAAGCGGTACTTTGGTCAGCTCGCTAAGTTGGTGTTGGCTCATATTCAAAAGCGACAATTTGTCGCTTTTGCCTTTTGGTAAAGCTGAGAGCATTTTAGAAATAGCTATTGAGCGCTGTGCAGTACGTTTGTGAATGCCTCGTTCTTCTAATAAAGTTAAGAATTCACCATGAGAAACCTGTTCTTTTACATTAAGCAAAATAAAGCCTGCCTCTGCGGCATCGGTAAATTGGCGGTTTGCTAAAAACACTACGCGGTCCATACATTCGGCTACGCTTTGTGGCATCACTATGTTGAGTGGGGTTTTAAGTTTTTGTAGCTGGTGTTCAATTTCGTTGGCGTTTTCTTTACCTACTACATCGACTAAATTAGTGCTCATGGCCACCTCCTAGTTTTATAGCGTGGCGCTGCGCTACTGCAAGGTGTAATTGGTTTTGCTCAGCTTGTTGCTCAAGTTTTGCTACCTCTTGCCATAGCTCATCAATGCTCATAGTTAAATCAACACCCAATGACTTAGCTAGTGCCTTAAAATTTGCATTGTTAATATCAATATTTGTGTCGTCTTTATGTTCAGTTTCCTGAATTTCAGACGGTTCTTGGTCTTTGATAGTCATTATTTTTAGCCTTAGTTGGGTTTTATAGCGGGTGGTGTAATGGTGACGTCATTCTTGATTATCGTCGTTTGTCAGTAGCGACTCAGCTATATAGCGCTGCATTGCGGTGCGCTCTTCTATTTCCATTTGCAGCTCGGCATGTTGTTGCAATAGTTGCGAGCGCTGGTCAACCGCTTTAAACAAAATAGGTTTGAGCAATATATTGGCAGGCTCGGTTGAGCGCACGGCGTAACACAGTGCAGGTAAAAAATGCATGGGCATATAGTGAGCTTGGCTGGGGGCTAGCCATTTATTTAGTTTGGCTTGGTCAACCTCGTTATTTTGTGAGTGTAGTGCGTCGTTCATGCGGTCAGCTATTACTGGACGACTAAAGCCTGAACGCTTCATGGCTGAACATACACTGTGAATAAACAGGTGATATATATCGCAGTCTGGCGCTATATCGGCATCGAGAATGCTTTTAGTGAGTTGTTTTTGCTGTGCCATTGTTAAATGTTCCATGGTAAAAATCTCTTGCAAAATTACATTGATTTAAAATGCGTTATTACCGATGCTGTTACTCAGCCGATAAAAGCTCGCGCAGCGCTTGTACTTTTTGGCTGCGAGTGTCTTTATTTTTGGTATAGGCAGGTACATCAGGGAAAATAGCGTCTACCGGTTTGCCAATAATTTTGGCAATGGCGGCAGCCACTTTGTACGAGGTGGTGTGCTGGTAAACAACACTGCTTACATGAGATAGGTTTAGGCCAAGTGCCGCTGCCACAATTGACAGTGAATAGCCTTTTTCTTCAAGTGCTTGTTTTATTTGCTCGGGTTTCATTGTAGAGTACCTTTTGGTTTACATACGCTTTTTGGTTCTTTGGCGAGATTTAAAGTGTATGTTTTTGTTAATGTGTGGTGAGAATAGGACATATATGTCTACATATCAACCCTTGCAAGACATAAATGTCTGTGAATTATTTAAAAAAGAACGTAACCGACTGAATTTAAGTCAAAAAGAAATTGCAGATTTTTTAGGGATGTCATCAAAACAGATCAGTCGATGGGAGACTCAAATTGCAATTCCATCTGATAAATTAGCTTTATTATCTGGTTTAGGGTTTGACACTAATTATATTATTACTGGTATTAGTGGTGATTCATTACCAGTTGCCGCAGCACCAACACAAAGCACAGCGCTGCAAACCAGCCATGCTGATTTAACGGCGGTGCCGCAATACGATTTAGCGGCCAGTGCGGGTGGCGGTGCGTTGGTTATTGCCGAGCACCCTATTGCACGGTTTGAGCTTTCTACCCGTTGGCTGCAACAAAATAACCTACATAATAAAAAACTGACTGTAGTGCCTGTGCGCGGCGATAGTATGGAACACACCTTGTATGACGGTGATTTAACGCTAGTGTCGCTTATTGATGACCCAATAGATGCCCGTGAAGGTGTGTGCGTACTGCGCTTTGACGATGAGATTTTTGTAAAACGTATTCAGTACGATTTTAAAAGTAAAGGCTATAATATTACGAGTGACAACAGCGCCTACTCAGGTTTTTTTGTAGATGCGGATGATATTAACGCTGGGCGCTTTAGCGTGCTTGGACGTGTTGAACGTGTATTGCAACGGACACGTAAAGTGGATTGATCGGATTTTAACGCTTATTTTATAAGGAGTTATTTATGAAACGAATTTATATAACTGCTGCTATATGTGCGATTATTATTGGATGTAGTAAGAAAGAAGATACACAGGCTACACAACTTACCCCACCACCAGAAAATTTCATTAGTCCTTATCGGTTTATTACGTTTAGATTAGAGGCCGTAAGTGATATTTTAAAGGTTGCGCCAAATGCCAACGGTTCAATCACCACGACCACCTCACAATATAAAACACGCTATGACAGCACAGACGGTGTTATTAGCTATTCTGAGATTTACTTGCTGGAGACAGCACCATGTAGCCAAACTGAGTCGTTTGACCCTATAGCAGTGTTAAAAGCTGTTGCGGTCAATTCGCAAAGTTTAGAAGAGCGAGACAGAATGACCCATTTAGCTACTTACTATGATCATAAAGAAAAATTAAAAATTAGTATTACCTGTGAGCAAGACGGAACGCCGATTGTGGTGAGATTTAGTAATAAGTATTACGGGTATTAAAGGATTTCCATGCCAGAAGTAGATAAAAAATTAGTGCAGGAATTAGCATTGCAGCATAAATTAAAATTAAGAAATGCTCATATTAATAATCTTCCCAGCACTAATTTGGAGCTTAAAAAGGAGCCGGTTAAATTAAGTGAAGGCCTAGATGAAGAATCGGTAAAAAATCTAAAAACACACTATCATGAAAAAATGCAGGTTACTGACTCATCTGACGAATTAGCTATTAACAATGATTTACTTGATAAGGATTTTACTGCTGTTGAAGTAGCAGAGCTGGAGCTATTTAATATGTTACATGATGTAAAAATTGCCAAGACTATAATTTACTCGGTAGTGATTACTTTAGTTGTTATTTTAATTGCATTCTTGGGGTTTTAATAAGAATTAACCAATAAGTTTAATTTAGCATTTTTTATGTAACGCACTACACTTGCACTATTGGATTGGAGTAAATATGGATTACGAGCGTGATTGGTTGGATCTTAAAAACATACGTAGGCTTGCTTATAAACACCATAAAATGTTGTTAAGTGAAATTGAGTTTCATCGGATTGAGTTTATTCAGATGGAAATAGATAAAGAACTGTTAATAATCAATAATTATCTTGGTGATGAAAAATTTAAATGTTTTAAAGCTTCCTATAGAGAAGAGTTAATGAATTTAAGTATGTTGCGATATCAAAAGTTGTTAGATTAAATAAGCCATTCATGTACTGACAGAATTTTTACCTTGGATTAATTTTCTAGGGGGAGTTTTAATCTATGAAGTTAGAACGTGAAGACATACGTGAATTAGCTTTAAAGCATTTCGAGGCAATTGACCTTAGTTACTCTCTTAATAATATGCCACAAGCTCAAGTAAATATTGATGAAGAAATTAATATTATTACCGCTCAGCTTACTACTGAAGAAATTACTTTGTTTAATAAGGTTTATGCTGAAGAGATGAAGTTGATTAATGATTTGTTTGAGCAAAGAGCTGAATACTGGACTAAGGAAGTTTCTAATTTTAAATTTGAAAACTTAGAGGGTGAGTTCGAAAGTAAAACTCAGCTAGGAATAGTCTGCTATTTTTTTGTTTTACTTTTTGTTGTACTAGTGATGTTTATAGTTGGTGTGTTTTGGGTTGAAATAAACCCTTTTGTTTTTGGCTTATAGCTTACTATTCTTAAACGGCTGTAAGCATAATTGCCGCATAGTAAATGTATTTAACTTATCGAATTTAAACTAAGCTGGTTTTATAAAGTTGTACTTAACTTGTTTGATGGAGGAATATGATGGACTGGAATAACGAAGATTATATTATTGCTTTAGCAATAAAACACCACCGTATGTTACTGAATGAACAAGACAATACAAAAGCAATAATACAACAAGAACTTCTTAATATTACTGAAAAGCTAACCGATCTAGACTGTTTAAAATTTGAAAAAATGTATTGGCGAAAAACTGTATCATTAATTACATCATAGAATAATGTTCAATATTTATTAAGGTTCCCGATATGACTGAACAAAATAAAACTATAAATATTTTGGTAACAAAAAAGCCCTTAGTTAAGGGGCTTTTTCTTTATTTTTTTGTATTAGAGGGCACCAGCATTTCTCTTGATCTTCGGCTATTTTGTTATTTACAAAGTGCTCATAAAGGGTTGTTACTCTAAATAAACCTATACTGAGGGTAACAGTACTTACTAAAGCATAGATAAAGACAAAGTAAGACGCACAATAAAAAATAGCTAGTGCCAGCTTTGATTTATTATGCATGGTAATTAGGTCAAAATAATCTACGTAGGTTTTACAAATCATAGCTAACAATATTGCTAAGACTTGTAGCAAGATAAAGTGTAAAAAAATTGCATTGATCATTGTAAAAGCAGATGGTCTATTATTAAAACATTGACCAAAAGCATTTTTGCATTCAATACACTCGCCACATGGTTTGTCTTGTTCTGCTAAAAAATCTCTAAATTTTTCCGAACCTATAGACATCCACAATGCAAAGCCACCCAAAGAGAACCCAAGTAAGTTAGGCATAATGGAGAGCACATCATCCCACCACCCAAATTTACTCCAGGCAGGAAAAAGGATTCCCGTTATGATTATAGATGCATAAAAATAAGGGCTTGTTAATAATGCAGTAAAGCCGCCATATGCTCTCCAATATCTTGCTATAATGTTATTTGTCATAATAACTTTTTAATAATTTCCTCAATTGAAATTGCCAAGCGTTTAAATGCGTCATATGGAAGTGAATTCTTGATATCAAAATAATCATGTTTGATAAACGGCATATCCTTAGTAGAAATTATTCTTGGTGTGCCTTTTCCATCATAGCCTTTAACAACTAAGCTACCATTATTAGCGGCTATTTTCGCTTCATTTCTAAGCTCTTGATCTACTTGTATTGATTCGCCCGTCTTAGCTGTAATTTTAGTTTCAACTTTAGCTATTTGACGTTCCTCTGCTTTCTTCAAGTATCTCTTTTCAATTTCACCAAACGCATTAGGATTATTTATGATCATATGAATAGTTCGTTTATGCTTCAGCTGTAAAGCTTGTTGCAGTGCTTCTTTTTCAGGAAAGTGAACTACATTTACTTCTCCAAAGTCTTCTTGTAGTTCAGCTGAATTTAGTAACTTTTTAAAAAAATCAACCGCTGTATTAGGTGTTAATTCATTACCTTTGTAATATGCTTCGTAAACGAGAGTATGAGATTCAGGAAAAAAGAAATAAGTAAACCTTGTCGAATTAGGCTTCAAGTTTTCAGGTAAGTTAATTTCAGCAAGGTCTGCATCAGTTGCAAAGTCATTAGTATTTAGATTAAGCCAATCTGCATCTTCTCTAATTTGTGTAAATTTAAAAATATCACCACTTATAGCTGGTACATCGGCTTTAATATCTTTTACCTTTGACTGAGCACAGAGCAGGCCCCAAGTTGTTCCCCTAATGTTAACTTGTTTTTTAAGCGCAAAAGCACTTTCAAATAACTTTTTATACTCTGTGGGTAAATGATTACCTATTGTTATATTTAATGCACCAGCACTTGTTTTTAATTCCATGAGATTCCCTTTAAAAAGATCAAGAACAAAATCAATCCTTGATTAAGCATGTACATTAATTCTAATCATAACGTGTGTAAAGTTGATTAATTAAAAAATCCCTGAAAACGATTTTAAGCACATTAGCTTATGTTATGGCTGTGGTAGCTTAAGTTTAAGTCGTTTAAACGCACTCAATCGAATTTAAACGCGGTTTAAACATAGTTTAACTTGGATTTAAAGTTATGGTTTTATGTTTTGGTGGTTAAGCAATGCTTTATGAAATTGTTGTTTGGTGGGTTTGAACTCTAAATTTAAATCTGTCGCCATATTGAGGTTGTACCTAAGCGTTAAACGAATGTACTCAGATTCGGTAATAACTTGATCAACATATGCCTGGTTAAGGTCGGCTATAAACTCTCTACTTGGGTTTGACTCCAATTTGTTGGTAAGTGCTACGTAGAGTTGCGGCATGGCCTCATCGGGGTTTGATGAAAGGTATTTATCTGGGTTGTTGATATATAAATACACACCTAGTCCAATACCAGACAAAAGAAAGTATGCAGCTATAGTGATGAGTGTTTTATTTAAGGTTTTTAAATGAGCTTGTTTTAGCATAACCATTCCTTGGTTGTTTAGTAGTGATACTTAACTATAAAGCAATTTCAATTTAATGCTAATTGGATTTTAAAGGTTAATTTTTAAGTGTATTATGATTAAAACAAATAATAATACGTATAAGGAAATCCAATTGTGGTTAAAGAATATCTTATTTTACGCTATTCGTTAGTTGAAGAAGCGCAAAAAGCACTTAATGTAAAAGCTATCCCAACGGTTAAAGGACATGCAATTTTACCTGCAATAAAAATTGACAGAGAATTTAAATCAGCTGGGGCCCTTTATAGTGTACTTGGATTTAAAGAGCTCGTTCCGTCTTTTGGATATGACTTTCCCAGTGAACGATTTTACTGTGGAAAAATAGCTAAGCTTAAAAAGCAACAAACAGGCGAAAAAGTACCAGGTGACATTGTTGAAGTTGTGCATGACAATTGGATTCCATTATCAGTTGTAATTGATATTCAAACACAGCACATATTTGTCAGAAAGGATTGGCGTTACGGTGACCCTGAGCATATTGCGAGGTCATTGCAGTCGGCTTTTACAGATCCAATACTTGCTACTTTTAACCATCGTATCTTTATTGAAGGTAAATCAGAGTCAGCTAAGTTTTGGAATATTGTAGACTCGAAGAGTAAAATTTATAGGCTAGAATTTAAGTTAATATCTCCAAATATTTTAGATACAAACCAAAAAGCAAGAGATGCAGTTGAAGCATTGCAAGATATATTTGGACAAGATGAGATAGACATTACTTTAAAAAATGACTCAGGTGATTTGAAAGTACCCGAAGTACTAGTGTCAAACTATTTAGAGTATATTGCAGAGGGTGAAGGCAGCTGGGGTGTTGTTACAGAAGGTGAAAGGGGCGGTAAAAAGGCGCATAGAAGTAACGAAAATATTGATACAGTAAACCTACCATCTGTTGAAAATGAGAGTCAAACAGATGATTCTCAAATGGAGTTAGGTGAAAAAGCTGATTCTGTGCATACCTTAAATTATAAAGAGTCAAATTTAGGTGCTGAAGTTTATGCGACAATTAAACATATGGGTAAAAGTTAAAAAACCATTATTAATTGGTTTATATATTTTGGTGTCTTTAATTCTATGTTTCGCTGTTCTTCACATAACTAACGGGGCTGCAAAAAAGTTATTTGATACTGTATTGGCCGTTTTCCCTTTTTTGTTACTGCTGCAAGCGCACTAACATGGGCGTTGTTTAACTACATTGAAGGTGTGTTAAAAGATGTTAGTGAAATAAAGGGGGCTCGAAAAAAGATAGATAACGCTATAAATTTACTAACTGATTTAAAAAAAGAAGTCATTAGCAATGCTGCTTTTATCATTTTATTATTGATTTTAGATGCTGTGTTTAATGGCCTTTCTAGTTTGTATGGGGAGGATTCAAACCTTTCACAGTGGCTATTTTTGTCTGTGAGGGGAGCGATTATCTCCTTAGCAATTTATGCTGCATATGATCAATTCCAAGGTTTTAGAACAGCACAACAATTTAGATTAGTGATTAATCAGGGTAAGAATAAAAAGCAGTAGTAAATATTTATATGTACAGTTAGATAAAACCCGCATTTAGCGGGTTTTTTTGTGTCTTTTTTATGCGCACATTTATTTGAGCAGTAAAATTCGCCGTTTAACTTAATGGGTGTGTACAGTGGGCTATTGCAGGACTTACAAAGTGAGAACGCCTGGGCGTGGGCATCAAATTCGCAGTTTGAGCATTGGCCGTCAAGAAACGTTATTTCGCCTTGAGTTAGAGGGTTGTTACATAAATTGCAGTGCGCCATAAAATATTCCTTGCAGTGTGGTTGATACCCGCTTAGCCTATATAGGTTACCCCATTGTTAACGCTGTAAAGTCTTTTCCAGCGGTTCAATAGCAACTCCCCGCATACACTGGGTGCCACTTAGTTAGTTTATTGGCACTTGGAACATGGCAAACAAAACAACCCCAAACACCTCTTTTAATTGGTTTGAAGTATTTAGAGCAGGTACGCAAACCGACTCTAAAGGCGTTGAGCACACATTTAGCGATGCTGATTTAAACAGCGTAGTCGCTAACTTTAAACCTAAAACCGCACCACTGGTTATTGGCCATCCTAAAATGGACGACCCTGCATGGGGTTGGGCCAGTGAGCTAAAAGCAGAAGGTGGCTCTTTGTTTGCTAAAGCAGAAGATGTGTGTGCTGAATTTGCTCAAGCGGTACAAAGCAAGCGATACCCTAACCGCTCGGTTAAACTTGAAAAGGTGGCTAATGGCTACCAACTTGCCCACATTGGTTATTTAGGTGGCAAGCCCCCTGCCGTTGACGGTTTAGCTTGGCAGTTTAACCAAGCGGATGACGCCGATACCCTAACCCTAGAATTTGCTGCCGGTGATATTGACAACATATCGCTGCGCACATCAAACACCCTTACCCGCCTAATGGGCAATTTACGCAACTTTATAACTGACCGTTTTGGCAGTGAAGCGGCTGATAAAGTTGTGCCCGACTACGAAAGTGAATGGTTAAAAGAAGAAACCATTATTGCTGAGCACGAACGTTCCAAGGTGAATAGTGGCGAGGGTGCCGAATTTAGTAAAGGCGATGATGACGCCCCACCACCCCACGAGGACAATGCAATGGATAAAGAAGAAAGAAAGGCGCTACAAGACCAAATTGATGCGGCCAACGCTAAAAATGCACAGCTTGAATACGCGCAGCGTGTTGCAGCGGCTAACACTTTTATTAACACCGAAGTGAATGGCGGCAAAGCCCCGCGGTTAACGAATACCGAAGGTATCGCTGAGTTTATGGCCAAGCTGGATGATGGCGACACCACCTTTGAGTTTGCTGCTGCAGACGGTAAAAGCCAGGAACTTAAACCTGCAGCGTGGTTTGAAGGTTTTTTAAAGGGTTTGCCTGAGCAAACAGGCTTAACAAGCGAGTTTAATAAAGACGATACCGACGGCGAAAATACTGACGACAGTGCAGAAACACTGGCAGCAAAAGCGCTGGAATTTCAACAATCACAATCTAGCAAAGGCATTGAAATTAGCATTACCGCCGCGTTAGACCACATTAAAAAGGCATAAAACCATGGCACAACCAGGATTTATAAGAAACTTTAGCGCTGAAGAGGTTATACCGGCTAACCGCTTAGTGGTTGTATCGGCTGCGGCTGACTTTCATGTTGGGTTAGCGGTTGATGCTAGCGCAATGTATGCCGGTGTTACCGAGCAAGGCACTGACGAGCATTTACGTGTTGATGTGGTAATGACCCAAAGTGCGCCTGTTGAGTTTGGTGAAGCGTTAATTGCAGGCACCCCAATTGTTGCTGATAGCGAAGGTAAAGCCGTTGAGTTTGACCCTGCTAACTTTGTGGGCCAAACCGAAGTATACGTTGCTGGTTGGGTAATGGAAGGCGGCGAAGCTGGAGTGATTGGCGACGTGTTTTTAAACCCGCATGTAGTAGCAACAATTCCAAGCGCTTAAGGCGCTTGGGTTAACTTAATTATTAATAGTGAGGATTTGCCATGAGTAATGGTATGCCATTTACCCCCGATGTTGAGCAAACGGCCATAGCCATTGCTTATCGTAATAGAGCGTTAGTTGCAGACACGCTTGCCCCTTATTCGCCCGTTGGTTTACGTAACTATAAGTGGACCGAATATAAAAAAGGCGAAAAGTTTACCGTTGTAGACGATAAAATTGGCCGTAAGTCATCGCCGAATCAAGTTGAGTTTAGTGTTGAAGAGAAAACCGGCTCAGTGGTTGATCATGGTTTGTCTGATGTGGTGCCGAATGATGATGTAACCAATGCGCCAGCAAACTACAACCCGCGTACTCATGCAGCGGAGAGCTTAACTGATTTGGTATTGCTTAACCGTGAAATACGTGTGGCCACTATGTATAACAAAGCCGCTAACTTTGGCAGTACTGAATCATTAGCTGCAGCAGGCAAAAAGCGTTTAGATGACCCTGCACTTGATATTTTACCGTTTTTTTAGAGATGCTTGATGCACCACTTATGCGCCCTAATGCAATGACATTATCGCAAAGCGTGGCAACTAAACTGCGTACGCATCCTAAGTTACTTAAAGCGTTTAATGGCACTAGTGGCGACCAGGGCGTAGTGCCATGGAGCTACATTAAAGAAGTGCTAGAGCTTGAGCATGTAACCGTTGGCCAAGCGCGCCTAAACACGGCTAAAAAAGGCCAAGCCGTTAACTTACAAAAGGTTTGGCAAGATACCTTGTCGTTTACGTACCACGACCCGCTGGCCTCGTTTAACAACAACCGCATGACCTTTGCACTCACTGCACGTTATGGCTCGCGTACATCGGGCAACCGTGACGTAGCTGCGGGCCTAAATGGTGGGGTTGAAATTATGGTAGGCGAATCGGTGCAAGAGCAAATTATTGCAAAAGACTGCGGTATTTTACTGACCAACGTACTGACGCCATCCGGTTAATTATTGTTGTTCCCTGTGTAAAGGCCCCAGTACCGACTTGCTCGGGGCCTTTTTTACTAACTGAGGTGCCCATGTTTACGACAGAACAAGCAGTTATAGATAAAGTTGGCATTAATACGCTGTTGCAATTTGCGACTGCTAAGTTTGCAGCGGTGGGTAGCCGCCCAACGCGCGACGATGTTGAAGCAGCGCTTTTAAGCGAAACGTACAACGAGTTGCAAGAGCAAATTAATGCCTGGTATGTACAAGCACAAAAAAATGTAAATGCGGTTATAGCAGGCTATGTAGCACGGCTTGCATTAAACCAAGACGATATAAATAACTCGGTATTGCCAGGCATTGCTAACGATTTAATGCATTGTGAGTTAGCCCCTAACATTGCTGACGAAAACCTTAAGACCCTAAAAAGTAACGCCATGGCAATGCTCGATAAGGTTAGTAAAGGTGTGATCCAAATTAAGGAAGATGCGCCTGCAGGTGCAAGAACTGGGATGCGAACCAAACCTGCAGGCTCTCAATTTAATTGGCCAGGTTATTAAATTGGCGGGTGTATTTATACACATAACGGGTAATGCCCTGCCGCGCTTAACCCAAATTGCAAATACAAGTGGTGAACCCGCTGATGTATTGGATGATATTGGTGCATTTTTAGACATGGACGTTACTACCCGATTTTTACGTGAAGTAACACCAGAAGGTCGTAAATGGGAGCAATCGCAAGCAGCAAAAGATCGTGGCGGTTTAACACTAACAGATGAGCGAAACCTTGCAGGCTCGGTAACGCACAACGTAAACGGTAATACGCTTGAGCATGGCTTAGGTGAAAAGTACTCAGCAATACATCACTTTGGTGGTGAAACAGGCCGCAATAAAAACGTTAAGTTACCCGCGCGGGCAATTATTGGTATAGCAGCTGTGCAAGAAACTGAGATTAACGACATTATTACTGATTGGTTAATTTAAGAAGCCTCTTGGTTAAGTTTAAACAGTATTTAAAGAGCATTTAAATGGCATTTAACTTTGATTTAAACAACATAGAAACCCTGCTAAGTAACACAGTGATTAATGCAACAGTAGGGTTTGCTAGCGACTTTAACCATGTGCGCGAGAATGCTGTACACAGTGCTCAGTTGTTTGTATTGCCGCTGGCCGATGACAACACCATTACTAATGAAGTACACGGCCTTGACGAATACCACGTTAAAGATGTATTTGCAGTGATGATTGTGATCCCCTGCTCTGCAGGTAATGCCCATAGCGATATGCAAATAAAGCAATTGCGCAGTGATGTTAAAACCGCTGTAGCAGGTTGCCAGTTCGCAGGTTGGAACCCTATAAAGCTTGATAAGGGCCGCACAATTGAGCTTAGCAAGCAAACTAATAACTTAATTTACCAATGCCAGTTTAGTGTAACTGGCCTACATACCGTAACAGTGAAGGTGATGCCATGAGCAAACAGACCGAGCCGCAATCGAGTAAACCCGCTGAACAACAGGCTGACGTTAACATAAAGCCTAAAATGTCCCGCGCGATGACGATTGCCCAAAACGTTAACCAGGCTTTAGCTAAAGCAAAAGGTAACAGAGACGAGATAGCCGGCGCTTTTAACTTAAAAAGCGGTGAGCTAATTAAAGTGGAGAGTAAATCATGAGCAGCTGGCGATTTAAAGACAAACTCATTTTAGCCGATGCCCTGGGCACAACCTTAACGGGCCTGCATGCCATTTATGCCAGTGACGTTGAGTTATCGCTTGAAAGCGAAAGTGAAAAAGACGAGCTAGAAACCAGCTACAGCGGTGCCAGTATGGAAACCTTTTATGGTGAACATATAAGCCTTAACTTTAAAACCCCACTTGCCATGAGTGGCACAGCCGGTAACGAACCTGCCTTTGCCCCGCTGCTACTTGCTTGCGGCATGGTGCAAGTTGTCGATGCAACAAGCGTTACCTTTACAAAAGGGGCCCCTGTTGCAGTTACATGCTTAGTACGCTTTGGTAAAAACACCCACAACATTAGCGAAATGAAAGGCAACGTGAGCTTTGCGCTTGAAAAGGGTAAGCCCATGCTTAACTGGCAGTTTAAAGGCTTGTTTAGTGCGCCGGTTGCAAGTACTGCCGCCCCTGCGGTTGATTGGGAACGCTGGGTACGCCCTGAAGTACTTGGCGTAAGTAATAGCAGTGATTTTAAGCTTAACGATGTTAAACGTACGCTGCACAAAATTACCATTGATTTAGGTAATAATGTGGTGTTTGACCGCGCTATTAACCACGAAGAAATAATGATAACCGGTCATGAAAGCAGCGCTAATTTTACGCTAACAGCAGAAGAATTAACCAGTTTCAACCCGTTTGATGACGTTGCTAAAGTGCAAATGTTTGAGTTTACCCATGGCACCGCCACAGGTAAAAAAGTAACGATTATTGGCCGTTACCAAATACCGTGGCCTAAATATACCAGCCTGGACTCAGAATTAACCGGTTATGAGTTTGACGGCAAGCTCGTGCCCAGTGGCGCAGGCTATGACGAACTAACGATAGTGTTTGAGTAATGGCTATGCGATTTCAAGCAATCAATATGACAAATGTTGATACAGGGAACGTTGAATTTTACACGGTCATTGCAAAGCAAAAAGGAAAGCGCCAAGTTACTGCAGAGACAGTAACGGCATACTTAAATTCAATAGTCTTAAAGCTGCTAAAGACGAGGCTGAACGACTAACAAAAACATATAAGTGAACTTTTAAATGAAATTAAAACTATTAAACGCGTTAAAAAATGCGGTTATAAGCGCCCCGCTTGATTTTGAATTTGGTGGGCTACCTTTTAAGTTTACGGCAAAAATTAAACTGGTACCTGAAAGCGAGCTTAAAACACTGACTGAAACACAAGGCACGAGTGATGGCGAAATAGTACGCGAGCTATTAGTGGGTTGGGATGACTTTATTGATGATGGTAAAGACGTGCCATTTGATAAAAGTACCCTTGAAGAGTTGCTTATTTATAGTGGACTAACTGCCCGCTTAAGTGTTGAGTGTATTAACGCCCAATACCGTATCTCTGAAAAAAACTAGCCGATGTTGCTAGGTGGTTTTTGGGCGACCTAGCAGCAGACAGTAAAACCCTTGATGAAGACGAAGCCCATTTTGGCGCACCTAAAAAGACTGTGCCACACGATGAGAAAACATTGTTTGTATTGCCCCAAAACCACACAGCGGTATTGGCATTAACTACCGCCAGTAGCCAGTGGCAACGGGATAACGAAGGGGTAGAAATTGCCCTTGATTATGCCAGGGCTGATATAGCCTGGCGCTATGCAAATATAACCCTTAACACCGATGACTTTGCAAAACTGCAAACCCTAGAGCGCACCATAATTGGACTAATAAGGCGACCCGATGAGCAACAACTTGAATTTGGCGTTACGCTTAAGTTATGACGGTAAAGCAGTTACCACCGGTGCGCGCCAAAACGTAAACGAACTAAACCGCATACCCCAAGCAGTACAGCGCCAAGTTGCCGCTAACCAGCAATTAGGCGCAAGCCAAGCCCGCATTATGCAACAGCAAGGCGCGATGACCCGCCAGCTTGGGTTAATGAATACCGCGTATGGGCAAATAGGTGCAACCCTCACGACCTTAGTGGGTATTGGTACCGCGACTATGTTTGTGCGTGATACCGGCGCTGCACAATTGCTAGATACCAGGTTAAAGGGATTAACGGGCTCAGCTGAAAATTACGCCAAAGTACAAGAGTATTTGTTTGCTACATCTGATCGCTTAAACACCAACTACACTACGCTTGCTGATTCGTACAGCCGCGTTTTAACCTTGCAAGAGTCTGGGTTAGTGACTAACGCACAAGGTAAAGCGATATTAGAAGGTTTTGCCAATGTAGCCGCTAAAACAGGTGCCAGTAATGTACAGCTTGGGCAGAGTTTGTTTGGTATGACTCAAGGGATGACTGCCGGCGTTTTACGTGCAGAAGAGTTAAACCAAGTAACTGAGCCATTGCCAGGCTTAATGCAAAAGCTTGATAAAGCCAGTGGTGGTGTAGCAGGTAGTTTTAGGAAAATGGTGAATGCTGGGCAAGTCACCAGTGCCATGTTTAAAACCACATTAATAGCCGCGCTGGGTGATTATGCCGGTGCTGCTGAGGCCACCGAGGGTAAAATAAACGCCAGCTTTGCGGAAATGGGGAATGAGTACCAGCGCTTAATACGCAAATATGAAGAGCCTGTAAACTTTGCTGTTACTAGCGTGGTTGATTCTATTACCGATACCATGGCGTATTTACGTGAGAACGAAGACGCCGTAGATAGCTTAATGGTAACAACAGGTGCATTAGCTACGGTACTTACTGGGCATTTAGCATCTGCTTTAGCTGCCAGTGGTAAAGGGTTTATTGCAAATATAGCCGCGAAGAATAAAGCGGTTATTACCGATGCTGCCTTAGCCAAGCAAGCAAATATAACGGCGATTGCTGAACACAAACGCGCATTACAAGATATAGAACGTGCGAAGCATAATGTAATATTGGCGCAAACATCACAGCAACGCGCAGCAGCCCAAACTGCCGTTAATGTTGCAGAGCAAAGAGGTGTAATTACAGGCAATGCGTTAACCGCAACCACTAAGGCGTATACCGTCGCAGCAGGCAGCGCCACGATTGCATCGCGTGGGCTTGCGACTGTTATGGGGCTTTTAGGTGGGCCAGTTGGTTTAGTGGTCACTGCGGGTATAGCCCTGGCTTATTTTTTACGTGAGAGTGAAAAAGTTGAAAAACAAACACCCAAGTTAGAAGCCAAGCTTTATGATTTAGGGGCTGCATTTGACTCTATAGATAATAAAAAAGCCACGACACAGTTAAGACAGACTCAAACTGAAATTAATAAATATACGACCAACATTGAGCAAGCCTATAAAAAAATAGCGGATTTAAAGGCACGACAAGAAACCGCAAAAGGCACTCGCTTTGTTAGTTTATTCCAAAATCAAATAAATGAAACACAACAATATATAAACGAGCAAGCTAAGCTACGCGCAGAATCAATGAAGACAGCAGCTGAAATTGCTAACATAAAACAAAATCTAGATACTCTCGACTGGACAGACGCCACCGCTAAAACGAAAGGTGCAGCTAGCGCCCTGCCCGATAACATTAAGCGTTTAGAAGTAAGCTTAATGGGTGAAGAAGAACGATTAAAAGACAGCTACGAAAAACGTAAACAAATGGTCATTGTTGCCCGTGAAAACGATGCAGCTAATAAAGTTAAATACGATGCCATTTTAAAGCAGCTTGATGTTAAATACGGTGAAGACCTAAAAGCAATTTCACAAAAACGTGAAACCGAAAAAACACGTATACAAAACCAAGCTGAAGAAAAACGTAAAAACGATTTACAACGCGACTTAGAAAACCGTATTGCCACTGTTAAGGGTTTTGCTGGGCGTGAAGCACTTGCCGCTTATAATAACGAACTAAGTGTAGAGCAAGCACGCCAACAAGCACGGGTTGATGCCAAGCGACGCTCACAATTAGGTTTAGCAGCTAATGATGAAAGTGGCGAGCTTAAATATAACGCAGATAACCAAATTCGTGAGTTAGAGCGCCAAACTGAACTTAATGCTGCAAATGGCTACTATAGCCAACGTGAAGCGAGTGAAGCCGCACACCAAGAACGGTTGATGCAAATTAAAACACGCCACACAGGTGCTTTACAAAGCAACATTTTAGCGTTTGCTAACTTTGAGAAAAAAACAGAAGCTGAAAAATCTAACGCCATTGTTGGCTTGGGTGCCACTACTTTTAAAGCAATGGCTGGACAAAGTAAAACAGCATTTAAAGCCTATAAAGCGTTTGCAATTGCGCAAGCTGTTATAAATACCTACCAAGGTGCAACAGCTGCTTATACGTCTTTGGCCCCTATTCCCATTGTTGGCCCAGTGTTGGGTGGTGTTGCAGCAGCTGCTGCGGTTATGATGGGTTTACAACAAGTACGCCAAATTAAAGCTCAGCAACCGACTGGTATTGCCCACGGTGGTTTAGATTATGTGCCCAATGAATCTACCTATGTATTACAGCGTGGCGAGCGTGTACTAAGCCCTAAACAAAATACTGAAATTAGCCAAATGGCACGGCGTTACAACGCAGGTGGTGCGGCTAATGATGGTGGCGGCTCTGGTGGTGTAAATATACATATAACCAACCAAATTACGGTACAAGGTGGTGCTAATGAGCAAACATCGCAAGCGGTTGGCCAAGACATAGCTCGACAAGTTGTTGGTGTTGTTGTGGCTAATATACAAAGTAATGGTGCAATTATTCGAGCAGTGCGAGGTGCAGCTTAGTTGTTAAGTGTTTGAGATTAGTGTAAAAAGGATTTTTAAAAAAGCGAGGGAATGTAGATGATTAATAAAAAAAATTATAATGCACTTGCAGCAATTAGTATTGCAATATTATGCACAGCAGTTTCAATTGGATTATTTTTATATAAATTTGGTTTTAATTTAAACACTCCAATAAAGAATTGGATTGATACTGCTACATACTTTAATAACCTCCTTTCACCTATTTTTTTATTTATTACTGTTTTACTTTTATATTGGACTTGGAGAGACGCAAAGCAAGGCCTTGAACTGCAAAGAGAAGATAATTTATTTAATACAATCACAACTACTTTTGAGAATTATTCAAATGACTTTATTGAAAATTCAAATAAAATTATAGATGAAAATACTGATATGAGTATCAGTGAACTCTTAAGGTTAGTTGGTAGTTCATATTTACAATATGGTGAAGATTATGAAAAAAGCTCACATATTCTAGAGCAATGGGATTTAAGTACTCGAGTAACTATTTTAAATAACTTACATACGAGCAAAGCTCAAGTTAGCGTTTTCGCCACTTACTCCCATCAATTGTATTGTAATTTAACAGATGAAACACATACTAACGGATATTTACTATTGTTCTATGGGAAATTAGGAATTGAAAAGACAATAGCTTTAGTTTTGATAAAATATATAGTTAGAGGGATACTAATTGAATCAGGGCAGAATGTTGACTCGCTTGACTCAGAAATTGAGTTTCTCAAGAAAGCAGCAATACTTCCTCATAGATCCCAAAATAAAAACTTTGAAACCAAGCTTTTTGACGATAAGATGCTTCAAAGCTATATTAAAGGTTAGCTGTAAACCCCTTTCCAGCCGAAAGCTTACCCCTTAAATTTTATACTCGTTACCAGTGTTTTATTATGAAACTTGGTAACGATGCAACCACTCCCTTTACCCAAACGGCCTAAGATTTCTAACTTTACGTTAGTGCCCAACAGCCAAACCCATTTAAACAAAGCCAATAACGCCACTGAGGTTTATGACCTTGAAGGTGCTTACTGGGAATTTGAAATTGAACTTGCCAATGTGCCTGAGCGTGATGCATTAGCCCTTGATGGCTTTATTGCCAGCCTACGCGGGCAAGTGGGCACGTTTACGTTAATTGATTACCGACGAGAACAGCTTGATAAAGACTTTACGGGCTATGTGCGCGGTGCAAACCAAGACGGGAATATTTTAAATTTATATGCGCTACCCGCTAACCAAACTTTATTGGTTGCCGGTGAACGTATGCAAGTGGGGGTTGGCCAAAACACTGAACTTAAAATATTAACGGCTGACTTGGTAAGTGACTCAGTTGGCCAAGCGACGGCCATTTTTGAGTCTCCTGTACGAAAAATACCTGCAGAAAATACCCTTATTACATTTAAGCAACCAGCTGGGTTGTTTCGACTTGCTGATAATAAGCAAGGGCTTGCTAGTGCGCAGTATAAAAACGGCATAGTTACCAGCTGGAAAATTAAAGGGCGTGAGGCGTTTTAATGGAGAGCTTAAACTCAGGGTTACTTGCGGATTTAGCCACCAGTGGCCGTGCTCGTTTTTTTGTGCGACTTGCGCTTAAAAGTGGCGATGTATTGCTGCACACAGGTGTAGGCGAGCGCCGCTTTGCTAACTTAACTTGGCATGGCGTGGGTATGCTTGGCACTGTAAGTGAAATACCTGCTAATGATAACAACGACAGCGCCCGCATACGTTTAACCCTACACACTCAAGATCAAGCAATTTTAGCCGAAGTGGCCGAAAACGACCCCATAAGCCAGGATTGCGAAATTTACCTTGTAACCGTTGATGAACATTACCGTGTTAGCCAAAGCCAGTTACTTGAAAGCGGCTACATTGTGGCCTGTGATGTAGAGCGCGGCGATGTATCGCAAGTGCAGCTTAGTGTTGCAGGTGAAAGTGAACGCTGGAAAGACGCACGGCTACACCAACGTTGGAATGATGCCACACAAAAAGCCCTCTACCCGGGTGATGTGTTTTTTAGTGAGCAAGCCACGACCAACAAACAAAACCTACCAGACACACAACCTGGTAATTACATAGGAGGCCCTCGCGATGAGCGCAACCGCCGCTAAACTTGCTGCTTTTATAAACCGCCGCAATTGTGACCCCTTTAAATGGGGTAAAAACGATTGCTGCTTATTGGTAGCCGATTGGGTGCTATTTGCAACCGGCAACGATGTAGCTGACGATTTTAGGGGTAAATACCGCACTAAAAGTGGCGCATTTAAACAACTATTTAAACGTGGTTTAAACGATGTTGAAAGCGTGTTTAAAGACCGTTTAAACCCCGCTATACCTATTAATTATGCTCGACGTGGTGACTTGGCTTTAGTTGAGTTTAAAGACGAATATGTAGGTGGCATTGTAACCGTTAACGCGGTGGTATGTGTTGGCGAAAATGGATTAGTAACGTTACCAATGGACACGGTAAAAGCGGTTCACCCATTGGAGCCGCGTAATGTCTAAGGTCGTAGATACGGTTGTAAATGTTGTAGACAGCATATTTGAAGTAACAGGGCTGGGTGCGCTTTGGGACTCATTATCACCTGATGTGCCTGAAAAAGATTTAGCAACGCTTGGCCAAGGTTTGCAAAAAGGCATAGACCAACCCCGCCGCATTACATTTGGCCGTGACCGCGTTGGCGGTGTTATAGCCCACCAAGCGGAAGTTGAAAAAGGCGGTAAAAAATGGATGCAGTTAATTGTATTGATTAATGGTGCCCCTATTGATGCCCTTGAAGATATTTACATTGCTGATAAAAAGCTCACTGATTACCCACGAGAAAGTTGGGATTACTCTTTAAGCGATGGCCGCCAAACCACAGCTAACGCAAAAGCAGTGGCTAAGATGGCGGGATGGACGAGTAAACATGTTGGCTTTGGCCAAAGCTATGTTTTTATTGAAATGGAAAATAATCGTGAAGTGTTTGAAGATGGCATAAACGATATGGGCTTTTTAATACGGGGTGCCCGTGTATGGGACCCACGCGATACAGCCCAAAACCCTGACGATGAAAGTACCTGGCTTTGGAGCCAAAACGCCGTACTGTGCGCCCTGCACTATGTGCGTTTTTATGGAGCCCATGAGGTTCCTTTTGAACGTTTACCGTTACAGTGGTGGATTGCTGCCATTAACGTGTGTGATGAAGATGCCGAATTTACTGACGTTGAGGGCGTTGTTACCACCGAGCCGCGCTACACCACCAATGGTAGCTTTACATTTAGCTCAAAGCCACTTGAAGTATTAGGCCAGCTTGAAGCGTGTTTTGCGGGCAAAATATTTAGGCAAATGGGCCAGTGGTATGTACGTGTTGGTGCCTGGTATGGCGAACCGACCTACACCATTAATGCTGATGATGTTCACGGTAATATTAAAATTAAATGGCATGCTGATTTACGAGAGCGCGCTAATGTTGTGCGTGCTACGTTTACAGACCCCGAACAAAACTACGACCGTACTGACGCGCCGCCTGTTGTGTCTGCGGGGTATCAGGCTATTGATAATCAAATATTAGAAAAGTCTATATCACTCCCCTTTGTGCGCAGTAGTACTACAGCGCAACGCCTGGCGACAATACATTTAGAACAAACACGTTTAGGGGAAATAGAGTTACCACTTAAACACAAAGGCTTGGCTGCAGCTGTTGGCCGTACTGTGTACTTAAACTTACCTGGCGAATCGATAAATAATAAGGTTTACCGTGTAACAGAGCGCCGTTTTAGATTAGATGGCGGCGTGACCTTAATGTGTGTTGAAGACGGCCCCGATTTATGGGCTGATAACATAATACCTGGTGCGCAGGATTTAACCCCAAACAGTGACTATTTAGTTGGTAAACCTAAGCCCATTTTTGATGTGCGGGTAACAATAGATGGTGATGGAAATGGCATAATAAAATGGAATCACCCTACTCCGCTTGCTGTTCATGAATACGATGTTGAGTTTATTAATACTGCTGCTAACGAGTCGGTATTTAAAACATTGGTAACATACACCCAAGTAACTATTCCTAACTTGCAACTGGGAGAATACACCGCGCGTATTAGCGCTAAAAACATATTTGGCCAGCGCTCACTCCTTGTTGCTGTGCAATTTAGTGTGCTGACCCCTACCTTGCCGACTGTGTATGTAACTGTTGATTACAACCAAATTACATTAACCGCTAATATTGCCGCAGCAGGCATTGGCACCGCGTTTGAGTGGGAGTTTTTGGGGACAGCTGAACAACCGCAAATCGGCGAACGTGTGTTGGCACAGATTTATAACCGTATTGGTTTAAAAAGTGAAACAGAGTATAAATTTAGAGTGCGCAGCGTTAATCACCTTGGCGTAAGTGATTGGGTAAATGTTACTGCAACAACGACCACCGTTGATTTAACCAAATACATTAATAATGTTGAGTTAACCCAGCTAAGCGAAGATGCACAAACGTTAATTGAGGATATGAACCAGCAAGTTGATCGCTTGCGGCCTGGCACTGAAAACAATCTGCCCGATGTGCTTGAGCAAACCGTTAGTGATTTAAACCTTGAAAAGCGCCATCGCCAAGATATTGAAAAAGGCGTACTCGATTTATCAGCAAATTACACCAACTGGCGCCAAGAATACGAACGCCGCCAATTAGGTAACGAGCGCTTAATTGATGCCGTTGTCTACATTGACCCTGAAAACGGCCTTATTGTTAACCGTGCGTTTTCTTACACAGATGAAGCGTTTAACGAGGCCAACTTATTAATAGACGGCGTAAACGCCAGCATAGCGCTACAAGCCAACCGTATTACACAAAGTGATACCCGTTTAGCACAAGCTGAATCTGAACTTGAAGTACAAGCGGGGCAAATAAGCCAACGTGCCACGTTTACAGAAATGCAAAGCGAAATAGCCGGTGCAATTGCTGCCCTACGCCCTGCGTATAGCTGGCAGTTTAATAGTGGTGATGAGGGCTTTACTGGTGTTGAAAGTTATAACGCGCTAGGTTTTATTGTTGCCCTTAGCCCTATTACTACCCCTGAAATAAGCTATAACGCTGAGCAAAACCCAATGTTTCGTATTCGTGTACGTAAACATGCCGAGACAGTTTGGAATGGCCAAATAATTGTTAACGCCGGGGTTTCAACCATTACGTTACCCGAGCCAGCAAGTTTAGATTGGCATACCATTCAACTAGATACTGAGGGCACAGCCGGTTACGTGGGTAACATTACCACCCTGCAATTTAACCTTGGCCAGTGCGACATTGATGCCATTGAAATAGGTAAACGTGGTGCCAATGATTTAGCGCTAAAAGATATAAAAACCCGCACCACAGAGCTTATCAGCGACATTAACGCCGCTGAGGGGATCATGGCGCAATATGCAACAACTATATGGGTTAACGAGCTTGGCTACCAAACCGAATCTAGCGTTAATCAAATACTCGACACATTTAACACCACATACAAAGTAAGCGCCACGTTACAGCAGTTTACAGATAACGGAACGCTTGAAAAAGCCAATACTGCCCAGCAGTTTATAGATGGCGCTCAGGCGTATATTAAAAACCAAATAACCACATTCAATGCCGCTGAGGGCGGTGTAAATGCGAAGTTTACCAGCGTAGAAAGTAAGCTTGATGCACTTGAGGGTTCAATAACAAACAGCTTAGAGCAAATAAACGGCATACAAGAAGATTTAACACTTAAAGCGCAACGCATTGCTGCAGCCGAGCAATCATTGCAAGTTAATGCCAGTGATATTGACTCATTATCGTTATTTTCTTTGCAGCTAGAAACCGCAACGAATGACAATAAAAGCCAATTACAAAGCTTAAATACTGCATTTACCTCAGAGCAACAAGCCAGTGTTACGCGTGACGAGCAATACCAAGCTGAATTTGAAAGTGTAACGGTGAGGTTTAACGACGTAACCACGGCGATAGCCACGATTGACCAAGCAAACACTGTTCGCGATCAAGAATTTGAATCCTTTGTTGCCGATACGGTATCAAGCTTTGACGAAGTGGCCGAAACCTTTGCAAGTCAAAACCAAGCGTACACAACGTTACAGCAAAACCTAACCTCAAAAATTAATACTGATACGGCTAATGCAAAAGCACAAGCCATTGCCACTGCGCAAGAGTACACCCGTACTGCCGTGGGTTACTGTTTAGATGCCCAAGGCAATATCACTAACAGTAACGATGCTGTGCAATGTGTAGCTGATGGCGGTTCGTGGGTTAATGGGCCACTGGCTGAATTTATTGCCAACATGCAAATAAGTGATGGTGCCAATAGCGCCAGCATTAAGCAGCTACGCCAAGTATTTAAAACGGTTGATGGCCAGTTAGTTGCTCGTGGCGGCTGGCAGTTAGACAACAACGGTCGCGCTGTGGGTGTGGTGGGTTATAACAATGGTCAAGTGGGTAACTTAGACTTAGTAGGCGATGTAATTCGCCAAGGCGTGATGGTGGGTAATACCTTTGTACCTACGTCATACGTTGATAACACCGACCCTGCTAACCCTGTGCATATATTCAAAGGTCGAATGGTGCTCGGTGATGGTTATCCTGTTAATAGCGTAGATGATATTAAAGCGCAGGACGGTAAAGATGGTGCCGATGGTCGCGATGGGTATAACGGTCGGGATGGCTATAACGGGCGTGATGGTTCCGATGGAGCACCTGGCGCAACGGGGTCAAGAGGGCCGCAAGGCTTTAACGGTGCAAATGGCTCTGACGGTTCCGATGGTGCAGGGTTTTATGGCTCAACGTATAGCTCAATATCGTGGTATGCGCCCACAGCTAACAGCCGCTTAAGAGCTCTAGCCGGTAGAAACCCCGTTAGAGGTGATATTTTAACGCAAACCGAGTCGGGTAGTGGAGTATCTCAATCACGTTCTTACAATGGTAGCTCTTGGGGGTCTGTGGCACTGCAAGTAGATGGCTCTATTGTTGCTAATGGCACAATCGCGGGCAATAAGATTATGGCAGGCACGAGTATATCAGCACCTGTCATAAATGGTGGAACTATTAGGGGTATTGATGGCGATTTTGTAAGGGTTGTTGCTAGAAACAACCAAAACAGCTACGCCACCATGAACTCAGCAAATACCGGCACAGGATACGCGCTTTGGTGCACAAGTAATAATTCGGGCTGCATTCACGGAATATCAACGGGTAGTTCAGCCATAGTTGGCCGAGGGGCGGCGTTTGATTTTTACGCCACCCAAGGTGGTTACGGCCCCTTTACTGGCGGTCACGAAGCGTTACTAAGTAAGGGAACCCAGTTAGAGGTTGGAGATATTATTTGTGACGCAGAGTTAGTTAATATTGCCGATATATCCAACGCAATACTGACCTCTAGATTATCAACAGCGCGAAAACAAAGATCGGTTAGGGGGTGTTTGTAAGCCTGCGAGAGCTAACATGGGAGAGCGTTCCTGCTGCCCTAAAAAATTACAAAGGTTCACTTAGGTTTCAAGAATACAAAGACGCCTACGACCTCATTAACATTAACGGTGTTGGTGAGGGGGCCATGAATGTCTGTGGTGAGGAGGGTGATATTCAAGCCGGAGATTATATATGCTCAAGCTCTATGCGTGGCAAGGGAATGCGCCAGCCTGATCAGTCGGGTGAAAAACCTTACACGTTCGCACAGGCACGTCACGATGTAACCTTTAAAAGCCCCGATGAAATTAAACAAATAGCCGTTATTTATCTACGAGGCTAAATTCTACTAATTGGAGATTAACCATGGCAACCTATACCGCCAGTGAAGTAAGCATAAACAACGGTTCGCGTGACGTTGTTATTAACAGTGGTGAGTTACCACAAAATATAAGCGTGGGTGATTTTTTGTGTATTGGCCAATTTGCGCCGATGGAAATTAACCGCGTTTATTTTAACGACAATAATACGCCTTTTATTGAGCTTGTAGAACTTTGGAAAAATGAGAACCAAGCGAGCCAACCCGCGATTGTTATACCTACCACCGTTGAATTTAGAGAAACAGCCCAAGCGCTTAAAGCGGCCAATACGTTAGTGAACGACAACACCCAAGCCATGCAAAACTGGCAAACAAAACTCGGTGAAGTTGAGTTTAAGAATATTGACGGCACTAAAACGCTCGTTAAAACACTTAAGCAAATGGAGCTGGATTATCAATCAACCGTTGATGGTACCAGCGCTAACGTACAAGCCATGCTTGATTGGCAAACACAGCTTGGTGAAGTCACGTTCACTAATTTAGATGGTACCACCACCACAGTTAAAACTGTTAAGCAGTTAGAGCTTGAGGCCAATAACGCTTTAGTGGGTGCGGTAGAATCAAATAATGAAGCCATTGCCAATGCGTTAAATACCACGATGGCGGCTAAAGCTGAGCTTGATTCGGCTATTGAAGTGGCCACCTCCACCATGGTCACCTCAAGCACGTTAAATCAAAACATGGTGCAAGCTCAAGCCCAAATTGACACCGCTTTAGAGCAAACTAATACGGCCACGGCGAGTTTAAACAGCACAATTGATAATGCGATTGATAACACCCAAGCTATGCACGATTGGCAAACACAGCTTGGTGAAGTTGATTTTTTAAACGCCGACGGTACCACCACCACCCTTAAAACAATTAAGCAAATGGAATTAGAATCATCCCAAGCGCTTGCCACCTCAATTGATGAAGCGATGGTGGCGATTACTGAACGTGACCGTGAAGCCTATACCAAAACAATTGAAGCAGCCAGTGCGGGCAGAAACTCGGTTTTTTGGGATAACCAAGGCAACCCAAACGTGATGGTGTGGATCAACAAGTTTAATTGTGAAGATATTAACCAAGCCATTTTAGATAAATGGGGTATTGATTGTCAGTTAGGAACTGGTACCCACCCCGCGTTTATTAAGCAAGGCCAAGAAATGCGCGGGTTTTGGTATGGTAAATATCAAGCCAGTGAAAGTTTAGCCGGTGGCTGCAGTGTCATTGAGGGCGCAACCCCGTTAGTTAATATTAACTTTGATGATGCTAAGGCGCTGTGCCAAAGCAAAGGCGAAAACTGGCACATGGCCAGCAATTCAGAGTGGGCAGCGGTTGCGTATTTATCACTGGCTCACGGCCAAACATTACGAGGCAACACAGACAGAGGCCGCGCCCACGATGCTAAAAATGAAAGTGGCCGCCGCGTAGACAACCTTGCACCTGGTGATTCAAGTAGCGCGGGTTTTACAGGTACAGGCACAGGCCCCAACACATGGAGCCACGACGGTACCGCCTTTGGTGTATTCGACTTAGTGGGAAATGTGTGGGAGTGGGTCGACCAGCTTAAAATGCAAGACGGCCAGATTATTTGCCCTGATGAAAACAATGATGAAATCTCAGAATACGCATGGCAGCGCCACGACGTTTATTACGATGTGGATAACCCAACAGACCGAAATATAACCTTAAACAATGAACTGCTTAATATACTTGGTGAAGTTGGCCAAAACCACAACTTAGGCTATTCGTCCATTAACCCGTTCAATGCCGTTTTAAAATCCCAAAGCTATACAGGTAATGAATTAATGCGTCAGCTAGCGTTGGAGTGCCCAACAGATTTACTTGCTTTAACGGGTAAGTTATTTACTCGCAACTTTGGTGAGCGCTTGCCCTTTCGAGGGGGCGCGTTCTTTATGGGTGACGCTGCAGGGTTAGCGGCTATGAACCTGCACTATAACCGTACCTCTGAGTTAAGTTCGGTCGGGTTTCGCCCTGCCCTATTTGAAAATGAAAGTGATTATGAATTACTGCAAAAGCCGCGTTATCTTCCTAGAACTGATGGTGAGACTCAGTATTATAACTTAAGTAGACCTTTAGAAATCCCCGCAAATACTGACTTTAAAGTAAGTTTCTATGTTCAGGGCTTTAATGATGCTTATGAAGGGTTGTTTGAGAACTCGACTGGCACCTCTACTTGGCTTAGGTTTTTGCCTAGTTCTCAGAGTAATAACTTACAAGGCTATGACGAGGAAAGCTATTTTGGATTTATACAACAGCAAATAGTTTTTCTTAGGGATGGTGAGGTAAGAAAAGTAACCCTTATAAGAGAGCAAGGGAAATTATACGCCCAAATAAATGAGGGTGAAAAAATCTATTCTAGGTCCGCGACGGCAGCATGGACTTTTGACCGCTTATGTAAGTTTAGTAATACATACTTTGGTGGTTTGTTTTATGATTTTGAAGTAGAGATAGCTGGCGAAGTTGTACTACAACTGCCACTCACAAATAAAAAACAAGGTGCGGTGCAATTGCCTACAGTCGGAGAGATAACCGCGACAATAGCGAACTATACGCCGTTAGTGTGGGAACGTGAGGGGACAGAGGCTATTCATTATGCCGTGCCAGATGGTGAGACTCAGGCGTGGGTTTTTAGTGAACCTTTGGATATGAGAGCGGGGGATATACTCGAATTTGATTTTATAGGTCAGGAAATAGGTAAACCATACGCTCGATTTTTTAATACTTTGGGCGGTGCAGCCTATTTATCATCAGGGTTTGATGGTCAAACATTTGATACATCAAATTTGGACTATAACTTAACAAGGATAAACGACCAGGCAATAACTAAAAACGTAACAAAAATACCTACAAGTGGGGTAAATAAGCTAAAAATCGGGCTGTATATTAATAGCCAAATTTGTGGCTTAGGTGGGGGAATATCTAGCCAAGGCGCGGTAAGCGCTCCGCTAGGCATTGCAATATATAACGTAAGACATAGGAGAAGTAGTGAGATACTACTAGAAATACCACTCACCAACCGCAGCCAAGGCGCTACACAAAAGCCCACGGTTGGCACTATAACGGCCACCATGGCAAATTTCACACCACTCATTTGGAAAAAACAAGAGGAATTATAATGTTACAACAACAAGTTTATATTTATGTTACCGCCGCGTTTTGGGAGGCGTACGAAAAACATCGCTTTCCTTATGCGCCACTCATTAATGGCCACCGCCTGTTAGTGACCACGCCACCCGAGTTGCCCGTAATAAAAAGCGAGCATGGTGGTGAAACGTTTGAACAGGGTAAAACCAGCGCTGAAATTATTGAAGCGCTAACAGCAGGCTTAACTAACCCCGTTGTTTGCTCAATCAGTGAAGTAAGCGAAGTTAACCAACATTTCACCCCGCCGGATGAGGTGCCCGAATGAACAAAATAGCAATAACATCTGCAATAATATTAGTTTTTTTAATTTTAGTTGTATTCTTTTTAGGTGGTTTCGAAGCCAAACAAGCCGACGAAGTTAAACCGTTTAAAACAGCAACGGGAAACTTTGTTATAGAGCAAGACGTTAACTTACCTACAATGGGGCGGCATCAAACCGTTGGCGGCGTGTGCTTTATAAAGTTGCAGCGTTACCCTGTTTGCATGCAGCATGAAATGCGCCATTGTATTGAGGGCGATTGGCATAAGGGGGTTAAGTCTGATCAAGATTGTTACGAGTAATGCCCGCCTGCCCAAAATGAACTTTCAAAGTTTAAATTTAAAAAGGGTTTAAACATCGTTTAAACCTTTATTTTCAAAGCTACATTAAACACTCTTTAAACAGCTTTGAAATCGCAGCACATTGAACTTAAAACAAAGTAAAAGAGCTTCTATTTAACATAATCATAAATTCTAAAATCTAGCGTCTTTTTTTCTAAATTCCTGCGGCGGCTTACAATTACGTCACTTATAAACACGGTATTTTATCCCTTTTATCGCATAATATTTATATTCAATAAAATGCTCTACTTTGTTAAATATAAAAACTCTGTAATTACATTTTAATCAACCAAACTATTTAGCTCATCAATTAATTGCTTAAGTTGTTTAGTTTCGTCGTTTAGCTTTTGCTGATACTTTTCAACTTTGTCATGCTTACCTTGGCGCTTAGCTTTTTTAAGATCGATTTTATATTCTTCAATTTCTGAATTTGTATCATCTATTTTTTGTTGAAACTCTGTAATTAATCCTTCGTCGCTACAATGTGCATTTATACTCTTTAGTGCTTTTTCAAAGCCAGCGACCTTATGATCATTACCTTGTTGTTATGCAGTTAATAATTCTTGGTTCACCTCACAGGCTTTCTTTTCACAGCCGTTTAATCCAATACAATTATTTTGAGCTAACACGCTTGCTGAACTTACCAAAAACAGGCTTATTGCTATCCCTTTTAAATATTTCATTTATAGTTCCTCATTTTAGTTATTATGCTTATTTAAACTTAATTACTGACTATCTACAAAATACAGATAACAGCCCTTGTAGCTCGTCACTAATTACATGTTGTTTTACAACATTTTGCATAGGTGTATTAGCGACTGCGTTATTTAAAATACCCACCATTTTTGCGCTTTTTCCTGCACATAATGCTTTTACACTTTGTACACCCAGTCTAATGGCCAACATCCGATCTGCCGCCGACGGGTTTCCGCCGCGCTGTAAGTGCCCTAGCTTAGTTACACGTAAATCAATACTCGAATTTACGGCAGTTATTTTTTCACATACATGTTCAACACCAATTTCATCGCCCTCAGACACCACCACGATAAATGCATGTTCGCTATGATAATCGCTAATCTTTAGCAATAAAGCATCGATATCTTTGTCATTTTCAGGGATCAATACTGAGTCGGCACCAGAGGTTAAACCTGCATAAGTACCAATATATCCGGAATCACGTCCCATAACTTCAATAACAAACACCCTATTATGTGATTCTGCAGTATCTCTAATATTATCAATACATTGCATTGATGTGTTTACTGCTGTATCAAATCCTAAGGTGTAATCTGTGCCTGCAATGTCGTTATCTATGGTGCCGGGAATGCCAATATAAGGGATATTGGTTATCTGTGATAACCATAAGCAGCCTCTAAAAGAACCATCGCCACCTATCACAATTAATGCATCAATATTATTATGTTCAATTGTAGCTAAAGCTTGCTGTCTGCCGGTATGAGTTCTAAACCTTTCACTACGTGCGGTTTTTAAAACGGTACCGCCCAAGTGCATACTTTGTTGCAGGTTTTTGCAATCAAGTGTCACTAAATCATTATCAATTAAACCCTCATATCCTTTTCGAACTCCTGACACTTTTATGCCTTGTTGTTGAGCGGTTTTTACGATGGCAAATAAAGCGGTGTTCATTCCCGGAGCATCACCTCCAGAGGTAAGCACGGCAATATGATGAATTGGTTGCATCAGTTCACGTCCTTAAAGCAAGTTATACATTAAAATGATAATAGCTGTTTATTGTTGGGCAGTGTTAACTAAGTGCAGTTAAGTTGATCTAGTTATGCGTTATTAAAAAAAATTTCATAACAATAGAGGGAAGTATTTATATTGGCATGCTAACTTGCTATCAACATGCCATGGTTAGGTATTAATGTAGAGCAGCAGTAAACGGTATATTTTTACAAATTTCTGCTTCTATTGTTAATAACTCTTCTAAACGATCATCAACTTCTTGTTTATCAAAGTATTCGTAAGCGAGCTCTACAAATAAGTTTTTATGTTTTTCTTCAGACTTAGCTATGGCGACATAAAAATCTTTTTCTTTTCCTTCAGGTAATGCTTCGGCTACTAAAGAAAATCGCTCGTGTCCCCTAGCCTCAATTACACCGCCAACAAGTAGCCTGTCCATTAAAAAACCATCGCGACCATGTCTAAAGTGAGCGCGTATTTGTTTAATGTAAGGGTCTTTTTTATCGTCACCTAAATTAGTATCGCGTTCAATGAGTAATTTCAGCACTTGCTTGAAATGAATTAACTCTTCTAGTGCTAAGTCAGTCATGGCTTTAACTAACTTACGCTTATCTGGATAATGTGAAAGCATAGACATGGCCATGCCCGATGCTTTTTTTCAGCAGCGGCGTGGTCTTGTAAAAAAGTTTCAAAGTCAGCTAAAACAACTTCGGTCCATTCAAATGGGGTGTGGTATTTTAATTCAAACATATGGATACAACTTATAAAATAATGCGTGGATTTTAGCGTATTTAAAAATAAAAATCTTTGCTCATGGTTTAAATTTGGCTCTCATAGGGTAAAAATTTATCTATCCGCCCTTTCGCTGTCGACTCAATTTTTAATGGGTGCTTTATATCATTCCACGCGGTGACTTTACCGCCTATATTCATCTTTTTAAATCCTCGTATTTCAGAGCTTATATTTAAAAAATCACAGAGCTGACTAAAACTGTCCGGATTGGCTATATCAATAGATAAAAAGTCATCTTCTCGATTACTGAAATAAGCCTTAGCATTATTAATATGCTTTTTATAACAATCAGTTAAATACTGATCGTTGTTTATATTATTAAGTGATAAGCCTTTAAAGGTATTCATATAACAGCGTTTTAAATGAATATTAAAGCCACCATCTGCACGGGTTAAATTAGTGTGCATTCGCTGTAAAAGCTGACGAATAGAAGGTAACCAAGCAGCAAGATCTCGCTTCAAATATATGAATTTTGCGCCTGGGTAGTATTTATCTAATGCTTGATAATCGTTAAATATGGGAGTGTCTGCAATTGCGAGCGCATTATCAAAGCAGGCAGTAGTGTATGCAGTATGGGCAGTAGGTATACCAAAATGTAAAAATGCATTGCATACACTAGTGGTACCGGTACGCGGCAAGCCAATAATAAATATTTTTTGTGTCATGGGGTATTAATTATCTTTTCTGAAAACCAAAGTGACGTATCATCAAGTGGTGTTAATAATGGTAAGTTATTGTTTTTTAGTCTAATAATAACCTTATTTTTGATATCTGCGTACTCTAATGCACTGAGATGATAGGCATTAAATAAACGGTCGAACTCACCGTTATTACGCATAATTGCAAGCCCTTTTTCAACAGCTTGCGCAATTTCTGGGTTGTCTTTACTAAAAAAGAAGTAAATGGCGGTTGGATATTGCAACATTAAATGTGGCACTACTGCTAATTTTCCACCTGTATCATCTTTAAACGTATTTAGCTCCATTTCAACCTCAAGCAACGAACGAGGAAATACATCACCCCTGCCTTTAATTAGCATTTTGAACAAAGAGCTATATTCAATTGATGTTGCTACAGTTAAACCGCTATCTAATAATATTTGTGTATCAGGCCAATCATGTCCTTGTATAAAATGTATTTGTTTGAAATCACTCAGGCTATTGATGCTCGTAAAATTATTAAGCTTATTTTGTGTGGTTACCAATAAGCGCCAACCATATAAACCTTTAAAAATAGGGACTCTAACAGGCAATAGCTCTTGCTCTCGCTGCTTTGAAGTCATAGTCCATGCAACATTGACTTCGTCGTTATGAATAATTTGTTTTAAAGAACGGCTTTGCGCCATAGAAATACTTGAAGCATTTAATGTGAAACTTTGACCACTGGATTGCAAAGCGGCTCTTAATAATACGAGTGGATATAAAATTTCATTTTCGCCACTGCGCATTGTTTTTGGGTAGACAACTTGTAAGGTATCATTTTTACTATTGTTTTCTACAGCCCATACAGCCGGCATAGCCAAGCTAAAAAAATAACAAGCTGAAAAAACAATAGCGAGTCGCATTGTTTTTATCGACTTAGTAATAATATAAAGGCACTAACAACGATGATAGCGAAAGTCATCACCATACTTAATGCGCGTGCTTTCAAATTGTTAGTGCTGATAGCAGAGCCATGAAGTGCCCGGCTAATAAATAGCAAACCACCGAGCGCATGCATATAATGACTCGCTAAACCCTGATACTCCAATAAGAACAGTAAAATTAGGCTAATGGGTACATACTCAATAAAATTCCCATGAGCTCGAGTTGCGCGCTCAAGTGACGGATGGCTTCCATTACCCAGTGAAATGCCTTCAGCCTTGCGTATTTTTACAACGTTAATACTCAGGTAAATATAATATAATGCCAGTAAAGCCGCATAACTTGATATAATCACAGTGTTTTTCCATTTAATTTTCAAACAATAATAACACATAATTTAAGCTGTAAAATCACTTACTTTAGTATCATATATGCTAGAGTGATTTATATGTTGGATTATAATAAATAAGGATTATATGTATTTACGAACAAAAATAACCAATAGCTATCGCGAAATAATTAACAGTATTGGATTTTATCCCTCTTTATTATCCGTTGCTTTTTTATTTTTTGCCGTACTGACAATGTCAGTCGAGTACTTAGCCCCTATTGAAAAACTTAAATCACTAATTTCATTTATATTAGTTGATAGCGCAGAAAACGCACGCACTATTCTAAGTACCCTCGCCGGCAGTATTATTTCGCTAACCGTATTTAGTTTTTCTATGGTAATGGTGGTATTGAATTCAGCCAGTGCTAGCTTATCCCCCCGAGTTGTTCCTGGGCTCATTACCCGTAAATCACACCAAATGGTATTAGGGTTTTATTTAGGTAGTATTATTTATTCAATAATAATGCTGATAAATATAAACAAACTCGATAATGGCAACACCGCGATTCCCTCTCTTGGCGTATTGTTTGCGCTTGTTTTTGGGTTAATATCTTTAGGGTTATTTGTATTTTTTATTCATTCAATTTCAAAAGCAATACAAGTAGATAACGTATTAAATGGCTTGTTTAGGCAAACAAAAAAAGAAATTCAAGACATTATCAATATGCAAGACGAAAACCCCGTTGATAACTTTCCCGAGTTTTCAAACTGGCATTCAATAAACAGTACAACTGAGGGTTACTACAAAGGGGTTCACACTAATAAATTATGTGCCCTACTAGCAGATGAAAATATTGAGCTGTTTATTACGGTTAAGCAAGGTTATTTTACAGTTAAAGGTTACCCGTTTTTAAAGTGTAATAAGGACATATCTGAGAACGAAGAGTTAATTGAGAAAATTTTAGACTGCTTTATTTTTTATATAGAAGAATACATTAGCGACCATTACCGCTATGGGTTAACGCAAATATCAGAAATTGCCGTAAAAGCTATGAGCCCTGGAATAAACGACCCGGGTACTGCAGTTAAATCTATTGATATGCTCAGTATATTATTAATAGAACGACTAAAGATTAATGCAATAAATTATTCATGCTATCAAACAGATGAGCCACCATTGTTGTACTTTCATGAAACAAGTTTTGATGAACTGCTTCATGATAACTTCACCCCTTTACGCAATTATGCAAAAGCCGATGCCTATGTAATGACTAACGTTATTGAAGCATTCAAAAATATTTTATTTATTGCTAATGAGAATGTAAATGCACGTAATAGCGTATTTAATTATTTAAATGCCATTGTTGATGATATTAATCAGTACATAGTTAACGAATACGATCGTCAAGAAATTAGCAATATGCTGTATGCCATTGTGCGTATTAGTGAATCACAAGGAAAGCAGTTGGTGGCACGATTCGAGCGCCACCCACCTATAAGAGATTAATCAATATAATAAATTGCATAACTTGATGCGCTTATTGTAATTTCACCAGCATGATATGCATCGGGTACATAGTTACTCGGTGCACCATCAGCCATCATTACTTTTTCACTGCGCATGTAAGGTACTGATGGCATATCAAGTGGACTTAAAGACGCACTATATAAGCCTTTCAATTCAACATCAAAATCATCACTTAACTCTTTTGCCGCTGTTTTAGCTTGTTTAATTGCTAACTTTTGTGCTTTTTTGTGCAGCTCATCATAGTTGCTGGCTAAAAACTGCGTCTGTCTAATTTCATTAATTCCGTTATTAACTAAACTTTGTAAAAGCTCAGGGTATTTATTAATCGCAGATAGTTTAATTGTAAGCGTTCTGGATACTTTAAATCCGGTAAACTCTTGCTTACCTGTTTCGCGGTTATATTGATTATCGCGATAGATTGAGATTTGACCAGCATTAATATCTGCATCAGCTACACCTAGTTTTTTTACTAAACTAATTGCACTGGCCATCGTAGTATCAGTTTGTTTTTTTGCAGCAATTAAGTTTTTATCTATTTCAGTAATACCCACTGTTAATAAAACATGATCGGGCATAGTCGTTACCGATGCTTCACCTTTTACATAGATATGTGGCTCTTCTGGGGCATTAGTTGCATAGGCTGACGTGCTTAGCAAAGCAGCCGTTAAAATCGAAAGTGTTTTCATAGGTCTATCCTTTTAAATTGATTGCCTTAGTTAACACCTTATGTGGTTAATTGCAGATGAACAAGCATAAAAAAACAGGCAAAAGCCTGTTTTTTAGTAATGAAGCATTAAATGCTGCAACGCTTGTAGTTACGATACTTCGGTAACCAGTAGTTTCTGTCGATGGCTGCCCACAGAGCATCATCTGAAATTTCAAGAGCAACGCCCTCTTCAATTGCTTTTTTAGCGACTGCAAATGCAATACGTTTACTTAGTGTTTCAATTTCTGTTAGCGCAGGTAATAAGCTACCTTTGCCCGTATTAGCTAATGGTGATGACTCTGCCAACATTTCACTCGACATTATTAGCATCGCATCGGTAATACGCGTTGCTTTAGCAGCAATTACACCTAAGCCAATACCTGGGAAAATGTAGCTGTTATTACATTGAGGAATTGGGTAAGTAACGCCGTTATAAACAACAGGCTCAAATGGGCTACCTGTAGCTACAATCGCTTTACCATCAGTCCATTTAATAACATCTTCTGGGTAAGCTTCTACTTGTTTAGATGGATTACTTAACGGGAAAATAATAGGTGCTTCACAGTTTGCGTGCATAGCGCGAATAACTTGCTCAGTGAATAAGCCCGGTTGACCTGATACACCAATTAAAATATCTGGTTCTGCACAGTGCATTACATCTAATAATGACGCGTATTCGCCGCTGTAAGTCCAATCGGCTAGGCAGCTCGTTGGTTGCGCTAACATTTGTTGGAAGTCGCGTAAGCCTTCCATGCCATCAGTTAATAAACCAAAACGGTCAACCATAAATACTTGGCTGCGAGCTTGTGCTTCACTGATTCCTTCGGCCACCATAGTGCTAACAATTTGTTCAGCAATACCACAGCCTGCAGATCCTGCGCCTACAAACACAACTTTTTGAGTCGATAGTTTAGCACCTTTAACACGGCACGCTGCTAATAATGAACCCACAGTAACCGATGCAGTGCCTTGAATGTCATCATTAAAGCTACAAATCTCATTACGGTAACGCTTTAATAATGGCATAGCATTTGGTTGTGCAAAATCTTCAAATTGCAGTAACACGCTTGGCCAACGACGCTTAACCGCTTTAATGAATAAATCTAAAAACTCATCGTATTCATCTTGCGCAATACGCTTATGGCGTGCACCCATGTACATTGGGTCGTTTAATAGTTTTTCGTTATTCGTGCCTACATCAAGCATAACCGGTAATGTATACGCTGGGCTAATACCACCACAGGCGGTATACAAAGAAAGCTTACCAATTGGAATACCCATACCGCCAATACCTTGGTCACCTAAACCTAAAATACGTTCGCCATCGGTAACCACGATAACTTTTACTTTGCCTTTTGTGGCATTACGTAAAATATCGTCGATTTGGAAACGATCTTCATAGGAAATAAACAGGCCACGTGCACTACGATAAATATCAGAAAATTTCTCACAGGCATCACCCACCGTTGGGGTGTAAATAATAGGCATCATTTCTTCAATATGATCACGCACTAAACGATAGTAAAGCGTTTCGTTATTGTCTTGAATAGCGCGTAAATAAATGTGCTTATTTAAATTGTCATTAAAACTTGAGTACTGTTGGTAACAACGCTCAACTTGCTCTTCTATTGTTTCGTAACGAGGAGGAAGTAAACCTGCAAGATTAAAGTTTTCACGTTCTTTTTGGCTAAAAGCACTTCCTTTATTCAATAATGGGGTTTCAATTAGGCCTGGGCCAGAATAAGGAATATAAAGATAATTTGGATCGGTATTTGTAGTCATATTTCCAAGCTTTACTGAATCTTAAATAATGATCTGCCATTATCATTGTTAAAGGCTAAATTGCAATGACATTTAAGCTTGTCAGACCATTGAAAATGTTCAAATACAAGCGCTACTTTAGTATAAAGCCTCTCATATTTGGTGAATATGTTAGCTGCCGATTGTGGATTTAAAAATTAAACGCACATTAAACAAACGATTTCTTTTTTAATGGTAACAACACTGACGGCTATTTTTAGATTTGCTAATTTTTTACGTTAGTTAACATGCTATTTTCAATCAAATAGTTATTAACTATTAATCTGTTATATTTAAAACAGCAGGCAGCAAACCTGCTGTTTATTATACATGTTTTAAAATTTAAATGAGGCTTTATTATTACTTAAATCAGATAACGCCATCCCTTCTCTGCGCGGATCGGCAGCACCATACAAACGGTTGTTTTTTACCTCTACCGCATGCAAGCCTGAGTTTAGGTCAATAACACGTACATCATGGCCTCGCTTTTTAAGCTCAGGTACAAGCGCTTCAAGTTCAGTACCTTTCTCAAGGCTAGTATAATCATTACGATTAGTAGTGCGCGGTAAATTAATGGCCTGTTGTGCATTTAAATCCCAATCTAAAACACCAATAACAACTTGCGCAACATAATCAATAATACGACTCCCACCAGGGGAACCCACCACTAAACGTAAGCTGCCATCTTGGTTAAAAACCATCACCGGTGACATTGAGCTACGCGGGCGTTTATGCGCTTCTACCCTATTAGCCATTAATTTGCCATTTTTACGTGGCGAAAGTGAAAAATCAGTCAGCTGATTATTTAAAATATAACCATTTACCATCACTGTTGAGCCAAACGCCATTTCAATAGAGCTGGTCATTGAAACAGCATTGCCTTTGCTATCAACAATCGATACATGCGATGTAGACGGCAATTCAAAAGAGTCATCATTTGCATAGCTTAAGTGATCAACTGGATTGCCTGGCAATGCTTTTTGATCTTTTTCAGTAATTAATTTTGCGCGGGTGGCAATATAGTCTTTATTTAATAACTCTTGAGTAGGTACTTGGGTAAAGTCAGGATCGCCTATGTATTTATTACGATCGGCAAACGCAATACGTGACGCTTGGCTAAAGTAATGAATTGCCTCGGCACTATTGGCTTTTATGCTAGCCATGTCTTTGTGTTCAAGCAAACCTAAAATTTGTAGTACTGAGATACCGCCACTACTTGGTGGCGCCATAGAGCACACATTATAAACTCGGTATTTTATACAAACGGGTGCACGCTCTTTACTGCTGTAATTAGCTAGATCTTGCTCAGATAATTTACCAGGCGCAATTTTTGACTGCTGTACTGCTTTTACCATAGCTTTAGCGTTATCGCCTTTGTAAAATGCATCTATTCCCTTAGAAGCAATGTCTTTATATAAATTAGCTAATGGCTGATTTTTTTTAATACTGCCGACTTCAATTACTTTGCCATTAGGGAAAAAATACTCATTAATCACCGGCATAGTCATTACGCCTGGGTTTAATTGTCTAACCAGTAAACCATGTAACCGAGGCGATACTTCAAACCCTTGCTCAGCAAGTTTAATCGCAGGTTTAAATAAGCTAGGCCAAGGTAAGGTACCGTATTGTTTATGGGCGCTGGCAAATGCATGTAAAATACCGGGTACGCCTACAGAGCGTCCACCTACAACCGCTTCAATCCATTTGACTGCATTGCCGTGTTTATTTAAAAACAGGTTTTCATCGGCATTACTCGGCGCGGTTTCACGGCCATCAAAGCTGGTGAGTTTATTATTCGCTTTATTGTAATACATCATAAAGGTACCACCGCCAATACCTGATGATTGCGGCTCGACTAATGTAAGTACTAATTGGGTGGCAATAGCGGCATCAACCGCACTGCCGCCTTGCGCTAAAATGGCTTTACCTGCTTGTGAAGCATACGGATTAGCGGCGGCTACCATGTACTTATCGCCAGCCACTAATTGTTTTTGTACAACGCCTGTAGCCGCTTCAGGTTCACGTGTTTCAATTGTGTTAGCGCTTTGTGCAAACAAAGGAAAAGATAGGGCACTTAGGGTCAGTGCGAATAAACAGTTGAGCTTAAAATTCATAATTACTTAATAAACTTAAATTGCATGGAAGATAATTGGCATCTTAAAGTTAAACAGGCACAATATGCAAAAATAAATATAAGAATGATCCCTAAATGCTTAATTTACCTCTACAGCCGCGCTATGTTTTCCCTCCCTTATGTTTAATTGTATTAAGTTCGCTCTTAGCATGGCTAGGTATGAACAACGAACTTGAATTTAATCGTCAACTGATTGAACAAGGCCAACTGTGGCGTTTATTTACCAGCCAATTTGTACATGCCAACTGGGCGCACTTAGGGTTGAATTGTGCCGGTATCGCGCTTATTTGGTTATTGCATGGTGAGTACACATCCCCAAGCAGATATAGTTTTAATATTGCCACATTAGCAGTTTGGTGTGGCTTAGGTGTTTTTTGGTTTTGTCCCGCAATTACAATTTACACAGGGCTTAGTGCCCTATTGCATGGCGTGATCATTTGGGGAGCCATAAAAGATGTCACTGTTGGACTTAAATCGGGTTATGTGTTGTTTGTTGGTGTGTGGATAAAGCTAATCGCTGAACAAATAAATGGCCCTAGTGCTGATATAGGCGCATTGATCAACTCAACTGTGGCTGTTGATGCACATTTAATTGGCGCGATTGGCGGCGCATTGTTGGGCGTTCCTTTAATTATTCAGTTCATCAGCAAAAATAAAGAATAAAAAAACGCCACTTTGTGGCGTTTTTTATTAATTTACCGCTATTTATAGTGTTTCTTTAAACAACTTATAAATACGACGGTATTCATCTAACCAGCTCGAAGGCTGCACAAAACCATGCGGCTCTACTGGGAAAATTGCTGTTTCAAAGTTTTCTTTCTCAAGTTCTATTAAACGCTGTACTAAACGCACTGAATCTTGAAAAAATACATTATCATCAACCATCGGCGCATTTATTAATAAATGCTTTTTAAGCCCTTCTGCATAGTAAATAGGTGAACTACGCTCATAAGCAATTGGGTCAACATCTGGGTGATTCAAAATGTTAGCGGTATAGCCCGTGTTATAATGTGCCCAATCAGTCACAGGGCGAAGCGCAGCACCTGATTGAAACAAATCTGGCGCGGTGAATAATGCCATAAAGGTCATAAATCCGCCGTATGAACCACCGTAAGTACCAACCGCTTGAGTATCAACATTGGCATTTTCAGCCATCCATTTTACGCCATCAGCTAAATCTTGTGTTTCAGGTGTTCCCATTTGGCGGTAAATAGCAGTACGCCAATCACGGCCATAACCTTTAGAAGCACGGTAATCCATATCCATCACTACGTAACCTTCATCGGCAAGTAATGAATGGAACATAAATTCGCGAAAGTAACCAGACCAACCCATGTGTGAATTTTGCAGATAACCGGCACCGTGGTTAAAAATAACCGCTTTACGGTTTTTACCTGTTTCACCTTCTTGGTAATCAGCTGGGTAATAAACTTTGGCGTATATTGGCTGATCTGTATGGCTTGAAGGCACAGCAACAATTTTAGGCGCCGTGAGTTTTTTAGCTAAGAACGCGTCAGATACCGTGCTAGTTAAACGAGTTGCGCTTGTATTTGCTTTCGCGTCAGCCACATAAAGCTCAGTTGGCATAGTAATTTTAGAGTGTCTTAATAATAACTTAGACTGATCAGGGCTTAAGGTGTAATCCGTCATGCCGTTTAAGTCTGTTACTTGCTCACTAACACCTGTTTGTGGGTTTACACGGTAAATTTCATAAAGACCAGGATGCTCAACATTCGCTTTATAATAAATAGCGCTATTGTCATCAGTAAGGGTTAAATTAGATACTTCAAATTTACCCATGGTAAGCGCAGTCGCTTTACCATCGAGTGGTTTTTTATAAAGCTGACTATAGCCCGACTCTTCTGATAAATAATACAAGGTATTGGAATTATTTAACCAACCAAAGTCGTTAAACGCATAAGCAATCCATGCGTCGTCATGTAATCGATGTTGAGACACAAGTTTGTTATTTTCAAAATCTACAGTGGCTAACCAACGATCTTTGTTATCCCATGCTTCAAGCATAATCGCTACTTGGCTGCCATCATCGTTCCAGCTGATCGGTGATTGATTCCAACCCCAATCTGAAATAACGTTTATACCACGAGGTTGTTTTTTAGATTGATAGGTTTTACCTTCACGGGCGAAGTTTTCTTTTTTAACCTCAGCAAGTACATCTTCATCAAAACCAGGTAAGGTATTAAAGCCTAATGTGGTTTGGCTTTGATCTACAAGGTTAATATAAACAAGCTCTGAGGTTTGCTCTTTAGAATCAGCTACGCGACGGCGAACTTTTTTAGGCTCTATCGTCGCATCATCAGTGATGTAATTAGGCATAATATCGCCTTCACCACGCCATGAGCTTTTTTCTTGTACTACTACAATTAATGCATCGCCATTTGGAGAAAGCTCTGCTTCATCAACCGTGTTGCCATCGCCTAAATAATAATGGGTGTTAGCAATTGAGCTGTTACTCGCTTTTACTTGCTCTTTACGCGCATGCTTATCTTGTTTATTTTTGTGCTGTAGTGCAATGTAATCAATCAGCTTATGTTGCTCTTTGGCGATATAAGTTGATGGTTCTTTTACGCCTTGTGGTTTGTCAGCGAGTTTTAAATTGGCAATTTCACGGGTTAAACCTGTGGTTAAATCTACTTTAAAGAAAATATTACCCTGACGATACGCTAAGTTACCATCGTTTAAAAATTGTGGTTTTGACTCTGTCGCAGAGCTTTGCGTAATTTGTTTAATTGCGCCTGACTTTACGTTTTTAATAAATACGTTACCCTCAAACACATAAGCTTGAAGCGATTTATCGTTAGAAAAAACAGCTTTACTTGAACCAACACGGTGTAATTTTTCTAGTGCCACTTGCTCTGCTGTTTGTGAGTTTACAGCTTGAGTGAATAAATCTCTTAGCTCACTACCTTGCTGCTTACGCGCGTAAATAATGGTACTTGAATCTGCACTCCAAAAAGCGCTTTGTGGCTGGCGTCCAATCCAATCAGGGTGCGCCATCGCTTGTTCAAGGGTAATTTTTGATTCGCCTAAATCTGCGGGTGTATTAACAACACTAGCAACAGTGGTATTTGCTTGAATAGATGAGTCAGTAGAAGTAGTAGCTGTTGTGGAACAACCCGCTAACATAACACTTGATGCAACAGCGATTGCAACAAGTGTTTTAGAAGATGATAATTTAAAAGTCATAGTGCTTCTTGACGGTTATTATAATTAACCATATTTAAGCAGAAGCACCTTTGTAATTGCAATTATTTAAGACAAACAACGCTGATATTGGGGTGAATAACCCGTTTAATCAACCGTTAAATCAAGCCATACCATGCGGTGGTCACTTGATGCATTTCTATCTTTAATTAAACGATATAATTCGCTTTGCTTTTTCGGCCAAAACACACCGCCATCTTTAATGGTTAATCCATAATTTGAAGGCAAAACGTAATCAACACGTGCTTGCCAGCTAGCGGTATAATTTTTAGCATAAGCTTGTGAGTATTGCTCTTTAGCGCCCTCACTCGTTGGAATAAAACCGGCGTTAATCAATGGGCTTTTAAGTATTTGATCTGTTGTATTAGTGCGCTTTTTATCACCCTCAGCAGTGGCATTTAAGTCACCTAAAATCACAAATCGGGATTGTGCTGCAAGGCCACCCTTTTTACCGTTATCATCATAGAGGTAGCTTTCGTTATTAACGTAATCAGCAATGAGCCTAATTTCATCATGGTTGCGAATGCCATTTCTGTCTTCATCGCCATCAAACACAGGCGGTGTTGGGTGCGACGCTAGCATATGAACTACTTTATCATTTACTTTTACGGGTATATCCCAAAACGATTTAGAACTTAAACGTAAAGCATTCCATTCTTCATCGTTATACCAATTGGTATTGGTTTTTGGGTCAACCGGCATTTGTACATTGGGTAAATCTTTGTGTTTAAAGGTTTGCAGGGTTCTGATATTGTCAAAATCAATCGGGTAGCGAGATAAAAACGCCATTGCATAATGGCCTTCAAAAAAACCAAAGCCCTGTGCATCACCCATTACACCGGTTTTTTTGCCGTTATTGTCTAAGTCAAACTCAGTTGCTAAGCCGGTATTCACGGGAGCAATATATACATATGGGTAATCAATTGCAGCTTGATTATTTTGCCCTACATTTAAATAATGGTTTTTAAAATACTCGATACCTTGCTCTTTTGGAATGTAGTCAAACTCATTGAGTAACACCACATCAGGGCGAACACGTTGGATTATTTCAGCAATATTTTTAATTTGCTGGTGGTTTGAACGAAGCGCGTTTACCAATGCATCACTTTTTACTTGTTCATTTTTAGCGGTGTAATTAGTGGCGTCCATACTAACATTGAAGGTTGCTACGCGTAGCGATTCAGCCTGTACAGGGCTGCTAGAAAAAACAGCAAATAACACACTGCTGATTGCTGTAATACTCAGATTACGTTTCATTATATGAATCCATCTATAATTAATAATAAAATAGTGCTGCTGACTATAACCCACAAAGTAATTGCCATCAAAAATGGCTTCAAACCTGCTTGCTTAAGAACCGATAACGACAAACCACTGCCAATTAAGAACAGTGTCATCACTAATAATTGCTTAGCTGCACTATTAATAAGTTCCCATGCGAATGAAAATGACGGCATATAAGTATTTATTAATGCGGCTAATAAGAAGCCCACAATAAATAAAGGAATACTTGCCTTTTCATCCGAGCGCATAAACACACCGGCAACAGCAGTATAAGGAATGATCCACATTGCACGGGTCAATTTTACCGTAGTGGCAATACTCAGTGCCACGGCACCATAAGTAGCCGATGCCCCTACTACGCTGCTAGTATCGTGAATGGCTAATGCGGCCCACAAACCAAATTGCTGTTGGGTTAACTCAAAATAGTGCCCAATTGCAGGAAATAATAATAATCCCACGCCATTAAGTAAAAATACAATCCCTAAGGCAACAGCGACTTCGTGATCTTTAGCTTTTATAACCGGTGCCATAGCGGCAATGGCGCTGCCACCGCAAATAGCGGTACCAAATGAAATTAGCACGCCTGTATTACGATTAAGCTTAAAAACCTGGGTTAAAATCTCTCCAAGCCCGATTATGGCAGTAATACTAACAATTGTTAATACTAAAGAGCTGCGTCCCACCTCAATTACTTCATTAAAATCAACAGCAAAGCCTAAGCCCACAACGGCAAGCTTGAGCATCACTTTACTGGCCTGTTGAGAAAGCTCACTAAACGGGTTGCCTAAGGTAATGGCAAATATGGCGCCTAATACCAATGCACTTCCTGCGCCTATAAACGGAGTCATACACAGTGCCAGTAGTAATATGAATGTTGGCTTATGCAGTTTAGTGATAATCATCACTTTAAGGCCGAATAAGTTTATTAGTCAGTTTATGGACAACGGGGGCAACAAATATAACTGTTGGAAAGGCAATACAAAAGGCAAATAACCAGGCTTTAAGCCATATTGCTACAATATTATCGACCATGCCTACATTAAAAATTGAAATAACAAACGACATAAAGCCTGACATGAAAAGTGCCATAAAAAAAGCGAACACAATAGTACGAAACTTTGGATGGATCATTGAAAAGAAACCTTTAGAAGGTAAAGCGATAAATTGAATTTAATTTACCGCTTAATTTTTTAACTTATAATAGCGATTTGCTAGTAGCTAATACGCCTGGGTAATCCTGCTCTGGCAAGCATGATGTAAGTTCAGCTAGGCGGTTACCTAATTGCTGTAAACTCTCACCCGAAACATTAATATGCCCCATTTTACGACCGGGCTTAACGCCTTTACCATACCAGTGACTGGTTACATCCGCTGTTTTTAAAACATCAGTAGGAATATGTGCTTGTCCTAAGACGTTGATCATAGCAGTAGGTTGCTTAATTTGCGTATTACCCAAAGGTAAACCTGCGACAGCGCGCATATGGTTTTCAAATTGCGAGCAGTGAGCACCTTGCTGTGTCCAGTGTCCTGAGTTGTGCACTCGAGGGGCAATTTCGTTAACTAATAACGTACCTTGAACATCAAAAAACTCAATGGCCAATACACCTACATAATTAAGCTCATTTGCAATACGAGTAAATGCAGAGGTTGCTTGGCTCTCAACTAAACTATTATCTTTACCGGCTAGTGAAAGCGTTAATACACCATTGGTATGTTGGTTTTCAGTAAGTGGATAGATTGCAACGTTACCTTCTTTGTCGCGAGCGCCAATAATAGAGACTTCACGATCAAACGGGATCATTTTCTCAGCAATAATTGTGTGCGGTGTCTGCTCTGTCCCTGAGGCAATAAAGTCGGCCATTTCAGCCCAAATAGTGTCTATTTCATCATCAGATTTTAAACGCCATTGGCCTTTGCCGTCATACCCTGCTTGGCAGGTTTTTATTACTAACGGTTTGCCTAATGTTTTAACTGCTTGTTCAAGATGCGCTTTTTCAGTAATAAGTTGGTATGGCGCACAAGCTACTTCGGTTTTATCTAACAAGGCTTTTTCAAGCGAACGGTCACCACCGGTTTTTATTGCTTGTTTACCTGGATAAAACTTATTGCTATTGCAGCAAAGCGTTAATACATCATCGGGAATATGTTCAAACTCAGCGGTAATCGCATCTGCATCATCGATAGCTTGCTCAAGTGTGGTTGCATACACTTGGTTGGTTAGCGGATGCACAATTTGTTGGCTGCCAACATCATAAGCAACCACATTTAAATTAAGCGGTGCGCCAGCAAGGCTCATCATTCGCGCAAGCTGCCCAGCACCTAAAATTAATATAGTCATTATTACTCTGCAGGATTTGGGTTAGCTAGAATAGTGTCGGTTTGCTCTTTACGAAACGCTTCAATTTTGGCGAAAATCTCAGGGTTTTGACAGCCTAATATTTGTGCAGCCAATAAACCGGCATTAGCTGCACCAGGCTCACCAATAGCCAATGTGCCTACAGCAACGCCCTTAGGCATCTGACAAATAGACAATAATGAATCAACACCATTTAACGCTTTTGACTTAACTGGAACGCCTAAAACAGGCAATGATGTAAACGCTGCGGCCATACCCGGTAAGTGAGCTGCCCCACCTGCGCCTGCAATAATTACTTTAATGCCACGCTCGCTTGCTGAACTTGCATAATCAGCAAGTAATTGAGGAGTGCGGTGAGCAGAAACCACTTTAGTTTCATAAGCAATGCCAAATTTTTCTAGCATCAGCGCAGCGTGTTCCATGGTTGGCCAATCTGATTTAGAACCCATAATAATGCCAACAGTCATAAATACTCCTCAGTAATGTATTTTAAAAATAGCGGACTTATGTCCGGTTTTATGGCGGGTATTATATACTTAAATACCGCAGTAATGCGACCAGCAGGCAATAAAAAAGCCATGTTAAACATGGCTTTTTTTAATGCTGAAAATACTTGCTGTTATGCTTCTTTACTCGCCAAGTATTCGCTGTAATTTCCTCTAAAGTCGATAATTTTACCGTCTTTAATTTCCCAAATACGGGTAGCAACTGATGATACAAACTGACGGTCGTGTGACACAAACATCAAGGTACCTTCATACGCTTCAAGTGCTAAGTTAAGCGCTTCAATTGATTCCATATCCATGTGGTTAGTCGGTTCATCCATTAATAAGATATTTGGTTTATGCATCATGATTTTACCAAACAGCATACGACCTTGCTCACCACCTGAGATAACTTTTACAGATTTTTTAATATCATTTTGTGAAAACAACATACGACCTAAGAAACTGCGAACAACTTGCTCGTCATCGCCCTCTTGTTGCCATTGTTCCATCCACTCAAATAAGTTCATATCTTTTTCAAACTCATCGGCATGGTCTTGCGCATAATAGCCAATATTAGCATTTTCAGACCATTTAAACTCACCGCCTTTTGGTGCTAGACGCCCTGCTAAGGTGTTTAGTAGTGTTGTTTTACCGACACCATTCTCACCAATAATAGCAATGCGTTCGCCCACTTCAACGAGGCCTTCTAATCCTGAGAATAAAGTTTCTTCAAAGCCTTGCGATAAGCTGCTCATTTCAAGCGCGTTACGGAATAACTGCTTTTCTTGTTCAAAACGGATAAATGGCGACTGACGTGAAGAAGCTTTCACTTCATCTAATTGAATTTTATCAATACGTTTTGCACGTGAAGTTGCTTGCTTTGCTTTTGAAGCATTAGCAGAAAAGCGCGATACAAACTGTTGTAGTTCAGCTATTTGGCTTTTCTTTTTGGCGTTTTCACTCAATAAACGCTCGCGAGCTTGGGTCGCTGCAAACATATATTCATCGTAGTTACCCGGGTAAATACGTAATTCACCGTAGTCAATATCGGCCATATGCGTACATACCGAGTTTAAAAAGTGACGGTCATGCGAGATGATAATCATAGTACAGTCACGTTGATTAAGTACATCTTCTAACCACTTAATCGTGTAAATATCCAAGTTATTGGTAGGCTCATCAAGCAACATGATATCAGGCTCTGAAAACAATACTTGCGCTAATAGCACACGAAGTTTAAAACCTGGTGCGATTTCAGACATAGGACCGTAATGTTGTTCAGTAGCAATACCAACGCCCAGTAATAGCTCACCCGCTTTAGACTCAGCAGAATAGCCGTCCATTTCAGCAAACTCAGTTTCAAGGTCGGCTACCTTCATGCCATCCTCTTCACTCATCTCTGGTAAGCTATAAATACGATCGCGTTCTTGTTTTATATCCCAAAGCTCTTTGTGACCCATTATTACAGTGTCGATCACAGAGTATTCTTCGTAAGCGAACTGATCTTGATTTAGTTTAGCAACACGCTCATTAGGATCTGTGCTTACATTACCCGATGATGGTTCAAGTTCACCGCTTAGAATCTTCATAAACGTTGATTTACCACAGCCATTGGCGCCAATTAAACCATAGCGGTTTGATTCACCAAATTTAGCTGAGATATTTTCAAATAATGGTTTAGCACCAAATTGCATGGTGATGTTAGCTGTACTAATAATAGCGCTACCCTCCAAGGGAGACTGAAGTATTTAAATTGCGCGCAGTTTAAACCAAATAAGCGTTTTTTTCTATGAAAGTTTGTAGCATACCCTAAAGTAAACAGTGGCTGTTTATTAGCTATATAAGTATTGAAACAGCCAAAGGCGTAGACTGTGTCAATGTAAAAATAAGCTAAGTAAAGTTCACTATTATTCTTTAAATGCGGTAAAAATATGTTTAATAAAAAAGCAGTTACAGTTATTGCGAATTTATAAAATTTAACGTGCTAAAACGCTATTTGGTCGCATTTTACTTTTATTAACATTTAATACGGCTATATTAACGTTTTTTATAGTATTAGAGTTTTAGCTCTACCTATGCCGATAGTAGCAACTATGAAAAAAACTCAACATTTTCTCTCCTACATTTAAGCCTAATGTCTTATTCCAAAATTAAATAGCAGTTTATACGTCTACAAAATAGAAACAGTATTAACTTAAAGTGAACAAGCAGCGCATTTTGTATTAATTATCATTGATAATTTTTCACTTTTGAGCCTTTTATTGCTTTGCTAGTCTGCACGACTTCGAATTTAGTAATTATAAAAACGTCTTTTTTAGGCAAGGCACACACAATGAAAATAAAATTAGTATCGCTCGCGATTGCAGGTGTTTTAGCTACACCGAGTGTTTCAGCAATCGAAGTATTTAAGGATGAAAAAAATACAGTTGCTATTGGTGGTTATATAGATGCGCGAGTAATTAATACTCAAGGTCAAAATGAAGTGGTTAATGGTGCCTCACGAATTAATTTTGATTTTAAACGCCAACTAAAGAATGGCTGGGAAGCAATGGCTTTAGTTGAATGGGGTGTAAATCCTGTTGGCAGTAGTGATATTGTATACAACAACCGTTTTGAATCGATTCAAGATGAATTTTTGTATAACCGGTTAGGCTATGCTGGTTTAAAACACGATAAATACGGCCAAATTACTATTGGTAAACAATGGGGTGCGTGGTTTGATGTTGTGTATGCAACAAACTACAGCTATGTTTGGGATGGCAACGCCGCAGGTGTTTATACCTACAACAAAGACGATGGTGCTGTAAATGGTACTGGCCGTGGCGATAAAACATTGCAATACCGTAATAGTTACGGTGATTTTGATTTTAGTGTACAAACTCAGTTAAAAAACAGCGCTTTTTATACCTGTGATGTAAGTGATATTACAGAATCACAATGTCGGGCTAATTTTGAGTCAGGCGATACTGCTGCGCAACAAGTTGAATTTAACTATACATTTGGCGGTGCAGTAACCTATAACGTGACTGATAAGCTAAAACTGACCGCGGGTATTAACCGCGGCGAGTTTGAATTAACTTATGGCGACGGAACAACACGCTCTGTTGACGATTTAATTTATGGTGCAGGTGTTATTTGGGGCAATATTGATGCGCCAGGTTTATATGTAGCCGCTAATATCAACAAAAACGAAAACCACGACACAGATAACATTGGTCGCTTAATTGAAGATGCAATTGGTATTGAAACGTTCTTGTCGTATCGTTTTGAAAACGATTTTAGACCATTTATTGCCTACAACTTGTTTAATGCAGGTGATGACTATGTTATTCAGCCAAATTTTAATGCTGATCCTAATGATGTTTTTAAACGTCAGTTTGCTGTTATTGGTGTGCATTACTTAATAGATGAAAACACCCAACTTTATGTAGAAGCACGTAAAGATTTTGGTGATTTTGAAAGCGATAATAAACAGCAGCAAGCACAAATGGAACAATCAGAAGATGACGGTATTGCTTTTGGTTTTAGATACGTTCTTTAATGACCTGTTGTTTTTTCAAGTTTAAAATCGCAAAGCTTAACTGACCCTACAGCCCTGCTAAATAGCAGGGCTTTTTTATGTGTTCTGCTGAAGACTAAACTACTTTTTCTTGAATGCTTTTTTTAACGCACGCGTCCCTTCTTTTGGCCCTAAAATAAGCCACAACAAAGCAACTCCACCTGGGACTAAAACAGCTTTTAGGATTGGGCCGAGAATAAAAGAATAAAAATAAATAAGTGGAATAAAAAGTACATAACCAATAACACGTTTGATAAACTCCATGTATCACCTTTTAATTAATTGAGCATGCTCATAAATTTAATTGAGCGCGCTCAATTTATCAAGTGCAAATTTAAGCCCAACAACCAATAAAATTTTAAAGCATTGAATACTATGAGTAAAAAAGAAAAAACACGGGATAAAGTTTTAGCTTCAGCATGGGAGCTTTTCTTACTACAAGGTTATGACCACACATCAACAAGAGAAATTGCCGTTGCAGCTAATGTGGCCGTTGGTACTGTGTTTAGCCATTTTGAAAATAAAATTGATTTGCTTATGGCCGGTATGCAGCAACAAATTAAAGTTATTATTGAGCAAGCAAAGCAATCAGATACTCAGCGCCCTCCTCGATTGAAGTTACGCCACTACGCTCACCCCCTTTACTCCTTTTATTGTGAAAACAGTGAATTTAGTAAATTACTAATTAGTGACATTATTTGGCGTGCTGATTTTTTTAAAGCACAAATGGATGAATTTAAAAAACTACTATTTAGTGAACAACCAGACTTTGATGAAACAAAAGCAAGTGTGATGATGGACTGTTATTTTATGACCCTGATCACCGGTTTAAACGACGAGATACCGAATGCAGAAAGCATGTTAAGGCAATTGAGCAACAAAATTGCATTGTTGTAACGTCAATTAATAAAACGCCGGAATTTAATTCTGGGTATTACTGAAACACTGATCGGAAAACCGATGTAAGCTGTAATCAACATGTGTTATTTGAACATCTAAAGAGTGACTTATTTGTTATGTTTCAATCTGGTTTTCCTGTTCCTCCACAATTCACTTAATAATGACCGTAGATATAAGTTACAAACAAACGCTTTGCACACACCAATAAATCTATCCCTACTCTGTATGCCATATTTAAAACTCATCTACTGCTAAGATTTGTTTAAATCAAATAAAGTATGATGTGTTCTTAACATTAAATATACTCCACCAGCAGTAAAAATAAAAGCCGGCTAGATTTAAATTAAAATTGTCATTAATTAATCAGAAGGCGTATTAGTTTGCGAGTATAAAAACTCTGTATAATTTAATAGGGCTTTACCTACACTCAGTGCAGGGTTTTGATTATGTTCAGCATTACTGTTAATTGTGTTTCCCCATTTAAGCCAGCTGTTTGGATGTTTTGCTAAACTAGTAACTAAATTATTATATGCAGCTAACATTAGGGAATGTTCTGCCCCACCAACAGTGATATATAAAAATGTTGGCTGTTTTATACTATTCACGTTTGTTTTTAAAAACGTGTCGAACTGTTTTGTCACTGTCATATCGTCATACCAAGCAGCTGGGCTAAACACAAAATAAGCATTAAATAGCTGCGGCTTACTATGTAAAGTATATAGAGTAAAGCTCCCACCTGCAGAAAATCCTATTAACCCACGTTGACTAGTTAACTTATAATTAGCCGCTATATATGGCAGTAATTCTTGCTCTATAAAAGCTAAAAACAAATCAGCTTTACCAAAAAGTTCAGGTGAAGTTTCATTGTTAGGTCGAGGATTTATATTAACGTCTTTCCTTGCATAAGGTGGTACAAGATCACGATTTCGAGTATCAGTAAAAAACTGATTAGGTATGGCAACTAAAATAGCCTCATTCAATATACTCTCAGGATTTAATGCTTTTAGCGCCTTATCCCAATTAGCTAAATTAAAATTACCGTCTGTTTTTATAAAAAGTGGATAAGCTTTAGTTTTATCATAATTGTTAGGTAATCTTATAAATACTTTTCGAGACTCTTCAAGCACTTTCGAATCTAGGGTTACATCAACAAACTCTGATACATCATTCTGATAATAACTAAACCCAATTGTTGCAACCCCAAATACACCAACAGCAAACAGCAGATTTAAAATAATCGTTTTTTTAATTCTCATACGGGGCTCATTTTAGTTAATTGCTTATGCCATACACCACTATTAAGTTGCGGGTTAAATACAAAGCCAAGTTTAGTGAGTAAATTATAACATCGAACATTTTTACCATGAATTTCTGCGTATAGATGCTGAATATTTAATGAGCAATGCACCTCACTGATAAACCCTTTAAGTACTTCATGCATTAAGCCTTGTTGCCAATAAAAAGGATCGAGCTCAAAGCCCAAATAAGCACTTTTAGTCTGGTTATTAAGGTTGTACAAACCACAAGTACCAATGAGGTCACCTGATATATTATGTTCAATCGCAAGCCGAACACCTTCACCTTGGTAATAACTCGAAATATCATCTTGAATTAATTGCTTAATATGCTCTTTATTTAGCGGCGTTTTGTAATCGTTAAATTCATAAACGAGTGGATTGTTCAAAATTTTTAATAACGCTGCGCCATGTTTGTGAGTAATTAAACGAAGAGTTATACGGGATAATTTTATAGTTTTAAACATGCCAAAGCCAAATAAAGTAAACGCGCTTTAAATAGCACTTTATAGAACGTCATTATTAACTTACCATATCGTATTAACAAGCATTAATTGAGATAAACTATGAGCGACAATTTTAAAGTAATACAACCAACTACTACTGTTTACTGCCCAAAACGTGGTGAAGGTTGGACCCTCACCGGCATTACTAATATTGATGAGTTCACATCGGTTATGTTTGATGGCGTACGTTACACCTTACCAGCGAGAGAAATTGTGGAGCAGTTATTACCTAACCAATTAGCGCGAGAACAGCAAAATAGCTAACTTAGACGTAATTTATTACTTAACCATATAAACACAGTTATCTGGTAATGGGCTTGAATCTTGATTTACTGGGGTATTAGCCGCAACAATAAAACCTAGCTTTTTATAAGCCGAAACTGCTGCAAGGTTATTTTCATAAACAAACAATGAGCTGTCAGTAACATTTAAGCTTAATTGCCCATGTTTACATAATGCTTTAATCAGGATGGCTGCAATACCCTCACCTCTTCGCATTGGGTTTACTACTAAACGCGCCAAGTGACATTTGTTTTTCCGTTGATAATATTGCCCAAAGGCAAGTAATATGTTTTGTTGTCCAACCAATACAAAAGAAGCAGAATCATCAAGGTTTAAGTCCTCAATAAACGTCTTCTTTGTAAATGGGTACCTAAAATACGGACCAGCCCATTGAGCTGTTCCATTTTGATTATTAAACCAGCTCATTAGCTCGATGATATGCGTATTATTAAGTGGTTGTAATGTCATTCGGCTGAGTAGCTCCTTTAAAATGCCTCATCTTCACTGTATACATTTACATTAAGTTCATCGTTATCTTCAAATACGACAAACGAAATAGGCCTGCAACACACTTGGCAGTCTTCTATGTATCGCTCATCAATATCAGCCACATCAATTAATACTTCTATAGATTCGCCACAGTAAGAGCAACTAATCGACTTTTCGGTTAACTGGTTCATATCTTACCTACTATTCGTATGACTGTATGATCTCACTTTAGTAAACAACCCTATATAAAACAATGCTCGTAAAGTGACTCAATAATTCAAATTTAAACAGCGTTAGCTAAAATTTTGTTTAACTTAATTAAATCAACTAAGCCATATTGGTCCTGCTGTAAAAAATAATCACATTGCCAACGCTGTGTGCTTTTAGCTGCGTTACTAAATACGCCTGAACCACTCAGAGCCCTACTTTCACTCCAAGGTGGAAACACCCTAAAAGCGGTTTTTCCCTTACGGTTCGTACCTGTAACTATGCCTTTTTTAACTAACAACTCAACCGGAAATATAAATAAACCACTTTGTGTATTTGCTACTTGGTTGTTACTAGAGGTTAATCCATCACTTGAAACCGCTACAAATAAATAGTCAAACTCATTGGTAAAAGGAATTGGCTTAGAATTGCTACAATCCGCTGGGCGTTTCCATAGTGCTAAAAAAGCACCAGGTCTGTCTGGTGTAACTTTAGCTTTTCTATAAATTATTCGCTTATGGTTTATAGTGAATGCATACCCATGGTACTGAGCATTTTGATTATGAGGTATTAACTCATCAGCGCTTGGAAGTTTATACTCTGAGGAAACAAAGTTGTTTTGTAGAACGACTAACAATTCATCATGCAAATTATCAGTCGTCATTAAACTTTTCATACATAGCATCCGTTTTATATAAAGTAAGTTCAACCCCTCCAGCCACTTTGTAATGAAAGAGTTTTTAAAGTTAGCGGGTCTTACTATACAAGTATTTATTCATAACTACAGGTGATAAATTTTATGAAACACACATTAGCGCTAGCATTAACCTCTGTGGGGCTTTTGTTTAGCTCATTAACGTACGCTAAAGCTGAACAAGCTATTTTAGCCGGAGGCTGTTTTTGGTGTATGGAAAGCGATTTTGAAAAACTCGAAGGTGTAACCGATGTGATATCAGGTTTTACCGGGGGTGAACTTAAAAATCCTACCTATAATGGTAATCATCAAGGGCATTACGAAGCTGTTCTAGTTACCTACAACACAGACGTATTAAGCTATCAAGATATTTTAAATCATTATTGGGTTAACATTGATCCTTTTGACGCCAAAGGTCAGTTTTGTGATAAAGGCCCAAGCTACCGTAGCGCAATTTTTGTAGCCAATGAGCAGCAACGAAAGCTAGCTCAAAAATCTAAAAAAGCCGTTATAAATGAGTTTACTAACCAAACAGTGGTAACCCCTATTCTTGATGCGAAAACCTTTTACCCGATAAAAGGCGAAGAAAGTTATCACCAAGATTACTACAAAAATAACCCTATTCGTTATAACACCTATCGCTGGCGCTGTGGTCGCGATAGTCGCCTGGAAGACATTTGGGGAGATAGAGTTACCCACTGAGTTTATAAAACCAAAAGGCTGCAAAATATGCAGCCTTTCTAATATTAAAGCAAAGTAATAGCAGACTAATTATTTATTCTATTCTCAAAGCTGCAAGCCCACTTAAACAATTCATTTTTCAAGGCGGTTAAATAGCTTTCCACAATGACGGTTTCTTTTTTATAGGAAACACCTTAAACCAAAATGTCATTTCAAAAACAAAGCCCGCAATAATAAAAATAAATAAGCCAGTGGTGCTACTATAAGAATAACAGGCAATAGCAGCAATAATTAATGCAGCTAAAATCAACCATTTTATAAATACATTCATCTTTAATACCTTCGGTTCTGTTGATTTATCATGGCAAATTCCATTTAGGTAATCAGATCCTATGCATCATGATTATTCACCAAAAAAGTGTCTCTAGCGTAATTACTAGCTTATTGTTTGTCTATTAAAACGTTGTAGTAAAATGTTACGGATTGTTTCTACAGAGTTTTTATTTCAAAAACGCGTTATTTGCAGAATCTTTAATTACTAATACCTCAAGTTAAGTACACCTTCGCTCACAATAATTTATTAAATGTTCTAATTCAAAGGTAAAATTTTTGTTGCCACAAAAGGGACTAATGAGTACTTTAAATAAATAATTCGTTTTATAGCCCTACTAGTTATTAAGTACTAAATACAATTTCATGTCATAAATTTATAAAGGAGATTTACCTTGCTTGATATCATCGCGCTTTTTATAAAAGTAAATGATTACAAAACATTTAATGAAGCGTCAGTAAAGTTAAATATTCCTTTGCCCACTTTACAAAGAAAAATAAAAAAACTAGAAGAAGACTTATCTTTGGCGCTGTTTTATCGTGAAAAAGGACGTTTACGATTAACTGAGCCTGGAAAAAGCTTTTATGGCCATTGCCTAGCTCATGTAGAAGGTTTACAAAGTACGCTATGCAATTTTAAGAGTTTTAGTGAAAATAAAGTGAGTAAAATTAAACTAATAGCGCCGCAAAACTTTATAAAAAGTGTCTACTTCTCAGGCGTTATAAATCAATTCACCTTACTTTATCCAAATATTAAAATTCATATTATGCTATCAGATGAACGTCTTGATTTAAAAGCCACCGAGTTTGATTTAGCCATCAGAATTGGAAAATTAGATAGCTCTCAAAATATATGTAAAGTCATTAACCAAATGAGCTTTGTTTTAGCTTGCTCATCGAGTTTAATTAAGCAATATGGTATGCCAAGTAATTTTAACGATTTGGCTGAACTGCCCCACATATCGTGCTCGCCATTCGAAAATTGGTCTTTTAAAGCAAATAAAAATGAGAAGGTTATTTTTAAACCTCAACCTAACTTTATTTCTAACGATATAGAAATGTGTGCCTTAGCTGCTATTGAAGGAAGAGGTGTTTATTATGGTCCAAAATATTGTTTATTACCTTATATAAAAGATGAAAGTTTGGTTGAAGTATTAACACAGTACACACCCATTAAGCGAGATGTAAACCTAATATGGCCTGATAAACTAATCCCAAAAAGTACACGCTACTTAATCGATTTTTTAGAGCATTCTCTTAAGGGGATTAAAATGTAGCTACCGCAGTAGTAATAATTTAATTATTTTATTGTCATTTTTAAGCAACTAATATTTTTGAAAAATCAACTTTCATTTAACACTCTATAAAAATATAGCGACTTCTTTAGAATCAAAATCGGTCCAAAATTAGATTATTTAATTAGGGCTTAATTAAAATATGATTTTAAAGGATGTAACTTAATGAAAAAAATATTACCCCTATTGCTTTTGTCACACACAAGTTTTGTAAGTGCCAATACAACAGCAATTTATCCAGATCAACTTAAAAATGAAAGCTTAGGTGCCGGAGTATGCTCAGCTGATAATAGATTAATTACAAAAGCTGAAGCGCAAACTTACAGAAACGACCTTGTAAACAAAATGGGGAAGTGGCAAATAACGGGATTGGCTAACGGCTGGGTCATTATGGGCTCTGGTTACGCAGGTGAAATCAAACAAGGGACTGCTGCAAATTCTTGGTGCTACCCTACCGATCCCATTAATGAAATTCCTACATTAAGTCCAGTAAAAGTATCGCCTGGCAGTCAAAGCCAAATTGAATGGGACTTAGTAAATCAAAAAGAGGGTTTTATAAAACCCCTTTCATACCTTGCCCATACAATGGGATTTGCGTGGGTTGGTGGAAATCGCTCAAGCTATGTTGGAGAGGACATGGAGGTGTCTAAAACGGGCTCAGGATGGAAAATACAAGGTTACAACGGTGGCAGTTGTGATGGTTACCGATGTGATGAAAAGTCAGCTATTACTGTATCTAACTTTGAATATGTGATGGATAACGAATCATATAAAATAACTGGTGATATTGTTGCTGCTGACAAAGAACTAATTAAAACGCTAACAGTCCCTGCAGTGAATGACACGTCAGCAGCTCAAATGTCAGTCGTTACAATTGAATACGATGCGGCAACCAACTGGTCTAAAACCAATGATTACAGTATTTCTGAGTCTGTTACATTATCTAATACATGGAAGTCTCCCTCTGTTACTGGTGGCTCAGACACTTCGTTATCTGTCACAATAGCAGCGGAGCAAGCATGGGGAACAAGTAATGGCGGCTCTGAAGCTGAGCGAGTTGTGGTACAAGCAAGAACCAATGTACCAGCATTCACCAAGCTTAATGCAAAGGTCGATTTGTTTAAATCATCAATATCGTATCCTTATTCATTCGATGCTGATATTACCTACGATCTATCTATAAATGGCTTTATGCGGTGGGGAGGCAATGCTTTATTAAGCCACCCAGAAAACAGACCTAATGACACCGCTAATTTTGTAATTGGCCGCTGGGCAGGTCAAGATAAGAGCATTGAATATCAATGGGAACACCGTTATATACCAGGTGAGAATAAAAAATGGGATTGGCCTTGGATGATACAACAAACAAGCTTATCAACAATGCAATACTATTTAAGCCATGTTTTAAGACCTAAGAAAACAACCCTAACAGGTCACTTTTATGCACAAAGCCAATTTGCTGGTAGCGTTTACTTTGGTGACGAAACCCCACTTGTCACTGACCAAAGAAGTAAGCGAAGTGTTTCAGCTAGTGATTATTCAAGTGCAGAAGAGTTAAAAAAAGAGTTTGAAGATGCTGGTTTTAAAAATGTAGTTGTTAATATTGAAATGATTGATTTATAAATCCCCGTGGGCTCTCATAATGAGAGCCCTATTTTATAAATTTAAACAAAAATATAATTATCACTCACCTCTTTTACTATTCACTTTATTAAAAAACACATAAAGCAGAACCAACCTCGCCTTTAGTTTATTTAAACGTTATGCTTTGATGTACTTATAAAAGGTTTAACCTCTCGAGTCTATTATCTAGATTTCAGTACAACATGAATATAAAAATAATAAGAGAACACAATGACACAAAGTAAAAACAACAGCGTAGTAATTTTAAGTGCTGTACGCACAGCAATTGGTGGATTTGGTGGTAGCCTTAAAGATTTTAGCCCCGCAGAACTAGGCACACTGTGCGCAAAAGAAGCCCTAACCCAGTCTCAGCTTTCTCCTGACCAAGTTGGCTCATGTGTGGTAGGCAAAGTTATTCATAACGGCCCAAAAGACGCTTACCTATCAAGGGTCATTGGCCTCGATGCGGGTTTACCTATAAGCAGCCACGCTGTAACGCTTAATCGTTTATGTGGTTCTGGGCTTGAAGCAATCATACAAGCGGCACAACAAATTCAATTAGGTGATGTAGATGCAGCCCTTGCTGGCGGAGCAGAAAGCATGAGTAGCTCTGCTTATACCCTCGAAAGTAACCGCTGGGGGCAAAAAATGGGTAATAGTACCATGGTCGATGAGCTCACCACGACCTTACAAGACCCATGGGATAATAACCCGATGGGAATAACTGCTGAAAACATCGCAGAAAAATATTCAATTAGCCGTCAGCAGCAAGACGAGTACGCAGCAAACAGCCACCATAAAGCTGCAAAAGCCATTGCTGCAGGTCATTTTAAACAGCAAATAGTCCCTGTAGAAATCAAGTCGCGAAAAGGGTCGTATCTTTTTGACACCGACGAACATGTTCGCGCCGATACCACAGCCGATAAACTTGCCACTTTAAAGCCCTACTTTAAAAAAGATGGCACCGTTACCGCAGCAAGCTCATCAGGTATAAACGATGGTGCAGCCATGTTGGTACTTATGTCAGAGCAAAAAGCCAATGTTCAAGGCTTAAAACCGCTCGCTCGTTTAGTGGGCTATGCCAGAGCAGGCGTTGATCCTACTTTAATGGGTATCGGCCCTATTCCTGCAGTACAACAGGTATTTGAAAAAACGGGTTTAACTATTGACGATATGGATGTGATTGAGTCTAACGAGGCCTTTGCAGTACAAGCACTGTGCGTTGCTAACGAGCTAAACTTTCCTGCGCATAAGTTAAACCCGAATGGCGGCGCCATTGCGTTAGGGCACCCTGTTGGCGCAACGGGCGCCATACTAACCACCAAATGCTTGTACGAACTCAAACGAATTCAAGGTAAATATGGTTTAGTCACAATGTGTATTGGCGGCGGGCAAGGTATTGCAGCTATTTTTGAGGTGCTTTAGTTTTTGACCTCATTAGGTTTGAATATAAATGCGTTACTCACATAGAGGCCTAAGAAACGCTTTGTTTTTAGAAGAAGTAAAAACGTGTAAGCCTATATTTTTACATTTTTCCTCTTTAGTTTCTCTTTGTTAAAATCGCTTTTTAAGGTTTTTTCACAAAGAGAAATAAGAGTTGGTTCATCATATAGGTTAGCTATAAAATATGTGCAAACTCTCGTCTACAAAACGTGTTTTGAAATTAACTTTCTTACGCCTAATAAAACACCACCAAATGAGATTAAAAATAATATTGGTAAAAACAGTAATGCTTCGGTGTTGCTTATATCTGTAGTTGGGCTGCCAATAACTGCAAGCGTATTAATTAACAGCAGTATTAAACTTGATTGCAGGTAACCCTTGTAACCTATAGCCCCTGCAAACAACAGCATAATAAATGAACCTGATATTGCCGGCGTAAAAGGTGCGGCGGCGAGTAACATGCAAACAAACGAAAATATAACAGCACATCCAATTATTACTTTAAGCATAACAACCTCCTTGATAAATGGCTTTAAATCCACCAGCTATTTATAACTGTATTACTAAAAATCGTATTCCACCTAAGGGCCCAAAACTAATTTTTGTTTATTAATTACCCCAATATAAAAACTACCTATTCCCAAACTGCCGTTCACAGGGCTCGCCATCTTTATCCCCGTCCATTTTAGTATCGGGGCAATGTTGAATAAAAAATAATGCCTCTGCATACGAGGTCATTTGGCTACAATGTTGGCGGCCATCACAACGAAATGCTTGCTGTGTTTTATTAAGTGAACTTGAACTCGCGGGCATAAATGACTCTATATTAGCATTAGTTACTACAGGTGTTTGTTTGGTATTTAAAAAACCGGTTTTATACACACTAAAACTAATACTAAAAATAATACCAAACGTTATAAGTTTCATTAAAGGTGAGTTCTTACCTGAGGTTTTGCTTATTCTAACCGGCCTTATTGAAGCTTTTATATGTGGCTGTGCAAGAACGTCCTCAATACGGCAATTTACAGCTTTGGTTTTACCGTTAGGCTCAGTCGCAACCTCAAAATAGATAATGTCACCCACTTTAGGTTTGCGGCTCATATGTTTGAGCGATGATATATCTATAAAGGTATCGTGTTGCAGTGTACTTGATTTAAAAAAGCCAAAGCCTTTCTCGTCATTCCACGATTTTAATAATCCTTTATTCATCCTTGAGGCGCCCATATAAGTATTGTTAATTTTACAGCCAGTACTTTTATCATAATAAAGAAAAAATACTCTTTGTGTATGTTTCTTATTTCAAAAAACGGCACCACTGTATATAAAAACAGTAAAAAACATTAACCCTACTCTTTATTCAATTATTAGTTACTGTGTAAGTGCAAATACACGTAATGCCGAGCCAGTACCACCACGAATTTTAAGCGGCGGCACAATGGCAATAAACTCATAGACTTTTTCTTTTGCTAGCTCCTCAAGGAACAAGTTTTCTATTATGTAAATACCGTTATCTGCCAATAACATCATATGTACAGGAAAAACCTGAAATGAGGGTTCTGTGGCAATGGGTGGGCGTTTTTCAAAGGTAAGGGTGTCATTACCCACAACACTTACACCAGCCTTTATTAAAAACTGTGCACCACTTACACCAACACCTGCGGCATGATCGGCAATATATTGCTGTGGGTTATTAGCAAAGTATTGCCCCCACCCTGTTCTAATAAACACGGTATCGCCTTTTTTAATTTTTACCCCTTGCGATTTTGCTGTTCTTTTTAAATGTAATGCCGTTATATCAAAACCAGCAGCGAGTGGCGTATTATCACCATTAATAAAGCGTGCCACATCAAGTAACACAGTTCGGTTACTCAATAAGTTTACAGGATAATGATCAATTCCTAAGTCACTCCCTACACCACTGCGCCCTATTCCTCTGCGATCATTTGTCGCTTGCTCCGCATCTACTCCACCATACAGTAAACCATCTCGACCAATATGACCCAAAGCATCAATAGTAGGACCTCCATGATGACCACTCCATTGCATTATTTCTGATGTGAATGAGAGCTGATCGTTATCACCAAATGTACCACGCGTATCAGCATGAGTTGCATTAAGTGCCATTGAGTATTTTGGATTAACAGACGCTATAGGGGAATTTTCATCCCAATTATGAGACAAGTCATAAGTTTTGGCTTGACTGACAAGAGTAATAAACTTTTCAGTTTGCTTAGATTTACTAAATTCTTTGCTATTGGTCGCTAAGCTCGAACAACTAATTAACAAAAACATTAACGACATCAACATTGCCTGTTTCATCGTATCTCCTTATTTGTATATGTTTAACACGCCAGCTAAAAAAATAGCGACTAAAATAAGTCGCTACATACATTCACACAATAAATACTGATCTATATTGTTCTTCTATTTACAAGCGATGATTACTAATGGCCTGTTTCATAGCTCATACGAGACGTATTTGTCGTTTCATACGTTCCATCTTTATACAAAATTAAAGCAGATGCACTATAGCTTCTGTAAGCTCTTACAGTCATATTACACGATGTACCGCCTGTGCAAGATGCATCGCCTTGCCAAATAACTTTGTTAATCGGTTTTGAAATATTCTGTAAATAGTACTTCCCTGTTGTTTGGTTACCAAAACTAAAATCTATGGTAAAGCAGTTTGATCTTCCGTTCATCGAGTTTCCACCTGAACCATTTGGATATACATCGCAAACTAGATCAGTTGCAAAAGCAGAGTTAGCTGTAAGCGCAGCACCACAAATAAATAGTGTTTTTAGTATGTTTTTCATTTTTAATCCTTAAATTTGATTATTATTCGCTCAACCGAGCATTTAAAAATTAGCATATGAAATTAAAAAGTAAACAAAAAAGGTACAAATATTTACAAAAAATTAACCGCTAGAAGTTTTATAAATATTCGTTAATATCGCTATGGCGGTATAAAACTGGGGTTTATGCCTTACATTTAGTTTTGTCATAGCTATAGTTAATTACTATTCTATTGTTTTTTTATAACCTATGTATAAAAAATTGTGTATCCGTATAGCTCACCTTTCCAAAAGCTAAACAGTCAGTTAGGCAACCCCTTTATTTTCCATCTAAAAAATGAAGTTAATAAAGCCCCCGTTTTCCTCTCGCACTTTTAGTTCTGTTTATTTGACAAGTTCAGGTGTCTAATTTATTTCAACTTAAGTGAAATAATTAAATAGTTTCACCTGTCTTGTATCTTGAGGACCTATTGACCTTTCAGATTTAAAATTTGTTCAATCTAGGGGGGATTTAATCGCGGTGTGAGATTGTAACCTAGCGGGCTAAGTATAAACCGAGTAACAATGAATAAATTACCCAGAGGAAGCCCCCTTCGGACAACGCTTGTTTGGTATTAATACTAGGTTATCGCCCATTTATGGGGAATAACCAAACCACATAGGCCTTGCTAAAAGATCAAATAGACTGTTGCAAATTTAACCTTTAAAGATAAACAGGCCCAAGAGTGAACGCTAGTTATATAAAGTTTCATATGTTTTGTATTTTCAAAGCTATTGCATCTTTTTAAAGCGTTAAATATAAAATTATAAGAGGTATATAATGGAGTTTACGAATAAACGCACCATCCTAATTTCAGCATCTTTATTGTTGGTATTGGCTATATCACAGGCTATTTTTTCAGCCCTTTACAGTGCTGAAATTAGCTTTTCAAGGCAGTTTGCTTGGGGACTAGAAGCTCTGGTATTTACTTTGCTCGTTGCTTTTGCAGGTTCAGCTATGGTGCAAGCAAAAAACGCTCAACTAGGATGGTCGGCTATTACGTTTAGCGCGGTACTTAACATAGTTCAAGTGAGTATTGGCCTTACGTTATTTTCAACATTTGGCAAAGTTGCAGGCTCAGTAGAAGGAGCACAACCTTTAATTAATGGCGTGGTTGCTTTGTCATTCATGATTTACTACGCAGCCAAAGTATTATTAGGATTAGCGGCACTTGTTTTTGGACTGTCTTATATAGCCAAAGGGGGTAAAGCATTAGGAGGGCTTACAGCTTTTGTAGGCGTGGTTGCAATGTTAGCCAATGCCATTTTAATTACTTTTGGACGTGATGGATTTCTGCCATCAGGTGTTGCAGGTGCCTCTGGTATGATTGCAACATTACTTTTAGCGATATGTTTGATAAGTCTTAACCGTAACAAAGGTTAAGCCTGACTATCACAAATTGATGTACTCCTTTAAATAAAGTGTAAACATTGGCGGATATTAGCGGATATTGAATGTTAATCCGTCAGTGTTTTACTTTTTAAGCATTGCAAATAATACAAATACTACCCTAATAACGGTGCAAAGGTAGCTACACCTAAAATAATTAACAATGGTCACACCACTAGCGTAAACCAAATACGTTTAATTCCTTTTATAATTAATACCTTTCATAAAAACTTCCTTTTACTTTAAATTTAACTTAGAAATTAATTAGCTAGTGAGCCACCAGCATTTTATTTTAAAAGCAGCTTGTAAGATTGCCGTATGAATTTGATGTCTGAAGTCGAGATTTGACCCCATTTGTTTGTAAGCGCCGAACAGTTTGCTAAAATGTGAAACGAAGTGGAACCGAGCAAACTGTGACGAGCCCGACTTGAAAACCCTTGTTATGTTTACACTACTTCCATGGAATCCATGATTTTGGTGCATGACCTGTTACCGCAACTTTTAAAAACAATAGGAAGCAATAAGGAGCTGATAACATACCGATTACAGCCCCAAAATCTAGGTTGTCAAAACTGACATTACCACGTTCAAAAAATGAAAATAACAAGCTACAGAAGGCAATAAGTCCACAGATAATAAATATTATTGCCAAAATTCTAATAAACAAACTAACTTTTTCACCGTTCCATGGTGCTTCCATAAAACCTCCTTGTAAACATAACGAGCCTGTAGATTTACTCGTTTCAAAATTATTTTTATTTATGAATCAACCATATCCGAGTTCCTATTTTGGTTCAATCAGTTATCGCTAGTTTACATAAAATATAAAAAGAGAATGTGTGGTTGTCTTAATGGCTGTTCTAATGGCTGTTTTAGAGGGAATTACAGGTGCTTGAGTCGCTATATTTCGGCTTAAAAAGACTCCCTTTTTTAATGCAGCCTGTTTTGCAGCTTTTCTATGTTATGAACAAAAAAGTACAGTTGCCTTTGCGTATTCACTTTCGTTTGCTATTCCTTTAAAAAGTTTTTGATGTCTGAAGTTAGGATTTGATAATCATATAGAAAGCTCCTCGAGTTTTTCGATACAGTTGTGTTGTTCAAAACATAAACTGTATCTCGAGGAGTTTAGTATGAAACTATATGGTGGAATTGACTTGCATTCAAATAATTGTGTTATTGCTATCATTAATGAACACGGTGAAACGCTTACCGTTAAGCGTTTAAATAATGACATGTCTGTTATTTTATCTTTTCTAACCCCTTATAAATACAAGCTAGCAGGGCTTTTTGTTGAATCAACATTTAATTGGTATTGGTTAGTTGATGCATTAATGGATGCAGAATTTAAGCTTCACTTAGCGAACCCCGCTGCAATTCAACAATATTCAGGCTTAAAATATGCAGACGACCACAGTGATGCACGCTGGTTGGCTGAAATGTTACGTCTAGACATCCTGCCTGAGGGCTATATTTATCCTCGTGAACTCAGAGCTGTTCGCGACTTAATGCGTAAACGAATGGACATTGTTCAACAGTCCACTAAAAACCTATTATCAGTACAAAGTTGTTACATGCGTCATCTTGGATACAAGCTCAGTAGCAACAAAATCAAACAAATGGCCGCTATCAGAAAAGGCGTTGATGCTGAGAAGGTACACGCAGACTTTAGCTCAATGAATACAGCACTGTCAGTCATTTCTAACCTCTCATTAATACGCTGTGCTCAACAGCAAATTAATGTGATAGAAGGCGCTATTTTAAAACAAACATCACTCGCCCCTGAGTTTATGAACCTAACCAGTATTGATGGAATTGGGAATACCTTAGCACTGACCATTATGTTAGAGACAGGCACGATTAAACGTTTTGATAGCCCAGGAATTTCTCTTCGTATTGTCGCTGTGTTAAAGGAGCAAGGTACAGTAATGGAAAGAAAAAAGCCGCTACTAATCAGAAGAATGGTAATCGTTATTTAGCGTGGGCGTTTACTGAGGCCGCTAATTTTGCCATTCGGTACAACCCGACAATCAAAAAATATTATCAACGAAAACTGGCTAAAACGAACCAAGTTATCGCAATTAAAACGGTTGCGCATAAGCTCGCAAGAGCGTGTTATCATGTGCTTAAAGACAATGTCCCATTTGATGAACACAAGGCGTTTACCTAGCGACTATACAAAATTAGGTTAACGTGTTGAGCTACTAATGGGGTTGGTAAAACCATTAGATTTGATTGAGCCTGCACGTTAACCGCTCACATTTTAGATACTGGATATGCCCAATGTTTGAGCCACAAAGGGTTGGTTATGTGTAAGCATAAACCACAAACTTGTTACAGCGCAGTGTGTAAACACAGCCAGAAACTGGACTGGCATTGGTACTAAACGATGACTGAGGCGAAAGCCAAGGGCCTTAATTAATCATCAATAATGCTTAATTAAACTGCCTAAATTCATATGGCGTTCTTTATTCAAACCAAGGTGTATATTCACACCAATCGACGTCATTACTGGATGCGTAGTCATATTTAAATTGAGTTTAAATGATAAGAACACTTGGTTTTTGAATAAAAAGATCAAGAAAACACAGCTGCCTGCTTGACCGGAACTTTCTAATGGGTGACCCCATTTGTTCTTTCGCAAAAAACGAAGACAGCTTAAAGCTTTCCGGGTGATTGCCCCTGTTATACGATGTTTACCAGTAATGCGTAAATGCCTAACAACATCGGTACATAGTAGTCTGATATTATTTTTCCTCGGACCAAGAACTTTATAGCAATTGGCACATTTTGAAACCGAAATATCTTCTTTGGGACTGTAATTAGAGTGGAGTCATAACCCTCGTTACCACCGACAGGGTATTCAACTTTAATTTTGTATACTCCTTTGGAGTCATCAGTTTTTGATAGGTTACTGTAGCTGTGGCTTCCTGTATAAGAAATTATGCCTTTCGGGAGAGAGCGAAATATATGCTTCATTAATATTTGGTCTAGTTTTTGGCTCAGAGCATGAGAGTATTGAGACTTTAGTGCGGAATAAGCTTTGTCTGTATGAAAATATTTGTAGAACCTCCAAGCTAGATAGATTTGAGAGAAAATAAGGAAGCTGATTAGAAATTCTGGATTTTCTACTGAAATCGAAGTGCCGAATATCCTCAGGGTATTTCCTAAAGATACACCTCCATGAAACATCAAGATTAAAAATATACTTGCGGTAAGAAAAAGTTTTCTTTGCCTAATTGTTCCTTCACTCATTTCTAGTTGATTAACGGACAATTGATTCCTCGACTTAATCTTCTAACACCATATTAAACGGCGTTGGCAGCTATTGCCAATGCCCGTTTCAATTTCATTTCTATGAGTAGCTATACCAACAGGCATTACTCGCATTTAAATGTAATTGTCGCTTTCGGGTAGTTGCCCATAATATAAGGACCGGGATTTTCGGTTGAGTTGATTAACTTCATCTTTTTGTCGAGAGATGCACAAAAGCGGTTTGCCTCTTGCAGAACCTCTTGAAGGAGAGGTTCACTGCCAGAAGGAAAAGCGCCCTCTTGCCGAGACATTACATACTTATTATCACCAACAGGTGTAGGTCCTGTTGAAGTCGTTGCACATGATGCTAGCAATACTGTCGATATTATCAAAATTTGTATTTTCATTTCATTCTTTTGCTAAGTTAACTAATCTCACTGATACACATAACAAGCCAGTAGATTAACTCGTTTTAGAATTATCTTTATTGATGAATCAACCATAGCCGAGTTCGTATTTTGGTTCAATCAGTTATCGCTATTTTATATAAAATATAAAAAGAGAATTTGAGATTGTTTTAATAGATGTTTTAAAGAGGATTACAGGTGCTTGAGTCGCAATATTTCGGCTGAAAAAAGCTCCACTTTTTTAATGCAGCCTGTTTTGCAGCTTTTCTATGTTATGAACAAACAGTACAGTTGCCATTGCGTATTCACTTTCGTTTGCCATTTCTTTGAAAAGCTTTTGATGTCTGAAGTCAAGATCTGACCCCATTTGTTTTTTAGTTCGCCAAACTGCAAAAATTAGAGTGGGTGTCTAGTTTATTTTTTCTATGGTGAGGGATGGTGTCATGTGGGACCCTAAAATGGTTTAAAATTAGGAATTGACACCATAGTCACTTGTTAGCTGGCTTTAGCTCTCAGCCCAGCCATATATTCTTTTTGAGCTTTTTGCTTACCTTGCTCAACGACATCTCCAAGGCATGTTAGGATAAAGTGTTGTTCAATAGCACTTTTTGCATTTTGCAGCTCATCAGACAGCATAGAAACCTTTTCTTTAACTTCTAGAGATATATCTCCATAATCAGTAAATTTATATAAGAAACGTAATAAACCACAAATTTCAATTGTTTCTTTTCCTTTAGAATCTAGTGGTATAAAAAACAACGATGACTTCATGATTTTCATATGCTTTGTATATATATCTAAATTTGGATGTATAAATATATAATCATCGCTCTCTACTGGTAAAGTTTTTCTATTTTTGTTTTTTAAAACATTTTTATTCAACTTAGCCAAATTACAATCTTTGCAGGCAACACATAAATTTAACGGCGAAAATAAAAATTGAGGAAATTTATCTTTTGGTATTATATGTTCAGCATCCCAGACAGCATTATGATCAACTTCAATTGTCTGCCGACAATACGGGCATGTATAACCTTGAGATTCGATATAAAATGTTTTGATGTTTTTTTTAATTTTCTTTAAATCTTGGCCGTCACTATCGTCCCAATATTCTCCGCTTTTTCTATCTTCGTCTAGATTATTATAAGCATCAACTTTAAGCTGATCTTCGCTATTATATTTTATCAAAACATTGGGCATTACAGGCTCTCCACCAGGGCTTCCTGAGCCATATCCATAAGTTTAAAAACTGGGTCTTTTTCACTGATGTGATCTTTTAAAGATAATAAAAATTTAAGCTTCTCTTGTGTAATTTTGTCTAACGCTCCTGTTTGTCCAAATAAAGATAATACTGATATTAATTCTCTTGTTAGGTATTCATTTTTAAAGCCAGGCGTGCCAAAAATATTTACAAGTTGAAAGTCAACAGACCTATTGTTAATTTGTGACGCATTTGTTGCTTCTCCATTCTCCATTTTCATTAAATAACAATTTTTATCGTTAAGTTTAGATACCATCAATGGGGAGTGTGTTGCAATTAAGAAGTGACAACCTTTAAAACTTTTAAAAGTATTAATTAAGATATCTATATATTTTTCTTGCCATTCGGGATGGAGGCATACTTCAGGTTCATCAATACAAATCAAACTATCATCACATATTTGGCTCGCGATTCCGAGTATACTCATTACAACACTTTGTTCACCTGAACTTGCATCCCCGATGCGAAAACTCTTCCCGTTATTTTTTTCTAAAGTGATTTCCCTTAATCTTACAACACCGATTTCGGCTAAAAAGAACAAATCATTTACATCATAAATTTCATTATTAGGGAATAATATACCGCTCCTTTCAAGAAAGATTTCTACTTTTGGCTTTAGATTGGAGGGGTCAATATTTCGATATATTTCAAGAAACCTTTCAACTTTAGAAATATCTATATCCCTATCTTCATCAAAAAAACCTCTTGTTCTACTACTATGTAATGGGGTGTGTTTGTTTAATATAAAATTATCAATAAAATATTCAGCTGGATTAGAACTAACTAAAGCATCATGAATCCTTCTTCTAGAAAACTCTAAGTGGTACCTTGCTTCAATTTTTGGTGAGTAACCCAGAAACCCTAACACCTCACATATTTTATTAGCTCTACCTGACTCATTTATTACTGACTTCAATAAAGATAGATAAATATTAGCCATATATGCCATACCAAGATCTCTTGACCTTAAATCACGAAGACCTAAATAAGAATATTTTTTATCTAAATGGCCATAAATATCTAAAGGGAATTTATCAAAAGGGCTTGTAGAAACAGCAATAATTTTTTCAGGTTCTTTATCTAGTTCAATATTATCTTTGATCTCTTGAAATAAAGCTTCAGAGGTATCTCGTGGTCTTATAACCCCACTTCTATTACTTTTACCTATAATTGACTCTATAACTGACTTCATTAAACGACTTTTTCCTGTCCCGTTTTTTCCAACAATGACAGTAAAAATATTATGTTCATGATCTTTATCTCTGTTAGAAAAATGAAAATCTTTTTCTTTATACCTATATTTATTTAACAAATTTTCAATCCTTGAAGGTTGAGTGATATGCGATGAGACAGCTAACAGCTTATTGAACACCATTTTGGGGAGTTATAACACCCCAAAACGGCTTATATTACATTGTTCAATAATTCCACTAAACAACTTCAATGTAAACAAGTAATTACGTAGGTGGTAAAACACCCCTTGCTAAAATACACCAAAACGACTTTTAATAATGTTATTGGACAAAACACCAAGAACTGTATAAATAAACAGTATCGCTAAATATGCCATTTTTCGCTTATAAAACATTCAGCTCACTGGCTGGTAATTTAGCTCGGTGGTTTTAATTTTTGCTGCTGTTTATTATGATGAGCGTACACCCTGCCTTTTTAAATCCATTAAGGTTTTTCAGTCATTTCATTAAGGATTATCTCATGTCTAGCTATAACGAATCTCCAGAGCAAATTGCACAGGCCACTGAGGGCTATGTGATGCAGCAAACTATGTTGCGTATTAAAGATCCAAAACCGTCGCTGGCATTTTATGAAAACGTATTGGGTATGAAGCTGTTAGGTAAGTACGACTTTCCTGATATGGAGTTTACTTTGTACTTTTTAGGTTATGAGCAAGACATGCCAAAGGGTGATGATAAAGAAAAAACACAATGGGTGTTTCGCCGCCCTGCGCTGATTGAACTTACCCATAACTGGGGTACTGAAAACGACGACAGCTTTACCGGTTATCACAGTGGTAATGAAGAACCAAAAGGCTTTGGCCATATTGGTATTAGCGTGCCCGATGTATACGCTGCCTGTGAGCGCTTTGCTAAATACGATGTGGAGTTTGTAAAACAGCCAGATGGCGGCTCAATGAAAGGTCTTGCCTTTATTAAAGACCCTGACGGTTACTGGATTGAAATACTCTCGCCTGAGGGCATTACTGACATTATTCAATCGCAATAAAAAACCATCAAACATAAAAAAGCCTGCAAATGCAGGCTTTTTGTTTACAAGTACTGTGAAAAACTTGAATTTTTTAACGACGTAGTGCGTCTATACGTGCATCAAGCGGTGGGTGAGATGAAAACAACTCGGCCATGCCTTTACCACTGGCTATACCAAAGGCCATCATTGACCCTTCTAATTGCGATGGGTGGTTTTGCTTTAATCGCTCAAGAGCTGAGCGCATTTTATCTGCGCCTACCAACTGAGCTGCACCGTTGTCGGCTGCAAATTCACGCTTGCGGCTGTAATGGGCAACCACCACACTGGCTAGTACACCAAATAATACTTGGAATAACATATCGAATAAGAAGTAAGTCCAGCTGCTGCCGCCCTCTTCTTCATCGCTATTTATAAAATTATCTACAATGCCCGCCAGCACTTTTGCGGCAAAAATAACAAAGGTATTAACCACGCCTTGAATAAGCGTTAGCGTTACCATGTCGCCATTAGCCACGTGCGATACTTCGTGCGCAAGCACTGCCTCGGCTTGATCTTGGGTCATGTTGTGTAATAAACCCGTGCTTACCGCCACCAGCGAGTTATTTTTACTCGGGCCGGTTGCAAAGGCGTTCATTTCTGGGCTGTCGTAAATAGCCACTTCAGGCATATTAATACCCGCTTTTTTAGCTTGCGCGGCAACCGTGTTCATTAACCACTGCTCGGTTTCGTTACTCGGTTTAGTAATAACCTGTGCACCAGTTGATTTTTTCGCCATCCATTTCGACATATACAAAGAAATAAACGACCCACCAAAACCAAACACAGCAGCTATTAATAAAATACCACCCAGGCTACGATGGCTTAAGCCCAGCGCACTCATTATTATTGAAAGCACAACACCTAATACCAACATAACCGCTAAGTTAGTTAATAAAAACAAAAATACACGTTTCATACATGGTCTCCAAAAATAACATTTATTGCTGAGCGATTTCTTTTTGTTGATCGGCTATAGCAATCACTGCGTTATGACACACTATGTCATAACGTCAGCGCTATTTTGTGACAAACTATGTCATAACGCAAGGGATATTTTTAAAGTTTTATATATTTAATTAAGTTAAGCTTTTTAGGATTTTTTCTGTTTAACAGTAAAAAATAACTTATAAAAACAATATAATTCAATAAGTTATTTTATTTTTATACTATACACTTTTATATATACCGTGATTAACATTTGCCATATCTGTGGGGAAGCCTCGCTCTTTTGCAAGTACTTGTGCAATTTTACTTATATCTTCATTGCGACTGTTCTTAAGGTAGGCCCATTGGTGATGCTTACGGTGGTTATTACTGTCGTGTTCTGTGCAAATTAAACCAAGCTTTATAAATTCAGCTACTATTTCGTCAGCAGCGATCAAAGTTGATGACGCTTTTACATTTTCGGCTCGAGCGTAGCAAATATGCGAATATAAGCTTACGTCTGCAACGCGCAAGGTGTCGTCTTCGCCTGGGATCTGTTGGCCGCCAAACAAGGCATTGTTTTGCGTATTAGCGTTTTTAAATGCTGGTACAAACTCAGCTACATAATCAATCGCTTTTTGACCACGTGCTTTTAGCACCTGCTGATCCCAACCATTATTTATATAATTTAAGTGCTTAGCAGGCAGCTGTGGCTGTGCCGTTTGCTCGGCTGTATCTGCTAGGCCATCGTTAAACAAGGTAATTGAGTTAGTCATGCCATGAATTTGATAAAAGCCATTAGGATACGGCGTTAATTGTGCCATGCCCTCAGGTGTGCCTCGGTTACCATAAATAATAATTTCGGGTATTTGCCCGCCAGCGCCTTGCCAGTGTGCAATGTATGAGGCTTTAAATTCGACCATACGCTTGGGCTTTACGCCTACCATGTCATCAACAATACCGGTTTGAAAGCCACAAGCGTTTATAAGGTAATCTACTTCTGCTGTTTGGGTCGTTTTGCTTTGGTTGTTTTGGTATTCAATTTTCCATTTTGGCATTTGATTGTTAGCACTACTTTGCTCAACTTTGCTGACTTGCTTTACCTCTGTGCTGGTAAGCAAGTTAGCGTGTTCGTACTGGGCAAGCGCAAGCTGTGCACTTGCTGACAATCTAAATATATTCCAACCGTATTCTTGAACAACAATAAGTGGGTATTTTACTTTGTTTAAGTTTAAATGCTTAGCAACGGGGATCATCCACTCATCTAGCGTTTTAGGCTCAGTAACCTGCTCTTTTTTACTCAAGGTTATCATTTGCTCATGGCTATAAAGCTGATAGTAATTATCAGGCTCGCCAAGAACTTTATTATTATGATCTTGTTCAATTAAGTCTTTATATGCGTTAGTAAGCTTGTCTAACCTTGGCAGTAAATCATCTGGTGAATCATCATCACGCGTTGGCACAGCAAATACAGTTGGGCGTACATCTATGCTGTAAGGATATAGTCGTAAAATATCAATACATTGTTTAAGTAAATCTATACAGTCTTGATCTGGAATTTCACGGTATAAATTACCACCGGCGTGCAGATGACACATAGGAGGGCCGTCAATAAGTGACTTTTTTTCTCAAATATAGTCGTTTTTATGCCCAATGCCGCAAGGCGAATCGCAATTGTTGCCCCTGCAGTTCCCCCACCTAAAATTCCTACACGGGTTTTAGGCAGAGCACTTTTTGGTAGATCTGATTCGGCCTTAACCTGCGTATTATAAGCGTAGTTCTTAATAAATGGGTGGGTCATGGTATTTGTTATTTCCTTAGTAACAATAGCACTGTGTAATTAGCGTTATATATGCATACAAGGTGTGTATTTCAAGGCGCTAAACATATTTATTAAACCGGTGTATTTAATATATAAACTGCTTTGTATATTTATAAAATTACAAAGCAGTATAGTTTAGGCATTTATAGCAAGTGCAGTAAGAAGGGTTTTATAAATTTGTAATTTAGGGGTTTGCTCGGTATAGGGGCTTATAGCAAGCAGCGGGAATGGTAAACGTGTTTTAAGTGAATCTAGGTTTGCTTGGTATTCACCCATGGTGGCATCAACTTGGTTAGCAATCCAACCAATGCAATTAACACCCATACTTTGCATATGTGCTGCAGTGAGTAACGCATGATTTATACAGCCTAGTTTCATCCCTACCACTAATATTACCGGCAGTTGCTCTGCTTTTACCCAGTCGTATAAATATTCGTTATTATTAATTGGCAATGCCCAGCCGCCCGCACCTTCTGTTAAAAGGTAGTCGGCACCTTGTTGCTTCACATTTTTATAAGCGGTACGTAGCTTTTCAACACTTAGGTTTACTCCTACTTGCTCTGCTGCAATGTGCGGAGCTATGGCGGGCTCAAAAGCAAATGGATTAATAATGTCGTACTTAGCGCTCACGGTCGCGCTTTCCATTAGCATTAAGGCATCGGCATTCACAAGCTGATCAAACGCAAGTTCACACCCTGATGCAATCGGTTTAAAGCCTATTGCGCGCTGTTTATGTTGAGCGAGTAACTTTAATAGCAAACTGGTTACGTGAGTTTTACCAGCGTCGGTATCGGTACCGGTAATAAAAAATTGCTGCATTGCCTTACCTTTAAATTTTTGCTTTTTCTAATGATAACAATACCACATGGTAAGATACATGGGCTTGGTTGTTTATAAGCGGATACGCCGCACATACTTTTTGTAGCGCCGATTTAGTTAATAAACCAGGGCGTTGCGTTGCTTTATTTTGCGACGTTGCCCCAATGGCTTTAATTGAACTAATCGCTTTAAGCGGGCTTGTAAACTCATCAGTATAAATAACCTCTGTCGCGTTATTAACAATAAACCCTGCCTTTTTGACCGATTGGTTTATATTATCGCTACTTAAAAAGTTATTAATGTGGCTATGCGAATCGAGCGCGGCAAACGCGGTTTTTATTTCACCAAGTGAGCCTTCTACCACCGTACTTATGTACGCCTGCCCACCGGGCTTTAAAGCTGAATGTAATGAATACATTAGCATTTCAAAATTAGCCGACCATTGCATTGCAAAATTACTAAATACCACATCAATACTATTTTGTTGTAATGGCAAATTATCCATGTCGGCGCAAATACGCGGTGCGGTTACTGCACTATTTTTAAGCATGGTAAGGCTTAAATCCATGGCAATTACTTGTTTATATATTCCTTGTAACTCTTCGGTATTCACTAACGGCCCAGCACCTAAATCAACACAATGTTTGTGCTTTGTGCTCGCATCAAGCTTAATGAGTTTAATTAAATCGATTGCAGCTTGTTTTTGTACATGTGCGTGGGCTACATATTGGTTTGCCGCCGTTGAAAACTTGCGTTGCGTTACCTGCTTTAAACTATTAACAGCTAAACAAGCTAACGGTGACTTTATACGCGAGTTAGCATTTGTAGCGTGTGCGCTTATCATGCAATGGCCTTTTTTAAACAGCTTACCAATGTTGTAATATCTTGCTCGGTATGGGCGGCGGTTAAGGTAATGCGTAGCCTTGATGTATTATGCTGCACCGTGGGCGGACGAATAGCGGTTAGCCAAATCCCCCGTTGTTTGAGCTGCTCACAAGCTTTTAGAGTCTGTTCGGCACACCCTAAAATTAAGGGTTGAATGGCAGTGGTCGAATCCATTAAAGCAATTTTGTGCTCATTGGCTAAACGTTTAAATAAAGCAATATTAGCGTTTAATTTTGCACGCTTGTGGTTAGCATCACGTATGGTTTTAATTCTTGATAATGTATGCGAAGCAATAAATGGCGACATTGCAGTCGAATAAGTGTAATCGCGGTTAAACTGCAACATGTAATCAATAAATTCACTTGAACCTAATACACACGCCCCGCTACTTGCCACCGCTTTACCAAAGGTGATCACTAAAATATCTGGTAAATTATCTGCCGCTATAAGTGGCTCACAACTTCCCAAACCCGATTTACCCAGTACGCCAAAGCCATGCGCATCGTCTATCATTAACCAGGCGTTATGTGCTTTAGCTAAACTCAGTAACTCAGTTAATGGTGCTTGGTCGCCATCCATTGAGAATACACCCTCACTCACAATCAATTTATACTTAGCATTGGACTTTTCCAGCCGTGAACGTAAATGATTCATGTCGTTATGGTTAAAGCGTACAAGCGCCGCGTTTGCATGCAGTGCGCCATCAATTAAGCTCGCATGATTAAGTTTATCCTGAAAAATCGCACTTTGCTGAGCAATGGCTTTATCTTGAAATAGCGCTTTTATAACACTGCTATTAGCACTAAAGCCCGAATTAAACAGCATGGCATTGTTATAGCCCAACTGAGCACATAAGTATTTTTCGAGCTGTTGCTGCGCACCTTGATAGCCTGTTACTAAAGCGGAGCTGTGACTTCCCAAGCTCTGTAAGCCCTCAAGTAAAGTGGGCTCATCGGCAAAGCCTAAGTAGTCATTACTGGCAAAGTTAAGATAGCGTTTATTATCAACTATAATTTCACGCGCACTGGCCTGCTCAATAACATAACGCTTACGGTTAAGCGCGCTTTGCTGGCGCGCTTGTAAATGGCTATTTATAAAATCAAATGACATAGCAATACACAATGTTAAGCAGGATAAAACAATTCTGAACTGGCTTTATCGGCCACTTTAGAAGATAACGACGCAGCAACGGCTTCATCTGAATAGTCTTCGGCCGTTTCAGGGTTCATACCCAGCTTTTTAATTAATTGCATATCGGCATCTGCTTCTGGGTTTTCAGTAGTAAGAAGTTTATCACCATAAAAAATGGAATTAGCACCGGCAAAAAAACACATCGATTGCATTTGCTCATTCATTGCGCTGCGCCCTGCCGATAAACGTACATAGCTGTGCGGCATCATAATACGCGCGGTGGCAATAGTACGAATAAACTCAAACTGGTCTAAGTCGTCTACGTTTTCAAGCGGTGTTCCTTTTACTTTTACTAGCATGTTAATTGGGACGCTTTCTGGTTGCTGCGGCAAATTAGCCAATTGCATTAATAACCCATAACGATCGCTGGGTTGCTCACCCATTCCGACAATACCGCCTGAGCAAACTTTCATACCGGCATCACGCACATGATCGATAGTGTTTAGTCTGTCTGCAAAGGTACGGGTAGATATAATTTGTTCGTAATATTCAGGTGAGGTATCTAAATTATGGTTATAGTAGTCAAGCCCTGCATCACTCAATGCATGGGCTTTTTCATTGGTAAGCTTGCCCAACGTCATACAGGTTTCAAGGCCAAGCTCTTTTACTTCTTTAACCATTTTTGAAATGTACGGCATATCACGATCTTTAGGATCTGACCACGCAGCGCCCATACAAAAACGGGTGGCGCCTTTTTGTTTTGCAAGGCGTGCTTGCTCTACTACTTTTTCTACCTCTAGCAGGCGCTCTCGTTCTAGGTCGGTTTTATAATGACCCGACTGCGGGCAATATTTACAATCTTCAGGGCAAGCACCTGTTTTTATTGATAGTAAAGTAGAAATTTGCACCTGATTAGGATTAAAATTAGCACGGTGTACCGTCGCCGCTTTAAAAAGCAGATCGTTAAACGGCATTTCAAATAAGGCTTTAACCTCGCTATGGGTCCAATCGTGGCGAACTGTTGCAAGCTCCATAATACTCTCTTTTATTTTTTGCTCTTGGTGTTATTGGCTTAGAATACGTATTGCCGTACCATTGTCAACGGAGCCCACTTACTTAAAGTTTACATATGAGCATAAAACACACAATAGACCTTGATTTTGACCGAAATCACATTTGGCACCCTTATACATCAATGACTCAACCAATTCCGGTTTATCCTGTTACACACGCCATTCACAACCTTATATACCTAGAAACAGGCGAGAAACTCATTGACGGTATGGCCTCTTGGTGGAGCGCAATACATGGTTACAATCATCCCGTTTTAAATAATGCGATGACAGAGCAAATCAATAAAATGAGCCATGTAATGTTTGGCGGCATTACTCATTACAGCGCAGTGGAGCTCTCTAAAAAGCTAGTAGCGATAACGCCCGAGCATTTAAATAAAGTATTTTTAGCCGACAGTGGCTCGGTAAGTGTTGAAGTAGCGATTAAAATGGCACTGCAGTATTGGTTAAGCCAAGGTATTAGTACTAAACAAAAGTTAATGACTCCGTTTAAGGGCTATCATGGAGATACCTTTGCGGCCATGAGTGTGTGCGATCCAGTTAATTCTATGCATAGCTTGTACTCTGGCTTTTTACCTGAGCATGTATTTGTACCTGCACCTATTAGCCAATTTAATGACGAGTTTAATCAAGCCGAGGCGGATGAACTAGAACACTATTTTTTAAAACACCACCAGCACGTTGCCGCCTTTATTATTGAGCCCATAGTGCAAAACGCGGGAGGAATGAACTTTTATCATCCTGAATATTTAGCCTGTGTGCGCAAGTTATGTACTCAATACGATGTATTGCTCATTTGTGATGAAATTGCCACAGGCTTTGGCCGTACAGGTAAAATGTTTGCTGTAGAGCACGCCAATGTACAGCCAGATATACTTTGCATTGGTAAGGCACTTACCGGCGGCACTATGACTTTATCAGCCACATTAACGACCGACAAAATAGCAATAGGCATTAGCGAAGGTGAAGCCGGTGTTTTGATGCACGGACCTACATTTATGGGCAATCCACTCGCCTGCGCTGTGGCATGTGCCAGTATAGACTTGTTGCTGGAACAAAATTGGCAACAGCGAATTTGTGAAATAAACCAAGCGCTACAGCAATTACATCAGTGTAACTCACTTACTGATGTAGCGAATGTTCGCACTTTAGGTGCAATTGGCGTGGTAGAGCTGACAGATGAGGCAGGAATAGTAGATGTAGCTAAAATTCAGGCTTACTTTGTTAGCCAAGGAGTGTGGATACGACCCTTTGGTAAACTAATTTACCTAATGCCGCCGTATATAAGTGACGACACCAGTATAAAACACCTTTGTGATGCAATATATAGCGCCATAAAGGGTAAACATTACGTATAGATAGTTAATTATTTAACCGCAAAAGTTAAAATTTAATTGATACCTCTGTTTAGTTATTATTCGTCTGTAAAGTTTAGTAAATTTAGCCCCTTGGCTTGATTTAGTGTGTTGATCTGAGTGGGCTTTAGGGATATGATAATGACTATCATTTACAATAAAATCTATGGACTCACTGCTATGAAAATATTACTAAAGCCTGCCAAGACATTAAGTGCAACTTTTTTACTCGCCTCTGCGATTTTTGTACAATCGGCACTTGCTAATGGCCCAATTGGTGAGCATGTTAATCACCTTCAAGCTAATTTAAAAACCTACAACGAAGACGTTGAGTGGATGGTTTCAAAGGTTGATACCCTAGTAAGCGATTACGAGAAAAAAGGCGCTAAAGCAGTTAACACTGATGACTTAATTGAGTACTGGGAATCGGTTAAATTTCACAGCGCCATAGAAACAAATTATGTCCCTGTGTACGCCTCTATTTGGCAAGGTTTGTATGGCATAAAAATGGCTATCGACAACAAAAAACCAGCATCCGAAGTACGTACGCAGCAACAAGCAATGAACAATGCCCTATGGCAGGGCCTAGGCGCAGTTAAACTAGCGGCTCAGTTTCAACAAAAGGGATTATTAAAAAGCGTTAAAGCCACAGCAACAAAAGAAATGACGCAAAGCGCGACCATAGATGAAATTAAACACAAATTAGACCGAGTGGTCGCTAAATACGCAGAACGCTTAAGCGATGAAGCAACGAGTATAGTTCACGATACTTACCTGCACTTATTTGAAGGCGTTGAAGGCACACTCATTGAGCAAGACGCTAACTTAGTAGAAGTACTTGAAAAAGACTTTAACGTAACCCTACCGCAGGCTATTTCAGCTAATAAAACAGTAGATCAAGTACGTGACGTGGTTGTTGATATGCAAACTAAGTTAACCCGTGCACAAGCGCTAATTGAAAAAGCTGAAAAAGCCCGTAAGGATGTATTTTAAGTGGATCGCAGAACCTTTATTCAAGGCTTAGCTGCGTTAGGGGTAGCGGGCGCTTTGCCGCTATCTCTTTCACGCGCGTTTGCCGCTGATATTGCCAACCCCGTATCGGTAGATACATTACCTAAACTAAAAGGCGCACTCACCCTTTATTTAGGACGTGGTGAAGGTGGCTTATACGAAAACGTTTTACAAGCCATTCAAAAAAAGAACCCTGATTTAGACCTTGCTATTCGACGCGGCCCAACTGCGGCATTAGCTAATACGATTGTTGCCGAAGCCAAAGCGGGTGTTAAACGTGCAGACTTATTTTGGGCTGTCGACTCAGGTGCTATTGGTTTAGTAACCGATGCAGGGCTTGCTAAACCTATGCCTAGTGATTTATCTGCACAGCTACAGCCACAATTTAGATACGATGAGTGGGCACCTGTAACTGGTCGTATACGTACTTTGCCTTTTAATACTGAGCGTTTAACCAAAGAGCAAATTCCAAGAAGCATTATGGACATTGCCGACAGTGATTTAAGTATTGGTTGGGCACCAGCTTATGCTTCTTTTCAATCGTTTGTTACCGCTATGCGAATTTTAGAAGGCGATGATAAAACTGCTAAATGGCTTAAAAAAGTGCAAAAACGCTCAAAAACTTACGCTGGCGAACTCGGTGTGGTAATGGGCGTTGAACGTGGTGAAGTAGACATTGGTTTTGCTAATCACTACTACACGTTACGTTTGAAGTCTGGTAAGCCCGACGCCAAACTTGATCTTGCATTTACACAGCAAGATGCCGGTTGTTTAGTGAATGCCTCTGGTATTTTATCGTTATCTGACGACCCGCTAGCAACTAACTTTATGCGCTATTTGCTCAGCGTTGAAGTGCAAAGTTATTTAGCGAGCGAAGCGTATGAAATTCCGCTAGTTAATGGCATAAAGCAACCTGATGGCTTGCCTAAATTAACCAGTATTTCGCCACCAAAAATAGACTTAACTCAGTTGGCTGACTTACGCCCAACTATTGACTTAATGCGCAGCAGCGGCGTTTTATAATGCGAATACCACCATCTTATCCTATGGCGCTGCTTGCAGCGCTTGTTACCCTTACCCCTATTTTTGTTTTAATAACGCTTGCCAGTGATGCAAGCTCTTTATTTGATAGTCATAATTTAACTATTTTAGGCAATACCCTGTCGTTAATGGGCTTAACCGTATTAGGCTCAATTTTAATTGGTGTGCCACTGGCATTTATTAGCGCTTATGTGCAGCTGCCGTTTAAAAAGTTTTGGCTGGTGGTGTTTGCCGCCCCTTTAGCTATACCAAGTTATATTGGGGCATTTACGCTTTACGCTGCATTTGGCCCTGGTGGTGAAATACATAACTTACTTGGTTTTGAAACACCATCTATGTATGGCTTAACTGGCGCCGCTATTGTAATGACCTTGTATACCTTCCCGTTTGTAATGATGACAACCCGCTCCTCCCTACTTAGCCTAGATGCGAGCATGGTCAATGCAGCGCGTACACTGGGGATGTCGATGACACAAAGCGTGTTTAAAGTTATTTTGCCCCGTGTTGTAAATGGTATAGCTGCAGGCTCGTTACTCGTTGCCTTATATACGCTATCAGACTTTGGTACACCGGCAATGATGCGTTTAGACACCTTCACCCGCGTTATTTATGTAGAATATAACGCCTTTGAACTGAGTCGTGCGGCAATGCTGTCTATGCAGCTAATGGTGATTGTTGGCTTTTTACTAATGATTGAATCGCAAATTAAAACTGCATCTGAACGCCAAGGCCGGCCCCTTATTTTATTCCCAAAAAAATGGCAATTAGGCGCGATGTTTGCCACCTTTGCCCCTATTTTATTACTTGCAATTGGCTTACCACTCACAGTATTTACACTTTGGCTAATGCGTGATGGTTTTAGTTCGTTTGATTTTAGTATTGCATGGCACTCTACTTACGCTTCAGCCATTGCAGCTATTGTTACAGTTATTGTGGCTATTCCTGTGGCGCATGCGGCATTAACCGGAAAAGCAGGTAAAGTAATGGAACGCGTTACTTATTTTGGTTTTGGTATTCCGGGAATTGTTATGGGCACAGCGCTTGTATATGGCGGCTTACAACTGCCGTTTTTATATCAAACACTGGGCTTGTTGATCATTGCTTATATGCTACGCTTTTTACCGCTTGCGGTTGGCTCTGTGCGTACAAGTACCGAGCACCTCGATCCAAGCTTAGTAAAATCAGCCCGTGTGTTAGGCGCAAGCCCACGTGAAGCTTTCACACGTATTACTTTACCACTGACTATGCGTGGTATTATTGCAGGGGCCGCTTTAGTCTTTTTAGAGTCGATGCGTGAATTAGAAGCCACACTATTATTGGGTCCAACTGGTTTTGAAACCTTATCTACTTATTTATGGCGTGTTTACGAAGCCGGTTATTTTGGCCGCGCAGCAATACCTGGTTTATTGCTAGTGGTGATTTCGGCGGCGGCTTTAGCTATTATGATGTCTGGCGAGAAACGCAACCAGTTTGAACATTAAGGATTTATATAAATGCTATCTGTAAGTCAGTTGTCTATAGATTATGGCAGTAATCGTGTTGTTAGTGACTTAAATTTCACTTTAGGTGAAAGCGAAATTTTAATGCTTGTTGGTCCAACAGGTTGTGGTAAAAGTACTATTTTACAGGCCCTAGCAGGGCTTTTACCAATTAGCGATGGTGAAATTAAAGTTGCTAAATGGACTGCTACACCAAAGCATACTGTAGCCCCTGAAAAACGCAGTGTAGGTATGGTTTTTCAAGATTTTGCGTTGTTTCCCCATTTAACGGTTGAGCAAAATGTGTGTTTTAAACTTAAAGACACAAGCCCTGCTGATCATTGGATAAAGCTACTCGGTTTAGATGCGTTTAGACATAAAAAACCAGCGACACTTTCAGGCGGACAAAAGCAGCGCGTAGCATTAGCGCGCACCCTAGCTCACCAGCCAGACTTTGTATTACTTGATGAGCCACTATCAAACTTAGACGCGGCTTTAAAAGACATGCTACGTTGGGATATACGTAATGCGCTTAAAGAAGCCGGCGTACCCGCTATTTGGGTTACGCACGATCAAGAAGAAGCACTTTCGGTGGGTGACCGTGTTGGCGTGCTAAAGGGCGGAAAAATACAGCAAATTGATAGCCCAGAGCAATGCTTTAGTGCACCCAACAATCGCTTTGTAGCACGCTTTTTAGGTGAAGCTAGTTTTATAAAAGGAACGCTGAGTAACGGCCAAGCACTTACCGATATTGGTAATGTACCCGCCCATGGTGTTGACTGTGAACACGGTGAGGTCGAGGTTTTACTTCGTCCAGATGATGTATTATTAGTACAAAGCAGTGTAGGAAATAATGGCGAAGTAATCTGGGTACGCTTTGAAGGCGGCAGCAGATTATGCGCCATAAAACTAGCCTGTGATACTGTGGTTACAAGTCGGGTGAGTCATGAAGTAGTGGTAAATCCTGGTGATAACGTACATGTATCGCTTAGTACCTCTCATCCGCTGGCGGCATTTAAAAGCTAGCGCTTTATATATTCTATTTTGGAGGAAACTATGAACGGACCAAATCCAAACAATCCATCACCTATGGAAGGGTTTCCTCAAGTAGGTTATTTAAAAAACTTTATCACCTCTGCGAATATAGACGTTGGTGATTACACCTATTACGACGACCCTGACGGCCCTGAAAACTTTGAAAAAAATGTACTGTACCATTTCGATTTTATCGGAGACCGTCTCATTATTGGTAAGTTTTGTGCGATAGCTAAAGACGTTACTTTTATAATGAATGGGGCGAATCATCAAACCTCCGGCTTTTCTACTTATCCTTTTTTTATATTTGGTAATGGCTGGGAAAAATCTGCACCTCAACAAGGTGATTTACCTTTTAAGGGAGATACTGAAATAGGTAATGATGTGTGGATAGGTTACAACGCGACTATTATGCCTGGGGTCAAAGTTGGTGATGGTGCTATTATAGCAAGTAAATCCGTTGTAACGTCTGATGTGCCCGCCTATGGCATTGTTGGCGGTAACCCTGCAAAATTGATAAAAACGCGTTTTGATGATGAGACCATTAATAAACTTTTAACGATTGCATGGTGGGATTGGAGCAGTGAAAAAATCACCGCTCATTTAGATGCTATTACACGCTCTGATATAGACGTATTAGCTAAAATTTAACGTTTACCATTCAAACATGTAAGCCATTTTACTAATCGTTTTTAACGGTATGTTATGGCTATTGCGTTTGGCGTATAAGTGTTGCATTGATTTATCTTTTACTTCACCAACAATCACTTCTTTTACCTGATAGCCTAAAGCAATGGCTGCTTGTGAATAAGCAATAAATTCCCACTTTTTAATATTGGTGTTATCCACTATTACCAGTTCAATGCCTTGTGCTAAGGCATTAATAAAACGGGCCAAGTTTAAATTATGATATTGCGATAATTTAAACTTATCAAAATGATACTCACCCTGCTCGTTAACAAAGTAATCATCTGTTGAGCAAATAAAATATTGGCTTTCATCTGCACCGGAAAGTTCCTCGGCGAGATTTTGCGCATAATATGACTTACCACTGCCTGGTAGCCCTCGTAAAATAAAAACTTGTTTCATAGCATCCATTTTTTATTAATACGTCAATTCGGTTTATTTGCTAATAATGCCACAAATTGATGAAATTTCAGAGCAACAAATGGTAATAGTGGTTATTTAACTGTAAAAATTGGTTAAAAAAACAACGTACCACTAAAAACTTTTAAAGAGTTGCCCACAACAGTTTTTTTATTTTACTTTACTAGGTATTATACAAGGTTCAAGTGCAGTGACCTCAAATGCTAAAAAGCATGAGTAACGCACAGTTAATTTATATAGTTAGGCAACTTATATCATTGGAGTGAAGATGAGCCATTTAGCGATTTCAGAGCTATTAAAAGGCAATGTTGCGGTAGACAGCCAAGTAACCATTAAAGGCTGGATCCGTACACGCCGCGATTCAAAAGCAGGAATATCATTTTTAGCCGTTCATGACGGTTCGTGTTTTGATCCTATTCAAGCGGTAGTTCCTAATTCACTGAATAATTATGATGAAGTTACAAGCTTAACAGCAGGCTGTTCTGTGTCGGTTACCGGTGTATTAGTACAATCAGCAGGACAAGGTCAATCTTTCGAAATTCAAGCTAACTCAGTAACTGTGTTAGGTTGGGTTGAAAACCCAGACACCTACCCAATGTCGGCTAAACGCCACAGCATTGAGTATTTACGTGAACACGCTCACCTTCGCCCTCGCACTAATATGATTGGCGCAGTAACACGTGTACGTAACTGTTTAGCACAAGCAATCCACCGTTTTTACCATGAGCAAGGGTTTTACTGGATCAGCACGCCAATTATTACTGCAAGTGACTGTGAAGGCGCAGGTGAGATGTTCCGTGTATCAACGCTTGATATGCAAAATCTGCCAATGACAGACAAAGGCGAGATTGATTACAGCGAAGACTTTTTTGGTAAAGAAGCCTTTTTAACGGTTTCAGGCCAACTTAATGGTGAAACGTACGCTTCAGCAATGTCAAAAATTTATACTTTTGGCCCAACGTTCCGTGCAGAAAACTCTAATACTTCACGTCACCTTGCTGAATTTTGGATGGTAGAGCCAGAAGTTGCGTTTGCTGATTTAGAAGACATCGCAAAACTTGCTGAAAACATGCTTAAGTACGTGTTTAAAGCCGTATTGGAAGAACGCCGTGACGACATGGAATTTTTCGCATTACGTGTTGAAAAAACAGCCATTAGCCGTTTAGAAGAATTTGTTGAAAAAGACTTTGCCCAAGTTGACTATACCGACGCTGTAGAGATTTTAAAAGCGTGTGGCAAGAAATTTGAGTACGACGTTGAATGGGGTGTAGATTTACAGTCTGAGCACGAACGCTACCTAGCTGAAGAACACTTTAAAGCACCGGTTGTTATTAAAAACTACCCGCGTGATATTAAAGCATTCTACATGCGTCAAAATGAAGACGGCAAAACTGTTGCAGCTATGGACGTAGTTGCACCAGGTATTGGTGAGATCATTGGTGGTTCACAACGTGAAGAGCGTCTTGATGTATTAGATGCACGCCTTGAAGAGATGGGCTTAAACAAAGAAGACTACAGCTGGTATCGCGACCTACGTAAATACGGTAGCGTGCCACACTCTGGCTTTGGTTTAGGGTTTGAGCGCTTAGTTGCTTATGTTACCGGTATGGGTAACGTACGTGATGTAATTGCGTTCCCACGTACGAAAGGCAGCGCAACGTACTAAGCTAAGCTAAGCTTTGTAACGTTAAATAAAAAAACCAACCCGCGGGTTGGTTTTTTATTGTCTGATATATTAATGTGCATAAATACTTGAACAATTTGACTCCCGCTTAGGGAAGCAAATTGTTATAAATACTAAATCTTTATAAATATTTTTCGTTTATAAAGCATATTCGAAATTACCCAAAAGCCAATAACATGCAATAAAGCAAAGGTGAACGATGCCAATTTAGCGCTCATAACTAATGCGAGTTGCTGATACATCCAATCCCCCAAGTTTAGCTCGCCAATATTTATCAATGAATAGCTCAGTACCCACACAGCCGATAATACATATATAAACAGTGGATTTGATCCATACACAATTAATGGATTAACAAGACGTTCGGGTTTAACAATGTCGCAAAGCCAAACAAAAAACGCCAAAACAATACAGGCAATACCTGATGTGTAAATAACAAAGCTACTGGTCCAAAGTGATTTATTAATTGGCATAACCAGTGAGCTTAATTGCCCAATAACAACTGCAACTACACCAATAACTAATAAACGCTTAATGCTTGTCCACTGGCTACTTGTGCTCGTTAACAGGCGGGTCACTTCAAAACCAAATAATACACTCACCACAGCGGGTAACGTACTGATCAGCCCTTCTGGATCAAATGCTAGCCCTTTGCCTTGCCACAAATGCGACTCACCTAGTACAGCAATATCAACCGCTCTAACTAGGTTATGTTCGAGTGTATAAGCGTTTTCAGCGCCAACACTTAACAGTAATAACCAATAAGCAACTAAGAGAATAACTGATAGCGTTAACACCCCTCGCCTATTTAAAAACAACACACAAATAGACGCTAAAATATAGGCAATCCCTATACGTTGTAGCACACCTAGTATCCTTAAATTTTCAATACTGGTGGTAAAGGGGTAAATATTTAATGCTAAACCAATGGCAAATATAATTGATCCACGCTTAACTAGCCTTAATACTTGGCTAGCACTGGCTGGGCTGTTGGTTTTTTTAAACGAAAAAAACATCGCAGAGCCAATAATAAACATAAAAAACGGAAAAATTACATCCGTTGGGGTGCAGCCATGCCAATCTGCATGAAGTAATGGGGCATACACATGGGACCACGACCCTGGGGTGTTTACCAGTATCATTAACGCTATGGTTAGCCCGCGCATAGCATCAAGTGCTTTATACCTTGTCATTTTGGCTCCTATTTAATATTTTGTATTATTACAAATGACAACGCTGTCACTTTGTAGCAAAAAACCCTAAATCGCAAGTAATTTAGATAAGTGGCATGTTTGAATTAAAAAAGCCGCAGAATCAATAATGAAACGACGGCTTTAAATCAGAATTTGTTACTTTAGAAGCGGCATATTGCTATTGCTTTATAGTGCTTGCTCTAACTGTGGTAAAACATCAAATAAGTCAGCAACTAAACCGTAATCAGACACTTGGAAAATTGGCGCATCAGGGTCTTTATTAATGGCAACAATAACTTTTGAATCTTTCATACCCGCAAGATGCTGAATGGCACCACTAATACCCACGGCAATATATAAATTAGGCGCAACAATTTTACCTGTTTGCCCTACTTGCATGTCGTTAGGCACAAAGCCCGCGTCAACCGCTGCACGTGATGCACCAATAGCTGCACCGAGTTTATCGGCAATGCCATTTAATAGTGCAAAGTTTTCACCATTTTGCATACCACGACCACCCGAAATAACCACATCTGCAGCCGTTAGTTCTGGACGCTCAGATTCAGTTTGCTCAACGCTTACAAAACTACTTAGCTGTGAGTCAGATACCATATCTACGGCGGTTACATTAGCTGGTGATTGTTCGCCCTGTAAATCAAAGCTACTCGCACGTACTGTGATCACTTTTTTACTATCGAGCGATTTAACCGTTGCAATAGCATTACCCGCGTAAATTGGGCGCTTAAATGTATCAGCGTCTATTACATCAATAATTTCTGAAACCTGGGCTACATCTAATAATGCGGCAACACGCGGCATAAAGTTTTTACCTGTAGTAGTTGCACTTGCCACAATATGGCTGTAACTGTCAGCTAGTGATAACACTAAATCTGTCATACTTTCAGCGAGTTGATGCTCATAAACTGCATTATCTGCAAGTAAAACATTCGCAACACCCTCAATGCTCGCGAGTGACTCACTCATGGCGCCAAGGTTTATGCCTGCTAATAATACATCTACGTCAAAGCCTAATTTTTTAGCGGCGTTAATCGTTTTTGAGGTTTCTGGTTTTAAGGCACCGTTATCGTGCTCTGCAATTACAAGAGTTTTCATTTAAATCACCTTTGCCTCTGTTTTAAGTTTTTCTACAAGCTGTGCAACGTCTTCAACAATAATCCCGCCGCTGCGTTTTGCTGGCTCTTCTACAGTCACTAATTCAATACGCGGTGTTAAATCTACACCTAGCGAATCAGCCGCAATAACTTCTAACGGCTTACGTTTAGCTTTCATAATATTAGGTAGCGACGCATAACGTGGCTCATTCAAACGTAAGTCTGTGGTGACTATTGCGGGTAAATTAAGTGCAACAGTTTGCAAACCGCCATCAACTTCACGAGTAACATTTACTTTGCCATTTTCAATAACAACTTTAGAAGCAAACGTGCCTTGGCCGCGATTGGTCAACGCTGCTAGCATTTGACCTGTTTGATTATTATCAGAATCAATAGACTGCTTACCTAAAATAACCAGTTCAGGCGATTCTTGCTCAACTACTTTCGCAAGTAACTTTGCAATATGAAGAGATTCTAGGTTTTGCTCAGTTTCAACATGAATCGCTTTATCAGCGCCCAAAGCTAATGCTGTTCGTAATTGTTCTTGCGATGCTTTAGCGCCAATAGTAACAACAACTACTTCGGTTGCAGTACCCGCTTCTTTTAAACGAATCGCTTCTTCTACAGCAATTTCACAAAATGGGTTCATGGCCATTTTAACGTTAGTTAAGTCAACACCGCTGTTGTCAGGTTTAACGCGAGCTTTTACGTTGTAGTCGATCACTCTTTTTATTGGTACGAGAACTTTCATAGGGACTCCATAATTATTTAAACCTATAAGCTAACGTCTACGTCAACCTATTTATTTTATGAAATCAGACTACTTCCTGTTGACGTAAACGTCAACCTAAAATAACCTTAAACTATTCACAACCTGTAACGATTAATTTGCATAACAAAGAAACAGGTTGCTTAGCTTACTTTTTGCCAAATAATGCAAAGGTGAGTCCGTCATAGATAAAGAGGTTATTATGATTGAACGCGAAACCATGGAATTTGATGTTGTTGTTGTAGGGGCTGGTCCTGCGGGGCTTTCAACAGCAATTAAACTCGCGCAGCAAGCACAAGAAAAACAACAAGAGTGCATGATATGTGTAGTTGAAAAAGGCTCAGAAGTTGGCGCACATGTATTATCAGGTGCCGTTTTTGAAACCAAAGCACTGGACGAATTACTGCCAAATTGGCAGGAGCTTGGCGCTCCTGTATCGACTAAAGTGGTAAATGATGAAATTTACTGGTTTAACAACGAACATAAAGCAACCTCAATTCCTCACTTTGCTACACCTAATACATTTCATAATAACGGTAATTACATTGTTTCTATGGGTAATGTATGTCGCTGGTTGGCAGAGCAAGCAGAAAACCTTGGAGTAGAAATATTTCCAGGCTTTAGTGCGCATTCAGTCATCATTGAAGATGATGTTGTAAAAGGCATCATTACTGGCGATATGGGTGTAGATAAAAATGGCAATGAAAAAGACGGTTACATGCCAGGTATGGAGCTACGCGCTAAGTACACAGTATTTGCTGAGGGCTGTCGCGGTCATTTAGGTAAGCAACTTATCAATCAGTTTGCTTTAGACGATGAGTGTTCACCACAGCACTATGGTTTAGGTTTTAAAGAAATTTGGCACGTTGATGAATCTAAACATCAATTAGGTAAAGTTGTACACGGAACCGGTTGGCCATTAAGCGGTGACACTGGCGGTGGCGCATTTATGTATCACAGCGAAAACAACCAAGTGGTTGTGGGGTTAATTGTTGATTTAAATTACTCTAACCCACACTTAAGCCCGTTTGATGAATTTCAACGATTAAAACATCACCCTGTTTTCAGAAATACACTTGAAGGTGGAGAACGCATTGCCTATGGCGCACGTGCTATTGCTAAAGGCGGTTTACATTCATTACCAAAAATGCACTTTCCAGGTGGCTTATTAGTGGGTTGTGATGCTGGCACGCTTAATTTTGCAAAAATTAAAGGCAATCATACGGCTATGAAGTCAGGCATGATAGCCGCTGAAGTTATTTTTAATGCGCTACAAAACGATTTAGCCAATACTGACTTAACCCAGTACACCGCTGAGTTTAAAAAGTCATGGGCGTATAAAGAGCTGTATCAGTCTCGTAATTTTGGCCCTGCTATGCATACCTTAGGTAAATTTGCAGGCGGCGCATATAACACGCTTGACCAAAATATATTTAAGGGTGCCCTACCGTTTAGCTTTAAAGATAACGTACCTGACCATGCAACTTTAAAAGACGCTAACCAAGCTGAAAAGATTAACTATCCTAAGCCTGATGGCAAACTCAGTTTTGATAAGCTTTCTTCAGTGTTTTTATCTAATACCAATCATGAAGAATCGCAGCCGTGTCACTTAAAACTAAAAGATGCATCAATTCCGATTAACGTTAACTTAGTGAAATTTGACGAGCCAGCACAGCGCTACTGCCCTGCCGGCGTTTACGAAGTACAAGAAGTAGAAGGCGAGCAATCCTTTGTGATCAACGCGCAAAACTGTGTGCATTGTAAAACCTGTGATATCAAAGATCCGAGCCAAAATATTACCTGGGTAACTCCCGAAGGTGCTGGTGGCCCTAACTATCCCAATATGTAACAACCTTTCTATAGAAATTATAAACTTATCCTAAATTGCAGGGGCTTCGGCCCCTTTTTTGCGCTATGCTGTTAAGTAATATGAATGAATGAGAGTGTGTTATGGCGTCGTCGAGTGTAATTTTTCGTTTTTTAGCAGAGCCAACCGATGTAAATTTTGGTGGTAAGGTGCATGGCGGTGTGGTCATGAAGTGGATTGACCAAGCGGGTTATGCCTGTGCTGCGGGCTGGAGCGGCCACTACTGTGTAACGGTATCGGTTGCGGGCGTTAAGTTTAGCCGTCCTATCTTAGTTGGCCAAATTGTTGAGGTTGAAGCAAAAATTGCACACACCGGCAAAACCAGCATGCAAATTTTTATTCAAGTTCGCTGTGGCGACCCGAAAACACAAAACTTAGTTGAAACTAATCATTGTGTTATTAGCTTTGTTGCTATGGATGAAACGGGTTACCCTGTGGCGGTGCCCGAATTTAAATCGGTTACAGATGAAGACAAAAAGCTAGAGAACTACGCAATTAAAATGAAGCAAATAGCCATCGAAACAGAAAACTTGTTAGATAAAGTTTAATTTAGTCGCTTTTATAGGTATGTAGAAACTACAACAACTTGTAAAAGCTACAATTTTTAATTTTTATGGATTAACTGCACGCTGAACACCTGATTGTTTTGCGTGCCAAAAAAACCAAAGTAGCTCAACAAACACACATAAAGGCCAAATACTATTCGAAATAATACTTGGCACGCTCACTGCAATTAGTAAATCGACGTTTGATGAATTAATCGAACAAATCGATATTATTTTTTAAAGGAGCTATATAATGATTAAAACACTTTCTCTTTCTGCACTTGCTTTAGCAACACTGGGTTTTAATTCAGCTGCACAAGCTGATGTTACCGACATGGACTCTCCGCGCATTTACACCGGTATTGGTTATGGCCAATATTCATTTCAGTTTGAAGATAGCGAAAACGACACCGACTTTGATGACGACGCGCAAATGTTAAAAGGTTACATTGGTACCCAATTTAATGAACATTTAAGTCTTGAGCTTGCATATCTAAATTTTGATGAAGTGAGCGATATAGACAGCAAAGCTGAAATTGATGGCGTATCGTTAGCAGCACGTTTTGCAGCGCCGATCACTGAAGACTTTTCTGTTTATGCCAAAGGTGGTTGGTTTGAATGGGATGCAGACGTTACTCAAGAGCTACCAGTTGGCAGCATCAGCGCATCTCAAGATGGCGGCGACGTGTTTTACGGTGCAGGTATTGAATATGCATTTACAACCAATATGCAAGTGCGTTTAGAGTATGAGCGTTATGAATTAGAAGATGATATTGATCCAGAAATGGATGTTGCGTCAGTATCATTCCAATACATGTTTTAATAATAGCTCAATTATTAAAACGTTAGGTAAGGCTATTTTTAGCCTTACCTTTTTTATTTCACATTTAAACCTGTTAGTCTAAAAATAAAATACCCCCAAATTAAGCTAATGCCAGCAACGTCAATAAAAGGTAGAATAACGCTCTATTTTTCTATGACTGAGCATTATGAGCGATTATCAAATTTCGGCTATTGGCCATATTCAATCTCCGTATAAACAAAAATTTGCCATTCCTAGACAGCCTAGATTAGTACCCGAGGCTAAAGCTAAACTGATTTTTGCCAAAGAATTTAATCGTGAAGAATTTGTTCGCGGGTTAGATGAATTTAGCCATATTTGGCTGTTATTTCGTTTTCATGAAACTGCTGATAAAGGCTATTCAGCAATGGTGCGCCCGCCGCGCCTTGGCGGTAATGAGCGTAAAGGCGTGTTTGCTACTCGAGCAACTTTTCGTCCAAATGCCATTGGCATGAGTGCAGTAAAGTTAGAGGGAATTGAGTATAAAAACGGTCAGTTAGCGTTATTGCTCACCGGTATTGATTTACTTGACGGCACACCCATCGTAGATATAAAACCTTATTTACCCTATTCAGACGCATTACCCGATGCAAGCGCTGGATTTGCCGATACGCGTCCAGAAACACAAATGAGTGTTGAGTTTAGCCAACAGGCTATAGAATTTATAAATAAGCAAAGTCACTACCCCGAGCTACAAGCATTTATTAGTAATGTGCTAAAGCAAGATCCACGCCCTGCCTACAAAAAGCAAAAACAAGGCGTGCAAAGCTATGGTATGAATTTGTATGAATACAACATTACTTGGCAAGTGACTGACTCTCATCATCTGGTTACTCATATAGAGCTCAGTTAAGTCTGTTGTAAAGCCCTGCTATGGCTATAAAATGCGATAAAAAATCACTTAGCGCTTTAGTGTCAATGCAACCGCTGGTAAACTGAGCGCCTTAATTAAAAGAACATATCACTCTATTTCGGAAAAAACATGCGTACTAGTCAATATATACTCGCTACACTTAAAGAAACGCCATCCGATGCGGAAATTGTCTCGCATCAATTAATGCTTAGAGCCGGAATGATCCGTCGCGTCGCTTCGGGTTTATACACTTGGCTTCCCTCTGGCTTACGTGTGCTAAGAAAAGTAGAAAACATAGTACGCGAAGAAATGGATAAAGCCGGCGCAATTGAAATGCTTATGCCTGTTATTCAGCCTGCTGATTTATGGGAAGAGTCTGGCCGCTGGAGTGAGTTTGGTCCTGAGTTAATGCGCTTTACCGACCGTCATAATCGTGAATTTGCCATGGGCCCTACCCATGAAGAAGTGATCACCGATTTTGTTCGTAAAGAAATTAACAGCTACAAACAACTACCAATTACTTTGTACCAAGTACAAACTAAAGTACGTGATGAGCGCCGCCCACGTTTTGGTGTTATGCGTGCCCGTGAATTTACTATGAAAGATGCCTACTCATTCCATTTAACCGATGAATGTTTAGATGCAACGTATCAAGTAATGCACAAAGCCTACTGTAATATTTTTGAACGTTTAGGCTTAGATTACCGCCCAGTAATTGCAGATACCGGTTCTATTGGCGGTAGTGTATCGCATGAGTTCCATGTACTTGCTGAATCTGGCGAAGACGCCATTGCTTTTAGTGATGCCAGCGACTATGCCGCTAATATTGAAAAAGCCGAAGCATTAGCGCCAACTGAAGCGCGCCCACAAGCAAGCAAAGAGTTAAAAGCATTCCCAACGCCTGATGCAAAAACAATTAGCGAGCTTAAAAAACACTATGGCGTAAAACCCCATCGCGGTATTAAAACATTAGTGGTTTATGGTACTCCTAATGAAGACGGCGTACGCGGCCTTGTTGCATTAGTACTGCGTGGCGATCACGAGCTAAATGAACTCAAAGCTGAAAAACATCCATTGGTTGATTCTCCACTTGAAATGGCAACCGAAGCAGATATTGTTGCTGCCATTGGCGCAAAACCAGGGTCTTTAGGCCCAGTTGGCTTAAACATGCCTATTATTGTTGATAGAACAGCGAATGTAATGGCTGATTTTGTAGCCGGTGCCAACAAAGACGATGAGCACTTTAGTGGTATTAACTGGGATCGCGACGTAACAGGCTACGAAGTTGCTGATATCCGTAATATTGTAGAAGGCGATCCTAGCCCGTGTGGTCAAGGCACGTTGCAAATTAAACGCGGTATTGAAGTGGGTCATATTTTTCAACTAGGTACTAAGTACTCAGAAGCATTAAAAGCAGGTGTACTGAGCGAAACAGGTAAAAACCAAATAATGACTATGGGTTGTTATGGTATTGGTGTATCGCGTATTGTTGCTGCAGCTATTGAGCAAAATAATGACCAATATGGTATTACATGGCCTAAAACTATCGCTCCTTTCGATTTAGCGATTGTGCCAATGAATATGCATAAATCGCATCGTATTCCTGATATTGCTAATAATCTATACCAAGGTTTAAAAGATGCAGGTTTGGACGTGTTATTTGATGATCGTAAAGAGCGCCCTGGTGTTATGTTTAATGACATGGAATTACTCGGTGTACCTTACACGCTTGTCATTGGTGAGCGTAACCTTGATGAAAATAAGGTTGAACTTAAAAACCGTCGCACCGGTGAAAAACTCATGATCGATATCGATAGCGCGATAGAAACTATTAAAGCGCAATTTAAATCATAAGCCTTAAGTTAATAAAAAAACCGCTGTATGATTTTTTCATACAGCGGTTTTTTATTAATAGCTTATAAACCAAGGTTCGCTTATCTAATACTAGATAAACACTAAAGCTAAGCATATAGCACTCTCTCTTAAGGATAATTTATAAAAAAAGGTCGCTGTGCGACCTTTTAAATACTTTGCAATTTAGATGGTTATCTAAACAACACGTCTTCGCGGTTAAACCACTTAACACAAAATGCTAGTAGCGCACCAGCTATCAGTGCCGTAGCCAAAAATATCAATCCCACCAGCGTGTAATCGACTGTGCCTTTAATAATTTCTTTAATCGCTAAGGCGACGTTAGTAACCGGAATAAAGGCTGTTTTAGCGGTCAGTTCCATATTAGGCATTATGGAAATAATAATTGGGAAAAATACCACCATACTTAATGGCGTCATGTAATTTTGTGCTTCTTTAAACGAACGTGCATAGATTGAGATAGCCAATGCTAATGCAGAAAAAATAGCTGCAATTGGCAATAACAATACAAAAATCATCAGCAAGTCTGTAATACCTAATGTACTAAACGCGGCTTTAATGAACTCTAGATCAGCAAATGCCAGTGCTAATGCAATCCAACACCCCATACTAATCACGGTGATAGTAGTTGATGCGATTGAAGTTGTGAGTAGAGTAATAAATTTACCCAATACTAGCTCTGTACGAGTAATGGGGGTAAGTAATAACGTTTCTAAAGTACCACGCTCTTTTTCGCCAGCGCCTAAATCAATTGCTGGGTAAGTTGCCCCCATTAGCACTAACGGGATAAGTAAATAAGGTAAAAACCCACCTACTTTTTCACCTAAGTTTTCACGTTTGTCAGCAGTATCAACTTTAACCACATTAATTGGCTTTAAAATAGATTGTTGTGCGCTTTTATCAATACCAAAGCTTAATAGTTTACTTTCTTGAAGTGTATCGCTGTACTCTTTAGCAAGCTCTTTTACACGCTCAAATAAGAAGTTAATTGATTTTGAATCATTAAATACAACTTGCCATTCACTTTGCTTTTTATCATTTAATGTTTGTACTGCATCGCTTGGTAAGTATATTCCCATGTCGATATCGCCAGCGGTTACCCCTGCTTTTAGCTCCTCGACACTATTAAAAGTTTTATCGCCTTTATATAATTCAAAACTTTTATGATAAAACACTTTATCAGTAAATTCTGGAGCAAAGTCGCCATTGATAATCGCGTAAGTATTCACTTTTTGCTCTGCATCAAGCGCGGCTTGCGAAGAGATAAACGCAACCACAGCAAATAACAATGGAAAAACCACAATCGGAAATACCACCACGAACAACAAGGTTTTTTTATCGCGTAGCAGCTCGGTTAATTCCTTTTTAAATACCTCAAACATCTTGCTTCTCCGTTAATATGTTCATAAACGCTTGGTTTAATTCTTCGCTGTTACCCGTTTGTTTAAATTCAGCGAGCGTGCCATCAAAACAACTTACACCTTCATTAATAACCGCTACACGGTCACATAAAAGCGCAACCTCATCTAAATGGTGAGTAGAAAAAATAACAGGAGTGCCTTGTGCTTTTAAGCCTTTAATAAAGTTAATTACTGTTTGAGTGGTCATAATATCAAGCCCTGTGGTTGGCTCATCAAGAATAACAACATCTGGGTGATGGACTACAGCACGCGCTATATTGGCTTTTTGTTTCATACCGGTTGATAGGTTTTCAGCGCGCTTATCAATAAATTTATGCATATCGAGTAAGGTAAATAGCTCTTCACAGCGTGCCTTGATCGCTTGCTTACTCATGCCATGTAGTTTTGCAAAATATTCGATATTTTCTTTTACCGTTAAACGGCCATATAAACCAGTAGAGCCAGACAAAAACCCAATAGATTTACGCCCAATAAGTGGCTTTTTAATTATGTCATTTCCAGCAATTGTAATACTGCCATCATCCGGTTTTAAAGCCGTAGAAATCATTCTTAACGTGGTGGTTTTGCCCGCGCCATTAGGGCCCAGTAGCCCCAGCACTTCGCCTTTTGCACAACTGAAGCTGACATCTTTAACCGAGTGAAAATAATCTTTATCTTCGCGTGGATCAACTTCATCTATTTTATTTTTTTTATGATCTTTAGTGAGCTTAAACTTCTTTTTAAGCGCGGTGACTTCTATCATTTTCGTGTCCTTCGTTTCGGTCTAAAATAGTCCGTGTTGTCATAAAATGATGAATTGTTATTTTCTTCATACCAACCAGGAACACCTAATAAGGGTAAGGGTGAAAGCTGTTTATTATCGGCTAAACAATCATCATTTTTAATCATCTCATAAAGTCGCTGATCTAGGTACTGGTACTGAGTTACTAAATCTTTACAAAATATTTCATCGGGTACATTTACAAATAATGCTTTCCCTGTGAGCCCAATATAAGGTTTGGTCAACATTTCGTAATTAGCGTGGCCAAACATGAATGGCGCTATAGTTTTACCCCACTGCTCTTTATGCGTTATAAATGCTGTTTTCCATTGGTGGTCTCTTAAGCATACTTTCCAATTAGAATCACTAATAGCTAAAACCACGCCACACTCGTCAAACAGGGTTAATGCATTTCGATGTTTACTGCGTTGCTTTAAACCATGCACTGCTATTTCATCTACATGACGCTGATTGATAAGGGCTTTTGTTTTTGGGAATAAACACCAAATAAAACCACCAAACAGATCATGCCAATTTTGTTGGCGAGTAGGTACTTCACCAGTTTCAAAAATAACTTGTTCATAATAACGCTCTGCAAAGTCAACCTTGGCATCATCGACAAAACGAATGGGGAGATTATTTGCGTTTATGGCGTTTAGGTACGGGGAAAAATACGCTGGTTCAGGCCAGTCTGATTGTTGATGAATTTTAAACAACTGACGTAAGTGAGCAAATGCCCCTGTGTTTAGGCTCGTTGCTTGGAATTGTTCTGGGGGAGTAAAACGCTTCATTGTTACCTTTACTGTACATTTTTATCCCTAACAGTTTACCGCAAAAACTGGTTCTAATTAACAGAAGTTCATATACTAGGGCCACTTAGAACAAAAAAAGAGCCAATATGAAACGTTATTTTTCTTTGACCTTAATCACAACCGCAGTTTTAGCCGGTTGTGCAACAACAAGTATCACTTCTGACGATGTCGCTAAAGGCTATAACAGCATTCAAGCCGATGAAATTGCTAAGCATGTAAAAGTGTTAGCTTCTGATGAGTTTGGTGGTCGTGCTCCTTCATCTGAAGGTGAAAAGCTTACGCTTGACTACTTAACAAAAGAATTTACTGCATTAGGCTTTGAACCGGGTAACGGTGATAGTTTTTTCCAAGAAGTCCCGCTTGTATCATTAGAAGCAGACTCTTACATGGTGCTTAATATTGGCGGTAAAGACTACAAATACAAAAAAGACATGGTTATGGGTAGTAGCCGCATCAGTGCGCAAGAAGGAATTGAAAATTCAGAGCTGGTATTTGTCGGCTACGGTGTTAACGCACCTGAATATAACTGGAATGATTACGAAGGCCTAGATGTTAAAGGTAAAACCGTCGTAATGCTGGTAAACGACCCGGGTTTTGCAACTAAAGATCCTGATTTATTCACCGGTGATGCCATGACCTATTACGGGCGCTGGACATATAAATACGAAGAAGCAAGCCGCCAAGGTGCAGCGGGTGCAATTATTATTCATGAAACGGCTCCTGCGTCTTACCCCTGGTCAGTAGTTGAAAACTCGTGGAGTGGCGAGCAGTTTGGTTTTGTAAAAGATAATAACAACATGGATCGTGTTGCTGTTGAAGGTTGGGTTACTGTTGATGTAGCAAAAGAGCTATTTACTAAAGCAGGCCTTGATTTTGATACTGCTAAAACAAAAGCAGCTAAAGGTGCTTACCATGTAGATATGGGTGATTTAGCAGCCACTGTGAATGTAAAAAACACCATCAAAAAATCGGTATCTTATAACTTTATTGCCACTCTTCCTGGTAGTAAAACACCAGATGAGCATATTATTTACTCTGCGCATTGGGATCATTTAGGAACAGATAAAAATCGTAAAGGCGATCAAATTTATAATGGTGCCCACGATAATGCGACAGGCACTGCAGGTATGATCGAAGTAGCTGAAGCCTTTACTAAACTAGGTAAACGCCCTGACCGTTCAATGACCTTTTTAGCGGTAACCGCTGAAGAACAAGGTTTGCTTGGCTCAAAATATTACGCAGCTAACCCGGTTATTCCAGCAAATAAAACCGTCGCCAATATTAATATGGATAGTTTAAACCTATTAGGAAAAGTAAAAGATATTAGTGTTGTGGGTATTGGTAAATCGCAAATGGATGAACTATTAGCCACTGCTGCAAAAGAGCAAGGCAGAATAGTATCGGGCGACCCTAAGCCATCTTCAGGTGGTTACTACCGCTCTGATCACTTTGCCTTTGCCAATATGGGCGTACCTGCTATGTATGCTGGTGGTGGTTCAGAAGCGTTTGATGAAGAAACGGCTAATTACCGCAAGCGTATGAGCTTGGTATTGCGTGGTTGCTACCACCAGCCTTGTGATAGATATCGCGATGAGTGGGATCTATCAGGTGCGGTTCAAGATTTACAACTATTTTATAAAGTAGGTTTTGATATTTCACAGCAAACTCAATGGCCTACTTGGAATGAAAACTCAGAGTTTCAACGTAAATAAACGTTTTCAAGCAACCATATAAATGATATTGATTATCATTTAATAAAATAGTACAGTGCGATCTAGTTTATTAATTAGGTCGTACTGTATGTTTTTAACAGAACATTTAGGAGTTATTTCGCCAACTGCAAAGCGTGTTTTTCATCAAAATAAACGCCTAATTTTACCATTGTTAATTTTAGTCTGCTTAGCCTTGCCCAGCTTACGCACCATCACAATCACTGCACTCAGTGATGCTTTTTTTCAAGTCAGTGTGTTTGTTGCTGCAACCTTATTTATTTACTACTACGCGATTGAGCATTTACCCAAACTAGAGCTTCGTTATCTAAATGCTAAGTCTCCTGTGTTAGAAGTCAGCTTTGCTGCTTTTTTAGGTATGCTGCCAGGCTGTGGTGGTGCAATCATTGTGGTTACTCAATTTACCAAGGGACAAGCAAGCTTTGGGGCTATTGTCGCGGTATTAACAGCCACTATGGGTGATGCTGCGTTTTTATTATTAGCTACACGCCCTACTGATGGGTTAACGATAATGGCAATAGGCTTATTCGTCGGAACGCTAACAGGCTTACTGGTTAATAAACTGCATAAAACAGGTTATTTATGCCCTACCAATCAAAAGCAAACACAACCAGTGACTGTATTGCCAACCAAAATAATAAAGTTGAGCAAGCCTATTTGGTTAATTGCTATTCTTCCTGGATTACTGATTGCTTTTGTACTGGCGTTTAATATTGATTTAAGCCAATTTGGCAATCATGTAGTAAATACGGTCAGCTTTTTTGGCGCATTAATAGCATTGTTTGTGGTGTTTATGTGGGCGCTATCATCAAAAGGTGAAAGCTATAAGGAAGTAACCTCAGAAGATGATGTATGCAGTCCGCCTTCAAAAATAACTAAAGTACTGCAAGATACTCATTTTGTAACTGCGTGGGTGGTTGCCTCCTTTGTGTTATTTGAACTACTGGTGAGCGTGTTTGGTCTTGATTTAAAAACATGGTTTTTAAATTTTGCCTATTTAGCGCCGTTAATTGCGGTATTAATTGGCTTTTTACCTGGTTGTGGACCGCAAATCATTGTCACCACGTTATACATTCAAGGCGTGATACCGTTTAGTGCTTTAGCAGCGAACGCCATTTCTAATGATGGCGATGCGCTTTTCCCTGCCATTGCAATGGCTCCCAAAGCGGCCATTATTGCCACACTATATACTGCTATCCCCGCGTTATTAGTGGGTTATGGACTGTATTTTTTCAGCTAAATCGGTCTACTTTTTATTAATTTACTTTTCAAGATATAAAAAAACCAGCTAATTAGCTGGTTTTTTATTAATGAAAAAATTAGCGCATTGCCATCATCATTTTAGCTGGCTGCTCTAAGTATTCTTTCCATAAATTGTTAAAGCGCGCTATCGTGCCGCCATCAATTACACGGTGATCACCAGACCAACTTACTTGCATAATCGCACGCGATACCACTTGCCCTTGCTCGTTAAAGCGCGGAAGGTGCTGTAATTTACCTAGCGCAACAATCGCGACTTCAGGTTTATTAATGATTGGCGTTGCAATAGTGCCGCCAATTGCACCAATGTTAGAAATGCTAATAGTACCGCCCTTTAAATCATCAGGTGCAACTCGCCCTTCTCGAGCAGAATCGGTAAGCTGAGTTAAACTGTTAGCAACCTCTACAATACTTTTTGTTTGGCAAGCCTTAATGTTAGGCACTAATAAACCTACTTTAGAATCTACTGCAACCCCAATGTTATGATCGTCATAGTAAGTAATTTCGCTACAATCATCATTTACTTTTGAGTTAAGTACTGGGAATTGACTCATTGCCAACGATAAAGCCTTAATAAAGAACGGCATCATAGTTAACTTAACACCCTGTGCTTTATATTGCTCTTTCAGATCAGCTCTAAGTGCAATTAAATCAGTTAAGTCAATTTCATCACTGTAGGTAAAGTGTGGAATAGTAGAAACCGACGCCACCATTTGTTTTGCCATGGCCGCTTTAATGCCTTTAATCGCTTCTGTTCGCGTTCCACCTGTGCTAGCTGCATACTCATCAGTACTGCTGATTTTTTTACTCTCAGTAGTCTGTGGTTTGTTAAGCTCAGAAATATCCATACCAGATGGCACTTCATTTTTTATAAACGCTTCAATATCTTGTTTATAAATACGACCATTTTTACCACTGCCTGGAACGCAAGTTAAATCTACATCAAGCTCTCGCGCTTTACGTCTAACCGCAGGTGAGGCAACTGCTTTTTCGTTAACAATCGCAGTTTGTGGTTGTGTTTGTTTAACCGGTGCATCGTTAGCTGCATTGCTTTGTGCTTTTACGACCGCTTGATTAACATCAACATCTTCTTTTGCAGCTTGACCTGCTATGGTCATTTGAAACAACGGGCTGTGTACTTTGGCAATTTCACCTTTTTGATAATATAGCTTTTGTACAGTACCGGTATATTTAGCCGGTATCTGTACCAACGCTTTATCAGTCATTACATCACAAACAGCTTGGTCTTCTTCAATCTCATCGCCTTCTGCCACTAACCACTCTACAATTTCACACTCAACAATACCTTCACCAATATCGGGTAAGATAAAATCTTCTAAGTGTTCACGAGTAGATGTTGGTGCAGATGATGTTTCAGTCTTTTCGCTGGGTGCTTCCCCGACAACATCCATTGCAAATAACGGCGCATGCACTTTAGCAATATCGCCTTTTTTGCAATGCAGCTTAGTGATCACCCCATCGTGTACCGCAGGAATTTGCACTAAGGCTTTGTCTGTCATCACATCACAAATAGGCTGATCTTCTTTTACTGTATCACCTTCTTGTACCAGCCATTCGACTACTTCGCATTCAACAATGCCTTCACCAATGTCGGGTAATATAAAATCTTTAGCCATGGAAACCCCTAAAAGTTCACTGATTGTTTAATTGCAGCCATTACTTTCAATGCATCTGGAACATATTCTTTTTCAAGCGCCAGCGGATATGGAGTATCTAAACCACATACACGTAAAATAGGCGACTCTAAATGTAAGAAACACTCTTGAGCGATGGTTGCCGCAATTTCAGCGCCAAAACCATTGGTAATAGGTGCTTCATGACTAACAATAAGACGGCCCGTTTTTGTTACTGACTTAGCAATGGTTTCAACGTCCCACGGTAAAATACTGCGAAGGTCAATCACCTCACAGCTAATACCTTGCTCACTGGCTTGTTTAGCGACTGCTTCTACGATTTCCATTTGTGCGCCCCACGCTAATAAAGTAACGTCAGTGCCCTCTTGAACTACCTCAGCTTTGCCTAGTTCAATGCTGTAATCTTCTTCTGGCACTTCACCCGTAGATGCACGATATAAGCGTTTTGGTTCAAAAAATAGCACTGGGTTGTCGTCTTTTATGCATGCGCGAAGTAAGCCTTTAGCTTGATAAGGGTTACGTGGCACGACAATTTTTAACCCTGGCGTATGGGCAAAATACGCTTCTGGCGATTGCGAGTGATACAAACCACCAGCAATCCCGCCGCCGTAAGGTGTGCGTATTGTTAGATTGCCTACGTTGAATTCATTACCACTACGGTAACGAAACTTAGCAGATTCATTCACTATTTGGTCAAACGCAGGAAAGATGTAATCAGCAAATTGAATCTCAGCAAGCGCGGGGGCACCAAATGCAGCCAAGCCATTAGCAAAACCTAAAATACCTTGCTCTGTAAGCGGCGTGTTGAATACACGGTGCTTACCGTATTTTTCTTGTAAGCCTGATGTTGCTCTAAAAACGCCGCCAAAATAACCCACGTCTTCACCAAAAATACACGCTTGAGGGTGTTCATTCATGGTGATATCTAAAGCAGAATTAATTGCATGTAGCATGTTCATTTTAGCCATTACTTAATTCTCCCTGCTGTTGTTGGGTAGGCATCAGGATGGGCTTTTATATGTGTTTTAAGCTCATCATATTGGCGTTGTAAAGATGGAATTGGCGTGTCATACACATCAGAAATCAGCTCTTCTAAGGCTGGTTTATCAATTACTTCAGCGCGTTTAAGCGCAGCCAAAATATCATCACGAATTGTTTCTTTGGCTTTTATATCTTCTGCGTCATCTAACCAGTTTTGTTTCACTAGCCATTTTCTAAAGCGCTCAATTGGGCACGCTTTATAGTTTGCTTCTTCGTCTTTTGAACGGTAGCCACTGGGGTCGTCTGATGTTGAGTGCGCGCCTAAACGATAGGCTATCGATTCAATCAGTACAGGTTCACCTTGAGTTGCTGCAATTTCTCGGGCTTTTTTAGTTGCTGCATAAACAGCGAGTGCATCGCTGCCATCAACACGTATGGTTTTAATACCATACCCTACGCCACGCGATGCAATACCGTCACCTTTAAATTGTTCATCAGCTGGGGTAGAAATAGCATAACCATTGTTACGTGCAAAAAAGATAACCGGTGCCTTATGCACTGCAGCCATGTTAAGACCTGCGTGAAAATCACCTTCTGAAGCGGCACCTTCACCAAAATAACAAATGGTGACGTTATCAATAGAGCTTGCTAGTTCACCTGTTGTAGCATCGATATGTTTTACTTTTTGACCGTATGCATAACCGGTGGCCTGTGGAATTTGAGTTCCTAATGGCGATGAAATTGTCATGTAGTTAAGTGCTTTAGAACCATAATGGATCGGCATTTGACGGCCTTTACCAAGATCTAATTCGTTAGAAAACATCTGATTCATAAATTGGTCAAGCGTAAAACCACGGTAATGCAACGCCGCTTGCTCACGGTATTGCGCCATAATCATGTCATCTTGATCAAGGGCTGCCGCAGAGGCTGTTACAGCAGCTTCTTCACCTAAACACTGCATGTAAAAGCTAACACGGCCTTGGCGTTGAGCACCCTGCATACGTTCATCCAATAAACGAATAAAACGCATGGTTTCGTATAATTTAATAGCGGTGTGTTTAGAAATGTCAGGTGCAGGAGCACTAGGATGAATGTCGCCGTCCTCAGTTAAAATACTGAGGGTTGGAATATTAAGTGCGTGGCCGTCGATGAACTCAAGCTCATGGTTAATATTCAGCGATACGTTATTGGGATTACTCATAACCTACCTTCTCTTGTTGTCGGTATTACAGTGCCCCTTTAAATTATTATTATGGGTGATTGTTGCTGAATAAACTTTGCAACATCTGCACTGTATTTAATTAAAGCTGCCAACACTTTACGTTAACGTAAAGTGTTATTCAACAAAACTATGACCAAACAAAAGTAAATATTGAGCAAAAAACTGGCAAGTTAACTATACATATAATTAACCACTTATTAATCAGTTGGTTAAACTTTCATAACAAGTGGTCTGATGTGTTGAGTTAGCTAAAACGGCTATCTACTTGCATAGGGACAACCGTTAATAGTGCACGTTGTCCAATAGCAACTTGTGCGTTAGGAAAAATAATCGCTTCCCCTTCTACGTCCGCATAAATTGCATTATCACCATCAGTTGCTAAAAGCTCACCCTTTGCAAAGCCTGTAAAGTTCTCAGCATCATCAGAAAACGGGAAGCTAAAGTTTTGCTCTGTGCGGTTAATTGTGCGATGAACAGAAAACAACTCAAAGTCACTTGCATTAAATTTAGGGTATTCCACTTTTATTTGACTAATTAATGCAGTCAATGTTTGCTTAGTTTTTGCAAAGCGTGACATGTCGTTTTCACCAAAGGGTTTTACTTGGCCAAGCTCAACGGTAAACGAATCAGCCCCATGCACAAACGATGAATAGTAGCTAAACGTGGTAGCCGGTGATTTCATCATTAATATCGTATTAACTCCGCAACTCAATAAAAACTGCAATTGCGACTTTTTCCAAGGCTTGCCGTGTAAAAATGGGTAAACAGCAAACTTCTCATTTTTAGAGCCACGAATAGCAGTATGTAAATCATAATGACAGCGATACGTGCCCTGCTCTGAGCGTGCATAAAAGTCGCTAACGTAATGTTCAAGTTTTGCTGCACGAACACGCTCGTCGTTCATCGCGATGTCATCAACAGTGTGGTGACCATTAAATAAACGATTTAAGTTCTCTTCAACAAAGCGTTTGCCAATATTAATTGATTTAGGGTTACCAAATATAAATAAAACCCGTTGTTGTAATTCAAGTTGACCACTAATAATGTGTTTAATCAGTTCATCACAAATTTCTATTGGGGCTGTCTCATTGCCATGAATTGCACTTGAAAGCACCACATTCTTTGACGTTATACAATCAGGTTCAAATTCAATTACACCGGTATCATGCACGGTTACTTGCGTATTATTACTAAGGGTAAATTGGCCTGCATCCAAATGCCATTCATGGTTTCGAGAAAGCGTTAAAAAATCACCATCTTGTTTTAATTGATTAATATATTCTGAAGTGGCTGACATCACTATAAAGCCCTTTTTGTTTTATAAATTGTAGATACAAAAACGGCTGAATAAATCAGCCGTTTTTAATTTTAATTGCAGACTAGCTAATTACTGAATCAACCAGTTTTTTAGCTTCTTTTTCTAATAAGGCTAAGTGCTCTTCGCCTTTAAATGATTCTAGATATATTTTATAAATATCTTCAGTACCTGACGGACGAGCAGCAAACCAGCCACTTTCAGTTACTACTTTTAAACCACCAATTGCCGCATTATTACCTGGCGCATGAGTAAGTTTTTGTATAATTGGCTCACCGGCTAAGGTTTCGGCTTTAACATCGTCAGCACTAAGCGCTTTTAATCGTGATTTTTGCTCAGGCGTTGCTGGCGCATCTAAACGTTTGTAAAGTGGCGCACCAAATTCTTGCTCTAGTTCTTTATATAACGTAGACGGTGTTTTACCTGTAACTGCAAGAATTTCAGCGGCAAGTAGCCCCATAATAAAGCCATCTTTATCTGTACACCACACGGTGCCATCAAAACGTAAGAAGGCTGCCCCTGCGCTTTCTTCACCACCAAAAGCCAATTTACCTTTATTTAGCCCCTCAACAAACCATTTAAAACCAACCGGCACTTCTTTAACTTTACGGTTATTGCGCTCAGTGACTTTATCAATCATTGAGCTAGAAACGAGGGTTTTACCAATTTCAACACTGGCATCCCAGTCACGATGTGTTAGCAAATAATCAATCGCTACCGCTAAAAAGTGATTTGGGTTCATTAATCCATCAGGTGTTACTATGCCATGACGGTCATAATCAGGGTCATTGCCTATCGATAAATCAAAATCATCTTTAAGGGCAATTAAATTCGCCATTGAATAAGGTGATGAGCAATCCATACGAATTTTGCCATCTTTATCAAGTGGCATAAATGCAAAACGCGGATCAACACTGTCATTTACAACGGTTAAATCTAGGTTGTATTTTTTCGCAATCACTGGCCAAAAATTGATGCCTGAACCACCTAAGGGATCGATACCTACTCTAATACCAGCATCACTAATCGCTTTTAAATTAACAATGTTTTCAAGATCATTAATGTACGGTGTCATCAAATCTTCATAGCGGATAAAACCAGAGCGCGACGCTTTAGCAAATGGAAACAGTTCTACTTCAACTAAGTCTTCAAGTAAAAGCTGATTGGCTCTATCTTCAATCCATTTTGTTACATCTGTATCTGCAGGACCGCCATTAGGTGGGTTATATTTGAACCCGCCATCTTCAGGAGGATTATGAGACGGAGTAACGACAATGCCATCGGACAATTCATTTGGGTGATTTTTATTGTAACTAACAATAGCGTGGCTAATTACTGGTGTTGGTGTGAAGTCACCATTTTCTTGGGTGATCACTTGCACTTCGTTAGCAACCAGCACTTCTATCGCTGAGTTAAAGGCGGCTTCGCTTAATGCGTGGGTGTCTTTACCCAAAAATAATGGGCCAAATATATCGTTTTGTTTTCTGTAATCACAAATAGCTTGGGTAATTGATAATATGTGGGATTCATTAAATTTCACATCATACGCACAACCACGGTGCCCTGAGGTGCCAAAGGCAACACAATGCTCAGGGTTTTGCTCTAGATCAGGCTCATTTAAATAATACGCAGACACTAACTTTGGTACATTCACTAAAACCGATTGTGGTGCAGTTTTCCCTGCGCCGGAATGAATTGCCATGGTATTTCCTTAAAGATAATCACGAATTTTTTCAGCTTGCTCATTGCTATAGCCCAAGCTAAGTGCAACTTCATGCAGCATCATTTTTTTACGTGTAGTATTTGAATTTGTCATCACCCAATATTCACTTTCGGTGATGTTTTTAGGGTTCATACTACTACCGCTATTCACTAAGTCTTCTTTACTGGTCGCAAAATAAACACGATCGCGGCCTTTTATATCAAGCACTGCTGAAAAGTCAGTTTTGTGCGTTCGGTAAAATGCACTTAATATAAATAAGAAACGACCAACAACACCTTTTTGCATTGCCAGCTCTTCTTTATTTAAAATGTTAAATACGTTCGCATTCTTTTTATTTACCGGCGGTTTCGCCACAGAGGCTGGCTGTTCAACGGCTGCGACTGGTTGTTCTTCAGATGAATTAGACACACTAACAGTTTCATTTTTATGATCAGTGTCTGATTTTGTGGTGTGAATTTTTTCGCCGCTGAGATTTAATAAACGACGTAAAATAGTCGATGCACTTTCACCAATACTCTGGGTATTGCTAGCAATGTACTGATATAACTCGTCGTCTATGTCGATTTGTTTCATGTTCTTCCTGTCATTACGGGCCACATTTTTCTTTCGATATGATTATACCCAAATCACCTGAAGATGCGAGTTTCAGTTGGAATTAAAAGCGATTTAGGCAAGGCATTGATTGCAAACAATAGTCGTTCTATTGCTAAAGCCAATAACGCAGTATAAATCGCTTTTACACCAACCCTCTGGGCGTTTCACAGGAACTTACTCTCATCGTTGTTAATTTTTAAAAGGGAACACCATTTTTGCAAACTAACGCCTTGATATTAAGCCCCTTTGAAACGCTGAATTCTGTATCTTGTGATGGTTTGGGTATATACCCAATCCAGTTAGAAATGCGAGTTACAACCCATGCTACCCTAAACATATAATTAATAATGACCAAATAATCAGGGAGCTAAGTATGTTTGCATCCAGTGTTTAATTAATGTCTGTATTTTTTGCTTTTTTAGTTAATGCTCGGCAAACTATGCGCAAAATTATGGGAGACGTTTATGCAATTAAATTACAAACAAATTGGTCAGGGTCCTGATGTTGTTTTGATCCATGGACTGTTTGGCTCTTTAGAAAACCTTAATGTGATTGCAAAACCATTAAGTGAACACTTTTGCGTAACCAATGTCGATTTACGTAACCACGGCCTTTCTCCACACAGTGATGAAATGGATTATCTAGCCATGGCCAATGACATTGTGGAATTAATGGTGAAATTGAAAATACAAAAAGCCCACCTTGTAGGGCATTCCATGGGCGGTAAAGTGGCCATGCAAGTTGCTTTGACCCATAGCGAGTTGATTGACAAATTAGTGGTACTTGATATCGCCCCAGTAAGCTACCCGGCTCGTCATACCCAAATTCTTGAAGCATTGAACTCAGTAAAAAATGCCGATATTAGTGATAGAAAGCAAGCTGATTTAATAATGCAACCGTATATACAAGAGCTAGGTGTACGTCAATTTTTATTAAAGAGTTTATATAAAAATGATGCAGGGAAATTTGTTTGGAGATTCAATTTATCAGTACTTGATAATAAATATTCAACAATTACCGACAACATTAATGCAAATAATTCTTGTTTATGCGAAACTCTGTTTATTAAAGGTAATGACTCTGACTACATATTAGCTGAGCATCGTGAAGCAATTAATGCGCTGTTTAAAAATGTAAGTGCAAAAATCATTCATGGTGCGGGTCATTGGTTGCACGCCCAAAAACCACTGGCTGTAAACAAAGCAATCAATGATTTTTTAATGGCAATTTAAAGTTATTTTTGTGGCGTGTTTTTGATTTATCACACTAAATAATTAAAGATTTATGTGCTATAGTACGCGCCGTTTAATTTAAAGGTTATACGTCGATGGTCAGTCAGTTTATTAACGAATTTGATACCTTAGGGTTGTATTTTGGCTTAGCAGGTATTTTTATTTTTATCGGCTTGGCAATTAAAGACGTACTGAAAAGCGGCAATGTGCCTAAATTTGGTCGTTATATTGTGTGGCTGGTACTCTTTTTAGGTTGCTCTGGCTTTATTGCCAAAGGACTTATTCAGGTATTTTGGCAAGGTGCGGGTGTAGGTTAAGCATGGCCAAGTCAGAAACAGATAGAACAACGCTTGATTTATTTGAATACGAGAAACGTCCAGGTAGACCAAAAACCAATCCCCTTCCTCGGGATATGCAGTTAAAGGTCAATAAACGTAATCAAATAAAAAGAGATAAAGCACGTGGCTTAAAGCGTGTTGAATTTAAAGTTTCGTCACAGCTGTATCAGGCTTTGAGTGATATGGCAGATGCACAAAATATTAGCCGTAGTGCGTTGATCGAAACAATTTTACAAGAAAGATTGGCTATTGATAGATAAAAGGTTTAAATCCATGGCAAGTGTAGGCATTTTTTTCGGAAGTGACACAGGTAACACAGAACACGTAGCAAAAATGATCCAAAAAGAATTGGGTAAAAAGCTCGTTGCTGTGCATGACATTGCAAAAAGCTCTAAAGAAGAGATTGCCGAATTTGATCTGATCTTATTCGGTATTCCAACTTGGTATTATGGCGAAGCGCAGTGTGATTGGGATGACTTTTTTCCTGAGCTTGAAGAAGTAAGCTTTGAAGGTAAGCTAGTAGCTATTTTTGGCTGTGGCGACCAAGAAGACTATGCAGAATACTTCTTAGATGCAATGGGCATGATCAACGATATCGTAACAGAACGTGGCGCTATTGTTGTTGGACATTGGCCAACAGACAGCTATGATTTTGAAGCATCAAAAGGCATGGCGGATGACAAACATTTTGTAGGCTTAGGTATTGATGAAGACCGTCAGCCGGAACTAACAGAGCAACGCGTTAAACAATGGTGTGCTCAAGTATATGATGAAATGTGCTTAAGTGAGTTAGCAGATTAATCTCCCTTTTTATGCTAACTGTTTAAAATATTATCAAACAGTTAGCATTTTCCGCGTTAATATTGATATAGATCAATTGTTCTTTGCACTTCCTGCTAAGGCACGTTATCCTAACTGTTATTGTGACGAGTACATCTTGCAAGATGTCTAGTATAACTAAATAAAATTGAGACAGATTTAATGACTGATCATAACTTGGAACTTAAAAAAGCCGGGCTAAAGGTAACTTTACCGCGTATTAAAATTTTAGAGATTCTTCAATCTCCAGATAACCAACACATAAGCGCTGAAGATGTTTACAAGGTTTTATTAGATCTAGGCGAAGAAATTGGTCTTGCGACTGTTTACCGTGTTTTAAATCAATTTGATGATGCGGGTATTGTTAGCCGTCATCATTTTGAAGGCGGCAAGTCTGTATTTGAACTTTCTGGCAGTACTCACCATGACCACTTAGTGTGTTTAAAATGTGGCAAGGTTGTTGAGTTTGAGGATGACTTAATTGAACGTCGTCAACTCGAGATTGCTGAAGAAAACGGTATTAAGCTAACTAACCACTCTCTTTACCTATACGGTGAGTGTGAAGATAAAGACGCATGTAAGGCGTTTGCACAAAACAACAGTTAATTTTTATTAATTGCATAAAAAAACCTGCTAAAAGCAGGTTTTTTTGTGTCTAAAATAGAACAGAATTACTTCTGATCTATTTTAGCCCATGAGTCGCGCAGACCCACAGTTTGGTTAAATACCACATTCTCAGATTTACTATCACGAGAGAAGTAACCAGTACGCTCAAACTGGAAACCTTGCGCAGGCTGTGAATTTGCCAGTGAAGGTTCTAGTTTTGCATTAGTAATAACAACTAACGACTCTGGGTTTAATGTGCTTTCAAAATCTTCTGCTGCTGCAGGATTGGGAACACTGAATAAACGGTCATATAAACGTACTTCCGCCGTCACTGACTCAGGTGCTGACACCCAATGAATCACCCCTTTTACCTTACGCCCATCGCTTGGGTTTTTACCCAATGTTTCGGGATCGTAAGTACAGTAAATAGTGGTAATTTCACCGTTATCATCTTTTTCAACACGATCTGCTTTAATTACATAAGCGCCACGTAAGCGTACTTCTTTATCAAGTACTAAACGTTTAAATTTATTGTTTGCTTCTTCGCGGAAATCTTCACGTTCAATAAAAATTTCACGGGTAAAAGGCACATCACGGCGACCCATTTCTTCTTTATTTGGGTGATTAGCAACAGACAATGTTTCAACGGTGTCGGCTTGATAATTCTCAATCACGATTTTAACCGGATCAAGTACAGCCATCGCACGCGGTGCATTTTCGTTTAAGTCATCACGGATACACGCTTCAAGCATACCCATTTCAACCATATTTTCTTGTTTAGTAATACCAATACGTAAACAAAACTCACGAATTGAAGCCGGTGTATAACCACGACGACGAAGACCTGCAATCGTTGGCATACGTGGGTCATCCCACCCTTCTACCTTATTATTTACCACTAAGTCATTAAGCTTTCGCTTTGACATAATAGTGTATTCAAGGTTTAAGCGTGAAAACTCAATTTGCTGAGGGTGACATTCAAGGCTGATGTTATCAAGTACCCAGTCGTAGAGACGACGGTTGTCTTGGAACTCTAATGTACATAATGAATGTGTTATGCCTTCAAGGGCATCCGAAATACAATGCGTGAAGTCGTACATTGGGTAAATGCACCACTTATCCGCTGTTTGGTGGTGATGAGCAAAACGAACGCGGTAAATAATTGGATCGCGCAACACCATGAATGAGCTGGCCATATCAATTTTTGCGCGCAATACACACTCGCCTTCTTTGAATTCACCGTTGCGCATTTTTTCAAATAATGCGAGGTTTTCTTCAACCGAGGTATCGCGATAAGGACTATTTTTACCTGGCTCTTTTAATGTGCCACGGTATTCACGAGCTTGATCGGCAGTTAAAAAACACACATACGCTAAACCTTTTTCAATTAGCTCTACTGCATAGCCGTAAAGCACATCAAAATAGTTTGACGAATATTTAATCTCACCATCCCAATTAAACCCTAACCACTGTACGTCTTCTTTAATTGAATTAACGTAGTTAATATCTTCTTTTTCTGGGTTTGTATCGTCAAAACGAAGGTTACATAAACCGTTATAGTCTTTGGCGATACCAAAATTTAGGCAAATTGATTTTGCATGGCCAATATGTAAAAAGCCATTTGGTTCTGGTGGAAAACGGGTATGCGTTGTGGCATGTTTCCCACTTGCTAAATCTTCATCAATTCGGGTTCTAATAAAGTTACTTGGGCGATTCTCGATTTCCGCCATAGGAGTATAAACCTCTGTATATTGCGTGATAACAAAACTAATGCATTATTACAAAAACCAAGCGTAACATACAGTAATAGATACGGGTTTATGCTGGTAATTAACAAAGTTTGTTTAATAAGGGATAGTTTATGAACAAAATTTGTTTTAGCGCAATATTTAAGTCATCAAAGCATTCTATAGTATAAAAATAAACCCAACTTACAGGAACGAAAGATGGCTTCATTAAATCAACACCGTGTTTATATCCCAAGCAATGCTAGAGCAAACCATTATTTATTAGCTGAAATCACGCCAAACGATGAGTTTTATAAGAGCTTTAGTAATATAAATTCGTGTTATCAGCGTATTGCTCGCCAACTATTTGCCGCTTGTGATGAATATGAACTTCACAATGTGCATTTACTCGCCAATGATAAACTGCCGGTCGTGCGATTTCATGATGAGTCTTATCAACTTGAAACCGATAAGCAAATGTTGTTTTTCTATAACCCTCGTTACCATGAAGCACATAAACTTCATTACACCGAAGATCAGCAAAGCAAAAAGATTCGCTTACTGTTTTTAGCCACTGGGGATGATATTCGCGCTCACTCTGCACAATTTCATAATAATGTACAAAAAGTATTGGATCTTTTACAACAGCAATTATTTGTAGACCAACCAAGCTTTAAATTGCGTGATCATCAGCATTTAACCTATGACTTATTCGCTAAAGAAAAAGGTAATAAAGAAAGTTACGGTTATAAATTAAGAAGTTTATATCCTCGTTATCAATCAAGACAATGCGAGATACCAAGCACACACGCAGAGATGACCTATGTCACTTTTTCGGTACCGGTAACACGTAATATTAAAACGCAGTTTCAGAGCGAGGTTAACAGCCAAACTTATCAACCGTTCTACTCACACTTTTCAAAACTATTTACCCAATTATGTGAAGACAATAAACTCACCCATGCTGCAATGGTTGCCAATGGCGCAATGCCAATAATTCGCAACAGCCAAGTTGATAGAAATGAAGGAAATGAAGAGCTACAAAAAATTAGTTTTGATATAGAAGATTCAGCACCACAAATAAAAGTATTTTTTGAAGCCGATAAATTAGTCGAAACACTGCATTTTGTCATTGTGGCAGCTGAGCATAATAAACATGAAATTGGCTATGGTCGCTTTATGAACCAAGTAGAAAAAACGATTCATGGATTATGCGATGAGTTAGCAATTAATAAGCAACGCCAAGACTTATCAGTACGCTTTTTTCAGCATATAAGTTACCCATATTAATTAAGCTGAACTGTTGTTAATTAGTTACCTGAACTCTAGATAACAAAAAGGCTCGCAATTGCGAGCCTTTTTAAAGAATAAACGCTAATTACCAGCCTGTTTTTTCTTTAAGTGCTTTACCGATTTCAGCAAGTGAACGTACAGTTTTTACGCCCGCAGCTTCTAATGCAGCAAATTTCTCATCAGCAGTACCTTTACCACCAGCGATGATTGCGCCAGCGTGACCCATACGCTTACCTTCTGGTGCAGTAACACCAGCAATGTAAGAAACAACAGGTTTAGTAACGTTAGCTTTGATGTACTCTGCAGCTTCTTCTTCTGCAGTACCACCAATTTCACCAATCATTACGATTGCTTCAGTTTGTGGATCTTTTTCGAACAATTCTAGAACGTCGATAAAGTTAGTACCTGGAATTGGATCACCACCAATACCAACACAAGAAGACTGACCAAAACCAGCATCTGTAGTTTGCTTAACTGCTTCGTACGTTAACGTACCAGAGCGAGAAACAATACCTACTTTACCAGGCTTGTGGATGTGACCAGGCATGATACCAATCTTAGTCTCACCAGGAGTGATAACACCTGGACAGTTTGGACCAATCATACGAGTACCTGTTTGATCTAGTTTAACTTTAACGTCAACCATATCAAGTGTAGGAATACCTTCAGTGATACAAACAATCAGCTCGATACCTGCATCGATAGCTTCTAAGATTGCATCTTTACAGAAAGGTGCTGGTACGTAAATCACAGATGCAGTTGCACCTGTTGCTTCTACTGCGTCACGTACTGTGTTAAATACTGGAAGACCAAGGTGCGTTTGACCGCCTTTACCTGGGCTTACACCACCAACCATTTGTGTACCGTACTCAAGCGCTTGCTCTGAGTGGAAAGTACCTTGACCACCAGTGAAACCTTGACAGATAACTTTTGTATCTTTATTGATTAATACAGACATTATTTGCCCTCCGCAGCAGCAACAACTTTTTCAGCCGCGTCTGTTAATGATTCAGCAGCGATGATGTTAAGATCAGACTTAGCAAGTACTTCACGGCCTAATTCAGCATTAGTACCTTCTAAACGTACAACTACTGGAACTGTTACACCTACTTCTTTAACTGCGCCAATGATGCCTTCAGCAATCATGTCACAACGAACGATTCCGCCGAAGATGTTAACTAAAACAGCTTTAACGTTGTCATCTGAAAGGATGATTTTGAATGCTTCAGAAACACGTTCTTTAGTCGCGCCGCCACCAACATCTAGGAAGTTAGCTGGCTTGCCACCGTGTAGGTTTACGATGTCCATAGTACCCATTGCTAGGCCTGCACCGTTAACCATACAACCTACGTTACCATCTAGGGCTACGTAGTTAAGCTCGAAGCTTGCTGCGTGAGCTTCACGTGCATCTTCTTGAGATGGATCGTGCATTTCACGGATTTTAGGTTGACGGTAAAGTGCATTACCATCGATACCAATTTTACCATCTAGACAGTGAAGGTTACCTTCATCTGTGATTACTAGTGGGTTGATTTCAAGTAATGCGAAATCGAAATCGTTAAACATGTTGCCAAGACCCATAAAGATCTTAACGAACTGTTTCATTTGTGTTGGGTTAAGACCCAATTTAAAACCAAGCTCACGAGCTTGGTAAGCTTGAGGACCTACTAAAGGATCAATCTCAGCTTTGTGGATAAGTTCTGGTGTTTCTTCAGCAACAGTTTCAATTTCAACGCCGCCTTCAGTAGACGCCATGAACACAACTTTACGAGAAGCACGGTCAACAACAGCACCTAGGTACAGTTCGTTTGCGATATCTGTACAGCTTTCTACTAAAATTTTAGCAACTGGCTGGCCTTTCTCGTCTGTTTGGTAAGTAACTAGGTTTTTACCTAACCAGTTAGCTGCAAACGCTTTAACTTCGTCGATAGTTTTAACTAGCTTTACACCGCCAGCTTTACCACGTCCACCTGCGTGAACCTGAGTTTTAACAACCCACATATCGCCGCCAATTTTTTCAGCAGCTGCTGCAGCTTCTTCAGGTGTATCGCAAGCGAAACCTTGAGAAACTGGTAAACCATATTCGGCAAAAAGTTGTTTTGCCTGATACTCATGCAAATTCATGATGCTTTATCCAATTTTTTATATTAAAAGAGCTGAATATTTATGCAAATAAACAACTATCCCAAATTGCGTGCCTAGTATAGATCTCATGGCGCTACATGAAAACCCCAGTATGACCTTAGGCGCAAAAAAAAGCTGTGATTTTAACTCACAGCTTATATTTCATACTACTTAATTAAACATCTAGCAGTAAACGTGTTGGATCTTCAAGTAACTCTTTAATTGTTACTAAGAAACCAACTGATTCTTTACCATCGATTTGGCGATGATCGTAAGATAACGCTAAATACATCATAGGTAAGATTTCAACTTTACCATTAACAGCCATTGGACGATCTTGGATTTTGTGCATACCTAAGATTGAAGACTGCGGTAAGTTAATGATTGGTGTTGATAGTAATGAGCCGAATACACCACCGTTAGTAATAGTGAAATTACCGCCAGTCATATCGTCAAGTGTTAGCTTGCCATCACGACCTTTAAGAGCTAGCTCACGAATACCTTTTTCGATTTCTGCAACTGATAATTTGTCACAATCTTTAAGTACTGGCGTTACCAAGCCACGTGGCGTAGAAACAGCAATACTGATGTCGAAATAGTTGTGATAAACAATATCATCGCCATCAATTGATGCGTTTACATCTGGGAAACGCTTTAACGCTTCAGTTACCGCTTTCACATAGAAAGACATGAAACCTAAACGAATACCGTGACGCTTTTCAAATACTTCTTGGTACTGCTTACGAAGATCCATTATTGGCTTCATATTAACTTCGTTAAACGTGGTTAACATTGCAGTTGAGTTTTTCGCTTCAAGAAGGCGATTAGCAATCGTTTTACGTAAACGTGTCATAGGCACACGTTTTTGAGTACGGTCACCCATTGGTGCTGCTGGTGCAGCTTCTGGTTTTGCTTTTGCTGATGGAGCAGGTGCTTTCAAGAATTGGTCAACATCTTCTTTGGTCACACGGCCATTTTTACCTGAACCTTTGATTTTTGATGCATCAAGGCCTTTTTCAGCAATTAAACGACGAACTGACGGCGTTAACACATCAGAACTATCACTTGAGCTTTCTTCTTTGGCTGCTGGTGCATCCGCTTTAGCATCAGATTTAGCTGGTGCAGCACCTGCTTTTACCTTACCAATTACTTGCTCACCAAGAACAGTATCGCCTTCGTCATGGATTATTTCGCCCATAACGCCGTCTTCTTGGGCAACAACTTCAAGTACAACTTTATCTGTTTCGATATCTACCAAGTTTTGGTCGCGTGTTACCGCGTCACCTGGTTGAACATGCCAAGTAGCAATTGTTGCATCTGCAACTGATTCTGGAAGTACAGGTACTTTAATATCCACTTCTTTACCTTCTGATGCTGGTGCTGATTGCGCCGCAGGCGCGTCTTCTGATTTATCTGATGCTGAGTCATCTTCTTTTGACTCTTTAGTTGCCGGTGCTTCATCTGCATCGCCAATTAAACCGATCACTTGGTCGCCAAGTACCGTAGCACCCTCTTCTTGTGAAATTTCAGTGATTACACCATCGTTTTGTGCAACCACTTCTAAAACCACTTTGTCTGTTTCAATATCTACTAAGTTTTGGTCACGGCTTACTTTGTCGCCAACACTTACATGCCATGTAGCAACGGAAGCATCTGCAACCGACTCAGGAAGAACAGGAACTTTAATTTCTGTGCTCATTGCTTATCCTTTCTTTTCTATAGTAAGCGCGTCGGCAACGAGCGCTTGTTGTTCTTTAGTATGTACTGACATATAACCACATGCAGGTGATGCTGAAGCTTTACGACCAGCATATTTTAATTTTGCATCTTGTGGAATTGCATCAATAAAGTGATGTTGAGAACAATACCAAGCGCCTTGGTTTTGTGGCTCTTCCTGACACCATACAAAATCTTTAACATGCTGATAACGTTCAATAATCGTCTTCATTTCGTCATGTGGGAACGGGTATAGCTGTTCAACACGAACAATAGCAATGTTGTCTTGCTCAAGTTTACGACGTTCTTGCAATAATTCGTAGTAAACTTTACCGCTACAAAATACAACACGTTCTACTTTCTTCGCATCAATATCATCAATTTCATCGATCATATTGTGGAATACACCCTCAGAAAGCTCTTCAAGTGATGATGTAGCTAATGGGTGACGTAGCAATGATTTTGGTGTCATAACAATCAGTGGGCGACGAAGAGGTCTTACCGATTGACGACGAAGCATTGCATAAACTTGTGCCGGTGTTGATGGTACACACACTTGCATATTGTGATCAGCACACAGCTGTAAAAAGCGCTCAAGACGTGCAGAGCTATGCTCAGGACCTTGGCCTTCATAACCATGTGGTAGCAAACATGTCAGGCCACATAAACGACCCCACTTTTGCTCACCTGAACTTAAGAATTGGTCAAAAACAACTTGTGCACCATTGGCGAAATCACCAAATTGCGCTTCCCATAAAACAAGTGAAGTCGGCTCTGCTGTTGCATATCCATATTCAAACGCTAATACCGCTTCTTCAGATAGCACCGAATCAAATACTTCAAACGTACCTTGTTCTTCACTAATGTTTTGCAGTGGTAAGTATGTTGCACCGTCTTGTTGACCGTGAACAACGGCATGGCGATGGAAGAAGGTACCACGACCAGAGTCTTGACCTGTTAGGCGAATATCAGTGCCTTCAGCTGCAATAGTTGCATACGCTAAAGTCTCTGCCATACCCCAATCAAGTGCTTTTTCACCGGCTGCCATAGCTTTACGATCATCGTATATTTTCTTAACACGAGATTGCGCTTTGTGATCTTCAGGGTAGCTTGCGACAATGTTACCAAGCTCTTTAAGTTTCTCTACAGAAACGCTCGCGTCGTAGTCAACATTCCAATCATGACCTACATATTTAGCCCAATCAGAAGAGTGTGATGTTTCTGGTTGAATTTCTTCAACTACACAGTTGCCATCATCTAAGCCATTACGATAATCATCAGCAAGTGCTTTCACTTCGTTTTCTGTGAAAGAACCTTCTGAGATTAATTGATCTGCATAAATTAAGCGCGGAACTGGGTGTTTTTTAATTTTTTGATACATAACAGGCTGCGTAGCATTTGGCTCATCAGCTTCGTTATGACCATGGCGACGATAACAAACGAGGTCAATCACAACGTCACGCTTAAACTGGTTTCTGAAATCAAGCGCTAATTGCGTAACAAACGCAACCGCTTCAGGATCATCAGAGTTTACGTGGAAGATTGGTGATTGAACCATTTTTGCAATATCAGTACAGTAATCAGTAGAGCGTACATCGTCTTGCTTGCTTGTTGTAAAACCAACTTGGTTATTAACAACAATACGAATGCTACCACCACAACTAAACGCATTAGTTTGTGATAAGTTAAACGTTTCTTGTACAACACCCTGACCTGCGATTGCAGAGTCGCCGTGAATAGTAATAGGAAGTGCTTTGCTGCCCGTTTTGTCGTTTAGACGATCAAGACGTGCGCGCACAGACCCCATAACCACAGGATTTACGATTTCTAAGTGCGATGGGTTAAACGCAAGTGCCATATGCACATTACCACCTTTGGTCGCGAAATCTGAAGAGTAACCCATATGGTATTTAACATCACCTGAGCTTAAAGTATCTTTGTGTTTACCAGCAAATTCATCAAATAATTCTGATGGATTTTTACCAAGCACATTCACAAGTACGTTCAAGCGTCCGCGGTGAGCCATGCCGATTACGGCTTCTTTTTGGCCACTTTCACCCGCGCGGTGTATAAGCTCTTTAAGCATAGGCACTAACGCATCGCCACCTTCTAGTGAGAAACGCTTAGCACCCGGGAACTTAGCCCCTAAATATTTTTCAAGACCATCAGCCGCTGTCAATCCTTTAAGGATACGAAGCTTTTCATTTTTATCGAATTTTGGCCTAGACTGAACAGACTCTAAACGCTGTTGTAACCAACGTTTTTCTTCTGTTGATGTGATGTGCATATACTCTGCGCCAATAGAACCACAATATGTAGTTTTTAGTGCTTGGTATAACTCACCTAAAGGCATAGTATCGCGGCCTACGGCAAACGATCCTACGTTAAATTCGCGGTCAAAGTCAGCATTTGATAAGTCGTGGTACTCTAGCTCTAAATCTCGTACACGTTCGCGTTGCCAAATACCTAGTGGATCTAGGTTTGCATTTTGGTGTCCACGAAAACGGAAAGCATTAATAAGTTGCAGAACTTTAACCTGTTTAAGGTCGCCGCCACTGCCCTCTGCTACCACTACTTCTCTATGCTTGTTTTTAGCAAGCGCCGCAAATTGTGAACGAACTTCTGAATGTTTTATTTCAACATCCACACCATCTACTTTTGGTAATTGTTCGAACACTTCTCGCCATTCTTCTGGCACCGAAGTCGCATCGTCTAAATACGCTTCATAAAGCTCTTCAACATAAGCAACGTTACCGCCGTTTAAATGTGAAGATTCTAGCCATGCCTTCATCACACCTTCGTGCATTTATAAGCCCTTTTTTTAGCGCAGAAATTAATAGTTATATAACAAGATGGCTAATAAAATATTAGCCATCTTTCGTCTACTTGAAATTAAACCGAGCGGTTTAATAACATAGATTTTATTTGCCCAATTGCTTTAGTCGGGTTTAAACCCTTAGGACAAACGCTAACACAGTTCATGATACTGTGGCAACGGAACACACTGAATGCATCGTCTAAGTCAGCTAAACGCTCTTCTGTTGCAGTGTCTCGGCTATCAGCTAAGAAACGGTAAGCATGAAGAAGGCCTGCTGGACCTATAAACTTATCTGGATTCCACCAGAAAGAAGGACACGATGTAGAACAACATGCACATAAAATACACTCATAAAGCCCATCTAATTTATCACGTTCTTCGATAGATTGAAGGCGTTCGCCTGCAGCAGGCTCGTCATTTATTAGATACGGTTTTACTTTTTCGTATTGAGTGTAGAACTGACTCATGTCAATAACAAGGTCACGAACAACAGGAAGTCCCGGTAATGGACGTACTACGATTTTACCTTTGCCATTTTTTTGTAGCGTAGATAAAGGAGTAATACATGCTAAGCCGTTCTTACCATTCATGTTTACACCGTCTGAACCACACACGCCTTCACGGCATGAACGACGGAATGATAATGTAGGATCTTGCTCTTTTAATAATAAAAGTGCATCCAATACCATCATGTCTTGGCCTTCCTCAGTTTGCAAAGTGTATTCTTGCATACGAGGTGCGTTGTCAACATCCGGATTGTAACGATAAACTGAAAATTGTACTTGTGCCATCGTCTCGCTCCTAGTAGGTACGTGCTTTAGGTGGGAATGCTTCACGTAGCTTAGGCTCGTAGTTTACTTTACGCTTGCTCATTTCATCCGTTACCGGATTAAATACTGAGTGACATAACCAGTTTTCGTCATCACGATCTGGGAAGTCAAAGCGAGAGTGTGCTCCACGGCTTTCAGTACGGAAGTTTGCAGCTACTGCAGTTGAGTAAGCTGTTTCCATTAAGTTGTCTAATTCTAAACATTCAATACGCATGGTGTTGAAGTCTGATGATTTATCATCAAGACGTGCATGCTGTAAGCGTTCACGAATTTCTTTGAGCTCAGTAAGACCAGTTGCCATTGAGTCACCTTCACGGAATACCGAGAAGTTAAGCTGCATACACTGTTGTAGGTCTTTCTTGATTTGTACTGGGTCTTCGCCTTGACCAACTGTTGAGCTTTCCCAACGGTTAAAGCGAGCTAATGACGTTTCTAAATCAGACTCAGAGGCCGCTTTAGAAATTTCAACGTCATTTAGGTATTTACCTAAGAAATTACCAGCAGCACGGCCAAATACAACTAAATCAAGTAATGAGTTACCACCTAAGCGGTTAGCACCGTGAACAGATACACATGCAATCTCACCAACAGCAAATAAACCCTGTACTACTTTTTCGTTACCAGCGGCATCGATATTAAGTACTTGACCATTTACGTTAGTTGGCACACCACCCATCATGTAGTGACATGTTGGGATAACTGGAATTGGCTCTTTTGCAGGATCAACGTGAGCAAATGTTTTAGCAAGGTCGCATACACCTGGAAGACGTAAGTTAAGCGTTTCTTCGCCTAAGTGATCAAGTTTCAACTTAAGGTGAGGACCCCAAGGACCATCACAACCACGACCTTCACGAATCTCTGTCATCATTGAACGAGCAACAACGTCACGAGATGCTAAATCTTTAGCATTTGGTGCATAGCGCTCCATGAAGCGTTCGCCATCTTTATTTAAAAGATAACCACCTTCACCACGACAACCTTCAGTTACTAGCGTACCAGCACCTGCAATACCTGTCGGGTGGAATTGCCACATTTCCATGTCTTGCATAGAAATACCAGCACGAGTCGCCATACCAACACCGTCACCAGTGTTAATGTGAGCATTAGTTGTTGATGCAAAAATACGACCTGCACCACCAGTAGCTAACACAACTGCTTTTGATTTGAAGAAAGTGATTTCACCTGTTTCAATTTCAATCGCTGTACAACCTACTACATCGCCATTATCGTTTTTAACTAAATCAAGTGCATACCATTCAGAAAATACATTTGTTTTGTTTTTAACGTTTTGTTGATATAGAAGATGTAATAATGCGTGACCAGTACGGTCAGCAGCTGCTGCGGTACGTGCAGCTTGTTCACCACCAAAGTTTTTCGATTGACCACCGAAAGGACGTTGGTAAACACGGCCATTTTCAAAACGAGAAAATGGTAGACCCATATTTTCTAGTTCAGTAATAGCTTCTGGGCCTGTATTACACATGTATTCGATAGCGTCTTGGTCACCGATAAAATCGGAGCCTTTGACAGTATCATACATATGCCATTCCCAGTTATCTTCATGCGAATTACCTAGCGCTACTGTAATACCACCTTGGGCAGATACAGTGTGTGAGCGTGTCGGAAAAACTTTAGAGATTAATGCACATGTTTTGCCAGATTCAGTAATAGCAAGAGCAGCGCGCATACCTGCACCACCGGCACCAATTACTACGGCGTCAAATTCACGAACAGAATATTTCACTTAAACACCCCATAAAACGATTAAACCTACAGCTACGTAAGCGACAGCCATTAGGTTTAGTACAAAGCCTAAGAAAGCACGCAATTTAGCGTCCTTTACATAGTCGGTTAGAACCTGCCAAAGGCCGATACGGGTATGAACCATAATGCAAACTAGGGTGATTAATGTCGCCCCTTTCATTGCTAGGTTTGAGAATAGGCCTGTCCAGGCGTCATATGTGACTTCTGGCATAGCTAGAAAGTAGCCAATAATAAAAATTGCATATGCACTGATTATTAATGCCGTTGTGCGTAGAGATACATAATCTTGTACGCCATCACGTTTAAGAGTTGCTTGATTTAAGACCATATCCACACCCCTGCCAATACAGCAAACACAACGCCAAGTGCCATAGCAATTTTAGCGCTAGTGTTGCCTGATTCAAGTTCTTCCCAATGCCCCATGTCCATAATAATATGACGGATACCACCAATAAGGTGATAACCTAGAACAGAAAGGGTGCCCCAAGCTATAAATTTGGCAATGAATCCGTTAAACAGACCCTTGACGAATTCAAAACCTTCAGCTGAAGAAAGAGACTCTGACCAAGCCCAAATGACAAACGTTAAAGCAAAAAATAATGCAACACCGGTGACGCGGTGAAAAATTGAAGCTTTAGCCGTTGCCGGCATAGATATAGTTGTTAGATCTAGATTTACAGGTCTTTGCTTTTTCACAGTTACTTGCCCATCTTGCCCGCAGTGGGGCTCATCTACTTGTTTTTCTAAAACCCACCAAATGTTTCTGGTGGAACTATCAAAATAAACGTATTAATACTAATAAAGTTCACTTTTTATGAAAAATATTATGTAAAAAAAGTTTACCCAAATACAAATCGGTTAAAAACCTCCGATAGTATATATAGCCAGAGGCTCTTTTACAATTCTTGTTTACTTTGAGACGTTTGCGAATTAGCCAATGGTATAATATTCAATCTATACCGAATATTTATTATACATATATGCATAATACTTATAAAAATTGACTTTAACCCCCTCTTTCACGTTAAAATGTAAAGATGTGCTTAGAATAGATTTTAGAATATAAAAATCAGAATAGTTATCTTAATAGGAGATACATAGATGGCAGATAAGAAAGCCACAGTCCATATTGATGGGCTAGATCCAATCGAACTTCCAATTTATCAAGGTACTGCTGGCCAAGATGTAATTGATGTACGTACACTCGGCTCACATGGTCACTTTACTTATGATCCAGGTTTCATGTCGACTGGTTCTTGTGAATCTACCATCACTTACATCGATGGTGGTAAAGGTGTTTTACTACACCGTGGTTACCCAATCGAGCAGTTAGCAGAAAGCTCTAACTACATTGAGTTATGTTACTTACTATTAAATGGTGAGTTACCAACTAAAGAGCAGTACGATGATTTTGCTACAAAAATCACTCGTAGCACCATGCTAGATGAGAAAATAGCAAACTTCTTCCAAGGTTTCCGCTTTGATGCTCACCCAATGGCAATGCTTTGTGGTGTGGTTGGTGCTTTATCTTCTTTTTACCATGAAGATCTTGATATCACAGACGCAGTTCAACGTAAAACAAGCGCTATTAAATTAGTTGCTAAGTTACCAACAATTGCAGCAATGGCATACAAAACAAACATCGGTCAACCGTTTGTATACCCACGCAATGATTTAAGCTATGCAGAAAACTTCTTACACATGATGTTCTCTGTGCCTGCTGAAGAATACAAAGTAAACCCAGTAACAGCTAAAGCAATGGATAAAATCTTCATGCTTCATGCTGACCACGAACAAAATGCTTCAACGTCAACAGTACGTTTAGCAGGTTCTTCTGGTGCTAACCCTTATGCATGTATTGCTGCGGGTATTGCATCACTTTGGGGCCCTGCTCACGGCGGTGCTAACGAAGCATGTTTAAACATGTTAGAAGAAATTGGCTCAGTTGATCGCATTGACGAATACGTAGCAAAAGCAAAAGATAAAGCGGACCCGTTCCGTCTTATGGGCTTTGGACACCGTGTTTACAAAAACTTCGATCCACGTGCAACAGTAATGCGTCAAACGTGTCATGAAGTGTTAGAAGAGCTAAACATTCAAGATCCATTGCTTGATATCGCAATGAAGCTTGAGCAAATTGCACTTGAAGACCCGTACTTTGTTGAGAAGAAACTTTACCCTAACGTAGATTTTTACTCAGGTATTATCTTAAAAGCGATTGGTATTCCTACAAGTATGTTCACTGTAATTTTTGCAATGGCACGTACTGTAGGTTGGATCTCACACTGGGATGAGATGCTTTCTCAACCTGGCCACAAGATCAGCCGCCCACGTCAGCTTTACACAGGTGAAACAGCCCGTGATTACAAAGCAACTGACAAGCGCTAAGCTGTAAAGTTAGTTTTAAAAGGCCGCTTTTGCGGCCTTTTTTATTACATGTTACTTGAGAATTATCTTAAACCGATTACAATTCTTGCCCGAATTAATTAACTTTATGAGCCTATGTCTGTGTCCTTGTTTGATCCTAAAACAATCCGTAATGATTTCCCTACTCTAAATCAGACAATCAATGGCTACCCTTTGGTTTATTTAGACTCGGCTGCAACAACGCAAAAGCCACAATGCGTGATTGACGCTACTAACAAGTTTTACACCAATCAGAATGCAAATGTTCATCGCGGCCGTCACACCCTTAGTGAGCAAGCTACAACGGCTTATGAGCTAGTACGTCAACGCGTTGCTGATTATTTTCAGGTAAGCGGTAATGAAATTGTCTGGACAAAAGGCGCTACTGAGGCGATTAACTTAATTGCACATGGCCTAAGAAATACATTAACAACTGACGACACCATTTTAATTAGCCCAATCGAACACCACGCGAATATTGTGCCATGGCAAGAACTCGCGGCATACACAGGTGCATCGTTAAAAGTGCTGCCACTCAATGACGATGCCACCTTTGATATTAGCCAGTGCTGTGACGTGATTAAACTCACCAAGCCTGCGCTGCTAGCTATTACACAAGCCTCTAATGCGCTGGGCAATATTACCGATTTAACTCCGCTGATAACCGCTGCGAAGGCAGTAGATGCGTTAACTTTAGTCGATGGCGCTCAAGGCGCTCTGCATTTAAGACCTAATTTAATCAAGCTTGATTGTGATTTTTACGTGTTTTCAGCTCACAAAATGTTGGGGCCAACAGGATTAGGCGGTTTATATGGCCGCTACAGCGCACTTAATGCATTATCGCCTTACCAAACAGGCGGTGAAATGATTGAAAAAGTGACCCTAACGCAAAGCACTTATCGTGACGCTCCCGCTAAGTTTGAAGCTGGGACGCCAAATATAGCCGGTGTTTTAGGCTTTGGTGCGGCGCTTGAGTATTTAATGGCACTTGATCAGCAAACATTAAAGCACTATGAACAACAGTTGTTTATTTATGCAGCGAACGCACTGAATCAAATAGACGGTATTAGTATCTATAGCGACCTAAAATCGAACATTGGTACACTGTGCTTTAATTATAAAAATGAGCATCCGTATGATCTGGCAACTTTACTTGACGGCTATGGTATTGCAGTACGAAGTGGTCATCATTGTACCCAACCATTAATGACCCATTTAAAACTAAATGGCTCACTCAGAGCGAGTTTTGCATTTTATAATACGACTAAAGATGTAGACCAATTTATTACTGCGCTTAAAGAATGCATCGCTTTATTAGACTAATTTGGATATATAATGACTCACACATACCAACTGGTAAGTAAAAACATTGAAAACAGTGCAAGCTGGCAACAGAAATACCGTGAAATTATGTTACTTGGCAAAACACTCCCGCCACTTGCCGATATATTAAAAACCGACGATGCGCTCGTGCAAGGCTGTGAAAGTAAAGTGTGGATGTTTGTTGAATTTGACCTAACCGAAAATGCGTTGGTTGTGATTGGTGATTCTGATACGCGCATAGTAAAAGGCTTATTGGCGTTAATTTTAGCTCTGTATAACGGTTTAACACCAGAAGAAGTGTTAAACATTAATGCCTATGAAGAATTTGAAAAGCTTGGCTTAATTAGCCACTTAAGCGCTTCTCGCGGCAATGGGGTAAAAGCCATGGTGGAAAAAATACAAACCTTAGCTAAACAAAAAGCGCGTTAAGCGCTTTTTATAACAGTATAATAAGCAGCCTGTAGTTAAATATTTAAACGTGCACGCTTATCTAAATATTTTCTCACTGCTTTAGCGGCAACAAAGAAGCCAAAACTTCCAGTGATCATCGTCACTGAGCCAAAGCCATTATTACAGTCCATATTCATACTGCCATCTGCATTGTGTTTCGCATAACACACACTGCCATCGTTACCTGGATAAACAAGCTGCTCTGTTGAATAAACACAGTCAATATTAAATTTACGTTTTGGGTTAGAACTAAAATTATATTGCTTACGCAAGATATAACGTACTTTTGCAAGCAATGGATCTTGAGTCGTTTTTGCCACATCACCAAAAGTAATTTGACTCGGATCGGTTTGCCCACCTGCACCGCCCGTGGTGATTATAGGTAGTTTATTACGCTTACAGTGTGCGATTAATGCTGCTTTTTCTTTTACCGCATCTATACAATCTATTACATAATCAAAACCTTGAATATGTTCTTGAATATTATCAAGGGTAATAAAGTCATCAATCACATTCACCACACACTCAGGGTTGATAAGCTCGCAGCGCGTCTTCATAGCATCTACTTTAGCTTCCCCTATTGTGCCTGTTAAGGCATGAATTTGACGATTGACATTGGTTGCACAAATATCATCTAAATCAATTAAGGTGATTTTACCCACACCGGTACGCGCTAGTGCTTCAGCAGTCCAACTGCCTACACCACCAATACCCACAACACAAAAATGTGCTTGCTGTAACCACTCAAATTGCTGTTGACCATATAGTCGTTTAATACCACCAAAGCGGATATCAGTTACTTGTTCACTCATTTACCAATCCAATTTCCACGGCGTTTGCCAAGAATCAAAATCTTGATGTTTTATTAATTGCGCATACTCTTCACCAGATTGTGGCAACAGGGTATGTTGTATTTTTTGCGCTTTCCAATTAAAATCCAGCGCAAATGCATGTAAATAGGTACGCTCTGCTGGACTCCCTGCATAACTCGCATCACCCATTATGGGGGCACCCAAACTCTTTAATGCCACCCTAAGCTGATGAGTTTTTCCCGAATAGGGTTTTAATAGATAAGCTCTAAAACCGCTTTTAAAGCTAAACGAATAAAAACGTGTAATAGCGGGGTTACTCTGTGAGTTTAATAATTTATACGTGCCACGGCGAGACTTAGCCATATCACCTTTAACCCAGCCTTGCTTTTTTTAGGCTTGGTATCACTAACCGCCAGATAAAACTTATTAATCGCATGCTGGGTAAATAATTGCGTAAATTCAGCTGCTGCCGCTTTGCTTCGCGCGAGTATAATCAACCCAGAGGTGACTTTATCTAAACGGTGTACTGCAAATAATTTTTCGTTTAACTGTTGCTCAGCTATTACCACAAAACCGGGGCCCTCTTCAGAGTGAAAATTGAGCCCTTGTGGTTTATTTATGATGTAAAAATCATCATGCGTATATTGCACTTTCAATACAGGCGTTTGTGTTGTGTTCACGCGCTTTTACTTTGAATATGGGCAACCACTTTAGCTAAATCTTCTGGTGTGTCGACTCCTGCATGAGGTGTAACTAATGCTTGCTCTATTTTAATTGCATAACCATGGTATAGCACGCGTAACTGCTCTAACGATTCAAGTAGTTCTAATGGTGAAACACTTAATTCAATATATTGCTTTATAAATCCTGCACGGTAAGCATAAATACCCACGTGACGTTGAAAAGGCGCTAAATTCAGTGGTTGCTGCTCTGCCATCATGGTACTCCTATCAAAAGGAATACTCGCTCTTGAAAAGTACAAGGCATTTTTATTAATGTCACTGACCACTTTAACCGCATTAGGATTAAACACTTCATCACGCTCTTCAATAGCAACACTTAAGGTTGCCATTGGTGCAGTTGATTGCGCTAATAATGTCGCCACTTGCGATACGTTATCAGGGGATAACAAAGGTTCATCACCTTGTACATTTACCACGATAGTGTCATCAGCTAAATTAAGTAAATCCACCACCTCGGCTAAGCGCTCTGTGCCTGATTGATGATCTTCACGTGTCATCAAAACGTTACTCGTAAAACGTTTAGCAACATCAAACACTTTTTGATGATCGGTGGCAATAACCACCTTGCTAGCTCCTGACAAACAGGCCTTTTCATACACATGCTGTATCATTGGTTTGCCACAAATATCAGCGAGCGGTTTACCTGGCAAACGAGTTGAAGCGTAACGCGCAGGGATAACAACTACGAATTCCACTTTTCTACCTCTTCAAGAGACAATTCACGAGCTTCATTTTCAAGCAATACCGGAATATCATCGCGTACAGGATAAGCTAGTTTTGCTGCAGTGCTGATCAGCTCTTGGTTTTCTTTATCAAAGCGCAACTTACCTTTGCAAACAGGGCAAGCAATAATTTCGAGTAACTTAGTGTCAAAGGCCATGATGGATCCCTTTTTCTTTTAATAATAAATTCAATGTGTTTATTACTGCTGCAGTTGGCTGAGCGTCAACTGGCAAATAATACCAATTCGGTTTTGCAAAATCACGGCACTTAACCGCATCTTTTTCTGTCATTAATATACAGTCATCACCAAATTGAGCAAAGTCATCAGCGCTGTAAGCATAATGATCGCGAAAGTGATGTGTTGATAACAATTCTATACCATGCGCTTTTAATGATGCTTCAAAACGTTGTGGGTTGCCGATTGCACTCACCGCATGCGCTGATTTTATAGCCGTTGTAATCTCAGTATTATCAGCAACACGTTTAATAACTGATGGTTGTAAGCGATAACTAAATTCATGCTCAGAGCCATTTTCAATCACTAAATCTACACTGTTTAAACGAGAGGTGGTTTCACGAAGTGGTCCTGCTGGCATTAAAAAGCCATTACCAAATTTTCTTTCGCTATCTACAATACAACATTCTATACTGCGTGCCATTTTGTAATGCTGCATGCCATCATCTGAAATAATCACATCAAGCTTGAAATGTTGATTAAGCATTTCTATATTGTGCTGTCTATTTGGCCCCACAACTAACGGACATTGTAAACGGTTAAATAAAAGTACCGGCTCATCACCAGCCTCTAAAGTCGTCGTATTGGCAGTCACTAATAATGGGTATTGAGCTGCTTGCCCGCCATAGCCGCGACTAATTAAACCAACGGATAAACCTTGGGCTGTTAAGTGTTCATGCAGCCATAATACAAATGGGGTTTTACCATTACCGCCAACGCTTATATTACCAACCACAATAACCGGTGTTTTGCTGATAAACGATTTAAGAATGCCGAACTTATAGCAATATTTACGCAGCAAAGAAACACAGCCAAAGATAGCGGACAGTGGTAGTAGCAATAAGGTAATTAAGCTAAAAGGTTTGTACCAGCTTTGCTCTATTTTACTCACCCCTGCTCACCAAACTGCATTTTACAAAGAGCTGAGTAGGTACCATCGTTAGCCAGTAATTGAGTATGCGTGCCACTTTCTATCACTTTACCGTTATCAATCACATAGATACGGTCACTATTTTCAATAGTCGATAGCCTATGGGCGATAACAATAGAGGTTTTATCTTTCATTAATGTATCAAGGGCGTGTTGAATAAGCTTTTCAGACTCAGTATCCAAGGCCGAGGTTGCTTCATCTAAAATTAAAATAGGTGCATCTTTTAAAATAGCACGAGCAATCGCAATACGTTGGCGTTGACCCCCTGAAAGCATTACCCCGTTCTCGCCAACCATAGTATTAAGTTGCTCTGGTAAGTCTTTTACAAACTCCCACACATGAGCTTGCTTCGCAACGCCGTGAAGCTCTTCGATAGAAACTTCACGTTGTAAACCATAACAAATATTATTGGCAATAGTGTCATTAAATAGCACCACTTGTTGCGATACTAACGCAAATTGGCGACGTAAATCAGTAAGCTTGTATTCGTTAAGTGCAACACCGTCGAGTAAAATTTCACTTGGCGCTTCTAAGTCATAATAACGAGGTAACAAATTAGAAATAGTCGATTTGCCCGAGCCAGAGCGGCCAACAAGTGCAATACTCTCACCGGCTTTAATGCTCAGTGATAAATCGTTAAGCACGGCTTCATCCTTGGTTGGGTATTTAAAGGTGACGTTTTTCACCTCAATATGCCCTTTTACCTTATCAATTGGTAAGGTACCCGTGTCTTTTTCAATTTCTTCATCTAGCACTAAAAAAACACTCTGAGCAGCTGAAATACCTCGCTGTAAGTCACTGTTTACATTGGCAAGTTGTTTTAGTGGACGCAGTAACATCATCATTGATGAAATGAGTACTACAAAATCCCCAGAGCTAATACTGTCTATCATAGAGGGCATCGACACAACCCATAAAATAACAGCCATAGCACTGGCAGCCAAAATTTGAATAATAGAGACACTTAGCGCCTTGGTCGCATCCATTTTAATTCGTTGTTGGCGGTTATGATTATTAATTTTAGAAAATTGATCAATTTCTTGTGTTTGCCCGCCAAAGCCATGGATCACTTTGTGACCACTGAGCATTTGCTCTGAACTACGGGTAACTTGTCCCATCGCTGACTGGATATTTTTCGAGATATGACGAAAACGTTTAGATACCACGGCTACTATGATAGCTACCAACGGGATAATAACTAAAAAGATTAACGACAACTGCCAACTGGTATAAAACATCACAGCAAGTAAAAACACCACAAAAGCACCTTCCCGCACAACAATAAGCAAAGCTTTGGTAATTGCTTGTTGAACTTGCTCAGTATCAAAGGTAATTTTTGAAATAAGATCGCCCGTCGAATTTTTATCATGAAACGATACCGGTAAGTGTAATATATGCTCAAACAGCTCTTGGCGAAGCGCACGCACTACTTGTGAGCCAACATAGCTTAAACAGTACGATGACATAAAGTTAAATACGCCACGCCCGATAACCAGCGCAATAACCACAAATGGCGCATAAGTTAGTACCTGACTGTTACGCTCATTTAAACCTTCATCGATAAACGGCTTCATAAGTTGAATGAATAATGCATCCATACCTGAGTAACCTATCATTCCAATAATCGCAACGATGGCGATCGACTTATAAGCACCAACGTAAGAAACAAGCCGTTTATATATTTGTGTAGTACTTTGTTCCATAACACTCTCTAAAACCAGTAACAGCCCCTATTGTATCCTTAGCAACAGCAAAACAAAACGTCAATCTTTGATAAACCAATAACTTTCCGCCCCTCTTGCGGTACTCAGCTCTAGGTGTTTAGCATAAAAATCAACCCGAATGTGCCCCACATCACCGGTGCTATATTGTTTGGCGTTTATTTTATTGTAACGCTTAACTACCGCTTTACTTGGAAATTGCCACTGGCCTTGATAAGCACTTGAATGAATCACAAATGTTGGGTTTACGGCCTTTATAAACTCGACACTGGAAGAGCTATCACTGCCGTGATGAGGACTTAACAAAACGGTACTTTGTAAATCATGCCCTTGTTTAATTAATTTAGACTCCCTCGCCTTTGATATATCACCAGTGAGAAGCACACTATGGTTTGCACTTGAGATTTTAACGACACAGGAATTATCATTACTGTTATTAAACTCCTCTTTAGCAAAGGTTTGAATACTCAAACCTTGAAAGTCTATCGTTGTTGCTATGCAATCGTTATATACACGACTTGGATGAAAATACTCAAAGCTCGTTGCATAACCCGCTTTTTTAAAATGTGCAACGCCTCCAGCATGGTCGCTATCTTGATGACTCACAATCGCGGTACTTACCATTAGATTATGGGCATCAATATAGGGGAGTAAAACACTAGTGACACGGCTAAAGCGATTAAAGTAACTTGGCCCAAAGTCATAAATAAACGCGTGTTTGTCTTTTTCTATCAGTACCATTAAACCATGGCCCACATCAAATACATTCAGCCGCCAAAGGCTGGTTTGCGTAGAGTAAAGGTTAAAAAGAAAAGTCAAAATCGGAATGCAGGCCAGTAAGCGAAGCTCAATAAAATAAAGCAAAGGAACAACACTATAAAGCGCCACCACGGTGGTCATACTTATCTGTCCCACATTAAGCCAACGTACCTGCTGAGGTATTGCCTGCAGCATTTGGTAAAGATAGGCCAATGGAAAATCATATAATACGATAAATGCGTACCAATCGGTTAATAATCCCAGCAACACACTTAAAAATAAAGCAGGCATTAATACAAAAGATAAAATGGGAATAGCGACAAGATTTAAAACTAAACCCGCTAAACTCACGCCATTAAAAAAGTATAATGACAAGGGTAATAAGCCAATAAATAACCCCAGTTGAATACTAAATAATGTTCGTATGTTGGCTAGTAATGAGTTACCCCGAAGCGGAAATTGCTTTAAAACAATAAAAATAATACATACTGCTAAAAACGAAAAGTAAAGCCCTGGGTTTAATACACTAAATGGGTTAATCGCTAAAATAATGACCAGTGCGAATAAAATACTGCGCCACCTCAATGACTGCTTTGCCAAATAATAAAGTAGCAAATAACAGCCCAACATAATTAAAGCGCGGGTTGAAGAAATGATAAAATTACTTAAGTAAACATAAATAAAAGCTGCAACAAAACCAACAGCGCTATAAACAATAGAAACATTTAATGCTTGATTTAGTTCAGGTTTAACCAACTTAAGACAAAACCGTGTGACAAAATAACAAAACCAAACACTAGAGAGATATGTAACCCAGAAATGGCTAATAAATGACTTAACCCAAGACTCTGCATTAACGCTTTATGCTCGAATGTCATTAAAGACTTATCGCCAGTTAACAACGTATAATAGAGCCAATTAAGCTCAGCATTATTTACCAACTTTTTGACATAAACTCTATAGGCTGAAACGGCATTACTTTTTTGAGAGCTTTTAATATTAAGCTGTTTATTGAGCACTGTACCTTTAAACGCTATCTTTTGTGTAAAAGCATAAAGCTGATTATCAAAAACAGTAAAATTCTTAATGGATCTATAGTTTTTAAGTCTCACTTGAGCATTAAAAGCATCACCAGAATGAATTGGTTGTGCAAAATTGATACTTAATAAGGCATAAGGTGCTCTAAAGTGACTATATTCACTGTCTTCCAAACGCGTTATTTTAACTTTTGCATATTGGGGAGGTGTAGTAGAAATAACCTCTTCTACCACAACATCGACTGAATAAGCATATTTTTTGTGCTGTTCAGGTAACTCAAATGAATAAAACAAAATAAAATGTGCTGCTACACAGCAAATACCGCAAATAAAGCCTAACAATACAGTTAAAAACGGCTTAAAATACGTGCTCACAATGAGGATTGAAATTGTGATAATTGTAAATTCAAGGGTTTGATAATAAAACACGGTAATAACAACACCGACAACAAATCCAAGACTCATCCACACAGACGTAAATGGTTGCTTTAAATGGCTAAAAAAACGATCCAACGGTTTTTACCTGATCCAAATAAAATTAGACATCACAAATCACTAAAAATATTTGGTCGTCTTTTGCATGATGCTAACCTTTGGCATTTAAATCGACGTTCAGCACGCGGTGCTTTTGCCGTTGGACTTTTCTTTGCATTCATCCCTGTTCCTTTTCAAATGGTGCTTGCCGCTGCCGCAGCCATAATCTTAAGAGTTAATTTGCCTATATCAGTTGCTTTAGTGTGGATCACTAACCCACTTACAATGCCACCTATCTTTTACGGCTCGTACTTGGTTGGTACATTAGTGCTAAATCAACCTGAGCAACATTTTGCGTTTGAAGCAAGTTGGCCATGGTTTATAGAAAGTTTAACGACAATTGGCCCCGCTTTTTTAGTGGGTTCGCTTGTGTGTGCATCTATTGCCAGTGTTATTGGCTATTTTGGTATTGACTTGATTTGGCGCCGCTCAGTGAGGCGAGCTTGGACATCGAGAAATAATTAGCGCCTACTTCTCCATAAAGGGCTGCTCTTTACCTTAATATAGACAAAAAAACCAACTTAACAAGTTGGTTTTTTATAAACGAATAGCATTACCTAGAAACGAAAAACGCGTCTTAATCCAACTAAAGGCAGTAGTAGCAAACCAAACCATGAGAAACTGGCTGAGCTACGTTCATAAAACTCTGTATCTGGGGCTTTACAGTTTTCAACTTCACCGTTAGCAATCGGTGAAAGTTTTACCGCAACAGCAACACTTTCATATTGAATATTGCCATTAATATCAGTTACAACTTCGCCTCGTGAATTTAACTTTTCAACCGTTTTAGTTGCTACACCAAATACTTCATTGTTTTCGTTGATTGATTTCGCTTCTACCATTTTATAACTAAAACTAGTCTCACCATCACTGTCAAAACAAGGTAGTAAACTATTTAAATTTGTGATTTTGTCATCGCCAATTTTATAAATAAAGGCTTCTGAGCGTCTTGTGCTGGTTGTATCACCAACCTCACCCTCACCAACGATATAACCTTGGTTATTAATGTCATTCGCGTATGAGTTTGAGCTAGTGAAATAATCTTCAGGAAATACGGTCGTATTAGTATTTATATCATGATGGAAGAACTTGGCAATTAAACTACCTTCAATACCTTTTGAAGCGTAACCAACCACAATGTCATTATCATTGATAGCGAATGCTTTACCAGCTTGCCAATCATCTTGCTGGTTTATAAAATCAACCACTTCACCGTCTTTAAAATAAGTTGGCATAGTTAAAATAGTCGAATCTCTGTCAAAATAACGAGTGTTCGAAAAACCGACCGCTACATCATTTTTATTAACTGCTAATGCATTACTAATAAAAGGATTAGTGTCCTCATCTTCTTCTGGAGTAAGCGCTAAACCCAACAGCTCTGTTGAAGTCACATTATAGGCACTATCTAGAGTCCATTTAACCGCTGTTTTATTGAATACACCACGCGTACTTCGACTGTTAAGTGATTCAATACAGACCATTACCGGCTCATCAAGGCCATCACAATTATCAGTAATTGTGGTTTGTCTCTCAGCAGGAATACTGACCGATACATTACCAACAACAATGTAACCTGTGTCAGTGGCAACAATATCAGATGCTTTACTAGTCCCACCGTGTTCAGTAAATTCTGGAACAAACGGCACTTCAACACCATCTGCAGATATCAAAATCCCACGTTCTATGAAGTCACGAGTAAACCACGTTTCTTCCTCTGTTTCACCATCTGGTGTAAAACTCACTTTATCAAAAGGAGCACTGCCCCAGCCAACAGTCGTTCCGTCTTCTGCAACGCCATTATAAAAATTACTTGTCGAGCGGGTCAGGCCATCGTAATCAACAGAAGCGATATCAAATAAAGGCTGCTCTGTTATTACACCACTATTATAATTTGTAGCAATAATTGAACTGATTTTTTGATACTCAAAGTTAGATGACAAGTTTGATAAATAACGAACCATAAAAGTATGCGCATCAGCATTAGTGTAAATCGCATCGTTATTTTCTATGTCATCAAGCGTAAAGGTTATTTCTTTATCAATTTCTTTAAACCTTGTCACTTCCGCGTCGTAAGCACTATTGATTGAACTTTCTGTAAAATCAATATAACTAATATCAATAGGGAGGTTGTATAAGCCATTAGCAACGCCAATGACATGGCCACTTTCGCTCACATCAGTAACATATGTATGTTTTGCAGCTTCAAAGTCACCTAATTCGGTTAACTGGTACGTTGCACTCAATGCTGATGTACTCAGTGTGGCTAAAACACTGGCCGCGAGTAATTTATATTTCATTTTATTCCTTACTACTGATTCTTTAATTCTTCAAGTTCTTCCCAACGCTCAAAAGCGGCTTCAAGGTCAGACTCAAGTTGGGCTAAATGGTTCAATTCCTTGGCTGTTATATCACTGTCTTGCTTGAAAAAGTCTTCGTGACTTACTCGTTCTTGTTGTTTTTCAAGCTCAGCTTCAAGTTGCTCCATTTTATTAGGTAGTTGCTCTAGTTCAAGTTTTAATTTGTAAGAGAGTTTATTTGCTTTGTTATTGCTTTTAACTGGCGTTGGCTCTGTTTTTTCAACTTTTTTGACTGGCTGCTTTTGCAACTCTTTGTGCTGCTCCGCCAAATAGTTGGTATAAGCTTCATAATCACTGTAGCCACCAACAATATCAGTGACTTTGCCGTTACCTTCAAATGCCCAAACACTCGAACAGGTATTATCAATAAACTCTCGGTCGTGGCTTACTATCAACACCGTACCTTGATATTGATTAATGATATCTTCAAGGAGTTCTAATGTTTCTATATCTAAGTCATTGGTAGGCTCATCGAGCACTAATATATTTGAAGGTTTCAAAAATAACTTGGCTAATAACAACCTGTTTTTCTCACCACCTGAAAGTGCTTTTACCGGTGTACGAGCACGTGCTGGCGGAAATAAAAAGTCTTGTAAATAGCCTAACACGTGACGTGAGCGTCCGCCCATCATCACTTCTTGCTTACCTTCAGCAACGTTATCTTGAACGGTCGCTTCTTCATCAAGCTTCTCACGGTACTGATCGAAATATGCAAACTCTAAGTTAACACCTTGCTTGATTTCACCACTGTCTGCTTTTAAATCACCAAACAACAATTTTAATAGCGTTGTTTTACCAATACCATTAGGCCCCACCAAACCAATACGATCGCCACGCATCACTAAAGTAGAGAAATCATCAGCTATCACTTTTTCTTTAAATGCATGATTTAAGTGTTTAGCCTCAAATACTAGTTTACCTGAACGATCAGCTGTTTCGATATTGAAATCAGTTTTACCTACTTGTTCCACACGTTGTTTACGTTCATTACGTAATTGTTTCAGCTCACGCACACGGCCTTCATTACGGGTTCGACGGGCTTTAACACCTTGGCGGATCCATGCTTCTTCTTCCGCTAAGCGTTTATCAAACAATGCATTTTGTGTTTCTTCTACTTTTAAATCATGCGCTTTTTGTTCTAAGTAAGTGGCATAATCACCAGGATAAGAAATTAGCTTACCGCGATCTAAATCTAAAATACGTGTAGCAACAGCTCGAATAAATGCACGGTCATGCGATATAAATACAATACCGCCTTTAAATTCTTTTAGGAATTGCTCTAACCACATTACACTTGTCATATCCAAGTGGTTAGTAGGCTCATCGAGCAGTAATAAATCAGGCTCACTCACTAAAGCACGCGCTAATGCAACTTTACGTAACCAACCGCCAGAAAGCGACTTAAGTTTCGCATCAGGAGTTAGCTCTAATTGAGTAAGTACAAGCTGAATTCGGCTATCAAAACGCCAGCCATCTGCCGCCTCTAATTTATTAGATAAACGCTCTAATTTATTTAATAGTTGATCAGTGCAATCTGTTTGCAATTGTGTGCTTACATGATGAAAATCAATCAGTAAGTTAGCAATTTCAGGCATACCTTGGGCAACGTAGTCAAATACAGTGCCACTTGCCCCTTTAGGTGGATCTTGCTCTAAACGCGATATTTTTAAACTACCAACTTGGTTTATCTCGCCATCATCAAGTATTACTTGACCGTCGAGTACTTTTAAAAGCGTTGATTTACCTGCACCATTGCGACCTACAATACACACACGTTCGCCACTTTCGATTACTGCATCTGCATTATCTAGTAATGGGTGTGTACCGTAAGCTAATTGTGCTTTTGAAATTCTAATTAAATCCATAGTTAATCTTTACTCTTATCTGCTTGCGCTAAAAACTGCTGCGCCTGAGGTGCAGTAAAAGGCCAAAATAATTGTTGGCCTTGTTGATTTTTTAAAACCGGAATGCTTATTTGATACTCTAAAATTAATGCGTCATCGCTCATAATATCAATAAGTTGTAATTCATCGGTTGATGAAAGTAACGGTTTTAACAGCTGCTCTGCTTGCTCGCACAAGTGGCAGCCGTCGGTGTGATATAAAATCCACTTAGCCATGTTTAATTAACCAGCTATTGTGTATTTTTTTATTGCGTTTAAAGTCAGGAGATAAGGTTTTATCAGAGATATTTTCTGCTTTTAACCCCAAGCCCATTAAGCCAACTTCATCCATTACAAAACCGCGTTTATTATTAGAGAATATTAGCGTACCCGATGGGCTCAATATTTTTTTAACCCAAGTTAACAGCTTAATGTGGTCGTTTTGTACATCAAACGCGTCTTTCATTCGTTTAGAATTTGAAAAAGTAGGCGGATCTAAAAAGATCAGGTCATACTGCCCTTGTGCATACTCTAGCCATTTTAAACAATCTGCTTGCTCAAAACGATAACGCGTATTGCTAATATCGTTAAGCGCAAAGTTATCTTGACCCCACTTTAAATAGGTTTTAGACAAATCAACGGTTGTAATCGCTTTTGCGCCACCAATGGCTGCATGTACTGAGGCGGTTCCTGTGTATGCAAACAGGTTTAAAAAGCGCTTATCTTTAGCATTTTCTTGAATGTAACGACGTGCAAGGCGATGATCTAAAAATAGCCCTGTGTCTAAGTAGTCAAATAAATTAACTTTAAACTTAGCACCAAACTCTTCTACCACCATGGTTCTATTTTGCTTGGCCATGGGTGTATATTGCTCTTCACCCTTTTGCTTTTTACGTACTTTTACAGCAATGTTTTCAGGTGCAATATCAAGTTGTTGTGCTGTTAAGCTAATAACATCTTGTAAACGCTTCTCTGAGGTTTTTTCATCAATCTCTTTCGGTGCTGCGTATTCAAAAATAACCGCTGAATCACCATAAATATCAACAGCAACGTTATATTCAGGAATATCTGCATCGTAAACACGATACGCATGGACTTGGTTTTGCTTAAGCCAATTTTTTAAACCTTGCTTGTTCTTTTTCAGGCGATTAGCAAATGCCATCGAACCTTCAAAGTTTAAAGCGGGCTTGTCATCAGAGGTAAGGCTGACTTGCTTGTCATCAAGTTGATACAGGTTTAATTCAACATCAAGGGGGCCATTTTTAAATTTATAGCGTTTTTGCTTCACTAATTTAAGCAATTTAAACAGGCTTTCATCCATACCCAGTAGAGCGAGTTTCCAATGATTAAAGTGCTTTTTAAAACCAACACCTAGACTACGATGCAGGTTTACAAGTTCAGCCATAGAACCAATACGCTCACCATAAGGTAAGTTAGAAATAACAACACCCGGCAATTTTGCAACGCTCGTCAGTTTTGTCGCATCGCTTTGCTTAAATTTAATCACCGTATCAAGCTCAGCACGCTGCGCATTGGCAATCGCTTTATCAAGTACTTGCGCATCGTAATCATGGCCAATTAGCCATAATTTAGGGTCGGTGATATTCGCTGTAAGCTGCTCTTTAAGTTCTTTAAATTTTGCCACTCTAAAGCTGGGTAAACGCTCAAACGCGAATCCTTCACGGAATAATCCAGGCGCTTCATTACGTGCCATTCCAGCCGCTTCTATTAAAATAGTGCCGGCACCACAACATGGATCAAACAGCGGTTGATTAACATTTTCAAGCCAACCACTACGTTTTATTATTGCCGCAGCTAAATGCTCTTTTATGGGTGCTTTACCTTGGCCTTGGCGGTAACCGCGTTCAGATAAGCGCGGCCCTGAGTAATCAATATACAGTGAAACGCCATGGCGATTTAAACGTGCAACCACTCGCACATTGGCATCTTGCTTATCTACATTTGGTCGCTGTTCAAATAAATCGTTAAAGTAATCAACGATGGCATCTTTAATTACTAAACCAGAAAACTGGGTATTTTTAAGCGAGTCGTTTGTGCCATTAAAATCAACAGCAAAAGTTTGCGTTGGGCCAAACCATTCTTGCCAAGGTTGTAAGCGTGCAAATTTATACAAGCTGTCTTTGTCATTTACGCCTTCTCTTTCTTCAATAAGCATAAGTACACGCGTAGCAAAGCGTGAAGATAAACACACTTTTTGCGCTAGCAATGAGTCAGCCTCAAAGCGAACAGAGCCCACAGTTTGCTTTGACACCGTAGCGCCAAGTTCTGTAAGTTCATCAACCAATAAATTTTCGATTCCGATAGAAGTAAGTGCGATAAATTGCAAAGTAAAAACCCTTAATAGCTAATTGCGCGGGATTATAACATAGGTTTGCGTACAAATACGCCATAAACAAGCCTCAAAGACTAAATTAGGCTAAGCTGTTTGACTATCGTACTGTGAGGTAATGAGGGGGAAAACACGGTTGTTTAAAACGCGGATAACTTCAAACTGGGCAAGTGATAGATTGTCATCTAGTGCAAAGGTTTCACTTAAATTTATACACACAGAGGCTTCCTGGCAATGCTCGACAATTAAAAACTCGCCAGTCTGTGATTCTGAGCTTAAATTAATAACCGCTTCAGTACTAGGTGTGCTACCAGTATACGGTTTAAAAAACCAACTTTTTGCCAACACGGGTTTTAATTGAAATTTAACTGCCGTTGCATTGAGCGCTATTTGGCATAACTGGGCAGGATTCCATAAATTAAATTGCTCAAGGTAATAATAAACTTGCTCATAAAAGGCTGCATCTTCAAGGCTGAAGTACGGGTTTTCAAAAGCACAATCGGTGAGCTGTCTAAGCTTATAAGGTGTACAAAGTTGCATATCGTCATTTAAATCAAGCAGCAAGCGGTTTTTCTCGGCGCATGCTATCCATTGCCATTGCTTTGACGCTTGTAACATTTGCTCCTCCCTACTTAGTACTTAAAAAATAAAATAAGACAATAAGCTTAGAGTATAGCTGCTTTTGACCATTTTTAAAACGTCTTTTTAGAACATTTATCGAACGATCAAAAGCTTACATAACTGATCCTTATAAGTCGTTAATGATCGACTTGACCAATTGTGGTCCTTTGTATATGAAACCGGTATAAACTTGAACTAAATCTGCACCCGCATCAAACTTTTCTTTTGCGGATTGAGCATCATCAATCCCCCCACACCAATAATAGGTAACTGATTATTTGTTAAACGCTTAAGTTCAGAAACAACATGGGTTGAACGCTCTCTAACTGGCGATCCTGATAAACCACCTGCCTCATCAGCATATTGCTGACCTTGCACTAAGCTACGCTCTAAGGTGGTATTAGTGGCTATAACACCATCAATTTTATTATTTAACAGTGACTCACTCACTTGTTCAATTTGAATTTGATCTAGGTCTGGCGCAATTTTCACCAACATAGGCACTTGTTTATTGTGCTTAGCAATTAAATCAAGCTGTTCGTTTTTCAAGCTTTGTAATAAGTCATCTAATGCTGCACCATATTGAAGGTCTCGAAGTCCTGGCGTGTTGGGCGATGAAATGTTTACAGTGATGTATGATGCATGCTCAAACACTTTACGCATACAGTGAATATAATCATCTTTACCCTGCTCGTTTGGTGTATCTTTATTTTTACCAATATTGATACCTAAAATACCATCGTACTTAGCTGCTTTTACATTATTAACTAAATTATCAACACCTTTATTATTAAAGCCCATACGATTAATAATCGCATTTGACTGTGGCAATCTAAACATACGAGGCTTATCGTTACCCGCTTGAGGACGCGGTGTTACTGTACCCACTTCAACAAAACCAAAGCCCATTTGGGCAAAGGCATCGATACACTCGGCGTTTTTATCTAGGCCTGCAGCAAGTCCTACTGGGTTTTTAAATTCCAAACCTAAAAAGTTCACCGGTTTATTAGCAACACTTTGTGCCCATGCCGCACTTAATGGTGTGTTAGCAAAGCGACGTAAGTTGTTAAGAGCAAAATCATGTGCCCACTCCGCATCACGGGTAAACATAAAACGGCGAGCTAAATCGTAGAACATGAATATAATCCTCTTAAAATTGTAGACAAAAAAATACCTCAGACAAGGCTGAGGTATTATATAACAAAAACTGTTTAACGATTAGTTTTAATCAATAGCAGTTTGTTACTTTGCTGATGTATCACAATTGTGACCAAGCAACATAAGCTCTCTTAATGCCACTGAGAACTTAGCAAAATCATGACTTTGCGATGTTTTAAACTCTGTCAGCATTTGCTTCCAACGTTGAAGCAACAGATCTTGACTATCCATCCATTGTTCAATTTGGCCATCTACATCACTGTTTTCACCTTCAAAGCTGTTTAATACAACTTCTGACAAGGTGCGTTGCTGCCAATCTAACTCTTCACGATATGATGCACGCGCTAGTGCCTGCCAATGGTTAGAAACCGGTTGATTAGTGATTTGATCTAAGAACCAATGTAGTCCCATTTGCGCACCTAATTTAAAGTAAGTGTGCGACACCATATCGATTTTACGATTAGAGTTTTGTGCAATTTGCGTTAAATCCATTACCGAGAACAAGCTTGATAACGACACAATACGCTGTGCAATATCTGCAGGTACACCGCTTTGTGTTAGTTCTTCACGAGCACTTACAATACGATCGCTTTCTGTTTTAACGATGTATTTAGTTAAGTTTTCACTTAAATCAGCAAATGTAGGTGAGAAGATTTCAATCGCTTGCTCAATTGATTGTGCTTTGGTGCGATGACGAAGGAACCAACGTGTTGCACGACGAACAGTACGACGTAACTGGTATAACATTTCTGTTTGTACGTTCGATGGTATTTTGTTATCTAAATCACTAATAGATAACCATGTTTCACGCATTTGGAAAATTTCACTTGCGATTGAGTAACACAATGCAATTTCAGCTTCGTTTGCACCGGTTTCTTCATTCATACGCACCATAAAGTTTAAGCCCATATCATTAACAATATTATTTGCTAACTTAGTGGCAATAATCTCTTTGCGTAGTGGATGATTATCCATCGCATCATTAAACTTCTCACGTAATGGGCGTGGGAATGATTTAACCAATAACTGGCGATAGTAAGGGTTTTCGGTAATTTCGTCGGTTACTAATGACTCTTTAAGAACCATTTTCGCATAAGACACCAATACAGAAAGCTCAGGACGTGTTAAATCTCTACCTGCAGCGGCGCGCTCTGCCAACTCTTCATCGGTAGGAATAAACTCAATTGCACGGTCTAACTTGCCATCTTTTTCAAGTGCATGAATAAAGCGAATTTTTTCTTTAAGCGTTGAGGTACCTTTAGATTGAGTAATCGATAAAGTATGCGTTTGACGATAACAATCTTTAAGTACTAATTCAGACACTTCATCAGTCATTGAATAAAGTAGTTCATCACGTTGCTTACGCGTTAAGTCGCCTTCAGCAACTAAGCCATTGAGTAAAATTTTAATATTTACTTCGTTATCTGAACACGCAACCCCGCCCACGTTATCGATGAAGTCAGTATTTACACGACCGCCTTGAGCTGCAAATTCAATACGACCTAATTGGGTTGCACCTAAGTTACCGCCTTCGCCAAATATTTTAGCACCAAGATCTTTACCGTTGATACGCAACGCATCATTGGCACGGTCCCCAACATCAGCATCCGTTTCTTTAGAATGTTTGATGTAAGTCCCTATACCACCATTCCAAAGTAAATCATGATCCATCATTAATGATGCTTTGATCAATTCATTCGGTGTCATGCTGGCTTTTTTTGTGCCTAACATCTTTTTCATCTCAGGGGTCAGCGTAATCGACTTAGCAGCACGCGAGAAAATACCACCACCGCTTGAAATTAGCTCTTTATTGTAATCTTCCCATGATGAACGTGGTAAATTAAATAAACGTTCGCGCTCTGGATAAGAAGCTGCTGCATCTGGGTTTGGATCAACAAAGATATGTAAGTGATTAAACGCCACTTGCAAGCGAATGTGCTTTGATAACAGCATACCGTTACCAAATACGTCACCGGCCATGTCCCCGATAGCTACTGCTGTAAAGTCTGTGGTTTGACAGTTAATATCCATTTCACGGAAATGACGTTTTACAGACTCCCATGCACCACGAGCCGTAATACCCATCTTCTTATGGTCATAACCTACTGAACCACCTGATGCAAACGCATCACCTAGCCAGAAGTTATATTCGTTTGCGATGCCATTGGCAATATCAGAGAATGTTGCTGTGCCTTTATCCGCTGCTACTACTAGGTACGCATCGTCTTCATCATGGCGTGTAACATCAACAGCAGGTACAATTTCACCACGGTCAATATTGTCTGTGATATCTAATAAACCACGAATGAAGATTTTATAACATTCTTGGCCTTCTTTAATAAACGCTTCACGTTCACTAGGTAGTTGTTTACATACAAATCCACCTTTTGAACCTACCGGTACAATCACGGTATTTTTAACTTGTTGCGCTTTTACTAAGCCAAGTACTTCTGTACGGAAATCTTCACGACGATCTGACCAACGCAATCCACCACGGGCAACTTTACCAAAACGTAAATGCACACCTTCAACACGTGGAGAATAAACAAATATCTCAAACGCTGGTACAGGTAGTGGGACTTCTGGAATTAAACTTGGCTGAATTTTAAGTGAGATGTAAGACTTAAATTTACCTTCAGCATCTTTTTGGAAGTAGTTTGTACGTAATGTAGCAACAATCATATCAACGTATAAACGGATAATACGATCATCATCAAGGTTCGCTACGTTTTCTAACTCTGCATAAATTTCTAAGCCTAGTTTTTCAAGTGTTTTAGCACTTGCAGGGCTTTTTACAGAGAACTTTTTAGAGAATAAGTTAACGATTTTAGCGGCAATATGCGGGTAGTTTGCAAAAGTACTTTCAATATACGTTTGCGAGAAAGTAACCCCAATTTGGCGCATGTACTTTGCGTATGCACGTAAAATTGATGATTCACGACCTGTTAAACCACCCATTAACACTAGACGGTTAAAGCCATCGTTTTCTAATCGATTTGCCCATACACTGGTTAATGCAGCGCGAAAACGTGCAGAGATCTTATCAAAATCAGCCATCCCTTTGCTGTCAATTAGCATAGAGAAATCCATGACCCAATTTACGCCACCATCACTAGTTTTAACCGAGTATGGCGTTTCACCTACAACACGTAGACCAAAGTTTTCAAGCATTGGCATAACATCAGATAAATGAATTGGCTCATCTTTGTGGAATAAGCTTAAACGCACAATATTGCTGCTTGCTTCTTCTTGTGGACGATAGAACAACATTTCTAACTTGTTCTCATCGCTTAGCATTTCTAGCTTTTCAATATCAACCACTGCAGCGCTAGGTAATACTTCTTCTTTGTATGAGCGTGCAAAGGCATTGCAATATTTACGGTTTAATTCATTACCACGGGCCTCACCAGCAGATTCAAGTAAGGCTGATTGTAATTTGTCTTCCCATGTACGAGCGGCTTCTATTAGGTTGTTTTCTATGTCTTTCACGTTAAATTCAATATTGTTGTCGGTCACACGAACAGTGTAATGGGTACGCGCCAGTGTAGACTCAGAGAAATAGGTAGTAAATTCGACTTTGACGTCAGAATTAAATGCGTTGGCTAAAATAGCTTGCGTTTCGCGACGAAGCGCTGTGTTGTAACGCTCACGAGGTACATAAACCATGCATGATAAAAAACGACCATATGCATCTTTACGAACAAATAAGCGACACATGTCACGTTCTTGTATCTGCAAAACGCCCATGGCAACTTCAAGTAACTCATTCTCTCGAGCTTGAACCAGTTCGTCACGTGGGTAAGTTTCTAATATATTTAATACGGCTTTGTATGCATGTGTCCCTTTAGCGAAGTCACACATATCCATAATACGATTAATTTTACTTTTAAGAACCGGTACATCAGCAGCGCTATTGTTGTAAAAGTTTGATGAAAACAAACCGATGAAACGATCTTCACCAATAACATTGCCTTTGTCATCAAAACGTTTTACACCCACATAATCTATGTAAGCTGGGCGATGAACGCGAGACAATGAATTAGTTTTAGTTAAAATTAATAGGTTACTACTGCGTGCCTCTTGGCGCGCCACTTCAGGTAACTCAGAAAGCAAGCGTGTATGCTCAGCATCAGAGTTTTTCATTAACCCTAAGCTGGTATCCATTTTACCCTTTAATTGATAGTCGCCCTGAACTGGTGAAAGTTCATATTGGCGATAACCCATTAATGTGAAATTGTCTTTCACTAACCAATCTAAAAACTCAACGGTTTCATTTATTTCGTTATCACTTTTATCTTTATGGCTTTTAGGCAAGCTTTTGCTTACCGCGATTAATTTTTCGCGAATAGGCTGCCAATCTTCAACCGCAATCGATACATCAACGAGTACTGATTCAAGTTCTTTTTTGAAAGACTCAATAACAGTTGCATCTGTTTGACGGTCAATTTCTATGAAGAATACAGTTTTTGTTGATGTTGATTCTTGCTCTGCTTTTAAGCTTGATAACCCTGATATTTTATCTTTCTTATCACGTTGAATTTTCAGCGGGCTATGAAGAAGTAAATGAGAGGCAATGTTTTCTCGTGTCATGGCCATTCGTACAGAGTCCACTAAAAACGGCATGTCTTTAGCAATGATCTCTACAATGGTATGTGATGACTGCCAGCCATCTTTAGCCACTTCAGGGTTGAAAACGCGAATAACTGCGTCATCTGATGTATTTTTTTCTAGCGAATTCCAAAGGCTGAGTGCAGCACCATATAAGTCACTGTCGTTGCGATTTGCCAAATCCTCTTTAGACATATTGCTGTACAAGGCTTTGGCGAATTTCTCAACGAGTAACACATTATCAGCGCGAACTTTTTTCTGGATAAGCTTACAGACGTTATCTAAAATAACCGAGGCTTGGCCTTCATTTCGTGTCATTGTATGTTCCTTAATCTATCACTGCTAGTTTAGCAGAATATTTGTACAGCCATTTATTAGCGTGGAGTCAGTTAAATTCTAACCCTTTTAAAACTAATAAACAGCCTTTTCGATGAAAACATTTTAAGCATTTCAGCTATTTGGTCATCTATTCACAAAATATAGATATAAATGGCCATTACTGGCCATTTAGGAGCAAATTTATTCACCTTATTTTTTCTGGTCAGTCCAGAGCAAGCTGCCAATTGCAGGTAAAAGTAACACTGCACCCAACATATTTACTAAAAACATGAAGGTAAGCAGAATTCCCATATCAACTTGGAACTTCAAATCAGAAAAAATCCACGTACTAACACCAATTGCTAACGTAATACCGGTAAATAACACCGCACTCCCACGTTCAACTAATGCATTACGATAAGCAATACTCAGTGGCACGTTTTGTTTTAACTGCCCCATCATCGATGACAAAATATAAATACCGTAATCAACACCAATACCTACACCCAAAGCAATTACTGGTAACGTTGAAACAGTTAGACCAATCTCAAGTTGTACCATAAGTGCTTGTGCAAGGGTTGATACTATGTACAAAGGTAATACCACTGCAATAGTTGCTTTTACGCTCTTAAAACTTAGTAAGCATAAAATAATCACCGCACCATAAACATAGAGCATCATAGGGATTTGTGCAGCTGAAACAGACTCGTTAGTTGCTGCCATTACACCTACAGGGCCTGATGCCAATTTGAAAGCAAGTTTATCTGTGCCCTCTTCTACAGCAAATTGTTTTACTTTTGCAATCACGTTATCAATAGTTTGTGCTTTGTGATCATCTAAAAATATAATCACGGGCATTACAGAACAATCACCGTTTAATAACCCTGTGCTGGTTTCAACGCGAGAGGTTGACTGCACCAAACTGGCAGAATTGCGCGGCAAACTTTGCCATTTTAAATTGCCCTCGTTATAACCGGCATTAACTGACTGTGCCACTGAACTTAGGCTGACCGCTGATTGTACACCGGCTAAATTTTCAACTTTATATTGAAAGCGTGATATACGCTCCATGACGTCATGCTCGGTACACGCTGCAGGATAAGCCTCTACAATGACTTTAAGAATATCAGATGAAATTGTGTATTTGTCCGATATTAAGAAAGTATCTTGGTTGTAACGTGCATCTTGGTGCAAGGATGGTGCACCGGCATGTAAATCACCAATACGCATTTTATCTGCTTGCCAATAGCCCAGTGCAAATAAAACCAAAGTGAAACCAATAATAATTTTTGCTGTTTTTGGATAGGTTGCTTTAACTAATAAATCGCGCATTGCATCAAGTATGTTCGGTTTATTAGCATCACCTGATTGAATATGGATGCTGTTTTCAAAGCGCATATACGATGCCCACACTGGCAACAAAATCAGATTAGTAAATATAATCACCGCCACCCCTAAACTCGCCGTAATAGCAAGTTCACGAATAATACCGATATCAATGGTTAAAAGGGTTAAAAAGCCGACTGTATCTGATAACAGCGCAATCCCGCCAGGCACAAGTAAAGCTCTAAAGCTTGATTGACAACATACTGATGTAGACTTACCTTCAGCAACCTTTTTACCAATGGCGTTAATCATCTGCACACCGTGGCTTACGCCAATAGCAAACACTAAAAATGGCACTAAGATAGACATAGGATCAAGACCAAAGCCTAAACTAGAAAGTAGCCCTAACTGCCAAATTACCGCAATAATTGAACACACAATCGGTAAAATAGTAAGTTTTAAACTGCCACAAAATAGCCATACCATGACAAAAGTGAACGCAATTGCAATGGCAAAAAATAATACAACCCCTTTTGCACCCTCGGCAATATCGCCTGCCATTTTTGCAAAACCAATAATATGAATACTAATTTCATTTGTACTGAGCGGCTCACGAATTTCGCTTTCTAATTTTTTTGCAAAAGCGAGGGTGTCTAATTTTTCTTGTGTTTGTGGATCAGTCTCTAGCAATTGGGCTGTTACCATAGCACACGAATAATCGCTTGCTATCATACGGCCCACTACTTTGGCCTTTTCAATGTTCTCTTTTACAATCCCTAAACCCTGTTTATCGGCTTTAAAGTTAGCAGGAATAATAGGTCCGCCAGCAAAGCCGTCTTCAACAACTTCAACAAAGCGCGCACTAGGTGAAAAAATCGAATTGACTAAAGGGCGATTTACTCCAGGAATAAAGTAAAGTTGATCATGTACGGCTTTTAATTGAGTAAAAAATTCAGGGTTAAAAATATCACCACTGTCATCACATACTGAAATTAAAATACTATTAGCGCCACCAAACTGTTTCTCATGCTTGGTGTAAACCTTCATATATTCATGGTTAAGTGGAATATTTTTATTAAATGACGCGTCGAGCTGAATTTGCGTTGCTTTAAAAACCAATAAACAAGTGATCAACACAAAACTTATGAGTACCACTAAGCGGTGTCTAAAAATCGCTTTTTCTAAAAAATCTAAAATTGCTTGCATTAAGGGGTCAACTCCTTCACTTTAATGCCGTTTTCTGTTGCCATGATCAGTTTATCTTTTACAATCACACCATCAAGAATCGCTTTACCATCAGCCAATTGCTCATAAGACAGCACATCAGCTTTAAGGTGAAAAATAACACCACTATTGGCCAATAATAGCCATTGTTTATCGTTATAATTTATGATGCTGTTTACAGTAGCTGTTTTATCATTGTCTAAGTGCTGCCACTGCTGACTATTGGTTTTATTTACGAAAATATTACCGCGCAGTCCTGCAACAATTTGTTGCGATGAATCTGATGCAAAACCAAAAAACGAACCTGGGTAAATTTCATCTAAACGTTGCCATGTTCGGCCATCGTCATCACTTGTTGCCAATAAGCCCATCTCACCGACTAGCATTAAACCCGTACTAGTCGGTTCAATGCGATTAAAGTGGGGTAATATAGACGCGGTTTCTATTTCGTAACCCTCAGGATCGGTTTGTTTTAAATCATTTAAATAGTCTCTATCTTCACTAAATAACAGCGAATCTAAAAAGCGTTTTTGCCAATGTTTGCCGCCATCACTCGTTTGATAAAACATACCGTAAGCGCCAACAGCATAGCCATTTAAGTCATCTTTAAAATAAATATCTAGACAGGGTTTATCTAAGCTTGGTTTTGCTTGTTGTAACTGCCAGTTTTCACCACCATCGGTGGTATTGATAATTGTGGCGTCGTGTCCACATGCCCAGCCATTAGAATCATTAGTAAATTCAACCGCTGTTAGTAATACTTGTGTAGGTACTGATTTCGCTTGTTGCCAATCGCTACCATCAATACTTTTAATGACCGTCCCATGTTTACCTACAGCAATAAGCCCAGCTGAAGTTTGTGTAATATCGGTAAGGAGTGTTTTATCTGCATTAATTGCGCTAATCGCACTTTGAGGTGCGTCTTGTGCAAAACTCGCACCGCTTAGGATCAGGCTGGCATAGACCAAATACTTCATAAATTTAATTCGCCTTGAACTGAGGATTTGTTTGTCTGTTATAAAGAGGAAAACCTGTGCGTTAATAGACAAACGCGATGTGAAAGAAAAAAGGCACCTAGGAAACTAGGTGCCTGCTTTTATACTATCTGCCAGCGCGACGTAAAGCGCTCGATGTAAACTCATTGTCATTAAATGACTGAGAAAAATCATACATCTTTTCTTGGTTATCTAAACCAATGGCTAAATAGCGACGTGAATTAAGATCGTGGTATACCTCAAGCGTACTCCACTGTGTCGGTACTTCATAGTAGTTAAGACCATAAGCCATTGCTACACGATAAAGTTGGTCACGATTATCGTAAATATCGGTAACATGTACTTGCCAACTGTCTTCGTCAATGTAGAAAACACGTTTTTTGTAAATATGACGAGTGTCATCTTTTAAGTTTGCTTCAACAACCCATACACGGTGTTTTTCGTAACGTGTATGCTCAGGATTGATATGACCAGGCTTTAAAATATCATCATAAGTTAGCTTGTCGCTGTGAAGCTTGTAGCTATTGTATGGGATGTAAAGCTCTTGCTTACCTTTTAGCGTCCAGTTATAACGATTTGGCGAGCCATTGAACATATCAAAGTCATCAGTTGTACGTAAGCTATCTGCTGCTGTACCCGGTGCATCGTACGCTACATTAGGTGCACGGCGAACACGGCGCTGACCTGAATTGTACGTCCACGCTTGGCGCGGCGTTAAAATTTGGTCCATAGTTTCATGCACCAATAACGCGGTCCCTGCTAAACGAGCTGGCTCTGTCACTTGCTGTTTAAACTTAAACAAAATATTAGAATCTTGTAGTTCAGCCGGAGTAGCACTTGGATCTGAATATTTAACTAATAACTGCTCATCAAAACCAACATAGTTATATGACCCCGATGCCGTCGGTGCTGCCTGACCACCAAAACGCTCAATAGACTGACCACGGTAACGAAGTAAATGGTTCCAAATTGCTTCTAAACCCGTTTTAGGGATTGGAAATGGAATACCAATAGCTGTACTTTTAATACCATTTCCGCCTTCAACTAATTCAGCAGACGTTGCAAACTTTTTGGTTGCATCGTACACAAATTGTGGAAAAGACGCAGAACGACGGGTTTCATACACTGGCATTTTAAACGTATCTGGGTACGCTTCAAATAACGCGATTTGTCCTGGGCTTAAGTTTTCTTTGTATTTATCAATATTACTTTTATCAATAGTGAATAATACTTTATCGGTTGCATAAGGGTCTAAGTGGTGCATACCCGGTTCATAACCTGCTGGAGCAGCAGTAATACCGCCATTCCATGCTGGGATTGAGCCATCAGCATTCGCTGCTTTTTCCGCACCAATTGGGCTTAAGTCTTTACCAAGGCGCGCAGCCTCTTCTGGGCTAATTTTAGCCAGCGCTGCGTGGCTTGCAAACAAACTACAAAACGCTGTAGCAATGAGGGTAGGTTTTTTAATCATAATAATGTTACCCCTAGATAGAATATTTTAAGTTAAAAGAAACGTAATCTCGGTCAGAGAAAGTGTTGGTGTCGCCACCACCCCAAAATGAGTTGTAACTCACATCTAAAGACCATGCATTTTGGTAATTAAAGCTCATAGTTGCACCTAATGACTTACGATCTTCAATGAATAAGAACATTGGATCTGGCGTGTTACCATTTACATCATGAGAAAATACAAAACGTGGTGAGAAGTTAATACCATTGTAAAGGTTAAAGTAATCACCTTTAGCAATTAAGCGGTAGCCCCACGATGAAGCCGTAGCAAACGATTTTTGCTCAGGTCCATTAGATAATGCCATATGTAGTGAAGAGTAATCTGAGCTACCAGGCCCCTGAATAACACCACTTCGGCCAGTACCAGAGACATTTAAACGGATCTCATCGTACTCGGGCATGTTATTAATACGAACACCACCAATTTCACCCACAACAGCCCAACTATCAGCGCCTAATGAAGGACCAAATAGATGTGTTGCCGTAAACTGTAATTGTGACGTATTGCGTTCGATATAACCTTTGGCTAACTCGCCTGGCCCAACAACGCTTGCATCATCGCCTTTACTCATTTGCGAAATACCTGCAAACTCAGGGCGTAAACCAGCAATAGCTAACTGCTCAGGCATCGCAGCGTAAAGTAGCTCTACGTCATCGATTTGCAGCGGTTCGTCTTCACGAAAAGTAAACTCACCCGCAAAAGCAGTTTCACCAAGCGAGGTGTTAAAGCTTAAACCGTAAAGTTTAATATCTTCAGGGTATTCGTTAGTTGCTTTAGCAAATGCTTTTAAATCGGATACGTTATCAGAGGTAATCTCAGTACTTGCAATCATCGCTAAATCTTGTTGAATTGATGCTTGCGTAAAGTTTGATACGCGACCCGAAATAAGCGGACGACGATTATGGTAATTTACGTGATAAAGCGCTACTTCGGTATCATTCCACTCTGGTAAAAACATACCGAGTCGTAAGCCGTATTGGCCGCCATCATCTGGCTCTGTTTTGCCATCATAGCCTTTACCTTTGAGGGCAACCTTGGTCGGGTGTGTCAAGTACATATTAGCTAATAGCTGTTGACCTGCAGCACTTGATGGATCAATCCCCTGACTTGCCGCTACTTGAGAGTGAGTTGCTATCAAGTTATTTAAACTATTTGTTAAAAATGCTAAATCAATATCAGGATTTGAAGTAAAACCTAGCTGTACGTTTTGTTGATAACCGTTTTCTGCAGCAAAATCATTGGTAGAAAAATAAGTCCCTGCAGCCGGTAGACGAGTTTCATGCCACTGGTATTGGTAAAAACCTTCTAAGGTCATGTTTTCTGTAAGCCCTAACGATGCCCACAACATACCAACCGGAATAAACGCTTCTTTTAGCTCAGCACCTGGTGCTTTTAAACGGTCTATATCGACCGGGTTAACGTTAATACCATGAGAAATTAACGTACTTTCACCCCAGTTTACTACTTGTTGACCAACACGAATTGAAAGCGGGTTATTACCATCGTTTAAATCAAAGTTCGCCCATACGTAGGCATCAAGTAAACGAAGGTCGGCACAACTTTGCTCTTTAGTATCATCGTCATCACAAGGGTCTACACCTTGCCCTGATGTTGGATTAACATAAGCACGATCGCCGTCCATTAATTCAAAATCGTAAAAATACATAAAACGGGTAAATAAGCCGTAGTTATCTTTACTTATTGATAAGTCATGCGTGCCTTTTAATAGTTTTGAGAAAGACTCACCGCTATCAAAATTTAAACCGCCCGCGTCACCGTTGTTTGAGTAGGACCCTGGTTGAGCCCAGACATCTTGGGATGAATAAATCGTATTGAGTGCTGGGTTGTAACCCGTCCAATCAAATGATGGATTATTACTCTTACCAATCATATCAAAATTTCGGTCTTCAACCCGAATACTCTGACCATATGAAAAGGTAGAATCGAAGGCGATATCAAAACCACCAACCTCAAATGTTGCAGCCTGTGTCTGTGCTGCAGTTAAACCCATAGCCGCAGCTGTTAAGCCAAGTGCTATTTTATTTTTAACAAAAAGCGATCTTCTTATCATTTTGGTTCCCCCCTGTCGCGGGTATTTTTGTGTGATCAAGTTATTGTTTTTAGTGTAATCGTAACGATAGAAGCGAATCAAACAAATTACAAATGGCCGCCTTCAATCAGTTATATTTTTTATTTGTTCAACGTTTACGTATTGGTAAGACGTCATACCAGATAATTTATACACGTAAATTAACAATAGAACAAACCGAAATTAACAAAAAAGCAATATTAATATGTATTTATAACACAAAAAATGACTGCTAAGCTACTCGTTCGAGACGGATGAACTTGTTTTCATTACTTAAAATGAGTCTAAATCGACCACGGATACCTAGGCTAGAAATAAAAGGTCGAAGGTGATGAGCGGAAAAACGAATTGTTGTACCGCTATCAGCTGTCACTTGGATAGAGCTATACCGTCCATGATAATAATCCATGCACTTTGTATAGCTCAAATGCATACTAAAGTAATGTTCTATCATGATTTATTGTAAGGCTTTTTCAACCTTTTCAAATAAGTCGTCGCTTAACCCTTCTAAGTTAGCTAATCGCTCTAGTTGGGTCCTCATTGCAGTTGCACGGGTTTCATCATAACGACGCCACGACATAAACGGCGTTAACATTCGAGATGCATTTTGCGGGTTAATCGCATTGAGCTTAATTAATAAATCGCCAAGTAATGTATAGCCTTTGCCATCTAAACGATGAAACTGTGCAGTATTAAAATGGGAAAAGCTGCCCACTAATGCGCGCACTCGATTCGGATTTGAAAAATCAAAGCAAGGATGTGTGTACAAGGCCTTTATTTTCTCAATAGCATCACCAGCTGAGTTCATCGCTTGCAGAGCAAACCACTTATCCATTACTAATACATCATGGCGCCACTGAGCGTCGAAATGCTCGAGTAATTTATCAGACAATGGATGTGCTGCTTTAACCACACTGCTCAATGCACCGAGAACATTGGTCATATTTGTTGATGCTGCAGCCTGCTCAATTAAATTTGCCGCATCAACACTGTCGATTTTTGCCAAATAATGAAGGCACAGTTGTTTCAGCGAACGTATTGCTACCGCTTGCGCACTCACACTGCCATCATCGGTAATGGCTTGGTAACAGCTTAAAAATTCACTGTGCAATTGCGTGGCAATTTGCTGTTCAAATAACTCAATATTAGCCGTTATTTGATCTACCGGTATTATTTCAAATTCAGCAGCTAAGGTATCAAAACTTGGCAACTTCAATAGTTCAGCAACCAGCGCTAAATCGCCCTCACGCTGAGATAGCAATGCACGAAGTGCATCAATCACATCCTCACTCAAAGGGGTCTTACTTGCTGAAGTAACATTGGCTTTAAGTGCGTTAATAAATAACTGCTGTTGTGCATCCCAGCGAGAAAAGTCGCTACGCGCAAAACGCATAATATGTAATAAATCCGCTTCACTAATAGATTGATTTAAAATACATGGGGCTGAAAAATCTTCGAGCAATACAGCGGTTGGGTTACTGTGAATATTATCAAAGTGAAATGTTTGCGAGCTATTCGTTACATCCAGTACATGACCAAGCTGCTTGCCTTGGTACTGTAATGCAATGCTCTGCCCTTGAGAGTCTAAAAGCTCAATAGCAAAAGGAATATGTAACATTGCATTTTCAGGCTGATTCGCTGGCGTAAGCTGCTCTACGCTAAGCGAGAATGTTTGCGAAGCTTCATCATACTTTTTAGTTACGTTCAGGCGAGGTGTACCACAATGGTTATACCAACGCTTAAATTGGGATAAATCAATGGATGATGCATCACTCATTGCTGCAACAAAATCATCACAGGTCACCGCTTGCCCGTCATGGCGTTCGAAGTACAATGCCATGCCTTTTTGAAAGTTTTGCTCACCTAAAAGGGTATGCATCATGCGAATTACCTCAGCCCCTTTGTCGTATACAGTCACAGTATAAAAGTTATTCATTTCAATCACTTTTTCTGGACGTATCGGATGAGCCATAGGACCTGCATCTTCACTAAACTGATGAGTACGCATTACTTTTACAGCATCTATTCTATTTAGCGCACGGGAGCCCAAATCACTGCTAAATTCTTGGTCTCGAAATACTGTTAAGCCTTCTTTTAAAGACAATTGAAACCAGTCACGACAAGTCACACGATTTCCGGTCCAATTATGAAAGTACTCGTGGCCAACAATAGACTCAATGGTGTGGTAATCTTTATCGGTTGCCGTTTCTTGATTTGCCAACACGCATTTACTATTGAAAATATTTAAGCCTTTATTTTCCATAGCTCCCATATTGAAAAAATCAACGGCAACAATCATATAAATATCAAGGTCATACTCTAAATTGAAGCGAGTTTCATCCCAGGCCATCGCTTTTTTTAGCGACGTCATGGCATGCTCTGTTTTTGGCAGATTTCCTTTATCAACAAATAACGCTAGGGTGACGTCTTTACCACTACGTGTTGTGTATTTGTCGTGTAAAACATCAAAATCCCCTGCCACTAAAGCAAACAAATAGCTTGGCTTTTTGAATGGGTCTTGCCATTTTACAAAATGACGTCCATCTTGCGTTTCACCGCTATCAACTTGATTACCATTTGAGAGTAAATGCGGGAATGTTGTATCTGCAATTATAGTGACATCAAAAGTAGAAAGAACATCAGGACGATCCATATAGTAGGTTATTTTTCTGAACCCTTGCGCTTCACATTGAGTACAGTAAGCACCGCCTGATAAGTACAACCCCTCAAGTGAAGTATTGGTTTGTGGTGATGTTTGCGTCACTATGCTTAGCTGACATTCATCAGGTAAGTTATTAATGATTAATTGCTGATTTATAATTTTATAATCTGTGAGATCTGCACCCTCTACCGACAAAGAGATCAAAGTTAAGTCTATGCCATCTAATACCAGTGGCGCATTTGAATCGCCAACGCGCTTAAGCGTTAATAGAGCATTTACTTGAGTTTTTAATGGCTGTAAATCAAATGTCAGCTCAGTGTGTTCGATTGAAAAATGAGGGGCTTGGTAGTCTTTTAGGTATTCTGCTTGAGGTTTTTGTAGTTCAGTCATGTTCACTCCAAAAAAATAGCCCCTTTTAGTTATAAAAGGAGCTACTTAAATTAAGCCGTTTGTTTAGGTTTAATACGTAGTATCTTAATTCCTAAGTAAGCGTAAATAACGGCTAAGAAAGGATTTATAAGGTTAAAGAAAGCATAAAGCGCATAATCAAACGGATTGATTAATAGAACACTTTGCATATACGCACCACAGGTATTCCAAGGTATGAGTGGGCTGGTAATTGTGCCGCCATCTTCTAGAGTACGAGATAAGTTAACAGGCTTTAAGCCACGCTTTTTATATTCTTCTTTAAACATCCGTCCAGGCACCACAATGGCAATATACTGATCCGCAGCAATAACATTGGTACCAATACACGTTGCAATGGTTGAGGCGATAAGAGAACCAGTGCTTTTTGCTATTTTTAGAATACTTTTAACAAAAATATCAAGTAGCCCTGTTTTCTCCATAATCGCACCAAACATCAGTGCTGTCATGATCAACCATGTAGTGGTTAGCATACCAGACATGCCGCCGCCACTCAGTAACGAGTCCATTTTTGCATCGCCCGTATTAATCGTGAAGCCATCAAAAAAGGTGGTCCAAACTAATTTGAAATAACCGACAAACTCACCCTGAGTCATGTCTATTTGGCTAGCAATTAAGTCCGATTGAAATAACATTGCCCACACCGCGCCAATAACGGCACCAATAGAAATCGCCGGAAACGCTGGCATTTTTCGAATAGCTAATGCGAGTAATACAATTAACGGCACCAACATTTCTAAGCCAATGTTAAAGTTTTGCTGAAGAATTGCAGTTATTTGTTCTATTTGACCCGCCTCTCCCGCAGCAGTAGCGTTAAAACCCATGAAAATAAAGATGATTAATGCAATGACAAAGCTGGGTACTGTCGTCCAAAGCATATGATGAATATGTTCAAACAAATCTGCACCAGCAACGGCTGGAGCTAAATTGGTTGTTTCCGATAACGGACTAAGCTTATCGCCAAAATAAGCGCCTGATATTACAGCACCCGCGGTAACTGTCGGCTCTAAACCCAGTCCTGAAGCAACACCGAGTAACGCAACACCTATAGTCGCTGCTGTAGTCCATGAACTACCAATACTCATTGCTACAATGCCACAAATTAAACAACTCGCGGCGTAAAACCAGCTGGGATTGATAATTTGTAGACCGTAATAAATTAATGTCGGAACGGTTCCTGATAATAGCCAAGTTCCGATTAATGCCCCTACCATGAGTAAGATTAAAATCGCACTAAGAGATAAAGTGATCCCCTCAATCATTGCATCTTCTAATTTTTTCCATGTGTAGCCATTTTTTAAACCAATTAACGCCGCAGCGAATGTTGCAAATAACAAGGCAATTTGATTGGGACCTGACGATGAGTCATCACCAAATAAGTACACAGCGGCACCTAATAAACAAATTAATACAGCAATTGGAATGAGTGCATCAAAAAACGAGGCACTTTTTAGTGGTTTTTCTTCAATTGGCTTCAAAATATAGACTCCTACACACATTCGATGCATGTTGATTATTTTTATTAGCACGTACGCGCATTTATTGAGCACTATTGATCTAGCTCAACTTTTGGTAATCCGCGATTATAACAATTTAGCAAATTATCGATAGTAAAAAAGGCGCCTAGGCGCCTTTTTTTTGCAAAGTGAAGCTTATTTTAGCGCTTAGCTACGCGACCATATTTAATATAATCTTGTGTAATAAGTGCAGCTTCTTCAAGAAATGGGTCAAGCTCTTCAATCACCTCTGGTACATCGTCCAGATTTTCTATTGGCTCTTTACCTAAACGATTTAAGCGCTCATTAGTACGGGCTAGTGCGCGTGCCTCATTTTCTTCTTTTTCTTTAATGCGCTTTTTCTCAACCAAAGAAATTGTTTTACGATCTTTTTCTTCGTTGTAGCGAGCGATATCTTCAAACACATAATTAAATTCAGGTTCGGCTTTAATACGCTCATTATGCTGCTTTTCAAGTACACTGATAATAGGGTTTAAACGCCCTATTTGCTTATACTTTGCTTTTACTATGCTATCCCATGGCAAGGCATTATCTTGTTTACTTTCACCCCATTCTGCAGGGTCAATGGCTGATGGGAAAGTAATGTCTGGGATCACCCCTTTATGCTGTGTACTACCACCATTAATGCGGTAAAACTTTGCAATCGTATATTGCACACTACCTAATGGGTTATCGTATAAGTCATAAGCACGCGCTAAACCTTTATGCTGCTGCACGGTCCCTTTACCAAAGGTTTGCTCACCAATGATAACGGCGCGGCCATAATCTTGCATTGCTGCGGCAAAAATTTCAGACGCGGATGCGCTGTACCTATCAACAAGCACTGTCAGCGGGCCATCATAATAAGTAATGCCGTCACGGTCTTTTTGCTCTTCAATACGGTTGTTTAAAGTATGAATTTGTACTACTGGACCTTGATCAAAAAACAAACCTGATAGCTGCGTAGCTTCATATAATGAACCGCCGCCATTTTGACGTAAATCAATAATGATTCCGTCTACGTTTTGTTCTTTGAGTTTAGCCAACTCAACTTTTACATCTTTAGATAAGTTATTGTAAAAACCTGGAATTTCTAATACACCAATTTTGCTGGTTAAATTAGAATAACTGGCTTCAAATACTTCTGATTTAGCAGCTCTGTCTTCTAGACGAATTTTATCACGGGTAATTTCAACCACTTTTGGCGTACCGTGAGCATCTGCACCCTTTAGGTATTGCAAACGCACTTTAGTGCCTTTAGGGCCTTTTATTAAATCAACCACATCATCTAAACGCCAGCCAATTACATCAACAAACTCTTCGCCATCTTGAGCCACACCAATAATGCGGTCATCGGCTTTAATTTGCTCAGATTTGTCTGCCGGACCTCCAGGTACTAAACTACGAATTACCGTGTAGTCTTCATCAGGCGTTAATACCGCACCAATGCCTTCAAGCTCAAGATCCATATCCATTTTGAACTGCTCTGCACGACGTGGAGATAAGTATGAAGTATGTGCTTCAATACTACGTGCAAGTGAATTCATCACAATTTGAAATGCATCTTCAGATTTTGATTGTATAAGACGCTTTTCTGCGTTTTTATAACGCTTGGTCAACACGTCTTTAATGCCAGGCCAATCTTTACCTGTCATTTTTAATCGTAATGCATCATATTTTACACGCTCGCGCCAAATTTCATCTAATTCAGCTTGCGTAGTCGCCCATGGCGAATCTTCACGGTCATAAAAATATTCATCTTCCGTGTCGAACGTCATTTCATTTTCAAGTAATGAAAGCGAAAATTCGTAACGTTCAAAACGACGTTTAAGGCTTAAGTTGAAAATATCAAATGTAAACCCTAATTTGCCGCTAATAAGCGCGTTATCGAAACGCTCACGATATTGCTCAAAAGAGTCAATATCGCTTTTCAAAAACACGCTTTTATTAAAATCAAGGGATTCGATGTAACGATCAAACACTTTACTTGAAAGCTCATCGTTAAATCGAACTGGTGTGTAATGCGAACGAGTAAATAGATTAGCCACGCGTTTACTGGCTGTACCGTGCTGACTTTCTTGCTTGAGCAAAGGTAAGTCTTCTAATATTACCGGCTCTACTGCAGCCAATAATGAACCTGAAAACAGCGCAGCAACTAACGGAATGAGCGTAAACTTTTTACTCATACACAACTCCTTAATTTTTTTCGCAGCTTAAATAATGTATAAGCTGTCGGCTTTGGTTTTAACTTGCATACCGGTCACTAATTCAACGTGAACATCGTCTTTGTTTACTTCAGTGATTACTGCATTAACAAGTGCTTGGCCAAGTTTAACCTTAACCTTATTATTAACCTTGACCTCGCCTGCAGGTAAAGGTTCAACTTTTCCTGAACGCTTAGGCGCAGCGGCTTTTGCAGGTTTTGCTGCAGCCGGTGAGTTTTTAGCCGTATGAGCTGGTTTCTTTTTGAAAGATTTTGCATCTGAATCTTGACGAGGACGCTGCTGCTTTTTACGCTTTGCCATTTTAGCACGGCTTTCTTCCAATGCTTTTTGTGCGTGGTCGATATGCTCTTGTTCAACTTTTTCGCCTTGATTTCCGTCAAGATCGATTCTAAATTCAGATTTAGTAACTGCTTCAAGGTAGCGCCAGTTAGATGTATATTTTCTAAGTGCTTGACGAACTTGTGTCTTACTAACTTTTTCAGACCCTTCAATGCGCTCAGCGATATCTTTGAAAATACCTACTTTAAGTGGCTGAATGCCCTCTTTTTGTTTAAAACATTGTGGAAATTCTTGATATAAGAACTCCAATACTTCATTAATATCTTTTAGCTTGTTTGTGGTTTCCATTTTAGAACCTATTTAATCACATCTTTTCATCAAGGGCAGAATCAACATAGTGGATACACCAATCGACTAACTCTTCAAAGTCAGCTTCAATCACAGCCATATCACCACGTAAATGCTCCCAAATACCATTTATAATTTCATCAATTGAATCACAGTCTAAATCATCAGGGAGACGATCCCATGCCATGTGAATCAAATCATTGAGCGTTTCCGCTACATGTTCTTCATCTCCTTCCCAATCACCAACATCTTGTACGGCAAAAAGGTAGTCTTGAACATTTAGCAAATCTTTCATTACAGGCTAGCCTCTAAGCATTTTACAAGTGCTTCAAGCCCTGCTTGGTCATCAGTATCAAATCGGCCAATACTTGGGCTATCTATGTCTAGTACCGCAAATACAGATCCGTTTTTCATGATAGGTACAACTATCTCAGAATTTGATGCTGCATCACAGGCTATATGACCGTCAAAAGCATGCACATCTGAAATTAATTGGGTTTGCTCGGTCGCCGCAGCAGTGCCACATACCCCTTTTCCTACTGGAATACGAATACAAGCTGGATTGCCTTGAAATGGACCAAGTACCAATTCTGATGGTGAATCCATAAAATAAAAGCCCGCCCAATTCACATCTTCTAAAGAGGTAAATAACAGCGCGCTTATATTTGCCATATTGGCAATTATGTTTGATTCACCGCCTATCAGCGATTCAGTTTGCTTAACTAATGACTGGTAAAAATCGTGCTTTTGCATACCAAACTACTTCTTATTAAACATACAGTAGCTAAAGGTACTCTTTGTCACTAAAAATTGAAACCTTTTGCGGGTAAAAAAAGGAAATTACATGGTTTTACGACACACTTGATTAAATATTCCGCAATTAACTTTGTACCGATTTACGTAGGCCGAATAAAAACAGTCCAGCGGCAAACCCTGACATCACACTATTGATTAAAAAGATCTCGCCTGTAGTGGCGCTCAAAAGATAACTAAAAATAGCGCCACCCAGCAAGCCAAGTGTTAATACTCCAGAATAATTTACCTTAGAATACTTAAACATAAGTAAATAACCAGGCACTACAAACGCAGCCATAGTTAAACCCACTATGTGCGCGTTAGCAATAGCGGTCATTAATAGCCCTAAAAAAATAGAAACAGCGTCACCACGCAATGTCAATGCGTAGTAAATCCCCAACATACTGCCAATAATAACGGGAGATAATAATGAAAGTGCGACGCTTTTTGCGAGTTGATGTTTCATTGTAATATCCTTAACAAAAACATAAATCTTTAATTTCTAAGCATGCACTAAGAGCCAAAGCTTATAAATAGAGACTATGGTCGTATTTTTTAACTGAATATGCTTGGTTTTGAAAAAGGTATAGCGAATATGAGGCACAAAAAAGCCCGCAAATAGCGGGCTTATCTGATAATGGTGGAGAGATAGGGATTTGAACCCTAGAGGGGCTATAAACCCCTGCCGGTTTTCAAGACCGGTGCATTCGACCACTCTGCCATCTCTCCGAAAGTGCATAAACTACAAGTAAGAGTGTACTCATAATTATTTTAATAAGGTGGTGGAGAGATAGGGATTTGAACCCTAGAGGGGCTATAAACCCCTGCCGGTTTTCAAGACCGGTGCATTCGACCACTCTGCCATCTCTCCGCACAGCCTGAATAATAGGGAAACCCTTGGGCTTTGTGAAGCTTTTTTTCATTTTTTTGTTCAAGTGATTAAAAAACAACTAATTTGTTTAAACATAAAGCAATGAGAGCAAATCCTAACCGGCAAATGAACTTTTATTTAAATTTAGTTGTCTATTGATCTACAAAGGTTTGCCCAAACATATAAGAGTTGGTAATCTAATTTTAGTTAAATTACAGGAACTACTTAGTTTCACTTACAGGAGCTCTACAATGGCGTTTAATCAATCGTACAATACTGCAAAGCCGGTAATGTCGACCATTGAAACAAACAAAGTGCTTAAAAACACTTATTTCTTACTTGCAATGACACTTGCATTTAGTGCAGTCACTGCCGGTATTTCAATGGCACTGCAATTACCTTACTTTATGGGACTTGTATTCACACTAGTTTCATTTGGTCTACTTTTTGTTGTTAATAAAAAAGCAGATACAGCATCTGGTGTATTTTGGGTGTTTGCGTTTACAGGATTAATGGGAGCCGGCTTAGGCCCTCTACTAAATCACTACGCACAATTACCTAATGGCCCTATGCTAATTATGCAAGCGCTAGGTTCTACGGCGTTAATCTTCTTTGGTTTATCTGCTTATGCACTTAACACTAAAAAAGACTTCTCATTCATGGGTGGCTTTTTAACTGTCGGCTTAATTGTGGTTATCGTGGCAAGTATTGTAAATATTTTCTTAGGTAGCTCGTTAATGTTTATGGTTCTAAACGCAGCAGTTGTATTAATCATGTCTGGCCTAATTTTGTTCGATACGAGCAGAATCATTAACGGCGGCGAAACAAATTATATCCGTGCAACTGTATCTTTATACCTTAGCGTATATAACCTATTTACTTCATTACTTGCCTTACTTGGCGCAAATAATGACTAATTAAATAGTTCTGTTAAAATAGCCCCTTTATTGGGGCTTTTTTATTGGAATAGTTTTGGCACGCTTTGTACTTTCTTTACATACTCCACCATCAGATCACGATACCACTCAACGTATTGTTAAGTTTGCTCATGCCTGCCTAGCGCAGGGACATAGCATTGATGCGTTATTTTTATACCAAGATGCTATTTATCATGCTTCAACTCATTTTGAGTTAGCCTCAGATGAGTTAAGTACTCCCTCGCTTTGGCAGCAACTGGCTGAAAAAAATATAAACCTAATGTTATGCGTTACTGCGGCTGAAAAGCGAGGCTTAGATATAAAGAATACCGGCGCATTTGCTGTTGCAGGCTTAGCTGAGTTTGCCATGCTGGCCAGTGAAGCAGATAAATGGATACAATTTAAATGATTAATGTACTCGTAATTAGTCAATCAAGCCCATTTGATGACATGCATACCCGCGATGCACTTGATATGACCCTTATTTTTGCTGCCGTTGATCAAAATATTAGCTGGTTGTTTAGCGGACCTGCTGTGTTATCGCTGAAAAAAAACCAAAATCCAAATGCCTTAGGCATCAAAGATTTTTTTAAAAACATTAAAACGTTAGAAATTTATGATGTTGAAAATATTTACGTCTGTGAGAAATCACTGATTGATTATGGTTTAAGTAAAAGTGAACTACTCATTGAGGCAAACATAGTAAACTTTAATGCCCAAAAACAGTTAATACACAATCAGCAGCATGTGGTGACCCTATGAGTACTTTACATATTTTTTCAAAGCCACTGAATTACTACAGTACCCACAGCTTAGACAACCTAATTATGCTCACTGACAGTGTTTTACTCGTGGGTGACGCTTGCTTTGCAAAAGAGCAATATAGACAATTTGCTGACTCACTTTATATTTTAAAAGATGATGCAGACGCTCGAGATATATCATTAAATATGAACGACAAAGCAATTAGTTATGATGAGTTCGTTACGCTTAGTTTATCATCTAAACAATCAATTACTTGGTGAACCATGTTGGAATTTAATAATCAAACAATAGACACTGATAAACAAGGTTATTTGCTGGATCATACTGCTTGGTCAAAAGAGTTAGCCAATGTTATTGCAGAGCAAGAAAACATTACGTTAACTGAGCAACACTGGGAAGTTGTGAATTTTGTGCGAGAGTTTTATCTTGAGTACAACACCAGTCCAGCCATTAGAATGCTAGTCAAAGCCATGGCTAAAGCACTTGGTGAAGATAAAGGCAACAGCATGTACTTATACAAACTTTTTCCTAAAGGACCTGCCAAACAAGCAACTAAAATTGCCGGTTTACCTAAACCTGCACGGTGTATTTAATGAAACATAAAACTGAACATTCGCCCTCCTCAAAAAGTAAGCGCAATACAGGCCGTACTTACTCTCGAACTGGTATCAATAAAAGAACAGTAAAAAGGCCAATAAAACCGGCAATAGCGCAGAGCGATAAAAAAGTCATTTTATTTAATAAACCTTATGATGTCCTTTGCCAGTTCACTGATGATCAAAATAGGCAAACATTGGCTGATTTTATTCCTATAAAAGATGTTTACGCAGCAGGTCGTTTAGACAGGGACAGCGAAGGATTATTATTATTAACAAACTGCGGGAAGTTACAAAATACGCTCACAGCGCCTGGTAAAAAAACCAACAAAACCTATTGGGTTCAGGTTGAAGGGGTCCTAACACAAGCATCAATCGATGCGTTAAATAAAGGTGTTGAACTCAAAGATGGCATCACCTTGCCCGCTAAGGTAACTTTAATGGATGCACCAGCACTTTGGCCAAGGACCCCTCCTGTGCGAGAGCGTAAATCAATACCTACTTCATGGTTAAGCATTACAATTAACGAAGGCAGAAACCGTCAAGTTAGACGTATGACAGCTCATGTTGGCCACCCTACTTTGCGTTTAATTCGCTACAGTATCGGTAAATACACGCTTGAGGGAATAAATAGCGGAGAATTCAAAGAAATTGATAATTAACCATCAAGCTGTGTTGGGGTCTGTTGACCTTTCAAGGTTAAATTTTCAGCAGTCTGTTTGGTATTTAGGCAAGGCAGAGCCTATGTGGTGTGGTTATTCCACATAAATAGGCGATAACGCAGCATCAATGCCAAACAGGCGCTGCCCGAAGGGTTCTGCCTAGGGGCGATTTACTCTTTGTTGCTCGGCTTTTACTTAGCCCACTAGGTTACAAACCTCGCGCCGCGATTAAACCGCCCCTAGTTTGAACAAATTTTAATCCGCAAAGGTCAACAGACCCTAATTACCTGTAGCTAAGGCAATACAATTTCTTCCTTGTTTTTTCGCGTAATAAAGTGCGTTATCTGCTTGTTTAAAAAATTGAGCATGATCGCTATCGTGTTCATGCTCTATGGTGTTTATCCCCATACTGACAGACAATAGTCCTGTAAAGCTGTCTTTGTGAGGAATGGCCATTTTTTCAATCGATTTTTGTATTTGTTCGGCAATAAATAATGCCCCTTGCTTACCTGTTTGAGGTAACAGCACGACAAATTCTTCTCCTCCGAATCGCGCTACAAAATCTTCTGGCCTGCAGACGGTTTCAGCTAATTTTTGCGCAACTTTAAATAAACATTTGTCTCCTTCGAGATGACCATACCGGTCGTTATACTTTTTAAAATTATCGATATCAATAATGATCATCGAAAGCTCACGGTGCTCGTTCGATAACTTGTTAAATTCAGACGTTAGTTTTTCATCAAAGCGCCGCCTGTTGGCTATTTTAGTGAGTGAGTCTAAAAACGCCATATCACTGAGTATTTCTTGAGTTTTTAAACGCTCAGTAGCATCGTTGAATATAGCAATAAATTCTCCTTCAACACTGATACCAGAAACTTGCATCACAATCTCACTACCATCTTTACAAGAAATTCTGTAATCATTAGCTGGAATATCATCATTATTTTGATTGGCTTGCTCAAGTGACTCCTGCCATAACGTTTGTGCAAATGTTCTGTAATCTTTTTCAGGGTAGGCTAATTTCCACCACACATTGAGATTAGGTACGTCTTGTAACGTGTAACCAAATACATCAATAAAGCGTTGGTTCACTTTTAAAATATCACCAGTTACCATACAAACATCACATACCGGTAAGGGTAGAATCGTGAATAACCGTGCATAGTGACTTAGCTCATGCTTGCGCATAGGGTGTTGGGTAGTGCTTATAACATTATAGTCTTGTTGTTTGTTTTCATGTTCAAGCGATACATTCATTGAAGCGACAAAATGCCACTCTACCCACCATTTCTCTAACTGGCTTAAAATTGCCTTTTGTGATGCTTTTAAAGAGCCGAGAGAGGACTCTATAAGCCTAAACAGCTCAACAATCGGATTGGGTTCTTGATAAAGATAGGGAGCTGGCACAGCTATAATGTCATAAAATAACTTATAAGCTGATTCTTTGAATTGCTGTAGTGAATAGTCGTCTTCAAAAGTAAAATTTGACACCGCTTTTTCGGACGCATCCAGCACAAACGACTTAACCAAATGTGATTGCGAGGCGTAATTCATATATTCATTCCATTGATTATATTTTAGGTTATTTAAGTATTTACATGTTTAGATACTAATTAAGATATGGTAGGTAATCTCAAATGTAAAGTTTTGTTAATGAAGAATAGCCCTCCGTAATTAAACACCACAAAAACAACCCACAAAGTATGAAGCCACCACTATAATCCATCCCTTTTCATTAGCCTAAAAATGAGTAAATTACACACTAAACTACGCCTTACTAGCCATTGGATGGAAAAAGTTACAACAAAATCTATTCAATCCCCCATCCTCTCTTTAAGCACCAATAAAATACATGCTATAATCGCGGCCTTTCCAAGTTAACAGTAATCTGTATAAGCGAAATTATTCATGAGCGAAAATAGTCACATTAAAGTCATCGTTGGTATGTCCGGCGGTGTTGATTCTTCTGTATCTGCATATTTATTAAAACAGCAAGGCTACCAAGTAGAAGGCTTGTTTATGAAGAACTGGGAAGAAGATGACAATGATGAATATTGTGCTGCCGCTGAAGATTTAAAAGATGCGCAAGCTGTATGTGACAAATTAGGCATTGAACTTCATACCGTTAATTTTGCTGCTGAATACTGGGATAATGTATTTGAATACTTTTTAGCAGAATACAAAGCGGGTCGTACACCCAACCCAGATATAATGTGTAACAAAGAAATAAAATTTAAAGCGTTTTTAGAGTTTGCAGCGCAAGCACTTGGTGCTGATTTTATTGCAACTGGTCATTATGTGCGCCGTGAGCTACGCGATGACAAATACGTAATGTGCCGAGGCCTAGACGATAACAAAGATCAAAGCTACTTTTTGTATACACTAAGCCATGAGCATATTGCGCAAACACTATTTCCTGTCGGAGATATTGCCAAACCAGAAGTACGCCGCATTGCTGAAGAACAGGATTTAATTACCCATGATAAAAAAGACAGCACCGGCATTTGTTTTATTGGCGAGCGTAAATTCAAAGATTTTCTGCAAAAGTTTTTGCCTGCACAACCAGGAGTAATTGAAGACACCGATGGTAACAATGTAGGTGAGCATGAAGGCTTGATGTATCACACCCTTGGCCAGCGTAAAGGTTTACTAATTGGTGGCATGAAAGAAGGCTCGGGCGAACCATGGTACGTGGTAGATAAAGATATAGAACGAAATGTTCTTGTTGTTGGTCAAGGTAAAGATCACCCTCGCTTATACAGTAACGGCCTTAATGCAAACCAATTACACTGGGTAGATCGTGTTGGCCCGCAAGGTACAACTCGCTGCACCGTTAAAACTCGCTACCGTCAAGAAGACTTAAGCTGTACATTACTCGTTGGAGAAGATGGTATGGCACGCGTATTGTTTGATGAGCCGCAAAAAGCCGTTACCCCAGGACAATCCGCCGTATTTTACGCTGATGAAGTCTGTTTAGGCGGTGGTATTATTGATTCGGTGATTAAGTAATGAATCAACATCAAGTCATGGCACTTGCTGCCATGTGCCAAGTAGCAAAACAAGTACAAAAGGTTGCTCAATACGGTCGTTGTGATGAACATGACTTATCAACGTTGTTATCAAGTATTGTGCAAACCTCACCCGCCTCTCCTGAGGACGTATACCAAGGCACACAAAATTTGCGTGATGGCTATAAAACATTAATGGCACAACTGAGTGCCGGTGCTCAAAAAGACGTTGAAATAGTTAAATACGTGGGTGGCTTAATGCAGTTAGAACGAGCCCTTAGTGCCAATAGTAAGAGCCTCAATGAATTAGGTAAACGTATTGATGATATTCATCGTCGTTTAGATCATTTTGCTATTACCGATGACAGCGTTGTTGCCGGTTTAGCAGATATATACTCGTCGGTGCTAAGCCCCCTTGGGCACCGAATCCAGGTTTATGGTAAACCCGAGTTATTAAAACAGCAGCTCACTCAAAACAAAATCCGTGCGTTACTTTTAGCCGGCATTCGTAGTGCAGTTTTATGGCGTCAAATGGGCGGCAAACGTCGTCATTTCTTTTTTGCAAAAAGAAAAATTCTCGCCATTGCTAAAACAAAAATTTAATTATCGTTCAAACTAAAATTTAGGAGTTATTATGGAGCTTTCAGCGTTAACGGCTATCTCTCCGGTTGATGGTCGCTACGGCAGCAAAACCACTGAACTACGCAGTATTTTTAGCGAATTTGGATTAATCAAATACCGCGTAACCGTTGAAGTGCGTTGGTTGCAAGCGTTAGCTGCAGCAAGCGATATAAAAGAAGTCCCAGCTTTAAGCGAGCAAGCAAACGGGCTATTAAATGCTATCGTCGATAACTTCTGTGAAGCCGATGCGCAGCGTGTTAAAGACATTGAACGCACCACTAACCATGATGTAAAAGCCGTAGAGTACCTACTGAAAGAAAAAGTAGCTGATAACGCTGAATTACATGCCATTAATGAATTTATTCACTTTGCATGTACATCTGAAGATATTAATAATCTATCTCACGGTTTAATGTTAAGTGAAGCACGTAACAATGTTATCTTACCTTACTGCGATGAACTATTGAGCGCAATTAAAGAAAAAGCTGTTGAATACAAAGCTATTCCAATGATGACCCGTACGCATGGGCAACCTGCAACCCCATCAACTATGGGTAAAGAGTTTGCAAACGTATACATGCGTTTAAAGCGTCAACGTGATCAAATTGCCCAAGTAGAAATGCTAGGCAAAGTAAACGGTGCTGTAGGTAACTACAATGCTCATCTAAGTGCTTACCCAGATTACGACTGGCATACTCACGCAGATAAATTTGTAGCTAGCCTAGGTTTAACACTTAACCCGTTTACCACACAAATTGAACCGCACGACTACATTGCAGAACTATTTGATGCTATTGCGCGTTTTAATACTATATTGCTCGATTTTGACCGCGATATGTGGGGATACATTGCGCTTAATCACTTCAAGCAAAAAACCATTGCTGGTGAAATTGGCTCATCAACTATGCCACATAAAGTGAACCCTATTGATTTTGAAAATTCAGAAGGTAACTTAGGTTTAGCTAATGCGATATTAGGTCACTTAGCGCAAAAGCTGCCTGTTTCTCGTTGGCAACGTGATTTAACTGACTCAACCGTATTGCGTAATTTAGGTGTAGGTATGGGCTATGCTGTTATTGCATACCAATCGACACTTAAAGGTGTGAGCAAGCTAGAAGTTAACGAACAGCGTTTAGCTGAGGAGCTTGATCAAAATTGGGAGCTACTAGCAGAGCCAATTCAAACAGTAATGCGTAAATACGGCATTGAAAAACCATATGAAAAGCTAAAAGATTTAACGCGTGGTAAACGCGTAAATCAAGAAATAATGGCTGATTTCATTGATGGTTTAGATTTACCAGATACTGCAAAAGCAGAAATGAAAAAGCTTACCCCAGCCAACTACATTGGTCGCGCTGTTGAGTTTATTGATGATTTAGTTTAATTACTCAAATCTACTAATAAAAAGCGAAAGGTACCTGCCTTTCGCTTTTTTCATTTAGGTCTTAACGTTATAGGCATTCTATGTATCAATTAAAAATAAATGAATTATCTGAGCAAGCGTTTTTAAATCAATATTGGCAAAAAAAGCCACTGTTAATCAAAAGAGGTTTTAGTGACTTTAAAGACCCTCTTGATGCCAATGAACTGGCAGGCCTTGCCATGGAAGACAGCATAGAGTCGCGTATTATTACTAACCATAATCAGCAATGGCAGTCCCATCAAGGGCCGTTTGAAGATTTTGAAATACTCACCGACGAGCACTCAACTCTATTAGTGCAAGCGGTCGATCATTGGCACCCAGAAGCCGCTCAATTACTTGAGCCATTTCGCTTTATTCCTAACTGGCGTATAGATGATTTAATGATCAGCTACTCAACCCCTGGCGGCGGTGTTGGACCACACTTAGATCAATATGATGTATTTATTATACAAGGTGAAGGCAAACGCCATTGGCGTGTAGGCTTACCTGACGCCTCATTAAAGCAATTTGCTCAAAATAAGAGCTTGCTACAAGTTGAAGCTTTCACTGCAGTGATTGATTGCGTTTTAGAGCCAGGTGACATTTTGTACATACCACCAGGTTGTCCACATGAAGGCTATGCTATTAAAAATGCTTTAAACTATTCGGTCGGATTTAGAGCCCCTAATCAACAAGATTTACTGTCTAGTTTTGCAGATCATATTATTGACACAGAAAGCGGCCAAAAACGTTACACGGATCATACCCTCACTCTTCGAGATTCAAAAGGTGAGCTTACGCAAAGCGAAGTTAATAAAGTAAAAACGTTACTGCAAGCATTAATAGAAAACGACAGCTTATTTAAAAATTGGTTAGGAAACACCTTAAGTCAACCTAAGCACGATATGGATTTAGCGCCTGAAGAAAACCCGTTTAGTACAGCTGAAATTATGCAACAACTTGAAAATAATGTGACATTTGAACGTCTTGGTGGCACGCGTGCAATTTACCAATGCATAGATGATAAGCTGCTTTTAAGTGTTAATGGTGAAAACTACCCTTTATCGCTATCTGATTTAGAGGCTGTAAAACAGCTAACTGATTTTATTGAATTTGATGGCAGCATGCTGAATTCAACCACACCTAGCCTAGATTTTATCGAAACCTTTACTACACTGGTTAATGAGGGTATTTGGTTTAGCTAGGAGGAGGCTATGGTTTATACTGTTGACAAAGTTGATTGGCAAAGTGAAAAAGATCAACTTCAACAAATAAGAGAGCGTGTTTTTGTTTACGAATTGCATATTCCAAAGAATATTGAATTTGATAGCTTAGATCCGCTCGCTCAACATATTCTGGTTACCGATAATATGCACTCACCTGTTGCCACAGGTCGATTATGTAATGATGGTTTAATAGGAAGAATTGCCGTACTACCCCAGCACCGCAATCGCAACGTTTATAAATCTCTACTTAATTTCATTGTAAAGCTTGCCGCAGAGCAAGGTATTGAGGCTGTCAGTATTAACTGTATTTTAAATGAAGTAGAACGATTCAAAAATAACGGCTTTACTGTGCAAGGACACGTTTTTATGGAAGCTGGCATACCAAGACAGAGAATGGAGTGCCCCATCACATGCTTTGAAACACGGCCATTTACTTTAGTGCATTAACCAAAAAACGAGCCATTTGGCTCGTTTTTACTTTATTCTTGTCGATAATCTTTGAAGAACCGCTGCATTTTCATCATCGCACTGCTCAAATCATCTTTATTAGGTAAAAATACCAATCTAAAATGATCAGGTTCTGGCCAATTAAATGCACGTCCATGGACTAATAATATTTTTTCTGCCTTTAACAAGTCAAACATCATTTGTTCATCATTTTTAATATTAAACAATTTTGTATCAACTTTGGGAAATGCGTACAACGCCCCTTTTGGCTTTTTACAGCTTATCCCCTCGATTGCATTTAATCCACGCCAAGCAATATCTCTCTGCTCGTATAAGCGGCCTCCGGGGTCAATTAAGCTATCAATTGATTGTACCCCACCCAATGCTTGCTGAATGGCATATTGGGCAGGGACGTTTGCGCATAAACGCATTGAGGCAAGAATATCGAGGCCTTTAATTAAATCTGTCATTAAGGCAGTGCGCCCACTTAGCACCATCCAACCCATTCTAAGACCAGCGGCGCGATATGTCTTAGCTAAGCCGTTAAACGTAATAATAGGGATATCGTCGCACAATGCACCAATAGAGGTGTGGGTAACTCCGTCGTATAGGATTTTCTCGTATATTTCGTCACTTAACAGTAAAAGCTTGTGCTCTCGGGCAATACTTATCAACTCTTCAAGCAAAGCGTCACTGTACACAGCCCCTGTTGGGTTGTTTGGATTTATTAATACCAATGCTTTAGTTTTCGAGGTGATTTTACTTTTAATATCATCAATGTCAGGAAACCAGTCTTGCTCTTCATCACATAAATAGTGAACAGGATTACCGCCCGCCAGCTTTACCGAGGCAGTCCAAAGCGGATAATCTGGTGCAGGAATTAATACTTCATCGTCATTATTTAACAGCGCCTGAGTGACCATTTGAATAAGTTCACTCACGCCGTTACCAATGTAAATATTATCAACGTCTAAGTTATGTAAACCACGCTGTTGATAATGCTGATAAATAGCAACACGCGCAGAGTAAAGCCCTTTAGAATCACAATAGCCTTGAGCAGAATATAAATTACGGATAATGTCGCGGTGCATATCTTCTGGCATATCAAAACCAAATGCCGCGGGGTTACCAATATTGAGCTTAAGTACTTTTTGGCCCTCGTCTTCCATTTTTTTAGCTTGTACTAAAACGGGACCACGGATGTCATAACAGACGCCGTCTAATTTATGACTCTTTTTTATTTCTGACATTGTTACCTCTAAAGAGCAAGTTAGTCTTAAGACTAACTCATTAAAGCCGTGAATTACTAAGGAAATTAAGCGCTTAAAACTGAAAAAAAATCACGTTAACATTCTATTCTGTTCTTTTTAAACGAGCTTACCGCTGAGCTTGCCACTCATTTAATTTTGCTTGTGAGCCAATAACTTGCGCCATTAAATTATTTGCTGCATCAACAGCCTGTTCGTCGTTATCATTATTTAAATTATATTCAATTAAACGTGCCACTTCGGCTAAACTTGCCGCTCCAAACTGAGCTGCATTTGATTTAAGGCTATGAGAATGGCGAATAGCAGCCTCTTTATCTTGGCCAAGCGCTGCAATAGTTTCGCTTCCTAAGCGCTCAAATTCCGCACAACAAAATTCCAACGTATCTGAAAATTGTTCACCTAATAGCGATTCCATACTTTCTAAAGCGGATTCGTCGATACTGATCTCTGTCATATTAATGCCCTTTAATGCAATCCTGCGATTTCTCTTTCATCTCTTACTCTATATCTAAGCACAAAAAAAACCAACTTTATTAATGCAAAAATGTATAATTAGGTTAAATGTATTAATCGAATGGTTAGCTTATGGCACGTGCACTTTGTGAACGCTGTAATTTTTCGCTAAGCACCTGTATTTGCAATGCAATCACCTGTGTTGATAACCAAACTCAGGTTATTGTTTTACAGCACCCCAGCGAAGCAAAAGTGAGCAAAAATACGGCACAGTTATTGGCATTAAGTTTAATGCGATGCAAAATAATTAAAGGCGAAAATAATCAAGATTTTGCTTGCTTGCAAAAGCTGCCGCTCAGCTCGACCGTGTTACTCTACCCAAACGAGGGGGCAATTGAGTTAGATGTAGCCAATAACAATGAAAACGTACAACCGATTACGCATTTAATAGTGATCGATGGAACATGGAATAAAGCTTTTAAAATTTTGCAATTAACTCCGCTATTACAACAGTTTAAAACAGTAAGCTTTCGCCATATTCCTACTAACCGCTATGCTATTCGTAAAGCCCCAAGAGCAGATAGTTTGTCAACCTTAGAGGCCGTAGCGCATAGTTTATTGCTTATTGAAGCACTAAATCCAGCACCCTTGTATGGTTTATTAAATGAATTAATTACCAAACAAACCCAACACATGCCCGCTCACGTAAAAGCACGTTATGTGTAAGTAGAAATGAAATAACCAATGCGTAATACCCCTTCTCGATTAAAGCGCGGATTCTCACGCCAAGGCCCTGACTATCGTTTTGACGACCAAGTTGATTTTAGCGATATTAGAACGACTTTTGGTTTTCGTTCAATGGTCGTTGGTAAGTGGGTGACTAAAGAAGAGCGCTTTATTAGTGCCAATTTAATTTATGATGCACTGGCTGATTTAGCGCAAATTTTACATTTACCACCAACGGCAATTGGCCTTCGCGGTAAACTTAACTTTGCCTTTGGCCATGGCGGACAAAAAGGTGTGCAAGCACACTATAATGCTTATGACCAAACTCTCGCACTGGCAAAAAACGCAGGCGGCGGTGCTTTAGCCCATGAGTGGTTTCATGCATTCGACCATCATATTAGTGAGCATTTATTTAAATCAAAAACCCGATTTGGTTTCGCCTCTAAGTTATGGCTATCAAACTCTCCTGATTTGAGCCATCCACTTAATGATGCACTTAATCAATTTTATAAGCGGGTATTTTTAAAACAAAACGGTGAAGATGCGAATGAATTTGTTCAGCGCTGTATCGCGTTTGATAAGGAGCACAAGCAGCAATACATGAGTATGCCAGAGGAGCTTGCAGCTCGGTGTTTTGAAGCCTGTATAAATCAGCACCAAACAATAAAAAATAGCTTTTTGGTCAGTGGATTAAACAGTAATAATTTAATTTACCCTGAGCTTAGCCAAACGCTGCAAGCCAATGAAGCACTTAACCAATATTTTCAATTATTAGGTTATGCGCTTCATCAACAAACATAGTAATCGTTTCTAAAAATTAGAATTACTATTTATCATCACTGATACGACTCGCCACCGCGCTATTTTGATCTTTATATTTTGCATCAACACGGGTGTTATACGGGTTTTCACATGGGCCGGTTAGCGTTTCAAAACTCATTGCACCAATCTTCATCATAGGTCTGAGCGCAAGCGGCAGTTTGCCCGAGTTGTAAAACTCTAAAACAATATTACCACTCCAACCAGGATCGATTCTGTGAGCGGTGACATGCACCATTAAACCCAAACGTGCCAGTGACGATCGTCCATCTAACCAGCCAACAATATCTGCAGGTAACGTTACTTTTTCATAGGTTATTGCTAATGCAAGCTCACCAGGGTGTAAAAAGAATGCTTCACCTTCATCTAATACAATTTCGTCGCTCATTATTGATTCTAATGCTTTATTAAGCTGATCTTTTGGTCCACTTAAGTCAACGTAAGCAGCATTATGGGCATGAAAAGTTCTAAACTTATTACCCAAACGAAGATCCGCAGTCACCCCTGAAATCATTTCACTGGTTGGCGCTGGCTCAATAACAATCCGCTCATCGTTTAAATATTCTTTTATATGTGTATCTGAAAGTCTCATTTTTAATCTTCCGTAATCACAACTTCAATCGCGTTGTGATGTTGTTGATAGTAAAGCGTGCTGGCAATGAGCCGTGCGGCTGCACTGTAGGTTTCACTTATAGCGGCACTTGCATCATTGGCAATCAATTTACCTTGTTCAGAGGATTCTCTGATATTGATCGCAAGCGGAATGTGCGAAAGCACAGGAACACCATGCTTCATAGCTAATTTTTGTGCGCCATCTTTACCGAATACATGATTAGCTTCGCCGCAATGACCGCAAATGTAATGGCTCATATTTTCAATTAAACCAAGCACTGGCACGTTTACTTTATTAAACATAGCGATGCCTTTTTGCGCATCAGCTAGCGCTAAGTCTTGTGGCGTAGTAACAATTACAGTGCCACTGGCTGGAACTTTTTGGCTCATGGTTAATTGAATATCGCCAGTGCCTGGGGGCATATCGACGATTAAGTAATCAAGCTCACCCCAATCGGTTTCATTTAATAGCTGACTAAGTGCACCTGAGGCCATGGGGCCTCGCCATACGGTAGCATCGTCGCTAGGCACTAAAAAGCCGATAGATTGCGCTTTAATGCCGCTGGCATCAAATGGTTGTAATTGCTTGTTGTCTTTAGTGACAGGCTCACTGCCTACCAAACCGAACAACATAGGAATAGACGGGCCATAAATGTCAGCATCTAAAATACCTACTTTAGCGCCTTCATTTTTAAGCGACCCAGCAATGTTAACAGCAGTAGTTGACTTACCCACTCCGCCTTTACCTGAGGCCACTAAGATAATATGTTTTATAGCTTTAAATTTTGCTGGTTCTTTAAGTGCAACCAGCGCGCCTACATTTACTTCGGTTTTAAGTCGCTCGGTTAAAAATTTAGCAACATGCGGCATTTCAGATTGCGCGGCAAACGGAAGAGTGAGTTTAACAATAATTGATTTATCGGTGTTTTGAGTAATATCAGCGATAAAATCTTGCTCAATACCCACAGCGAAAGCGGCACTGCGATAGGCCGCTAAAGCAGAAATAATCGGTTGTTTTTGCACCGATTTAGCAGAGAAAAGTTTCGACAGTCCAAACATAGCAATAAAATAGCGTTTCTTTGATGAAAAGTGCCACGGAATTATGTAACATTCAGGGCATTAACACCAGTCAATTAGTAAATATCCATAAGCAGTGTATTCTGTTACTACCGCGCTTATCGATAATGTAATAATTTTCATCTGTTCCTGACTAGGAACGCTTAATTCGGAATGATTATGGCACAGCGAAAGATCCTGATTACTAGCGCATTACCTTATGCCAATGGCCCTACCCATTTAGGGCATTTATTAGAGTATATTCAAACTGATATTTGGTCGCGTTTTCAAAAACTACAAGGCCACGAAGCATACTATGTGTGCGCCGATGATGCTCATGGCACACCTATTATGCTTAATGCGCAAAAGCAAGGGATCACGCCAGAGGAAATGGTTAAAAACGTTAGCATAGAGCGCCAACGCGATTTTGCTGATTTTAATATCAAATTTGATAACTACCACAGCACTCACAGCCAGGAAAATAAAGAATTTAGTGAGCTTATTTATAACCGCCTTAACGATGCCGGTCATATTAAAAAGCACACTATTTCTCAGTTATTCGATCCAGAAAAAGGTATTTTTCTGCCAGACCGCTTTGTTACTGGCACCTGCCCTACCTGCAAATCAGAAGATCAAAACGGTGATAGCTGTGATGCCTGTGGCGCAACTTATAGCCCAACAGAGCTAATCAACCCACGCTCTGTCATGTCCGGTGCTGAGCCTATTTTAAAAGATTCTGAGCATTACTTTTTTGACTTACCCGCCTTTGAAGGCATGCTTAAAGAATGGCTACACTCAGGCACAATCCAGCAAGAAATGGCGAACAAGCTAGATGAGTGGTTTGCCGATGGTCTTCAGCAATGGGATATTAGCCGTGATGCACCTTATTTTGGTTTTGAAATCCCAAACGCACCAGGTAAATATTTTTACGTATGGCTAGATGCGCCTATTGGTTATATGGCGAGCTTTAAAAACTTATGTGACAAACAAGGCATCGACTTTGATGCGTTTTGGCAAGAAGGGTCTGACGCTGAGCTTTATCATTTCATTGGTAAAGACATCATCTATTTCCACAGCCTGTTTTGGCCTGCGATGTTAGAAGGCGCTCAATTTAGAAAGCCTACTAACGTATTTGCCCATGGATTTGTTACGGTTAATGGCGCAAAAATGTCTAAATCAAAAGGCACGTTTATTAAAGCGCGCACATATTTAGATAACCTAGACCCAGAATTTTTACGTTATTACTACGCAGCTAAACTAAACAGTGGCATCACCGATTTAGACTTAAACCTTGAAGATTTTGCACAGCGTGTAAATTCAGACTTAGTGGGTAAAGTAGTTAATATTGCGAGCCGTTGTGCTGGCTTTATTACTAAAAAGTTTGACGGTAAGCTAAGCGATACAATTATGGAACCACAGCTACTAGCGGAATTCCAAAACGCCTCAGCCACTATCACTGAACATTACGAAAATCGTGAATACAGTCGCGCAATCCGTGAAATTATGGCGCTTGCTGATAAAGCAAATCAATTTATTGATAATGCCGCGCCTTGGGTGCTTATTAAAGACGAATCTAAGCAAGAAGAAGCGCATCAGGTATGTTCATTAGGACTTAACTTATTCCGTGTGCTGATCACTTACTTAAAGCCTGTACTGCCTGGTATGGCCACAAATGTTGAAACCTTCTTAAATGATGAGCTTACATGGCAAGGTGTGCAAACTGCATTAATAAGCCATCCTATCAATAAATTTAAGCCGTTAATGCAACGTGTTGAAATGGACAAAGTGAATAAAATGGTTGAAGAATCAAAAGAAAGCTTAATCGCTGAAAAAGACAAAATCGATCCTAATAGCCCACTGGCAAAAGAGCCTATTGCAGCTGAAATTGAATTTGATGACTTTGCAAAAGTAGATTTACGCGTTGCTAAAATAGCTAAAGCAGAGCACGTAGAAGGCGCTGATAAATTGCTTAAGTTAACTCTTGATTTAGGCGGCGAAACACGCCAAGTATTTGCAGGTATTAAATCAGCCTACGCACCAGAAGACATCGAAGGAAAGCTAACTGTGATGGTCGCTAACCTTAAACCGCGTAAAATGCGCTTTGGAATGTCTGAAGGTATGGTACTTGCTGCAGGCCCTGGCGGTAAAGAAATATACATTCTTAACCCAGACGATGGTTCAGAGCCTGGTATGCGAGTAATGTAAACACTGTGCTTGTTTAAAAAAGCCGCTAAATATGAAGTGACCCCATAAAGTTGGACTCATTTCTAAGCGGCTGCCAAGGCCTGATTTCGATACTGTATCGGACTCAGGCCTTTTAGTTTCAGTTTAATACGCTCATTGTTGTAATAGTGGATATATTCTTTAATGTTTTCAATAAGATCATTCACGTCTTTAAACGTTTCGTTGTGGTACATCTCACTCTTCAATATGCCGAAGAAGTTCTCAGCAACCGCATTATCTAAACAATTTCCTTTTCTAGACATACTTTGTTGCAATCCTTTTTCCTTAAGGTGATTTTGATATTGTTTGTTTTGATATTGCCACCCTTGATCTGAGTGTACAACTGGCTTTTCATTTGGCTTCAACCTAGCAGTTGCTGTTTTAAGCATGTCAGTTACCAAAGGGAGTGCAACGGATTTTCTGACTTCGTAACTGATTACCTCTTGGTTGAATAGGTCAATCATAGGCGATAGATATACCTTCTCATTATCCACTTTAAACTCCGTCACATCCGTCACCCATTTTTGATTTGGCTTCTGCGCAGTAAACTCGCGGTTAAGCGTATTTTCTGCGATTTTACCCACTTCACCTTTATAGGATTTATAGCGCTTAGGCCTTACTTTTGACTTGAGTCCTAACTCATTCATCAACCGTTGAACGCGCTTATGATTAACAAGTACTCCCATTGCTCTCAGGGCACTCGTAATTCTGCGATAGCCATATCGCCCTTTATGCGCGTGATAAATATCACGTATTTTTACCAGTAAATCATTGCTTGCACAGGGTTGCTTACAAGTAGTGCGATGATAATAGTAAACACTCTTTGGCAGCCCTATAGCCTTTAAAAGGTGTCGTAAGCTATGCTTTGCCTTGAACTCTTCGACGACTATCGTTTTGTCTTTGCTTTTTTCTTTCTGGCTTGAGCCAAGGCTTCTAACTTTTTTAGCACATCATTCTCAGCTCGTAAGTATGCTAGTTCTTCTCGTAACTCCTCCTCAGTCATTTGCTCTACTAGTTTTGATGAAGAAGAATTATTTGTCATGAATGGCTTACCTTTTCTCTGTGGTTTAAGACGTGATATACCATCACGAGCATAAAGCTTTTGCCATTGAAAAAGAATGCCTGGGGACGATAAATCGAAGAAAGCACTGGTATAACCGAGTGACCAACTGTTTGCTGTCATCGTTTTTAACACTTCAGCCTTAAATGCTAGAGAATAAGGTTTGTGAACAGACCTGAAGCTTTCAGCGCCATGAATTCGATAAATAGCGGTCCAATATCGGACCTGCCTATCTGTAACATTAAATCTGTTACTTACCGCCGAAGAGCTTTCAGACAAAGCGAGTTCAGCTATTTTGAGCTTGAAAGCTCGGTGATGTTTGGACATAAAAAGACCCCCAGTAATTGGAATGTCCAACTATTGGGGGTCACTTCAATATTTAGCGGCTTTTTTATTGTTGAGGTTGTCTTGTCCTGAAATGTGTTTACACATTTAGGACTTATTTTATGAAAACCACTAAAACTAAAGACGTTAAGCGTACTCAACGAGATTATACATTAGGCTTTAAATTATCCATTGTTGAGCAAGTAGAAAAAGGCGACTTCACATATAAACAGGCGCAAAGTCATTACGGTATTCAAGGTCGTAGCACCGTTCTGGTATGGCTGCGAAAACATGGTAAATTAGATTGGTCTAAACCAACTTATATAGCCAACATGCCTAAATCAAAAGAAACCCCAGCACAAAAAATTAAACGTTTAGAGCGCGAGGTAGAGGAGTTACGCCTAAAGGATTTAATCAAAGATGAAATGATTAATATTATGGATGAAGAATATGGAGCGGGTTTGCGAAAAAAGTACATATCCGAGCTATCACGCGCGCAAAAGAAAACCAGCAAGTAAAGCTTACTCCTTTATGCCGTGCATATGGCATAACGCGACAAGGTTACTATCAAGCTATGCGCAGAATAGATTCTCGGAATAAAGCGTTGAAGCCAGTCAAAGAGTTAGTGATGTATTGGCGGCAATTCATGCCTCGTATTGGTGGGAAGAAACTTTATCTGATGATAAAGCCAGAGCTGCAAGAGCGTGACATTAAACTAGGCCGAGATTGTTTTTTTGACTATTTGAGAGAGCATGACTTGCTTGTAAAACCAAAGAAAAATTACACTAAAACAACAAATAGTAATCATTGGATGCACAAGCATCCCAATTTACTAAAAGAATACAAACCTACTGCGGCCGAGGAAGTCTTCGTTAGTGATATTACATACGTAAAGTCATCGCAAGGCGTGCATTACCTGTCGTTAGTCACTGATGCTTATAGTCGAAAAATAATGGGTTATGAGCTCAGTGATGAAATGAAGGCAACTGATGTAGTCAAAGCGTTAGAGATGACGATTAAGCAGCGGGTGTATAAACGTGATGCTATTCATCATTCAGATAGAGGTTTACAATATTGCTCTGAAGTATATCAAGGTATGCTATTAAAGGAGGGAATTAGGCCATCTATGACCGATGGATATGACTGTTATCAAAACGCATTAGCTGAGCGTATTAACGGGATATTAAAACAAGAGTTTCTACTGTATAAATGTCGTAATATGGCAGAGTTAAAAGAGCTCGTTGAAGAATCGATATTTATATACAATGAAATGCGACCGCACTTAAGTTTGAATATGAAAACACCAAATCAAGTGCATAAAAAAGACCTGGCGCTTTCGCACCAAGTCTTTCATTAAAACCGTCAACCTATTTCAGGACGGGACAGGTTATTTAGCTAAGGCGACTACTTTTGCCAAATGAATCACTAAGCATTGGGAGCTAATATAGATAAACCAGTTTATATAGCGCACCTGAGGATAAAAACCTTGCCCTTGGTTACCATAAATCCAAAAAGCTCCAATAATAGCATCAGCCAATGCAGCAAGTAAAAGCCCTAAGCTCACCCACATTATTGGTTTAGGTGCATAAAACCCACCATAACCAACAACCAACATCAGACCCATAAGCCCCACCGCAGTTACCACAACACTATAAAAACCTGTCATAGCTAAAATTGTTATACCAGCTCCATCAAGGTACATAGAGGCGAGTGACGTAGCACTTACAACCAGTACCGCAACTATGAAACAGGTGCTTTTTAGTCGCGATATAGCTTGCTGCCTTTTATAGGCCAACACACAGGCTAAAAATAGAAGGCTGTAGCCAGGTGCAAAAAATAAAATTGAATCAATTAAGTAGTCATGCTTTATTAACGTTGCATAGCGATGATAGTGCTGGGATAAGTTAAAGTTAATTACATCCCCTACTGTGCACAGCATTAAAGCTGCGCTACATAGAACCGCAAGAAAGCATAACTGCTTATCTTTAAAATGGTTAAATACCCAAGTAGTCATTGCCACACTATTAAACATTAGTAAACACAGCGAGCTCACTGTTAATAGCAATAAAATTTCTTTATTGTTAGGTGATATTAGCCCTATCAAAAGTACAACTAAAGCACATAGCCAAGCAATAAAAGAAATAACCTGATGAAGGTGTTTTATAGATAAGGAATTGATTGCACTAGCCAAGGTTTAAAATTAATAAACTTAATTTAGCAAATTATTATCGCTTAGGGTTTATTTTTTTATGCTCTGCTTGCATTTCTTTTTGTGTTTTTAGCCGACATTGTGCTAACTGCTCAAGTCGAATAGCTCTAATTGCCGCCAAAGGGTCATCAGCACTAAGTCCACCAGCATCATAGGTGTTTTGTTGATTTATTACTTTATTATCATCTTGTTTAGTATGCATATTATTCTCACTTGGGACTGTTTATCGATTTTAGGCGCGGTACATCGAATAAAAAAGTGCTTAAACACTGCACGATTTAGTTGAAAAACACCTGACACCCTGTACATTAGGAATTACTAATATTAAGAGGTGTATTATGCGCATTATTTTACTTTTTTCCAGTTTATTTATTTCATCCGCTGCTTTTCCTAGCAATACCGACGAGGCACGACAAACCATCAAGGCATTTTCAACTGATTTAAAACAGGTGCTGGTAAGTACTATGAAGCAAAGCGGGCCACTAGCGGCAATAAGTGTATGCAATACAGCAGCACCCGCTATTGCTTCACAACACAGCAACAGTCCTTGGCAAATTAGCCGCAGTGCTTTGAAAACTCGTAACTCAGATAATCAACCCGATGCATGGCTCAAAAATGTTTTATTAAACTTTGAACAACGTAAGCTCAATGGCGAGCCGGTAGCAAGCATAGAATATCAAGAGCAAAGACCGGATGGCTGGTATTTTGTAAAAGCGATCCCTACTCAAAAAGCGTGTTTGGCATGTCATGGCAGTCACATTGCCCCCGCAGTTTCTAAAAAAATAGCGACTTTATACCCTAATGATCAGGCAACTGATTTTAAACTGGGTGACATTCGTGGCGCCTTTATCGTTAAAAAACCGATTAAAAAGCACCAACAGTAATTACGTCATTAAGCATTCGCTGCGTTTCGTTTTTTGTGGGCAACATATAAAGTATACGGCAACATTACGAGCTGATTTAATATGATAGCTAATATTAGCGCAAACAATAACGCACTGGTGGTTAAAGGAATACCTAACTTAAAGTTATCAAGTGTATTTTGTAATCTGTCGAAACGCTCAGGGGAGAATATATACAGCAATTTTTGCACTAAATTACCTTGCTCGAATAGCTTCATACCTTGATTTAAGTCAGCAAATAGCATCAAGGTTTGCTGTTTTTGTTCTGCATCTGCTCTAACACTCGGTTCAGTATTTGCTAAATGACGATTTATCATTGCTTGTATACTAGAAAATTTATATTGCTTTGCTGTGTTTGCATAGCCATCAACTTGCCACTTGGTCGCATGATACAAGCCCGCTAAATGTTGTTGGTAATGATCACTCAACTGCGGTAGTTGCAATGAAATAATAAAAGTACAAGCAAATATTAATTTATCAAGTATGTTAACGATCATCATAATTCCTTGTGCTAATCTGATTTAAACGTATAGATGGTGTTTAAGGCCAGTTGACCTTTTAAGGTTAAATTTGCAAGGACCTAGGTATGTCACAATAAGATAGTTAAGTAGTATTGTAGATAGGTAGTACCATCACCCTTTGCTCAATCGCTTCGCAAGCACTAGTATTCTCTACATAAGCTCAAAAACCATAATACTTAACGTGATAAAGTTTATATAGGTATGGTTTCAATAGCAAAGCGCTTAAAGTGTTATAGGTATGCCCCTACCTCACTGTTGCCAAAATAGCAACAACTTTATAGATAAACCGGAGCTTATAACTGAAAAAACTTACTATAACCAGCATAAAGCATTAATTATCTCTCCTAAATACCCCCTTTAATTCTAGTGATTTTTACACTATATTAAAAGATAATTAAGTGTCTGTTAATATTGAGAAAGAGTTTGTGGAAACGAATAGCAATAACACCACTGTTGAAGATCAGCCAACCGATGACCAAAAGAAGTTTTTCCTCGATTTACTTCCTGGGAAGATGATCGATATACAATTTAACAACCCTATTCAGGTTCGCTTTAAGCTTACTTTAATTGGCTATGACACCGGTAAATATTTAATATTAAAATACCCTGCTCAAGCAGGTAAGAATGATTACAGCGATATTTTAGTTGAAGGCAATGGCGCTATTGTCCGTTATATAATTGAAGATGAACGCGGTGAATGTGTGGCTTTTTCAACCAGCATATTAGCAATTTCATTTCGCCCTGAACGCTTAATTTATTTAGCTTACCCTAAAAAAATTGAAAGCCGTCAGCTGCGAGAAACAAGCAGGCTACCAACTCATATCCCAGCTAAAATAAGTTTACACAAAGGTGATGTAGACGCCGATAGTAAGAGCTTATTGCATGGGTTAATCATTGATATTTCACCCAGTGGCTGCCGCTTTGCGATACATGTGAGCTCTGGATTTGTTGCGCTAAAAAAACGCCAAGTATTTGTGCATATTTTGTCACCTATAGACAATAAGTCTGTCATAGTCACGTCCTATATCAGAAATAATCAAATGAAGGGTAATCGCCTAAGTGTTGGTATCGAGTTTGATGCATCAGAGCAAACGAAGCTAAATGAGCTACTCGAAGCGTATTCAATTGATATAGATTAGAAAAACCACAAACGAATTAAGGCTAACATATGCTTGGTTAGCCTTTATACCCACTGTTTTATTACTCTAAAATTTTTAGAAACCGCTCTGTTCTAGGTAAGTAATAGTTATCGTAATCAAGCGATACAATCACACGCTCGGCTTTACCTAGTAGTTCATCACGTGGGATGAGGCCTATTACTCTAGAATCGGAACTATTATCGCGGTTATCACCCATAGCTAAATAGTAATGTTCAGGAATTGTTATTTCATCAAAGCCCGACAAACGTGATGGTATATTAGCTACGCGGATTGAATGCTTATAACCATTTAAGTTTTCTATTTTATCTGAAGAAGTCGTATTACTTTGCAAATTTGTGTAATTAAGCTTTTTACCGTTGATGATGAGTTCATTATTTTCAAGTACAATAGTATCTCCAGGTACACCTATTACTCGCTTAATCAAGCGGTTATCCGCTACTTTCGAGTCAAATACAATAATATCGCCAGTTTGTGGGTCCGCCATTCTCAACAGGGATACATGCGTGAATGGTATACGTAAATCATACGCCATTTTATCGGTAAGGATTCGGTCGCCTTCTTCAATAGTCGGCTTCATTGAACCTGTTGGTATTTCGTACCAATCGGCGACGGCACTACGGAACACACTCATTAAAATAATAAATACAATTAAAGAGCGATTATTTTTCCAAAATTTATAAAGTCGCTTCATCTTTTGTCTCTGCTATGGGTTAAGTGTTTATTTGACTGTATAAACGCAGAGCCGTTCAAAGGAGTGTGTAACAAAACATGTTTAATGATAGAGACATGGATAAAACATGTCTCTAAAGATGGTTTACTGCTGATTTAACTTGTCTTTCGCTTCTTGTACTTTTGCAAAATCAAGCCCTAATTCATCAGTAGCTTCTTTAATCAAATGCGGTTGAGTCATCACCACAGCCATTAGTTGCTGAAGCTTTTCAGGTGGTATGCCCAGCTCTTGCACTAATGCCATAGCCATCATTGGGTTTTGGGTAAATGCTTCAAACAACGCGGCTACTTTTTCATCACTAACGTTGTGCTCTTTTAATATTGCAATAATTGGATTCATTATTTGCCTTAATATTTTATAGTGTTCACTAAATTATATGGGCGCACAGCCTAATTAACAATATTAATCCTGCTATGCTCATGTACGTTACTCAACCAGCAACACCACTTTACCGGAATTTTCGTTGCGCTCTAAAATGGCATGAGCCTCACTAGCTTGCTGCCATGACATGGTTTTATAAATATTAAAGTCATAGTTCTGGTTGGCAATATCATCATAAAAACGCGCGACAAATGCATCTCTCAGAGCTCGTTTAAACTCAATACTGCGATTACGTAGCGTTGATGCATGAAACGAAATCCGCTTTTGTAATAAACGTGCAAAGTCCACCTCTGCAAAGCGCCCGTCTAAAAATGCCAGCATAATAATCTGACAATCCATTGCAGCCACCATGGCATTTTTATTTAAATAGCTACCAGAAACAGGGTCAACAATTGCGTTTGCAGTGAGCTTATGTGATTTCATATACTCAACAAAATCAGTGGTTTTATAATTAATTACGTGGTCAGCACCCAACCTTTTAGCATGTTCACACTTTTCATCCGACCCTGCGGTAATCACTACTTGTGCACCAGCACTTTTTGCCATTTGAATAGCTGCACCACCAACACCACTTGCACCTGCATGAATAAGCGCCGTTTGCCCTGATTGTAACTTGCCTAATTCAAATAGCGCACCAAAGGCTGTTAAACACACTTCGCTTATAGCGGCACCTTGCGCCATAGAGATATGATCAGGCAATATAATTAACTGCTGCGCATCTACTGCGACATATTCACTGTAAGCGCCACCAGCACATAAAGTAAAAATACGCTTACCGAGCCATTTAGGGTCTACCTCACTGCCAAGCTCACACACGGTGCCTGCACACTCAAGTCCTAAAATAGGGCTATCCCCTTCAGGGGCAGGATACTTACCTTGACGCTGCATACAATCAGCGCGGTTAACCCCAATCGCTGCCACTTTTACCAGCACTTCATTGTTATTAACCTTCGGGTTATCGGTTTTCGAAAACGCTAACTGCTGCTCATGATGTGAAATATACTGCATAAGTCTCCTTGTATTGGATTTATTTGATTTTTCGCCACACTTCGGCTTCAACTAGCTGGCCATTTTCTGTAAGAGAATGATGCCACACATTCCCTTCAACTTTATAATCAAAAGCCATGGTTTTACCCATCAATGATGCAATATTGCCATACTTAAAGGTTTCAATAAATTGTCCATCGGTTAATTGGTACTGGCCACCACCAGCATAACTAAATTGGCCATTTTTTTCTGTAATATAGCTAAAATGTGATGCGGTTACTAATTTGACTGAAGTTATCTCTGGGGCTTTAGCAGTGACAAACCCATTTTCTACCGCATATTTCCCTTGAACAAACTCCCACGTACCTAATAGAGGATTGGCAAATACAGAGCATGGCAATAAAACTAAGCAAACGAATAGAGTAAATTTCATCGTAATCCTTATCGTGTTAACTGTGCCTGAAGAAATCAACTCAGCGTTGATTTACTGACATAGTGTTAAAACGCCAGCTTTGTTTATAAGGATATACATCCGGAAGCTGGCCTTGCTCAATTCCTTGCTGAGTCAATTGCCAGTATTTTGCCGTAAATAAATCATTGTGGTATTGATTAAAGTGGTTAAACGCGCTGCTACTGGCACTAAAAAACACCTTAAATTGACTCGGAAAAATATCATTTTGGTCAATATCAAAATAGCTGTGTGAGCTTAATTCTTCTAAAGCGTTTTGCGTATTTGGCACGTCTCTAAAATTACAATCGGTGAGAGGGCAAATTTCATCATAATCATAAAATACTACTCGCCCCCAGCGTGTTACGCCAAAGTTTTTCATCAGCATGTCACCAGCAAAAATATTGGCGCTGGCAAGCTCTTTTATCGCTTTACCATAATCAAGCATCACTTGCTGAAGTGATTTACTATTACATTGATTGATATACAGGTTTAGCGGTGTCATTTTTCGCTCAACGTAAACATGCTTTAGAATTAAGGCTTTGCCGGAAATCACTAAGCTATCACCAATGTGTTTTTTCATTTGTATTAGCAGTTCATCACTAAAGCGACTTAAGTCAAATGCAAGGTATCTAAATTCATGGGTATCGACTAAGCGCCCTACTCTGTCGGCTTGTTTTACAAAGTTATATTTATCTTTTACTTGTTGTTTTGTTGCAGTTTTTGGCGCACTAAACTTATCTTTTATCACCTTGTAGACATAATCTAGGCCGTCAATAGTAAAAACCAGCATCACCATACCTGGAGTCCCTGGCGCTAAATGATACATGTATTCCTCGGGACTACTTTTAGTAGTATCTACCTTATAGCGATAAAACTCGGTTTTGGCATGTTTTATGAAACCAATCGCATTGAATAATTCAAACCGTTGTTTGTGAGGCATTAACACACTGAGGTAATCAACATAACGGGCAGGTTGGTCGGTATCGACCATAAAATAGGTACGTGCGAAGCCAAATAATAAGCTTAGTTGATCAGCCCCCATCATTACAGCATCAATTGTAAGCCCATTGGGGGTATTTAAAATAGCAATTGCAAAGGGCATGTTATCTCCATTTTTGGCAATACATCGCCCTATGACATAACAGGCCTTATTACGATAAAAATGCGAATTAGCGTATTCAATATAACCGTCATTTAAGTTTATTAATTCGTATACTTGTCGACATTGCTGCTGAGCACCTTGCGTTAACGTTGCTTGTAGCTTAGCTAAATCACTACTTAAATCTTTAAAGGGGACTCTAAACACTTGCTCATTTAATAAGGCTTTAATTGCCTGATCAAACCCTTCTTTTAAGGAGATACGACTTACAAGCCCTTCATAGGAACGCGGCTGCCCTCGGTATTTTGCTTTTAATACAAATAAGTGAACTGTGCGAATTTTTTTATCATCCCAAATAGCGCCAAAAGTAGAATTAAAAAATGTATGCGCAATGGGCTGGTTTTCATGCTCTTTTACCATCTCACCATAAATATTTTTTGCCCGTTGCCATGTTTGAGGGCAATTCAATTCATCATAAGCAATCACTCTAACGGCTTCACTAACTTGCTTTACTTGGCGTTCATACACTTGTAAGCGCTCTCGCATTGCTGCTTGCACCTCATGGTACTGGCGTTGTTCAAAGCGACTTTGTGCCCCTAAAGTGATATTTAAAAATTGTGCAAACATAGCCTCAAAGCCTGCAAATATCGCTCGGGCTAACTTAGTGGCGATAACAGATTGTACCGAATTATGTTGAGAGGTTAATGGCGTGCTTGGCATGATTTAGGCGCTTCTATTTTTAGCAATTATGCTGATTATTTTTTATTAGAGGTTTACACCTTAGCAAGCACACTTTAATTTAGGTAATTAATACAGCAAATAAATAAAATTGATCATATGAATATAAGAAATGTCGACCTCAACTTACTCGTCTATTTAAATGTATTAATAGATGAAAAAAGCGTATCAAAAGCGGCTAATAAACTCGCGCTTACCCAACCTGCGATGAGTAATGCGTTAAAACGTTTAAGAGATTTATTTGATGATCCTTTGCTAGTGCGAGCTGCGGGCTCTATGACTCCCACCGCCAAAGCGCTGTCGCTTAAACCTGAAATTGAAGCGCTGCTTAAAATGGCCGAAGAGATCACCCAACCAAGCGAGCAATTTAACCCAGCGACTGCACAAGTTACATTTCGTATTATGGCAAACGATTATTTAGAGTCGACCCTCATCGCCCCCTTTATTTGCGAGCAACTAGCTAAAAACCCAGGAATTGACTTTGATGTGCTAAGCCCCAGCGATGTAAATTTACAAGATATGGAAAAAGGCACAATTGATTTGGCAATAAATCGCTTTAATGGCCTGCCGCGCTCTTTTCATCAGGCTACTGTATGGCGAGATAACTATTGTTGTTTAACCCACCCAAATAATGTTTTTTTAACGGATGCTAACTTAAATCATTACCTAGATAGCGAGCATATATGGGTTAACCGCGCAGGATGGGGGCCAGAGCCCGCAGTGACCAATAAATCAGGGAAACAAAAATTAGGCTGGGTAGATGAAGCTTTATGGCAATTAGAGCAAACCCGTAAAATACGTGTATTTACTCGTCATTACATGATTGCCAGCTTGCTGTGCCAATCTGAGCAACTCATAGCAACGCTGCCGCGTCGTCAAGCAAAACTATTAACCAGTCACACTAATTTAGTGATTAGCCCAGTACCATTTCAAGTCGTGCCCATAGAAGTAAAAATGATTTGGAGCCCGTTATTACACCATACACCGGCGCATCAATGGCTTAGACGTGAGTTATTGGCGTTCGCGAATACAGTGGTTGATAGGTAAAACATTAAAATATTGATTAAATCAATATCAGTTATTGAAAACAACAATTTCATTAATATTACACTTAGCGCTACAGTGAAGTTAAGCCAACAAACTAAGAGTAATAATTATGCAAACATCAGCAAGCTTCACACAACAAGATGGGTTATTCATTGATGCAAATTTACATCACTTCATTGAACAACAATTATGCCCAAATACGCCGCTTGAGACACGTCACGTTTACCAGTCACTTGCCACATTAGTTGATGAATTCGGCTGTAAATGTCGTAAAAATAAACATCAAGAAAACGATATTCTCGACGTAAACACTTTATTAAGTGCCTATCAACGTAAAAGCCACCCTCATTGCCATGTTGATGCACAAACAACTGAAGCCGTATTAGATGAATACTGCTGTCAAGTACCTGCCATTATTGTAGTTGCGTTAATGGATACGCTCAGTGGCACTGTATGTGACGAGCCAAGTGCACATGAGCTTTATCACAGAGCAGCAGAGCTAACAGAGCGTCCATGTGTTCATCGTCAAGCAACCACTAACGCTTCAGCAGCTTAACAATGCAGTTGTTTAAAAGTGCTCGATAACCTTATTAGCAAATTGTTTGCAGCTTAAGGTTGTCGGGTTATGACTTGATTGGGCTAGATCAAAAGTTACCTGCCCACTGGCAAACGTCATTTCTAAGGCGTTTTCGATTAAACATGCCGCTTCATCCCATCCCATAAATTTTAGCATTAGCACTGCGCTTAATAAGCTACTACTTGGGTTTGCCTTATCTTGACCAGCTATTCGTTCGAACGTGCCATGAGTTGGCTCAAAAAACGCTACCTCTGTATTTAAATTGGCAGCAGGCATGATCCCTACCCCCCAACCTGTGCGCTGAGCATATCGGCTAAAAAGTCACCATTTTGATTTGTGGTAGCCACCACATCAAATTGCGCAGGATCCATCAAGCATTGCTGCAACATATTATCGGCAATCACTTCTTTAATAATCAAGGGGGGTAAATTGGTTCGTTGTATTTCAAGCCAACGGCCATTTTCATGTTCTTTGGCATTATATTCTTGTTTTGCAAGCGCAAAGCCCCAGCGTTTAAACGCCCCATCGGTAAACTTAAGAACATTACCTTTGTGCACTAACGTAAGTGACTCTCTCTCATTTTTAAGGGAATAATTAATGGCAAAGCGTATTAATCGCTCTGACCCTTCTTTAGATATATTTTTAATCCCTATACCACACTCTTGAGCGAAACGAAGACGGGTTACGCCCATTTCTTCACACAAAAAATCGAGCACTTTTTCACTTTCAACACTTCCCGCCTGCCATTCAATTCCTGAATATACGTCTTCACTGCTGTCGCGCAGCACGGTAATGTTAGTGGTAAAGGGATTTTTTAATGGCGAGGGTAAAGCACTAAAGCCTTTTATCGTGCGCATATTAACAAATAAATCCATTTCATGGCGAAGCGCAACATTAAGAGAGCGAAAGCCACCGCCTAAAGGTGTGGTTAGCGGCCCTTTTATAGCAATTTTGCATTCACGTACCGCATTAATGGTTTCTTGAGGGAACCAGTCGCCATCATAAAGCTTGGCCGCTTGTTCACCATTATACACCTGCATCCAATGTATCTTTCGTTCCTTGCCATAACAATGTTCTATGGCGGCATCCACTACCTGACGCATCACTGGCATAACATCTAAGCCAACCCCATCACCGTCAATATAGGCAATAATAGGTTGTTCGGGTATATGCCACTGTCCTTGGCCATCAATGTGAATATTTTCGCCATTGTCTGGCACCTTAATATGTTGATACTGCATACGCCCTCCTACAAGAGAATATATTTAAGCATGCATAACCCTACTTGTCTTTATAACAAAGCGTATACCGGCTATTCAACGATAAAATGTAATGTTTAAGGTGCTTTTTGAACGGTTAAAATAACGTCAATCGCATTGAGGAGAGCCTCAACTTGTTGAATGTCGAAAGCGTCAGGTGAAGACTTTAAGTTTGTTTCAAAGTCAACAGCCTGTTGATACAACGCTTTACATTCAAACATTCCAGCAGTGCCTTTGATCATATGTACGCTGCGTGCAAAACCCGTTATATCACCGTGCTCAAATTGAGACACTAACGTGTCTTTTTGTATATTTAACCCTTTAATATATTCTTGCTTGAGTAGTGCAAACTCCTCATCGGGCAGCTTAATGTTCTCGCATATATCAATATCAAGGTAACTTGCAATTTTACTACTAAAACACCTTCTATCTATAGGTTTGGCAATGTGATCGGTAAAACCTTGTTTTAAATAGCGATCAATTTCATGCTTCATCGTGTTAGCAGTGAGCGCCACAATAGGTGTTGTTACCCCTGTTGCTTGCATAATATTAATTGCTTGCTCACCATCCATAATTGGCATTTGAATATCTAATAAAATTAAATCGAAGCTTTCATCCATCGTAGCTTGCGCTGCATCTCGACCATTTTCAACAGCGACAACGGTTAACCCCATCCGCTCTAAAATCCGCTTAATAAGCTGACGATTTTCTGGATGGTCTTCAGCCACAAGTACTCTACCCACTAAATTTCGCTGACTATTATTTGAAAATAGTTCTTTAGTTTGTGGCTTACGTATATCGTCGAATGTGTTAACCCATTGTGTATGTTCGGTTGTATTTAACTCCATAGAAAAACAAAATTCACTACCGCTTCCGACCACAGAAAATACGGTAATATCGCCATTTAGTTTAGTTGCTAAGCTTTTTGATATATTTAAGCCAAGGCCAGTGCCACCGTATTTACGAGAAATGGACGAGTCAGCTTGATGAAAAGGAGTAAACAAGTCTTTTTGCTCACTTTCAGTCATTCCAATACCCGTGTCTTTTACTTTAATTATTAGCTGCTTTTGATTGCAACCCACTGTGAGCTTTATGTAGCCTTGGGTAGTAAATTTAAGTGCATTGGTTGCTAAATTTAATAATATTTGTCTAAGCCGAGTTGGATCTGAGACTATCCAATCTGGTAATGGGAATTGATAATCAACTTGAAACTTTAAGCCTTTATCGCGGATTTGTTTTCCTAATAATGATTCAATTTCAGCGATAGTGGCAAACAAATCCGTTTCAACTAATTCTATCTCTAAACGGTTAGCCTCAATTTTCGACATATCCAAAATATCGTTAATTAAACCAAGTACATGACGACTATTTTGTAAAATCACCCTGATCCCATGATTTCTTTCATGAGGCTGTATATCACCTAAAATTATCCCATCAGCATAACCAATAATAGATGTCATTGGGGTACGAATTTCATGACTCATGTTAGCTAAAAATCGACTTTTGGCTTCACTTGCATCACGAAGCTCCTCCGCCAATTGTTGTAACTCTTGAGTGCGCAGCTCAACCTTGTGTTCCAAATTTTTAGTCAGTTCAACATTCTGATGATGCAAAATACTGAATTTATTTGCGACAGCAAAAGCAAGTAATACCGCATCGAGCGCTGTGCCAATAAGCCCAAGTAAATAGAGATCCATTTTTATTGGCTCAATAATTCCTAGATTAGTTAAATTGCCAACCATATTAGGAATGGCCATAGCCAAATAGGCGAGAACAAAATAGCGAGCCGGCTTAAAGCCACTGATCCAGCTTCGTATACCAACAACCATACCTAGAGATAAAGTTGCCCCTGTCACTAAAGTGGCCCAAATAAAGCCAAAACCAGGCCAAATCATTGCAAAAGGTGCGCCTGCTGTGGCAACAATGCCTAGGTAGATTGATAATCTAGATAACTTAGGAGACGTGTCTTTTAATTTAAGTAAGCTGTTAAAAAATAAAATATTTGTGATGGGAATTAAAGTAAAACCTAACCAATGAAAATGGGCATTGTAAAAACCAAAAATTTGGTCTGGTATATGAAAAAACTGACTCCAAGCCAACACCCAGCATGCTGTGAACATGGCGTAGTACAAATGGGTTTTATCTCTATCACCCAAGTAAATAAGAAAATTGTATAAACCTAATGCAATACCAACCCCAAAGCACAGCAGCATAATCATATTGTCTGATGTTTTTCTTACAAAAAAATCGTCATAAGATGAAAGCACTAATTTTGGTGGAGTATAAAAATATTCACTTTGAAATTTTGCAATTAGTACGTAAGAACGATTAGGCGCCAGCTTAACTTTATTCCCATAATGAAATGCAAACTCATTTGGGTAAAGCCCCCCAGTGACATACTGCTTTATTGGTTCATCAAAGTTCGATATATCATAAATCCGGGTTTCGATTTTTGAAAGTAACGTGTTATACGGATAGAGCACCAGTTCATCTAAGTCTGTTTTATTTTCAAGTGCTATGACAAACCAAAAACTACCACCAAAAAACGATGTTCTTGATTGTGATTGTTTATCTTCAAGCCACATTTCTATTTCACTGTGGTTACGGGGAAAAGTACCACTCGTTACCTGAAATACATGACCCTGACCGAGCAAATCAGTATCTTGTTGTTTTAAAGTATAAACAATAGGAGCGAGTGTATCTGCCGGCGCTAAATTGCTAAAGCACAAAAATACACAATATAAAAATAGCTTTAGAACTGCCTTCATTGGCATACTTCGCACCTTAATTTAAAGACTAAAATTAAAACTGATAACTAACATCTAAACCAAAACGCCTGCCTTCACCTTTAAAGTCTTCAAGCATGCCAAGGAAAGAGCTTAAATCAAATTTTAAGTGACTATATTGCGTACCAAAGAGGTTTTTCCCCCAAATAGCAATCGCCCAGTTATCATGTTGATAATGTATGTTTGCGTTAAAAATACTATAGCCATCTTGCATAGCATAAGGGTTTTGATTCTGATCAAAATAATAGTCGGATTGATAATCAACTAATAATTGCGTTGTTAGTGGGTGATTCGCCAACTCAAGCGTGTATTCAATGCCTGCACTGAGGTTCCATTTTGAGGTAAACGGCAAACGATTATCTGTTAATGCGTTACCTAAAGGATCAACATATTCTTCAAACTCTGCATGGGGTATATAACCCATAGCAAACTTAACATTCAAATCATCGGTCAGCCAATACTCAAAATCAGCCTCTAGGCCATATATAATCGAATCTGCCACATTTTCTAATAATTGAATAGGCGGGCTCTGATCAGATACTGAAGGCTGATTCATAAACACCTGTTGATCATTATAATCATAATAAAATACAGCCCAATTAAACCGCATGCCCAACTGTGGCCACCAAGACTTTGAGCCAATTTCATGTGAGTTCAATCGTTCTTTTTGATAATCAGCAAGCTGTGCTTGTTCAACCGATGATAAAAACCCACCGTTATAGCCTCCGCTTTTTGCGCCATTAGCAAATCGATAATAGGCATAGGTCGCATCATCCAGCTTAACGTTCACAGCCAACTGACCAGAAATGCCATTATCTGATTGCTCTCCCTGAACACGATAAAATGGCACCTTAACTCCGGTTAAATCGTTAGGGTCTAAAATAATATTAAGCTTGGATGTTGAGTCGTAATCTAAAGACTCATAAGAATAACGAAGCCCAGCGGTAATTAGCCAATCTTGGTTTAATTGATAGTCAAGTTGGGTAAACGCTGCAATGCTCTTTGTTTTTATCCTATTATCATAGAAAAAAGTAGCGGTTAAATCTGTCTCTAAAATGCCTCGATAATCTCGCAAAATATCATTTACATTGTCTTGAATAATAGACTCATCAGCATAATAAATTCCCGTTGTAAGAAAATGCTCTGCGAGCTGAGATTGCAACCGAAACTCTTGCGTTACTAAATCAGTATTTAAACCTAAGTTGCCTTCACATAACCGTGCTGGAGAGCCATCACAGTTAAAGGCATGATCACGCTTTAACTTGTTATAGCTAGTTAGTGAAATAAGCTCATTGTGTGTATCCAATTGCCAATTAACATGGGCACTAACCCCCTTACCATCGGTTTTATGTGGCGAATGATTATTAACGCTTACTGTATAAAAATCATCACTGCCATCATTAAATCCAAAGTTATCAAAACATGTGGTTGAACCTGCTTGTGCTGGCGAGCATCGCTCTCCTGTTAATGGGTTTGCAATAACCCCAATACTGCCAACAGGCTGAACTATGCCATCCCAATCGGAAATATGCCCTTTTATCAACAACTGCACAGTGTCAAAGTCAGCTAAAAAAGATACTCGACCATTTGTTTGCCGCATGCCCGCTGTTGGTGAATCAGCAAAAATATTGTTTGTAGAATAATCATAATTTTGATGGTTTAGCGCAACACGAACGGCTGTGTTTTCTCCAATAGCTGAATTAAACATAGCATCAACACTGGTCGCGTTGTTATTAGCAATACCAGTACTTAAATAACCACTTTGTTCAAACTCAGGGCGTTTAGAGCGGATTAAAATAGCCCCGCCAGTGGAATTTCGACCAAATAAAGTTCCTTGAGGGCCACGCAAAATATCAATCTGCTCAATATCAAATAAGTTTACAATTTGGTTACTGGCAGAGCCCACGGCTATATCATCCACATACATCGCCACCGGCGATGTATTAGCTGTGTTATAATCAACTAGCCCTACGCCACGAATATTAACCGCTGGTGGTGTGCCTTCCGCTGCGTTTTGACTAATTTTTAAATTTGGGGCAAATACAGATAACTCTGTTGAGTCTTTAACCTGTTGCGCTTTGAGATCGTCCCCTTTTATTGTGCTTACAGAAATGCCGACTTCTTCAATTTTTTGCGCTCTTTTTTGCGCATAAACCTCAATGATTTCCATGTTCGGTTGGTCATCACTTTTACCCTCTACCACTACCTTCGCCTGCAGTGGCAGTAAAAAGCCTGGTAAGCATACCAACCATATATTTTTATTGAGAAGCTTGCCTTTATTTTTCATTTCACGTGACCTTTGCGCTAAATAAATGTAAACAACATGTTTAACTATATACTAATCAACCGATTAAAGCTGTGCTGGAAGAGTATTTTAATTTTTGATAACTGCAAATGCATTTTCGCCACTAATGTGTTGTGGGTAACCCACCATTGCTCTGGCTGTTTGCATACCTGCCATAACAGCCGCTTCAACACAACCGGCATTAACACCCGTTTTAATCCAGTCTCCGGTAATAAAAAGATTCGTAAATTTTGTTTCATCTGTCGCCAGTCGATACTTACTTGAACCAGCAACTGACAAAACATAACGCTCACTTGGATCAACGTTTACTCGCCAGTATTGAGCATTTAATCGTTCATCCCCTGATGACGATATTTCATATAATACAGACCAGTCAAACTCATTATTTTGATATGCAAGCGGCCATAAGGACTGCATGTTTTTTTCTAGTATTGCTTCTAAGTTTACTTTTACTTGCGATTTAACCTGAAGAGGAAATTGATGTTCACTTTTTGGTGGATAATACTCACAAGGAAAAACACTGCAAAAATAAGCAATGTTTTTAGGAGGACAATCAGTAGGCCATTGCTCTTTGTCGACTAAATTCATCATTGCCGCCCACGTATCAAATGGTTCGCTAAAGCCACTTAGAATTGGGCCTTCTTTGCTCTTTGGAATATATTGCCAGCCTAATTGCTCGTCTGTTTTATTAAGCCATAGCTGGGCAGCTTGGGTTGCCACCGTTTTGACTTGCTTTGCTTGTGCTGCAAATTTAGTATCCCATGCTAATAATGAAGGGCATACATGCTCAAGTGACGCCACAGATACACCCAGCACAATTCTGTCAAAATCTTCTTTGTAGTTTAATTTTTTTATTGGCAGTGGCTGCCCAAAATGGTTTTCGTATTGAGACGGCCAGTCTGACCAAAAAGATTCTAAATTAATATCATGCTGCTTCAATAGTGCGGCTTGTTCACTATTAATTTGCGCATAAAGTGGTTCACTTGGCCAACAAGGTAGTTTTTTAACATTAACCAGTGGTTGATACTCTGCGTCTGAGAGCAAAGAAACCTGTTGCTGAAGCTCAATGGTCTCAACAAAACTCTCTCCTTGCTCATTTAGGCTGGGAGTCAGGTTTTGCAATTGATGAAAATACTCAAACTTAACCCCTCTTTTCTTTAGTAGTTCATATAAGGGAGCAAAGATGACATCGCCCATCCCCGCTTGCATTTTCCACATGACCCCTCCGCGGTAACACAGCGCGATGCGTAACATAGCAAGTGATGCGACACCAGCCTCAACATTGGGCTTACTTAGGTCACCCGCAGGGTACGCAAACACCAAATCATAAAACCCTCGTATGGGCGCCGAATTAGCACTGTATTGCTCGCTTGCCCCATTTCTTATAAGCCATTGCCTAAAATCAAATTTATTTATAACCTCAAACCCATCTCGATATACTTTGTCTTTTACCAAACCAACTAGCATTGCGATAGCAAGGTCTGCGCAAATATATAATCGTCTAAGCTGCGCATTATTGTCTAACAACTCAATCATTTCGCTATTAAGCCAGCGCTTTAGTTTTCTAATTATATACCAAATAACAAGGCCATCTTTTTTCTCATATACTTGGGGGTTTAATGTATTGTCGGCGTGTGCAAACTTATTTAACGTATTAATTAGTAAGCTTGGAGTAGAAGCAACTTCACTCGAATATTGTTTTATATCATCAGCAAATTGTTGCCAAGCATCTTCTGTATCATCAACCAAATCTGTTATTTGTTGGTGCAGATGCCGTAATAAAGATTGATCTCGTGATTTTTTTGTACTTAGTTGTATATTTTTGTTGGCTTTTTTTGCTGCTGACTGTAAATCAAATATCCACTTTTTTAGCCAAGCTAGGGTCATTTTAATAAAATCCCATGGCGTTATATCTAAACTTCCATCAGCAGGGTTCCCAGGAAGTAATGGGAAATCAATTGGCCATGTTTGCCATTGGCCATCAATATATTCTTCTAAGGCTATAAAGCTATGCGGTTTTAATGCTTGCTGCCATGTAGATAAAGGTGAATCGGCTGGCCGTTGTAACTTAGTGTAAACCGTTTCTATAGTTTTAAAGCTATTCACATAAGCACCAAACCATACATGTAAGCCATGCTCTTCAATACGCTGCCCGCTGGCCGCATTACGACCACTAGCCCCTTTTCCACCTAAGCGCCAACCTTGCTGGTATACAGTGATAGCTCGATGCTGTTGCCAGTCACTTTGCTCAGTCAAATACAATGCAGCAGTCATTGCTGATACACCGCCACCAATTATCACAATTTTTTCTCGGTTCATGGTAAATCCTTCTAAGCAATTTAAATTTTAGTTGCGGCTAACTGGTCAAAGTCCATTTGCACATAAAAAGGTAAATGCAACGCTTGACTACCTAACTTTAGACCAAACATGTCGGCAAGTGGAAAACTATCTAATTTATTAAGATGTAAAGTAAACTCTGGCTTTAAAAATTTAAAATGGTGTATTTTTTTAATCTCAGAGGGTGAGTGCATTACGCTTTGGTATACCGCTGAATCACCTCTGCCATCAGGAAATTGTTTTAACAATATTTGATCCATTTGTGGATTAACAAAGCCACTCAATAGCTGCTTTAATAATGAAAAATCAATACCCAAATGTTTGCGAGAAAACAAATTTGCTACTTGCTCGCCAAAGTCATCGATAACAGAGAAAAAATCGGTATCTTGTTGTTTAGAGTTCATAGTAATTGAAAATAGCTCATGCATTTGTAGCTTAGATTCAGGAGAAAAATGTTCGAAGCACTCTAAAGATATTGAAAAATTCGATAGCTTAGATACACAGTTAGGCATAGTGTAATTACATAAATATTTATTGTAGCCCCATATCTCTCGACCATTAATAAGTGCATAAATGTTATTCACGCAGATAAACGCTGGATACCAATATAAGTAGGTTATATCTTCATCTTCAACCTTAGCGACAGGCAACCAAATGATAATATCTGTTTCTTGCATCCAACCATGCTGATCGAATGGCGGGGTCATTGAGGCTATTTTTTCAATATCTGTAAATGTAATAAGTGCAAACTCGCCAAGTATTTTAAAATAAACATTACCCTCACCCCCTATGTTTAACGTTGAATCGATATACTTTTGTGCTTTTTCAGATTCTATTTCAGCAAAAAAACCATACATATTCGCATTATTCATGCGACAAGGCGGCTTTGCTATTGGATTAGATAAAAAATGTTGATATGGCGCAGATAGTGAACTCATTTGACCCCCCTCAGTTAAAAACTGAGTATAGTCAGATATATTTGGGTCTGTTGATCTTTACGAATTAATATTTATAGCTATACGTGAATTTCTCTCGATTCAAAGTATTTTAATAAATTGCTTGCAAAGGAAAATATTGTGACGTAACATTACTACTTGGCTATAAAAAGCCCTAGCGGTTAACCTCTTTACCCTGATCCAGTAAGCCCCGCAAAACGTATATTTAAGAGCTAAGTTATTGTACGGCGAGAACCCCTATTAATACCTTGATGGTTTATTTGTAGAATCATCGTAAAAGTGTCATAAAGATCGTCAACACTGTAATGAAGCTAAACACAATATGATTATTTATCATCTGAAATGTGCTTTAAGAAAAAGCCCAGAATAAATAACAAAAATAAAGTGAGTTTTATTATGTCATACAAATATAACGGATCTATGATCCAAATAGCACATCCAGTGCAATCAATTTCGGTTAACAAGCATCGTGTAATCTTTAGCGATACACAAGGTTTGAAAAATGCATTGTTTCAAAAAGCAAGTGATGCACGTCAATTTGTAAAATGGCTGAAAGCCAGCTAATTATTATTGATAAGTTAAACAGTTATAAATAAATTAAAATGCCAGCATTAAGCTGGCATTTTACTTTTTGACATATTATTGACTACACTTAAGTCCTTGTTTACTTATTTGTTGTAGTGAAAATGTGGTTTTCGTGGTTAATACTGTTCGTCTGTGTATTTTTAAGCGCAAAGTGTGATGCCAGAACAATAAAATGGTTAACACATGACTTTGCGCCCTATTACATTTTAAGCGGTCCGGATAAGTCTCAGGGACGCGATGAAAGTATTATTTCGCTGCTAGAGCAACAACTTCCGCATATTAACTTTGAACGTGTCATTATTCCCTCTGGTAAAGTTATTCAGGAACTCGCTAACCTGCAATCAAATGCATGCGCATTATCACTTTATAAAAACAAATATCGAGAAGAGCGTGTTTACTTCACGCATCAAAGCTCTACAGCAGGTCTTTCTCCCTCTATTGCCATGCATCAAAAGCTTAGCGTTGCTCTAGATATTGAAAGCAGTAAATCAGTGTCGTTAACTAATTTATTAGTAAATAAAAAGCTTACCTTGGGTGTATCGATGAATCGCTCATACGGCAGTGAAATTGATAAAATAATTAATACCACGCCTAATACAAATATTGTCATTAGACCTACTCGCGATACCCTAAGTACATTAACTTATATGCTTAATTTAGAGCGAATTGATATTTTATTAGGCTATCCCAGTGAGCATTATTATTTAGCAAAAACGATGGGGTTTAGTGACAATTTAACACAGCGTATGCTAACTGAGGCACCAAAACTTAGTTACGGTTATATTGGCTGTACTAAAAACGAGCAAGGCGCAGAAGATATTGCCACACTCAATCAGCAACTCAAACTGATTAAGCAAACTGAAGACTATAAACAAGTATTGACCCGGTGGTTACCGAATGATTTAAAGCCAAAACTGACTTTACATTTACAGTAAAAAGCTAAGCGTGATAACGCTTAGCTTTAACTATAAAACGGTATTATTGACGAATACCTTCAATAAATAAGCCAATATCAACGTGCGTTGACGCTGGGCCTAAATCGTAATCAATACCGTAATCGGCTAGTTTTAAGCTGGTTTCACCTTCAAAACCAACACGGTAACCACCCCATGGATCTTTACCTTCACCAATTTTATCAATTTCAAAACTAATTGTTTTAGTAACACCATGAAGGGTAAACTCACCGGTTACTGTGGCTTCTTCACCGTCTTGATCAAACGTAATTGCTGTACTTTTAAAGCTCGCCTGAGGGTATTTGCTTACGTTTAAAAAGTCACCACCGCGTAAGTGTTTATCTCGTTCAGCATGGTTTGAATCTAGGCTTGTTGTATCGATGTTTACACTAATTTGAGATGCGTTTGGGTTCTTAGCATCGTAGTTAAACTGTCCATCAAAGGTGTTAAAGCGCCCGTGCAACCAGCTGTAACCTAAATGTTTAATTTTAAAATTAACAAAGGCATGTGCTCCTTTGGTATCAATAACATAATCTGCAGCATTGGCATGGGTAGCCGTCATAAACATCGCTGCTGATAACGCTGAAGTTAATAGTAACTTTTTCATTTTAAGCTTCCTTTTGTAATTTGATCATTCTGATTAATGTTTTATCTTTATCAATAAAGTGGTGTTTTAACGCACCCAATATATGCAGCACCACAAACCCTATCAGTAAGCATGCGCTGTAATAATGAATTTGCCCTGCTATATCCGCCTGAGAATCAAAAGTAAAGTCGATGGCTTTGACATAAAACAAGCCAAACACTTCGATTGGTCGCCCATCAGCAGTAGAAATTAAGTATCCAGACACCATAATGATCACTAAAAACAGATACATTAAAATATGTGCTGTTTGCGCCAGCTGGTTTAATTGTGTATTAGTGCCAATAGGGTTAGGTTTTACATTAAAACGACGCCATAAAAGTCTAAAAACAAATACAGCGGCTAAACTTAGCCCTATGCTTTTATGTAAATCTAATGAGCCTTTGTACCAGCTGTCGTAGTAAGTTAGCTCAACCATATATAAACCTAAACCAAACAAACCAAAGATGGTCAGCGCCATTAGCCAGTGTAAAAGTATAGCCACTAAGCCATAACCGGTTTTTGAGTTTTTAAACATTGCCTATTGCCAATCCCTAATCTAGTAATAGCATTACGATATAATGGATAACTGGCGATTAAAATAGCATATGCAAACACTCACCGTGCGTATACGCACAGTAAAGACAGTAAATTTAGTATAATTGCAATAAATCTAAGGAGGGTTAACTATCTGCAGACTCGTTAAGAGACACATATATTTGACTATCAGACTCAACTTGCAAGCAAGCAATTAAGCCCTCTTTTATCAGTTCTAACATGGCGATAAAACTAACAACAACCCCACTACGCCCCTCTTCAAAGGTAAACAATTGGGTAAACGCAACGGGCGCTTTTGCTTGGGATAAAGTGTGTAAAATTAAACTCATACGTTCACGAGTTGACAGGGTTTCTGCACTAATTAAATGATGCTCAAATGTTTTAGCACGCGCCATTACGTCGCTTAGCGCTAACAATAAATCTTTGATTGCCAGTTCAGGTAAGGGTTGGTTTTTTTCTTCTAGCTCTGGGAAAGTTGCATTGGCGATAAATATATCGCGACCAACGCGGGGCAAAGTATCTATATTTTCGGCCGCTTTTTTAAATTGTTCGTACTCTTGTAGACGTTTTATAAGTTCGGCGCGGGGATCTTCCTCTTCTTCTAATTCTTCATGCACTGGCAGTAACAGCCGCGACTTAATCTGCGCCAGCAATGCTGCCATTACAAGATATTCGCCAGCGAGTTCTAACTGAAACTCACTCATCATTTCAACATATTTTACATACTGCTCAGTAATGCTAAATATAGATAATTCGAGAACATCTAACTTGTGCTTTTTAATTAAATAAAGCAACAGATCTAACGGGCCTTCAAAAGTTTCTAAAATAACTTCAAGCGCATCAGGAGGAATATATAAATCTTCAGGCTTATCAACAACGGCTTTACCATGCAAAAATGCCAGTGGCAGCTTTTGCTGTACTGGCATATCTGTAGGTATTAACGAAACCGTGTCAGGCTGTTTCATTGCTATTCAAATGGAGCCGTATCGCCGCAGCCTACACGTAAGATCTGAATATCGTCCTCTGATAAATCAATTACCGTGGTTGCTTGCTCTGTGAGGTATCCGCCGTGAATAATTAAATCGACATGCTTATCTAGGCGCTCCAAAATGTCATCGGGATCCGCTTGCGTGTATTCATCACCCGGCAAAATAAGTGAGCATGACATTAATGGCTCCCCCAATTCCGCAAGTAACGCACAAGCAATTGGGTGTTCAATCACCCGAATACCTATGGTTTTTTTCTTATCGTTTAATAAGCGTTTAGGTACTTCTTTTGTGCCTTTAAAAATAAACGTATAAGGCCCTGGGGTATTATTTTTGATCAGCCTAAACATTTGGTTATCTACCCGAGCATAAGTAGAAAGCTCAGATAAATCGCGGCACACTAAGGTAAAGTTATGGTGTTTTTCAATGCCGCGAATACGCTCTATGCGCTCTTTAGCTTGTTTGTTACCTAAATTACAGCCAATCGCATATCCCGAATCTGTTGGGTACACAACTACGCCGCCTTGCTTAATAATATCAACAGCTTGAGAAATTAGTCTAGGCTGTGGGTTGTCCGGATGTATATGAAATAATTGACTCATAATGCAACTCCTTCGTGCTTTTCCCATGTTTGCCAAACCCCTTGGCAATCTTTAGGTAAGTATAAATTTTTTCCAAGTTCTAAATAACTAGTCGGAAAATGAAAGTCAGAGCCTTGAGAGCAAAGCAAATCGTATTCTTGGCTCAATAAGCCTAAAAACTGACGCTCACTCGGGGCCTGTTGCGGTTGGGCAACTTCCATCGCGTCACCGCCCACTGATTTAAATTCCACGAGTAGTTTACGCAACCACTTATTCGACATTTTATAGCTACTTGGGTGCGCCAAAACAGCCACTCCACCGGCGGCATGAATGGCTGAAATTGCCGTTTGCATATCACACCAGTTACTCGGTACGTAACCGGTTTTTCCTCGTCCTAGATACTTTTTAAATACCCCAGGAAAGTTTTTAGCCACACCTCGCTCAATTAAGGCTCGGGCAAAGTGAGCGCGAGTGATTTGCGCATTTTCAGCCAGCTCGCGGGCTTGTTGATAAATACCTTCAAAGCCATTTTTAGTTAATCGGTGGCCTATTTCAATTGCACGGATTTCGCGCTTTTGCTGTTGCTCGCTAAGTAATGTATGCAAAGTGGTATCATTGGTATCAATATTTAGCCCAACGATATGAATTTCAAAACTCTCCCATTTGGTTGATATTTCAACCCCATTAATTAGTTTAAGCGGCAAGTTTTCGCGTTTGATAAAAGCCTGCGCAGGCTCAATTGCGGCCACAGTATCGTGATCGGTAATGGCAAATACATCAATGTTTTTATCGACTGCTCGCGCTAATAGTTCCTCAACGGTTAAATGTCCGTCTGAGTGTGTTGTATGGCTATGTAAGTCGTATTTTATCAAATGAAAACTACTTTAATTAATGGTTTAAGGGTGTTTCACACAGTATAACAAGTTTTTTAACGAAATTGTTTTAAATAAACACTTGACACAAAAGCAGTTGATACGCTTTACTGTAGCCACTTTTAGACATTAAAGAATAAATAACAATGAAAAATACAATTCAAAACATCATTTGGTGGTGGCACTCTTAAAACAAAGGGTGATGAATTGTCGTGTCTAAACAAAAAATTCTAACCCGCTACCATGCGGGTTTTTTTATCACTAAATTTTGCAATACAAGATTAACAGGAATTAAAAACATGAATAACGTAAACACTCTTACACATCATTGGTGGTGGCGCCTGGCATAGCGGGACGGTAATGGTCTATCTATAATTTAGACATCGTTATTCAAACCCCGCACTGCTTAGCATTGCGGGGTTTTATTTTTTAGGGGATGAGGTTTGATTTTTAGTCATATAACAACAACACCAGGTGAAGTGACCAGCATAACGCAAGTACGAGACTACATAAGTAGCCCACTTGCCTTGTATGCGGCACTTGATAAACCTAACTCACTATTGCTTGAATCTGCAGAGATAGATTCAAAAGATAGCGTAAAAAGCTTAATACTCGTTGATTGTGCACTGCGTATTGTCTGCCAAGGCAATCAAGTGAGCGTAACAGCACAATCAAATAATGGTCAGCAGTTACTCAACTATTTACAAGCTAATGTAAAAAACTGTGCATCACAGTTAACCGATACCACACTAACGCTGGAGTATCATCCAGCAGATGACACAATTGACCAAGCCAGTAAGCTGATTGCAGATAACGCTTTTAGCGCATTACGCACCTGTTTAAATAGCATCAAAAGTACCACTAACAATCCGTTCTCAGTGTTTTTAGGCGGCGTATTTGCCTACGACATGGTGGCTAACTTTGAACAACTATCCGATGTACCCGACGGTGAAAACACCTGCCCAGACTACGTATTTTATTTAGCCGAAACACTGGTTGTTATTGATCACCAAAAACAAACAACCGAGTTAATTGGTAATGTGTTTAATGGCCCTGATGTTCACGCTAATTGTTTTGAAGTGGGCAAACAATTAGAGCGCCTTAATACATTGTGCGACCACGCCGCAGACTTTAGTGCCCCAAGCCAAACAGGTGACTGCCCTGTAAATGTTGATATTAGTGATGAGCAATATTGTCAACAAGTGATAAAACTTAAGCAACACATAGTTGATGGCGATATCTTTCAAGTGGTGCCCTCTCGTACTTTCTCATTGCCGTGCCCTGACTCATTACATGCTTATAGCCAGCTTAAAAAGCAAAACCCTAGCCCGTACATGTTTTACATGCGCGATGAAGACTTCTCATTATTTGGCGCATCCCCTGAGTCTGCGCTTAAGTATGAGGTTCAATCTCAACAAGTTGAGGTTTATCCGATTGCAGGCACTCGTCCACGGGGCAAGTTTGCAAATGGGCAAATTAATCCTGATTTAGATAGCCGTATTGAACTTGAACTCAGAAACGATCAAAAAGAACGAGCTGAGCATTTAATGCTGGTTGATTTAGCGCGTAACGACGTTGCTCGTATTAGCGTGCCTGGTACTCGCCATGCAAAAGAGCTATTAAAAGTAGACCGTTATTCACAAGTAATGCATTTAGTATCACGCGTAGTTGGAAAATTAAAACCCGAACTAGATGCCCTGCATGCTTATCAAGCCTGTATGAACATGGGTACCTTAGTGGGTGCACCCAAAGTACGTGCGGCAGAATTAGTGCGTAAAACTGAAGGCAAACGTCGCGGTAGCTATGGTGGCGCGGTTGGGTATTTAACTGGTGACGGTGCCATGGACAGCTGTATTGTTATTCGTGCCGCCTTTGTTAAAAATAATATTGCGTATGTACAAGCCGGTGCTGGGGTTGTATTTGATTCTGACCCAATGTCAGAGGCAAACGAAACGCGCGCTAAAGCCCAAGCGGTGATCACCGCAATTAAATCGACATATAAGGCAGTATAAAATGAGTGAAGCACACCCTATTAAAATTTACTTTTTAGATAACTTTGACTCATTTAGCTACAACCTAGTCGATGAGCTAACAATGCTTGGGGCTGAGCTAGTGGTTTACCGAAACAACATTAGCGCAGAGATCATATTCGAAAAAATGCAGGCAGAGCTTGGACAAGTACTGCTGGTATTATCGCCAGGCCCTGGTGCGCCTAGCGATGCAGGCTGCCTTATGGAGTTAATTAACCTGTGTAAGGGCCAATTTCCAATGCTAGGTATTTGTTTAGGCCAACAAGCGCTAACACAAAGCTATGGCGGAGTAATCGGTCACGCTGGTGAAACCGTACATGGTAAGTCATCAATTATAAATTTAAATGATCACCCTGTATTTTACGGTATGGGAAGCACCATGCCAGTGGCACGTTATCACTCATTAATGGCAACAAAAGTACCTGATAACTTAGCTGTTATTGCCAAGTATCAAGATATACCAATGGCTATTTATCATCATCAAGACAATGCACTGGGCTATCAATTCCACCCAGAGTCAATTTTAACGCCCAATGGCGCAATGCTACTGCAGCAAAGCGTTGCTTATTTAACACGTGCCAAATAAAAGGAACATTATGACTAATCAATTACACAGCCCGCTTAATGTTCAACACGCTATTGAGCATATTATTGCAAAGCAGTCACTTAGTTACGCACAAGCAAAAGCGCTGTTTGATCAAATTATGCAAGGCAATATGAGCGATATTGAACTCTCTGCGCTGCTTATTGGCCTTAAAATGAAAGGTGAAGTAAGCGATGAGATTGCCGGTGCGGCCGCTTCAATGCGTGAAAATGCCGTTCCCTTTATCACTAATAAAACGCAACTTGCTGATAGCTGTGGCACCGGTGGCGATGGTTCAAACACTATAAATATTAGCACCACCGCCGCGATTGTAGCGGCAGCGGCTGGTATTAATATGGTAAAACATGGCAATCGTAGCGTGTCGAGTAATTCAGGGTCTGCTGATTTACTCAAAGCACTGGGGATCAATATCGATATGGCCCCAGAGGTCGCTGCCCGTTGTTTAGAGAGCACAAATTTTACCTTTTTATTTGCACCGCACTACCACAGTGGTGTGCGTCATGCGATGAACGTGCGTACCAGTTTAAAAACCCGAACTATTTTTAATATTCTTGGGCCACTGGCTAATCCAGCCGCTCCTGAGGTGCAATTACTCGGCGTGTACGATGAGTCTTTATGCATGCCTATGGCACAAACGCTTAATACTCTAGGCACTAAACGCGCTATGATAGTACACGGCTCTGGTACTGACGAAATCGCCTTACATGGCTCAACACAGGTTGTAGAGCTTAATAATGGCAAAATCACCCAGTACACACTCAACCCAAGTGATTTTGACCTTGCAAACTATTCACTTGAACAATTAGCCGGTGAAGGCCCACAATACAATGCAAACGCCAGTCTTGCTATTTTACAAGGTAAAGGCACTGAGGCACACAACGCCGCAATTGTTGTTAATGTGGCCGCATTGCTGTACTTAACCGGCCAAGCACAGTCGCTAAAACAAGGTGCGCAAATCACACACTCTTTATTACGTTCAGGCAAGGCCATGGACACATTAAATGCAATTATTGAGGTAAGTCATGGCTAATGTATTAGACAAAATTATTGCCGATAAAAAAATAGAACTAATCGAGCGTAAGGCGGCGCGCCCGCTGGAGAGCTTTAAACATCAAGCCAAACCAACAGAGCGTAGTTTTTACAAAGCACTGGCAGCGCCAGGCACACAGTTTATTTTAGAATGCAAAAAAGCATCGCCCTCTAAAGGGTTGATTCGTCAGCCATTTGATTTAACAGAAATCACCCAGGCGTATAAGCAATACGCCACTTGTATGAGTGTACTAACTGACGAAAAGTACTTTCAAGGCAGTTTTGATTACCTTGAATTTGTGCGCAGCCAAGTAGAACAGCCGCTTATTTGTAAAGACTTTTTTATTGATGAGTACCAAGTTTATATGGCACGTATATATGGTGGTGACGCTATTTTACTGATGCTATCAGTGCTTGACGATCAGCAATATAAAGCACTGCATGAAGTGGCTGACTCGTTAAATATGTCAGTATTAACTGAGGTAAGTAACGAAGCAGAAGTGCACCGTGCGCTGGCACTTGATGCGCAAATAATTGGCATCAATAATCGCGATTTGCGCGACTTAAGCACCGACTTAGCCACAACCGAACGACTACGTAAGCTTATTCCTAACGATAAAGTGGTTATTTCAGAGTCAGGTATTTACACCCATCAAGATGTAAAACGCTTAGCCCCTTTATGTAATGGCTTTTTAATTGGCAGCTCATTAATGGCTGAAGCTGATTTATTACAAGCATGCCGCCGCGTAATATTAGGCGAGAACAAAGTGTGCGGCTTAACCCGTAATCAAGACGCTATTGCAGCCTATAACAATGGCGCTGTGTATAGCGGGCTGATTTTTTACCCTAAATCCCCCCGCTTTGTCGATTTGGATTGCGCCAAAGAAATCAGCCAAAGTGCGCCTTTAAAATTTGTCGGTGTATTTGTTAATGCCGCTATATCTGACGTGGCTGAACACGCGAAACAACTTAAATTATCAGCCGTTCAATTACATGGCCAAGAAGATGAACAATACATTGCGTCGTTACGTAATGAATTACCACGTAATTGTGAAATTTGGAAAGCACAGGCGATAAAAGATGCTTTACCACAACCTGTTGCAGGCGCAGATCGCCATTTATACGACACCCACAGTGATTCACAGGCTGGCGGCACAGGCAAAACATTCGATTGGTCAGTGCTTCGCGATGCTACGACCCCATTTATGCTTGCTGGCGGCTTAAACCCAGACAATATTAGCGATGCACTTTTTCAAGGTGCCCTTGGACTTGATTTAAATTCAGGTGTTGAAGAGTCTCCAGGGAAAAAGTGTGCAAACAAACTACATCATGCTTTTACAAGTATCAGAAATTATTGAGGTTAAAATGCAAAATCCAGCTTATTTTGGCGAGTTTGGCGGTATGTTTGTACCGGAACTGCTTGTCCCTGCGCTTAAGCAGTTAGAAAACGAATTTAATAAAGCACAAAAAGATCCTGAGTTTCAGGCAGAGCTAAGTAAATTACTTAACGAGTATGCGGGTCGCCCTACGCCGCTTACGTTAACGCGCAACTTGGTTAAAAACCCAAAAGTAAAACTGTACTTAAAGCGTGAAGATTTACTCCACGGTGGTGCACACAAAACTAATCAGGTGTTGGGTCAAGCATTACTGACTAAACGCATGGGCAAAAAAGAAGTTATAGCAGAAACCGGTGCAGGCCAACACGGTGTAGCCACCGCACTTGCGTGTGCATTACTTGGCTTAAAATGTCGTATTTACATGGGTGCAAAAGACGTTGAACGCCAACAGCCTAATGTATTTAGAATGAAACTTATGGGCGCTGAAGTTATTCCAGTTACCGCAGGTTCGGGCACATTAAAAGATGCGGTTAACGAAGCTCTGCGTGATTGGTCAGCAAACTATCAAGAGGCACATTACTTGCTAGGTACAGCCGCGGGCCCTCATCCTTTTCCAACAATTGTACGTGAGTATCAAAAAATTATTGGCGAGGAAGCTAAACAGCAAATTCTTAAAGCGGAAGGTCGACTACCAGATGCGGTTTTAGCTTGTGTAGGTGGTGGCTCCAATGCCATTGGTATGTTTACTGATTTTATTGACGAGCCGGGTGTTAAATTAATTGGTGTAGAACCAGCAGGTAAAGGCCTTGATACCCACGAGCACGGCGCAACAATCTGCAAAGGCACTAAAGGTATTTTGCACGGTACTTACACTTATATTATGCAAAATACAGATGGTCAAATTGAAGAGTCTTACTCTGTATCGGCGGGACTAGATTACCCTGCTGTAGGGCCACAACATGCCTTTTTACACGAAACTGGCCGTGCTCAATATGTTGGTATTACCGACACAAAAGCACTTGATGCCTTTCAAGCATTGGCTAAACACGAAGGGATTATTCCTGCGCTTGAATCAAGCCATGCGCTAGCCTACGCCCTCGAATATGCAGAAGAGCAAACGCAGGACAGTATTATTGTTATTAATTTAAGTGGTCGTGGCGATAAAGATTTAGCCCACGTACACAAGGTATTATCAGAGGAAGGTCAACTATGAGCCAAGTAAAAACTGACCGTTACGGACAAATGTTTGCCGCACTTAAAGAGCAAAACCAAGGTGCGTTTGTACCGTTTGTGACCATTGGCGATCCGGGTAAAGCGCAAAGCATTGAAATTATTAAAAGCTTAATCGATGGGGGTGCAGATGGGCTAGAGCTGGGTATTCCGTTTTCAGATCCGATTGCCGACGGCCCTGTTATTCAAAAAGCCAATATCCGTGCTTTAGATGTGCACATTAATACACAAGATTGTTTTGATATTATTAAAGAAATACGCCAGTACAATGCCGATATTCCAATTGGTTTATTGTTGTATTCAAACTTAATATTTAAACGTGGCTTAGAAAAATTTTACACTGATGCAAAAGCAGTAGGCGTTGACTCTATTTTAGTGGCTGATGTGCCGTTACACGAGTCTAAAATGTTTAGAAAAGCCGCCATGGCAAACGGTATTGATCCAATATTTATCGCCACGCCGAACGCTAGTGACGATACGCTACGTGAGTGTGCATCGTACGGTCGCGGCTATACCTACTTGCTGTCTCGTGCTGGGGTAACAGGTACCGATACTAAAGCACAAATGCCTGCAACCCATGTGGTTACACGCCTGCAAGAATACCACAGCGCGCCTGCGTTATTAGGCTTTGGTATTTCAACACCTGATGATGTAAAAGCGGCGCTTGAAGCCGGTGCTGCGGGGGCAATTTCAGGCTCTGCAGTCGTAAAAATCATTGAAGCAAACCTAAATGATTTAGACGCAATGACCACCCAATTAAAAACATTTGTAAGCGAGATGAAAGCCGCTACTGCGCTTTAATCAACGATTTATTAATCACTAAAAAAGGGCATTTAATATGCCCTTTTTTATTTTGAAGTGCTAACTTAATGCGCTTGATGCTTACCTTCAAGGATCTCTTCAATAAATTTAGCATTAAATGCGTCTAAATCTGCAGGGCTGCGACTAGTCACTAAGCCTTGATCAACACAAACCTCTTGGTCAACCCAGTTAGCACCCGCATTAATTAAATCGCTTTTAATACTAGGATATGAAGTGACTTTTTTGTCTCTGAGCTTATTAATTTCAGCGAGTAACCACGGCGCATGACATATAGCGGCAACGGGTTTGTTTTTCTTTGCCCCAAAAAAGCCGTCTACAAATGCCTTAGCATCTGAGTCTTGGCGTAAGCTATCAGGGTTAAACAAACCACCAGGTAGTAAAAGCGCATCGTAATCAGCGGCATTTGCATTGGCAGCTAATTTATCAACGGTGACTTTTTCACCCCAATTGTCTTCATTCCATGCGCTGATCTGTCCTTCTTTAATAGAAACAACCTCAATATCGGCGCCCGCTTCAAGTAAAGCAGCCTGAGGCGAAAGTAACTCGCTTTGCTCAAAGCCATCGGTGGCTAAAATAGCAATTTTTTTACCTTGTAAACGATTACTGTTATGTAAGTTACTCATTAAATACTCCTTATTTTATTCAATACATAACCGTATTTGCATATCACATACCAAATATAACGCGCTGAATATAATAAGATTTTATAAATATGAATAAGCCAGCAATGTAAATTATTTACACTGATTGCAGATACTACAGGCAAAGGTAATAAAGCAAAGAGCCTGTAAGCTAAATAGTGGCTTTTGGTGAAGATACGAACTTACAGGCACTAAAGTTTTAAATTAAAGGCGCTCTTTTAACGCTTTTGCTGGTTTAAATACGGCTTTATTAGCCCCTTGTATTTCAATCGCTTCACCAGTTTGTGGATTACGACCAGTACGCGCTGGGTAATAGCTTAGTGTAAAAGTGCCAAAGCCTGATATTTGTACCTGATCGCCTTCAGACAATGACTTTGTAATCACTTTTTGTAAGCTGGTTAACGCAGCTTGTGCGTCTTTTTTTGTTAATTCACTCGCATCCGCAATGGCTGCAACCAGTTCTGCTTTATTCATTTTTTGCTCCTAAATACACGCCTAGGCTTAAACCCATTAGCGTGGCAATACAATGATGTAAAAATAAAAGCAGGCAGGCTAAGGGTTGCAAGGGGGTAAGTCAACCTTAACCGAGGGCTAAGAGCCTTAGTAAGAGTCAGTGGGTTTAAATATAATCAGCTTGGCTGTTTTATGGTCATAAAGATGACTTAATCGTTTGCTAGGGTGAGATAAAAATCACCGTGAGCAAACGTGAACGCTAATCAATATCGCTGGTTTGAATTTGCCTTTATTTTTATTATTCTGCCTTTAATTGGCTTTAATATTCGCCAATATTTATCTAACTGGCTTATTCCGGCACTGATCATCCTCATGAGTGTGTGTTGTATGTTGCTACTAAACGACACTCACTTTAAACGTTTTAGATTAACTAGCTTGGGGCAGTTTTCTGCTGTGAAGCGCCGTATGTTTAGCTTTTTCTTTATTGGCGCGTTATTTTCGGGGGTATTTTACAACTTACTTTACCAAGGACACTGGTTTACTTTACCTCGAGAAAACCTCGCCGACTGGCTAATGCTATTACTGCTCTACCCTTTATTGTCGGTGATCCCGCAAGAATTAATATTTAGAACCTACTTTTTTCATCGTTATAAACGCATTATGCCCAGTAAATGGCTACGCATTATTGTCAGTGCGAGTGTATTTGCACTAGCACATATTGTTTACGCTAATTGGGTTGCAGTAAGTTTATCGTTTATAGGCGGGTTACTATTTGCTTATACCTACGCACAAAGCCGCTCAACCTTTGCCTGTGTTCTTGAGCACAGTTTATGGGGCATATGGATGTTTACCCTAGGAATGGGTGACTATTTAGACTCTGGTGCATTAAATTAACGAAAAGCAATAAAAAAGCCGCGACAAGCGCGGCTTAATAAATTTAGCTTAAATTAATTTAACTTAAAAACCAAAAATACTAATATCAAAAAACTTCGTCGCAACGGTATTTACAAAAATGATTAATAATATGGCTGGAATAAAGGTTTGCAGTGAAAAGTTAACGTACTTTTCCATAAAGCTATTAGCATAATTAGGAGAGCCCTGTCTTAGCTCTTCACTTAAGCGAACTTTTTTCCATTTATACATTACAAACAAACACACCATGAGGCCATTTAAAGGCAATATTGTGTCGTAGAATACATCATAAACAACATCAAAAAAGCTCTTATTGCCGCTACCGTAGCTAGTAAAAGTAGTGAGGCTGTCAATCATACCAAACGACATAATACACAAAATAGTTAATATACCGGTTGATAAGGTGAGTATACCCAGCGCTTTTTTACGGCTAATGCCTTTACGATCGCTTAGTGTTGCTGTTGGTACTTCAACAATAGATACCAGTGATGTGATCGCTGCAAAAAATACCAATAAGAAGAAAATAAATGCCACGGCTGATGCGCCAAAATAGCCAATATCATTTTGTAACGCTAATAAGATTTTTGGAAGATAGACAAAAATCATTGAAACTGACGAGTCAGATAACTTAGCCGGATCGGTATTTGGGTCAAAGCTAAAAATAGCTGGTAACACCATTAAGCCTGCTACAAACGCAACCAGTGAGTCAGTAATAGCCACCATTTTAGCACTGCCTACAATGTCATCTTTTTTCGAGATATAAGATGCATAGGTAATTAAAATACCCATACCTAAAGACAATGAGAAAAACGCTTGGCTCAGTGCACCGTTAAGCACACTGGCATTCATTTTACTAAAATCAGGAATAATGTAGTACTTAACACCGGCCATGGCGTTATCAAGTGTGAGTACGTAACCCACTAAAATAATAAGCATGACAAATAAAGCAGGCATTAAAAATTTAGCCGCTTTTTCTATGCCGTCTTTTACGCCACCGACCAAAATTAGGTTAACAATAACAACTACCAGCGCCATATAACCAAACACGGTATAGCTGTTTATAAACTCACCAAAGTGTCCGGGGTTTGCCAGCATATCTAAATTACCCAGCGCGGTTTGGCTTAAATAACCAAAAATCCACACTGTGATCACCATATAAAAAACAGCAATCATAAATGGTGTTAATACTGCTAAAAAGCCAGCAAATTTCCATTTTTTGTCGTTATTAGCTAATTTTTTGTATGCACCAAGCGGGTCTTTTTGTGCATGACGACCCATGGCCATTTCAGCCATCATTACGGGTAAACAAATGAATGCGACAAACAAAGCATAGACGAGCAAAAATGCACCACCGCCATTCTTAGTCGCAGAAACTGGAAAGCCTACTAAGTTACCAATACCCACAGCAGAGCCTGCCGCTGCCAATATAAATCCTAAGCGGGAGCTAAAGTGCTCTCTATTTTCACTCATGTAATAACCTTGTTATTATTTATCTTATCCAAGGGACTCTACCAGTGTTACGCAACGCTTTTCAAGCAATTACCGTGTAAAAAAACATTCTTGCTGTAAACATCGCCATAAACACTTTTAATTCACCATTTATCAACGCTATGCTAGTATGCAGTTAATTAAATTTAACAAGTTTTGAGAGTAATTTTATGTTGTATATGATTTATTCAACAGACGTCCAGAATAGTTTAGAGCACCGTAAAGCGGCTCGCCCAGCTCATTTAGCGCGCTTACAAACGCTAGAAGATGAAGGCCGACTATTAACCGCAGGCCCACTTCCAGCCATTGATAGTGACGACCCTCAAGATGCAGGCTTTACGGGCTCTTTAGTGATTGCTCAATTTAATTCTTTAGAAGATGCCAGAGAATGGGCCGCAGATGATCCCTATGTTGCCGGTGGCGTATATGAAAATTCTATCGTTAAACCATTTAAAAAAGTGTTCCCTGCTTAATTAAACTGTGGCAACCCTGTTTAACTGCAACCAGTAATTCAGGGTTTGTTCACTCATTTTTAATTAAACTTTGCCTTATAAAAACTTAAATACACGCCGTGGTATTAAAGTTTTAGTGGCTTAGTTTTTTAGCTAAGCAGATCTGTTCTAGGAGTTTCGCAATGCGTGTATTATTAATACTCAATTTAATCGCGGTAATGTGTTTGGCTAATTTTGCCCATGCAAGCAATACCAAAAGCAAAGCCGATAAAGTTGAGCTAAGCAAAAAGAAAGCTGTAATACTTGCAAAACAAACTACAGACGGTACAACGTTAAAGATCTCTGAAGAAACACTTTTTTTACTGTACGAATCTTAAAAGCTGACGGCCACGTCGTCGATTTGAAAATAAACAAGAAAACTGGCGAAGTGAAAAAGGATTAACCAATGCGAATTTTAGTAATAGAAGATGATTTACATTTGGCAGACAACCTGCGCAATGCATTAGAAAAAGAGCGTTACAGCGTTGATTTATGTCATGACGGTGAGGCTGGCCTTTTTCATATCACTGAATACCCTTTAGACATGGCTGTAGTTGATTTAGGGCTACCTAAAATAGACGGTATTGAGCTAATAAACAAAGCACGCGCCCAAGGGGTGACTATTCCTATTTTGATTCTAACAGCTCGCGATCGCTGGCAAGACAAAGTAGAAGGCTTAGATGCCGGTGCAGATGACTACCTAACTAAGCCATTTCATGTGGAAGAGCTAATTGCTCGCTGTAATGCGCTTATCCGTCGCAGTGCTGGCAAAGCAAACCCAGAAATGACAGCAGGCCCTATTAAAATTCATACACGCTCACAGCAAGTATGGGTAAACGACAAAGAGCTGAGCTTAACCGCGTATGAGTATAAAGTACTCGAATACTTGATGGTTAACCCACAAAAAGTAATCTCAAAATCTGAGCTCACAGAGCATATTTACGATCAAGATTTCGATCTTGATTCGAACGTCATTGAAGTGTTTGTACTACGTTTACGTAAAAAACTCGACCCAGATGGCGTACTTAACCCAGTGGAAACACTGCGTGGGCGCGGCTACAGGCTTAAAAGCCAGTGGTAACACCGCAAATTTCGTTAAAAATAAGGCAAGGATTTATCCTTGTCTTTGTTTTGTTAGTCGCTCTACCTATTTTGTTTTACTCCATAGGTAAGGCGTATTACGCGTCACTTGTTGATGCAACCGAAAAAAATCTAGAAGCGCATCTGTATTCACTTATTTCCGAAGTTGATTTTACCGAGCGTGGCATTATTATGCCCAGCTCTATTTTAACCCCCGAACTCAACAACCTAAACTCAGACACCTACGCCATGATTTACCGTGACGACATGCCTATTTGGCATTCTGAGTCGGCGGTTAACGTTAACTTTGTTCCCCAATATATAGAACCCAAAGCAGGCGCTGCCGATTTCAGACGTGTGGTGTATAACAACACCACCTACTGGCAATTAAGTTTAACGGTAATACTTAATAATATTGACCAATCAGAGCAAGCACGCTTTATTTTATTAAAACGTAACGATGCCCTACTGCGTTTAATGGATGGCTTTAAGCAAACCTTAGTCGATTGGATGTTTATTATGGGGATTGCGATTGCAGGGTTAATGGCCATTGGTTTTATTTGGAGTGCACGACCTCTGCAACGTCTAGATAAAGAAATAAAAGCCATTGAATCAGGCGATATTCAAGAAATTAAAGGCTTATACCCCGTTGAACTGCAAACCATTAAAGCCGACCTAAATTTACTATTAGAGTCGCAGCAACGCCAAAAAGAGCGATACCGCGCCTCTCTTAGCGATTTAGCCCATGCACTTAAAACGCCGTTAGCTGTTTTAAAATCAAGCCCATTAGCTAACGATGCAGATGCACAAGAACAACTCGACAGAATTAATGTGATGATCGAGCACCAATTAAAACGTGCAGCCACAGGTGCTTCCGATACCTGGAAAAAGCAAACCCCTATCAAGCCGGTTATCGATTCTATCTTAAGTGCAATGAGTAAAGTATACCGCGATAAAGACATTATATTTAATTGCCAAGTGAGCGATAAAGATTATTTTTTAGGTGATAAAACCGATTTAATGGAGTTATTAGGTAACTTAATAGATAATGCCTGCAAAGCCTGTCGCTCCCAAGTCAGTATTAATGTTTCACAAGCTAGAACGCTCAGTATTAGTATTTGTGATGACGGCCCAGGCATTAAGCCTGATAAACGTGAATCATTGTTACAACGCGGTACGCGCCTTGATACCTACGAAAGCGGACACGGTGTTGGAATGGCTATTGTATCTGACTTAGTTAAGTCGTATCACGGGCTGTTAACTATATCTCAGTCGCAACGTTTAGGCGGTGCAGAATTTATTCTCGAGTTTAATTATCATGAAAAAAATAACTACATCCTTTGTTTTAGCTTAAGCCTTTTATTGTTATGGGCACAGCAAAGTATGGCTGCTGAGCAACAATGTACATTGCAAAGCAACGCCCTGCCAGAGCAAATTAAAGATTACACACAATGTTTAGATGCCAAATTAAATAAAGTGCAACAGCAACAAGACAGCTGGATCCAAAAGCGCACTTTTGAGCTGGTCGAATTAGAAAGTGAAACCGGTAATACCATCATTTTGTCACTGTTTAAACAAAGTATTAACGCCAAAGATAAGTACATACAAAAAAGCTGCCAGTGGCGTTACATGTTAAAACAACCTAATTCACTAGAAGCTGTAGTAACTTATAAAGAGTGTGAAATAGCAATGATAAAGCAATTTATTCAGCAGCTTAAAACGGGGCTTTAACCAACTCATAATTAAACATTATTTGTTGTTTCTTGTTAATTTCGTGGTTAGTTTATTGGTATTTTGGGAAGTGCAGCCTTAAAGGCTGCATTTTTGTAGTTATATACTTTGTAATGTGATTACTCTGACCACACCGCAAATTCATTTCCATTTGGGTCGCTAAAGTGAAATCGTCTACCACCTGGAAATGAAAATGTAGGCTTAATTATTTTGCCTCCAGCTTTCTCAATTTTATTTTGAGTCGCTTCAAGGGCATTACTGTATAACACAATTAACGGGCTTCCGTTTTTAGTAGCAACAACCAAGTCAGATTTAAAGAAGCCACCATCAACCCCTTGCCCAGTAAAACTACAATATTCTGAGCCATAATCCACAAATGACCAGCCAAACACGTCACTGAAAAAGGCCTTAGTAGCTACAATATTTTGTGCAGGAATTTCAATATAGTTAATTTTATTATTTAGAGTCATAACAGTTTTTTGCCCTTATTCTTGTTTATATTATTTTCGACTTGAACTAGTAATAAATAAAGGTAGCAGCAATGCTCAATAATCATAAGCAAACATCAGGTATTTGAATTGCACTACTCAACCTGTGCTTTTTCCCACCATGGTTTGGAAAAATCGACTTTATCCGCTGGAATAACCATTGGGTGTTTTCTCAAATAATACGCCCAGAAAGCTTTTTCATATTTTGGGTTATAAATTTTAAAATTCCCCTGGGCTTGATACTCTTCTAAAAGTTTACGATAGGCACCTACAGGTTCATGAGGGTTTCCCTGTTGGAAAATAACTGTGCCTCCATACGTTTCATAAAGATACTTACTAATTTTGTAAGTTTTAACGACATCTCTATTTGCTCTAAATGAAGCTTCTTTCATTTCAGAAGTTAACGTCTCAGTTAATGACTCTGAGCTAAATCGATGCATAGCTTCAGTAAAACTTCCTACTTCTTCGGTTGTTGGTTCTAAATTATGTTCATCAGATAACTTTTGAATAATTCGTTTCCAAATTATTGAAGTTAATTTATCTGCTCGCATTTTATCAAGCACATCATCTTCTGATAAACCAGGATAAGAACGCTTATATCCTTTTAAAAACCTCAAATCTATTTCTAGATCAGTAACATGTATTGTATTCCCTAATATATGGGCTACTTTTGCTGAGCTATCCTCTTGAGCAAACGCATTCAAAGAAAACGTTAATAAAAAAGAACACACAATAACCATAAACTTATTTTTCATAATCTACTTCCATGTTTAATAACGCCATCTCTCCGACAAATTTGGAGCACAACAAAAAATGGTGATACAGCAGCGCCTTTTTATAATTCAACATTCTTTGAGATCAGCTATTAATTAATTTTCTTCAATAGAAAGTTTGATGAGCTCTTTCGCTACTATATCTAGAAATCTATTTACGTTTTCAAGCGACTTTAAAACTGAATATTGCCCTTGAAATTCATATTGTTGGCCGTGAGCTATATCACTTCTAAGCCCAAACAGCTTACTCCAAAGCTTTGGATGCCCTATGTCTCCAAAATACTCTTCATACTTAAAATGTTATTCCGCTAGGTTACATAGCTTTCCTTGAATTCTAACAATTTAACACTGCGCGATCCGCATATATCTATACTAGCACTACGTTTAATTTTTCTATTAGATATAGTTTTAACAAATTAGCTAACATATTACTATCATTAAGTTTTTATTATTTTAAAGCGTAATTAATTAGCACTCTGTTCCCGCTTGGCTCATTTTCCTGAATATAGAGGCTCACTCAGCTTATTCACTTAGTCCATAAAACGTTTTGACAAATCTACCTAAAAACCACAAACTACCTACCAGTAGATTGACTTAGCTAAAGTAATTTTAAAATGCATAAACCTGTGGTTATTATTGGTAGTGGCTTAGCGGGCTTATATGCTGCATACAGCCTTAAAAAACGTAACATTCCGTTTTTATTATTAGAGGCCAAAGCCAGTTTAGGTGGCAGAATGGCGTCTCATTATTTACCGACCAACAACACCATTGGCCACGATTTAGGCCCTACCTGGATATTTCCGCACCAGCCTAATATTCAACAGTTAGTTGCTGCTTTAAACATCCCTGTGTTTGAGCAATACACCCGAGGCGATGTGCTGTATCAAGCATCACAAACCGCTCCTGCACAGCAAATTGCAGGGGCTGGCGAAATGCAGTTATTTAGAATACAAAACGGTATGAACGAGCTCATTAGTGCGCTTTATCTGCAGCTTGAGCCAAACACCGTTAAATTAGAGCACGCTGTTAGCGAAGTAAAAAAGCTCTCCGATGGCTGGCATATAAGCGCTAATTATCAAGGGAGTAGGCAGCACTATACTTGCGATCAGTTACTGTTGGCGTTACCCCCTAGAATGATCAACCAACATTTAACCCCGCATTTATGGGCTAATAATGTTTTAGCACAGCGTTTAGCGTCGGTGCCTACGTGGATGGCAGGCCAAGCAAAGTTTGTTGCCACCTTTGAACACGCCTTTTGGCGAGATAAAAACTTATCGGGGCAATGTTTTAGCCGTGTAGGCCCATTGGTAGAAGTTCATGATGCGTCAGCAAGTGAGCATTCTCACCCTGCTTTGTTTGGCTTTATTGGCGTACCTTACTTGCAGCGCAGTAAAGTAACCAGAGAACAATTAACCCAAGCTTGCCTTAAACAGCTCAGCTATTTTTATGGCGAGCAAGCCTATACAGCGACGAGCTGCATTATAAAGGATTGGGCTGAGGATGAATTTGTTGCCAGCAAAGATGACCAAATAGGTGTATCGCAGCATCCTGAATTCAATTTTTCAGGGCTTAGCGAGCAGCTTAAACAGTTACAAGTGCATTTTGTAGGAAGTGAGTTTGCACAGCAAGAAGCTGGCTATTTAGAGGGGGCTATAAACGCTGTAGATAGCGCCTTAGCTAATTTAATGAATCCTTAGCTTTTTAAAAGGCGTGCTATGTAGGCACGCCTTTGTAAGGTATTAGTCTTCTGATTTGATAACGGTTTCTTCACCTGTGCCTAGCATGGTAGCTAACCAACGCCCTTCATCACTGGCTTCTAGTGCTATTTTTACAATCATGGTTAACGGCACCGATAACAGCATACCCACAGAGCCTAATAACCAGCCCCAAAATATTAATGATAAAAACACCACCAAGGTAGAAAGCCCGAGGCCTTTACCCATGTATTTTGGCTCTACAATATTCCCCATAACGGTATTAATAGTTAAATAACCCGCGCCGACGAGCCCTGCCACTAATGGACCTTGCGTAATAAGCGCCAGTAACAGTGCTGGCACAGCCGCAATTATTGAACCAATGTTAGGAATGTAATTAAGCATAAATGCCAATACGCCCCATAGTACAAAATAATCAACATCGAGTATCCACAGGTAAAAACCAGCAATTACACCGGTAGCTAAACTCACTAAGGTTTTAATGGCTAAATAAGAGTTAATAGAGTCTAAAAAACGGTCAATTTGCTTAATTTTGCTGTCGGGATCGTCCAGTGCTAAATGAATTTTTTTGCCAAGTATCGGCCCTTCAAACAACATAAAAACAACCGTTAAAATAATTAAAAACATATTGGCCATTACGCTACCCAAACCCGTCAGCATATTAGTGGCAACATCAACCATTTTGCCAGGATCAAACATAGACAAAATTTGTTCTTTATTAATTAAGATATTGTATTGCGAGGCCACATCAACCAACCATACAAACTCTTCTTTTAATTGTGCTTTATATTCAGGTAACTGCTTTGAAAAATCGTTAACCGACTGCCCTACTAAGCCACCTAAGCTAACCCCTAAGCCCATAATAATAAGCACCACAAGCACTACCGCTATGCCTTTTGGAATACGGTAACGGGCAAAAAAGTTTATGAGTGGGCTACAAATTATGGCTATAAATGCTGCCAAAATAAACGGAATAACAATAGCGCTTGCGGCTTTAACACCCGCCAGCACAATAACCAAAGCGGCAAAAATTATTAAGCTTTTATTTACCCCAGTTAAACTTGCCAATACTCTTATCCTATTACTGTTATTTGGCTTTAGTGTAAGGCAAAAGCTAATAGAATGAAATGTTTATGGGTCTGTTGGCCTTTCAAGATTAAATTTGCAGCCGTCTTTTTGGTATTAAGGCAAGGCAGAGCCTATGTGGTGTGGTTGTTCCCCATAAATAGGCGATAACGTAGCATTAATGCCAAACAGGCGCTGCCCAAAGGGTTCTGCCTAGGGGCAATTAACTCTTTGTTGCTCGGTTTTGACTTAGCCCACTAGGTTACAAACCTCGCGCCGCGATTAAATTGCCCCTAGTTTGAACAAATATTAATCCGCAAAGACCAACAGACCCTAGGTGATCATAAAAATTATTGGCACGTATAAATTTGCAAATCGTTGAGCTGGAGAGTATAAATTTTAAACATCCTGCTTTATTTATAATTTTGGAGTTGCAATGCATATATTTTTTACTGGCGCCACAGGCTTAATTGGTAGGCACCTTTGCCCTTTCTTGTTGCACCACCATGATGTTACTGTACTGAGCAGAAACCCAACCAAAGCAAAAGTATTGTTAGGGCACCAGGTTAACGCTATTGATAGCCTTGAAGATGTTGATTTTAATACCGTTGACGTGGTTATTAACTTAGCCGGTGAGCCTATTGTAAATAAACGTTGGAGTGATAAACAAAAAGCAGTCATTCGCGATAGCCGAATCATTGTTACTCAAGCCATTAGTGATGCTATTAAGCAGTGCCATACCCCGCCACATACTTTTATATCTGGCAGTGCAATTGGTTATTATGGTCGTCAAGGCGACAGCCTAGTTTATGAAAACAATACCGAGCCTCACGATGAATTTAGCCACCAGCTTTGTAAAGATTGGGAGCAAGCAGCTTTACAGGCTGAATCTGACGACACCCGTGTGTGCTTATTGCGTACCGGTATTGTGCTGGCTAAAAAAGGCGGCGCGCTGGGTAAAATGTTACCCGCCTTTAAACTTTGCGTAGGTGGCCCAATTGGCCATGGTGAACAAGGTATGTCGTGGATCCATATTGATGACATGGTTCAACTGATTTTATTTTTAATTCGCAATAAAGAAATATCAGGTGCTATCAACGCCACAGCCCCTGAGCCGGTAAGTAACAAGCAGTTTAGTAAATCATTGGGAAAAGCATTATCTCGCCCTGCGTTTATGCCTATGCCTGCTGGGGTGCTTAACATATTAATGGGTGAAATGGCCGACTTACTCACTACCGGTCAGTATGTGGTGCCTAAAAAGGCCTTAGACCATAACTATCGTTTTCATTTCACTAAAATAGACGCTGCGTTAAACAGTTTGGTTTAACGACTGGCCTTAACGGGTTAAGTTTGTGGAAGGGAGTAAAAGTTAATACTTTTTACCCCCTTGCTATTTTAGTGTCACTACCTAATACTTATAGCTGTATGAACGCCTTCAATTAGCTAAAAGAGCCCCTTAAACATGCTTCATTTACCTACATTAATTAGCCTCTGTTTTATTCTTAACTTGTTTATTGCGGTGTTCTTTTTTTCTGTTTATAAATACAAAAAACAACCTTGCTATTTATTTTTTGCTACCGCCTGTTGCTCATTTATTACCGCTATTGCGTTAATAGGCTTAAGAGATTTTATTGACTTCCCCCTGTTAACCCACTTTTTTGCTTACGTTTTTATTATTTTAAGCCCATTACTCATTATTTTAGGGTTAATACCACAAAGCCAAGCGCCCGCGATAAAATTAACGCCTTTATACTATGCAAGCGCCATGTGCTGCACGCTTTTACTTGCAGTGTACCTTATTGATGCAGGGCAAATAATTACCAGTATTATTGCTGCTGTATTATTTAGTTACGCTGCGTATTTATTGATTAAAACTCCAAGTGTTGCTGTAGTCCAACAACGCTTACTCGTTGCCTGTTTTGCAATACACAGTGTGGTGATGCTGTTGCAAGTTGTACTCCTTGTTTTGATCTACTCAAGCCAAATAAGTCAAGCCAGCTTAGCTTCAGGGCTACAGTTTTTATTGGTAACGCATTTATTTTTAACTACCGCTACTGCGCTAATTTTACCGTTTATAAAGTTTGCTAATGCTGAGTCTAGGCTAATTAATTTAGCGAATCACGATCCATTAACGCAGCTTTTAAATAGACGAGGTTTTTTTAAGCTATGTAAAAAAATAAAGCATACTGCGCCTTTAAACAGCAGAGTGTCGTTGATCATGCTCGATATTGACCTATTTAAACAAGTGAACGACCAATACGGTCATGAAACCGGCGATGAAGCGATAAAATGGATTGCACAACATATTAACGAATTGTTTTTTGAGCTTGGTGTTACTGCTCGGATTGGCGGGGAAGAGTTTGCTATTTTTCTTAATCAACAAAACTTAGCGCAATCAAAGCAGTTAGCTCAAAAGCTTTGCAGTAGTATTAATGAATATCCGTTTTATTTTAATAATCACAGCATTGCACTGTCTGTTAGTGCTGGGGTAAGTAGCATGTTAGTACGCGAACTAAATATGCAAGAACTGTTGTTACAAGCCGATAAACGGCTTTACCTTGCTAAAGAAACAGGCCGAAATAAAGTGGTCACTCATGATGAAAAAAGCCTATTAGCAAAAGCCCACTCTGCCATCATTTAATTTAGTCATAAAAAACGGCATCATAGTTGATGCCGCTTGATACGTTTACAAATTATATAGCTACTTACTGATCCAAGGCGTTACTTTAACAACCTCGTTAATATCAGCTAATACGGTCATGTTGTCTTCCCAACTGTCGGTTACTTCAAAATAACACACTGACTTTTCGCACGTTATGCGCTCATCATCAAATTGCTTTGGGGTTTTAAAGGTAACAACCACGCCTTTTTGTTCAGGCAATAAAAACCACATTAGTTTGCTAACAAAAAAGCCAGATAGGTCTGTTAATAGCTCTTCAAGCTCATTATTAATAACTAATAACGATTGCTTTGATAACGCCAGTCCATCTAGTTCACTAGCTTCTATTTGTAACTTTAACTGACAATCGTGAACCGGATTTTTTGGCTGAACCACAATCACCGCTTTATCGGTATCGAGCTGTTTATCGTAAGGTAACAGCAATTGCGCTTTGTCGGTATAATTAAGTGGGTACTCATTTTTTTCAGTTAAAATAGTACCGCTTTTAATACTACATACTTCGTTAGTACCAATATCGCTAATATAAAAGTTTACGCGGGCGTACTGAAAGTCCCCTTTGTTTACCACTTTTAAACGGTCGTAAAAACCGTCGTACGACATTACAAATTCTTTAGCAACCGCACTACTAGCGGCTATTGCAAAAAAGCTGGCTGTAACTAATTTTAATACCATTTTATTCATTAAAGTACGCTCGGTTTTGATTTATCATAGTATTTAACTCTTCAATGTACGCTTCACCACGTTCAGAGTAAGACATTAAACCATACGTTAATTTAGTCGCTAAAATTGGTTTTTGTTGTGCGCGTAAGTCTTCGCGTATAGTACGTAACTCTTTGTAAGCATTGTGGGTATTAATATTTTTAAAATAAGAGCTTACTGCTGCACGTACCGATTTAAATGCAGCCACTTCATGCTCGGCTTCACTATTACGTCTTCTTGGTACCATGCCACAGCCTTTTTTGTAGCACCATTGGCCAAAAAGTTTAAGCCAATTCGTGCAAAACGCGAAGTACCCCATGCAGACTCATTAGCAGCCTGCATTAAGGCCATCTCTTTAGGAATGATGTCTACGCGGCGCAGTGCTTGGCTTAAAGTAATGGTATCTAAGGTTTCAGGTAATCCGTACGACTTAAGTATTTTTTTAATGTCGCCCGTTTGTTTTTTACTAAGCAGCTCATCGTGCTCTATCATCATGCGTGCAATTTCAAGGTTTGCACGTTGTTGTAAAATCTTTTTGTTTTCGGCTTCTACATGAGGCTTAATAAAGTTAAAAAACGCATGTTTTTTCTCTTTCACATCAGTGAATTCTGAGAACTTTGGCAACTTAACGTTGTGCAATGGTTTTTCTTTCTTCTTCTGTTTTTTAATATCGACAGTGCTGGTTTGCTCGTCTGATACTAGTTCATCATCAATAAACGGAAGGGTCAGCGCCCAAATAACAACGGCGGCTAACAACAACTGAAAAATAGTTTTTAACATGTATTATCTCAATTTAACTCTAAGTTATGTATGGTGTAGTCACATACATACGAAACAACATTATACCTAAGCCACTTTATAAACGCGAATACCGAACAACTGAATAAAATTCATACGCCTATTGTGGGCTATTTATAATATACTAAGTGCTAAAGTCGTGAATGAAATGATAGGTGGTGACATGGATAAACAGTGGCAAAATAGAATAATTGAACAATATAAACACCGCCCTAACGATAACCGCTCTGCTTGGCAAATCGACCGCTCACGAATCATTCATGCTGCTGCATTTAGACGCCTTCAAGCCAAAACCCAAATAATGGGCATCGGCTTAAACGACTTTTACCGTACACGCCTTACCCACTCATTAGAAGTCTCACAAATAGGTACCGGCATATTACGCCATTTAAAAGCCCAGCATCCAAGCTTTGAACATTTTCCATCTACTGGATTGCTCGAAACCTTATGTTTAGCGCACGATATAGGCCATCCACCGTTTGGGCATGGTGGCGAAATTGCACTTAACTATATGATGCGTGATCATGGTGGCTTTGAGGGTAACGCACAAACACTGCGCATTGTGGCAAAACTAGAACCTTACAGTAACGGCTACGGCATGAACTTAACAAGGCGTACCTTGTTAGGGTTTATTAAGTACCCAGGTTTTATTGATAACCTTTGGCATAGCATCCCAGAAGAAGATAAACAGCGTGCATTTATTAAAGCCGATGACTGGCGACCAGCCAAAGGTATTTATAATGACGATGCCGCGATATTTAATTGGATTATTGAGCCTCTTAGCGCTAGTGATAAAGCGTTATTATCTAGCCAAGAACAGGCAGATGCTTATCGCGCTAAAACCCGTTATAAATCACTCGACAGTGCCATTATGGAACTGGCTGATGACATTGCATATGCCGTTCACGATCTTGAAGATGCCATAGCTACCGATGTTCTCAGTTTAGACGATTGGCTAACCCATGCATTGCCGCATTTACAAGCACTCAACTATGACTGGTTAAACACGTTGCTGGAATCACTCTCTGAGCGACTATTTTCAAAACATGAGCATGAGCGAAAAGACGCCATAGGCGAACTAGTAAATACCTTTATTATTCATATTCATTTAGATACCCAAAACGATGAATTTGAATGCTCTATTTTAAGGCATACCGCAAAATTAGATCAGCAATACGAAAATGTGCTACAGATCCTCAAACACTTTGTGTTTCAGCGCTTGATACGCGACCCGCAAATGCAACAAATAGAATTTAAAGGACAAAACCTACTCATAGAATTATTTACCGCGTTTGCCAGCGATCCACTGCGCTTATTACCTGAAACCACGCAGACACTGTACCTTGAAGCTGAGAAACATAATCAAGGCATGCGTATTATCTGTGACTATTTAAGCGGTATGAGCGATGAATACGCTTATAAAACCTATCAACGGTTGTTCTCTCCTATACAATAAGTTAGCTAATCTGAACTCAGGTTAGTCAACATAAAAAAGCCGAGTCACTTACGTAACTCGGCTTTTCGTTAGTTTATAAAATCACACTACAGTGATTTAATGCCCATGTTGTAAAGCGTAAAACCGTACATGTCGGCATAAAGGTCAATAATTTTACTGGTTGGTGTACCTGCACCATGGCCTGCATTGGTTTCAATACGAATAAGTGTAGGATTTGTACCCGCTTGATTCGCTTGAAGCTCAGCTGCAAATTTGAATGAATGCGACGGTACAACGCGGTCATCATGATCGCCTGTAGTGATCATAGTCGCCGGATATTCAACCCCTGCTTTTACGTTATGAATTGGCGAGTAACCTTTTAAGTAATCAAACATTTCTTTACTTTGGTTGCTGGTACCGTAATCGTATGCCCAACCAGCGCCGGCTGTAAATGTATGATAACGAAGCATATCCAATACACCTACCGCAGGTAACGCAACTTGAAACAAGTCAGGTCGCTGGGTCATTACAGCACCCACTAATAAGCCACCGTTTGAACCACCACGCAGTGCTAAGCGCTTTTTAGAGGTATATTTTTTATCTTGTAAGTATTCAGCTGCTGCAATAAAGTCGTCAAATACGTTTTGCTTTTGCAATTGTGTACCTGCTTTATGCCACTCTTTACCATACTCACCACCACCTCGAATATTAGCAACTGCATATACGCCGCCTTGCTCAAGCCAAGCCGCTGTTGTAGAGCTAAAACGAGGTGTTAAGCTAATATTAAAGCCACCATAGCCATATAAAATAGTTGGGTTGCTGCCATCTAATTTAATATCACTTTTATAAGTGATAATCATCGGTACTTTCGTGCCATCTTTAGAGGTATAAAATACTTGCTCAGAGGTATAGTTCTCGCTATTAAAATCAATCCCCGATTTACGGTATACTTTTGACTCACCGCTTTGCACGTCAAAGCTGTAAGTCGTACCTGGCGTTTTATAGTTAGTAAATGAATAATAAAGCGTAGTTTGCTCTTTTTTACCGCCAAAGCCACTCGCTGTACCAACACCTGGTAAGCTAATTTCGCGGATCAATTCGCCTTGTTTGTTGTACTGTTTCACTTTAGAAATAGCATCAACCATGTAGTTGGCAAAAAACGTATTTCCGCCAAGCGTTACATTAAGTACGTTTTCAGTTTCTGGGATAAAATCTTGCCAATTTTCAGGCTGTGGATTGCTTGCATCAACCGTCACTACTTTTTTATTTGGTGCATTTAAATTTGTGACCAAAAATAGCTTGCTGCCTTCGTTATCAATTACGCTGGTATCAGAGTCGGTATTACCCACTACGGTCACAAATTCGCTATCTGGCTTGGTTAAATCTTTAACAAATAACTTATTACCAGAGGTCGATACGCTGGCACTTATAAACAGGTAACGACCATCTTTGGTTGCTTTAGCGCCCACATAGCGGTGTTTTTGTTCTGCTGTATCGCCAAATACTAAAGTATCTTCGCCTTGATCTTGACCTAACTTATGGTAATACACTTTATGTTGATCAGTTTTTGCAGAAAGCTCACTGCCCTCTGGCTTATCGTAGCTTGAATAGTAAAAACCGTCATTTGCCAGCCAGCTAACGCCACTAAATTTAACATCAACCAGTGCTTGCTCTACCTGCTCTTTGGTTTCAGTGTCTATAACAATGATTTTACGCCAATCACTTCCGCCTTCTGATATTTGGTACGCTAATAATGAACCATCATCTGAAAATGATAAACCCGACATTGAAGTGGTACCATCTTCACTAAAAGTATTAGGATCTAAGAACACTTCAGCTTCACCACCGTCTTTACTACGGTATAAAACGTACTGGTTTTGTAAGCCATCATTTTTATAAAAATAGGTGTAATCACCTTCGGTAAACGGCGCGCTGATTTTTTCGTAGTTCATGAGTTTTTCAAGGCGCTGTTTGAGTGTATCTCTGTACGGTATTTGCTCTAAATACGAAAAGGTTAGGTTGTTTTGTGTTTTAACCCATTGAGCCGTTTCATCACTCATATCATCTTCTAACCAGCGATACGGATCAGCCACGGTTTCACCAAAGTAGGTGTCAACCACAGTGCCTTTTTTAGTTTCAGGGTAATCTAAAGAATTTACTGCTTTCATTGCTGTTTTTACTTTATTTTGAGTGGTGTTTTCTGCAGGTTGTGAACAGCCCGCAAGTGCGATAATAACCGCACAGGTCAGTGTCTTTTTAAGCATTGCTTTATCATTATTTTATCTATAGTGATCCTAACCTATTAACTTTTTCTGCTTTTGTCTATTGAGATGCGGTAAACGTCATTTATCGCTGTTAACCTGCGCTAAATTGCGCTTAAATAAAAGAACGATTTTTAAACACTCGCAGGTTAAGTAATGACAGAAACTAAATCCTTTTCTAGCTTTAAACGCTTTTACCCTTTCTATTTAAAAGAGCATCGGAATAAAACTTGTCGCAGACTGCATTTTATTGGCAGTAGTTTAGTGTTGTTACTAGCCGGCTACGCGCTTTTTAGATCACAATTTGCATTATTATGGTTATTACCGCTGATTGGTTATGGCTTTGCATGGATTGGGCATTTCTTTTTTGAAAAAAACCGCCCCGCCACATTTAAACATCCGCTATACAGTTTATGGGGTGATTGGGTCATGTTTAAAGACATGTTGATTGGCAAAATTAAATGGTAAATGACTACTTACGCTTCGGTATTATAAACACCTCACCTTACTTACTGTAAATAAATTGTAGATTGAATGTAATTCAATTGACCTCGATTGTAGAAATGGTCTAATTTGGCAACAGTAATTTCAATTAGTTCATTATTCTAACAAACACTATATTGAAACCACCTAAAGAGCATCGAATGAGGGAAATTAGTTATGCAACTTACACCGCTATTTACAGCAAAGAAAACCATCACATTAAGTATAGCCGCTGCACTTGTAGGCTCATGGACGGTAAATGCTGCTGAGCAAGAAACACAAATCCAAGAAAACATTGAACAAATTAGTGTAATTGGCTCTCGCCGACTAGGCCGCACAGTTGAAGATAGCCCTGTGCCTATTGATATTATTAGTAATGATGCCTTAAAAAGTTCAGGGCAAACAGAAACCAATGCATTATTAAGTACGTTATTACCAAGTTTTAATTTCCCTCAACCATCAATCACCGATGGCAGCGACCATGTGCGCCCCGCTCAACTGCGTGGCTTAGCCCCTGATCACACCCTAGTACTCGTAAATGGTAAACGTCGCCACAGTAACGCGCTACTTAATTTAAACGGCTCAACGGGTCGAGGCTCGTCATCGGTTGATTTAAACGCCATACCTGCAAACGCGATTGAACGTATTGAAGTATTACGCGATGGTGCCGCAGCTCAATATGGCTCAGACGCTATTGCCGGAGTAATTAATATCGTCCTTAAAAGCAATAGCAGTGGTGGTAGTTTAGGTGTCGTATATGGTGCAAACATTACCGATATGGACGGTGTCGCGCAGTTACAATCGGTCTCTGAGGACGCCAATGGTGATTTAGCTTTTACTGAGGGCAGCGACCGCTCGCTTACCGACGGCCAAACCTTAACTCTGCAAGGTAATATGGGGTTTGAATTAGGCGATAACGGCTTTTTGAGTATTTCTAGTGAATATCGCGATCGCAGCTCTACCAACCGCTCTGATTACGACCAACGCGAAAACTACGCTCGTTTACCTGATGGCTCTCTCGACCCACGCGAATTCACATGGGATCGTTACAACCATAACTTTGGTAACGGCACTGTTGAAGACTTTGCGCTGTTTTACAACGCAGGTTATCAGCTAACTAACGATGCTGAGCTCTACTCGTTTGGCTCTTACAGCAAGCGTGAAGGCGAAGGCGGTGGTTTTTATCGTCGCGCCCAAGACAGCCGTAACGTTACAGAAATATACCCTGATGGCTTTTTGCCGGTGATCACCTCAGACATTGATGACTTTTCATTGGCTTTAGGAGTGAAAGGCTTTGCTAATGAATGGAACTACGATGCTTCTGCTGTATATGGCCAAGATGCCTTTAACTTTGGTGTTATTAATAGTTTAAACACTTCATATGGGCCAAGTAGCCAAACCAGTTTTGATGCCGGCACGCTAACTTACGATCAGCTGACTATTAATCTTGATTTTAGCCGTGAGATTGATGCTGACTTTTTAGCCAGCGGAATTAACGTGGCAGTGGGCGCTGAGTATCGCCGCGAAGGGTATGAAATTCAAGCAGGTGAAGAAGCCTCTTATGCGCGTGGTAATTTTGGCCCAGGTGGTGCCGTGACCGATCCGGTTAATGGCCCATTCGGCTCTGCAGGTTCACAAGTGTTCCCGGGGTTCACACCTGAATCTGCGGGTGATAACAGCCGCCACAATGTCAGCCTTTACGTTGACTTAGAAGCCTTTATTACAGATAACTGGAATGTTGCCGTAGCCGCCCGTTACGAAGACTATTCTGATTTTGGCGACACGCTTAATGGTAAAATTGCCACTCGCTATACACTAACAGAAGACTTAGCACTGCGTGGCTCTGTATCAACTGGGTTTAGAGCGCCCTCTTTACAACAGCAATACTTTACCTCGGTAGCGACTGTATTTGTAGATGGCGAACCAACACAAACAGGTACCTTTGCGCCAAGCAGTGATGTGGCCGTTGCATTGGGTTCACCAGGTTTAGATGCAGAAGAAGCTACTAACTACGGTGTAGGCTTTACGTGGTCAACCGACTTCAACTTCAGCTTATCTGTTGATTACTACCAAATATTAATTGATGACCGTATTGTGTTATCAAATAACTTATCGGGCGCAGGCGTTGCAAGCTTACTTGAGGGCACCGGCGCTAACCAAGGGCGATTTTTCTTAAACGCGATCGATAGCAAAACCCGTGGCGTTGACGTCGTCGCTTCTTATAATTTAATCACCGACAATTACGGTGATGTAGCGCTTAATTTAGGTTACAACTACGGTAAAAACCAAGTCACCGACATTATTGACCCACCAGCACAATTACAAAGTGTTGGGGTTGAGCAAGATAATTTGTTCTCGGGTAACGAGCTACGTCGTTTTGAAGTGAGCACACCGCGCAATAAATACAACCTTAGCGCAACATGGACACTTAACGAATGGCGCACCACACTTCGTAGTACTCGTTATGGTGAAACACAAGACCCGTCTGAAAACCCAGAGCGTAACGAAGTGTTAGAACCTAAATGGATCACCGATTTAGATGTGGCGTATGCACTTAATAATAACCTTACTCTGAGCTTAGGCGCTAATAATGTATTTGATGTATACCCAGATCCAACTCGAGAGCTGGTGAGCGATGTAACCACTTTCTCTCGCTTGTTCTCGTACTCGGGCTTTTCACCATTTGGTTTTAATGGCCGTTATGTATACGGCAAAATTGAAATGAAGTTTTAAGCTGTAGCTTAAACCAAAAAGCCACACTAAATAGTGTGGCTTTTAAATAGATTAGAACCCGATTAGATTTTAGTTAACCAACCGTGTTTATCTTCACTCTTACCCCATTGAATGTCATTCAATGCTTGACGTAAGCGTGCCGTTGTTGGCCCTGGTTCACCGTTACCTACTTTGTATTCTTTATCGTTATGGATAAACGTACCTACTGGGGTTAATACTGCCGCAGTGCCTGAAAGTGCTGCCTCAGTGCCTGGTTTTGCTGCGCGCTCTAAAAGCTCAGTGACAGTAAAGTTGCGCTCGCTAACCGTCATACCTAAATCTTTAGCAATGGTTAAAATGCTATTACGGGTTACACCGTGTAAAAATGTGCTGTCGAGTGCTTTAGTAATTATTTCGTTGCCATCAATTAAAATAAAGTTTGCCGCGCCGGTTTCTTGTACATCGCCGCCTGGGCAAAATAGAATTTGGTCGGCTTTATATTTAGTGCGTGCTGCTGAAATTGGGCCAAGCGCGCTGGCATAGTTACCACCACTTTTGATCATGCCCATGTGCGGTGCACAGCGCATACCATCTTCTTCAAGTAAAACACGTAGCGCAGTTGCGCCACCTGAAAAATAATCACCCACTGGCGATAATAAC